>JAHHID010000008.1 GCA_019359015.1 Spirirestis rafaelensis WJT71-NPBG6
TCGCTAACGAAGGGACTGCACCTAAAGGTGCTTCGCATTCATCCCACCCCTGAAGGACGTAACAGCCTGAAAATTTTTTGGATTTTCAGGCTGTTACTGGTGGGCTTTCTGCTTCAATACTTGTAACCCACAACAGATCCCACTGCTACATCAGCAACGGTAAATTCATTGCCCAATATGAAAGGTTGCTGCTCCAGAATTTCATTTAGGGGAGTCATCAAGCGCGGTAGTTCTCGCTCTCGATTAGCTTCGACAAAAACTCCTATAGACAAGCTGGAATTAGCAAATAACACCCACTGAGCAATTTTTGCGCGTCCTTCTAAGGTAGGTGGCATTTTGTCATGTTTTTCGGCAAGATACAACAAAATTGCCCCTGATTCCCAAAGCTGAAAATCTCCGTCTACAATTGCGGGGACTTTCCCCATCGGATTAATTGCCAGAAATTCCGATTGGCAATGTTCCCCGGCTTGCATATCAAGCTTGACAAATTCGTAGGGAACATTTAGTTCTTCTAAATACCAACGGACAATTGATGCCCGACTGCGATCGCCACCGTAAAGCTTCAACATAATTAAAACAAATTAAAGAACTTTGTGTGTGTGCGAATGTTGTTTAACGTTATCTTCCTTGTTCACAACTCGTTTGGCATTTAGTACCCGCTTGCGCTCAGTCGAATACTTAAACTCCGTATAAGTTTCACCCAGAGGAATCAGGGATTTTGCGACTTCACGCCGCTTGTAAGTGCGAGCGGCTGCAAACGCTCTGGGCACAAATTCCTCTCCAAATTGAGCCGAATCAGGAAAGCCATCTGGTAAATAAAGCGTATCTCCGTCCAACACAGATCCCAAAGTTGTGCCACAAGCCAACTTATAGGAGGTGGGAATACCTTTAAAAATCGCTTCTAAAGCGGCAGAGGGAATAGGTTCTATAACTTCGACTTCATGAACTTCTCCATCTTCTTTGATGAAGCACGTAGCCAAGCCGATAACGATGTAATCATCAGCTGCTAAATCGGGAGCGTTGGCGTAGGAAATTGCAGTTGTCATAAGAAAATCTTCTCAAAACTTAAAAGTCAGATTCAGAAATTGGGTACTGGAAAGAAAATTCTAATTTTCTGGCAGAAATTTATTCATTGATGTAAATGATCGCAAATTTTCTGGGAATAATAAATCGTTCAGGTTTTTAGGTGAACCTAAAGCCGTTGAAAAAGAAGGGTTCTTAACTTCGACTCGGAGTTTTCACATTATCCAGTACCCGTCAGTCCTACCGGAATGGCTTGTTGGCATTCTACCAAGTTGTCGCTCTTACTTTTTGACTAGTCTATTGGATTGAGAAAAAGCTATTTCTGGAATTGGACTAAGGGATGAGGTATCTATTATCAGGCTAAAGCATCAATTATTGGTATAGGGCGAACACTCCTACTTGTTATTGATACTTGTACCCAAGTACTCATAGACACCTTAACAAGTGACACAGGGACGAAACCACTCTTAACAAGAAAATTATAAGTTGATCATACAGAGCAAGAGGCTCAGGCAGGAAAATATGAATACAAACCCATTTTTAGCATCTGAGAGTGAGCAAACTTACTTAAAAAAAGCTGTTTTAAAAAAGACAGTCAATGCTCAACAGCATCAGGCTAACAGTAGCGGGGAATCTGCTTTAGAAGACAGTTACTTACGCTCTTGTGCTTTGAGATTAGCCCAACAGGGAGATTACACTGAAGCGATCGCCCTGTTAAGTCAACTAATCAAGCGTCATCCCCATAATGCCGTTGACTACAACAACCGGGGGCTGATTTATTTTCAAAGTGGTGAAAGACAAAAAGCCTTCTGGGATTACAACAAAGCACTACAACTTAACCCCAAGTTAGCTAGCGCTTATAACAATCGCGCAAATTACTACGCTGCTTGTGGAGAATTAATATCGGCGATCGCCGACTACGATCGGGCGATTGATTTGCACCCCAGCCATGTTCGGGCACAAATTAACCGAGGCATTACCTTACGTGACTTGGGACAATACGAAGAAGCAATTGACGCTTTTGAGATAGCATTGCTTTTCGGTCAACTTGAAGACCACATTTTAGCTGAACGCGGCAGAACTTATCATCTCTGGGGCGATTGGAATTGTGCGATCGCCGATTATCGCCGCGCTTTGAATCAACTACCACCAAAAAGCACTCGTAAAGACGAACCTAGCTGGCGCTTGCGTTTACAAGTTGAAAATTGGTTGGGCGAGTTGCTGTGTTCTTAGTAGTCAGAATTCAGGAGACAGAAGACAGAATTCAGGAGACAGAATTCAGGAGACAGAAGACAGGAGATTGATACATTCTGACTCCTGGCTCCTGACTCCTGACTCCTAACTCTCCACTCCTGACTCCTGGCTCCTGACTCCCCAAAAAGGAGTTAAATCACTTTGCCGGAAACGGGGTGTATTTGCCTCCCAACCCCTCAACAATCGATTGTGTATTGGCAATTAACATTTTTTGGTAAGTCTCGCCTTTACTGCCCTTTTCACCCAAACCATCGGCGTACAGTTCTCGTGGTGAAACGTTAACATTTGCGTTTTTGGCAACCGCTGTAATTAGCTTAGGATTAATTGTTGTTTCGGCAAAAATCGTTGGTACACCAACTTTTTTAATATCTTTTACTAATGCACTTACTCGTGCTGCTGTCGGTGCTTCTTCGGTACTAATGCCTCCTAGGGCTTGTTCTACAGGAATTCCGTAAGATGAAGCGTAATAACCTAAAGCATCGTGAGTAGTCACCAGTTTGCGTGATTTCTGGGGAATTGTGGCAACTTGCGATTTAATCCAAGTGTCTATCTGGTTAATTTCCCCGATAATGTTTTGCGTATTATCACTATAAGTATTCGCATCTTCGGGTTTTAATATACTCAAGCTGTCGCCAATCACTTTTGCCATCGCTGCACCATTTTGAGCATTGTGCCAAACGTGCGGATCTATGACAGTTTTGCCGTCTTCCTCGAATGAAAGCGGGTTGGGAACCGCAAGTTCATCGACTGCGACTTTGGTAGCTGGGTTGGAAGTTGCTTCAATTAACTTAATTAACTCAGGTTCAAAGTCATAGCCGCCGTATACAATCAACTTAGCTTGTTCAATTGCCTTGCGATCGTCTGGCTTAGGCTGGTACACATGAGGGTCAGAACCAGGGTCAATCAAGCATTTAAGATTAACAGTACTGGCAGCAATTTGTTTGGTTAAGTCACACACTATAGTGTTAGTTGCGACAACTAACGGAAGTTCGCTTTTAGCCGCTGCTGGGGTAGATGTTGGAAGACTAGAGGCGTTATCACCAGATGTGGTATTTTGTTGACTTGTTGGTGGTGTAGCTTCACATCCAAGTAAGCCGAGGGTAAGTGCCAACACAGTAATGCTTTTCATGTGTAGATTTTTTAACATTTTTGATGCCAGTAGATGATTTTTTAACTTATGATAATGATTATCATACAAATAAAGAATCATGTTAGAAGTGCGTCATCTAGCTGTCAACTACAGAGGCGTTTCTGCGGTTTGTGATGTCAGTTTTCGCTTAGAACCTGGGCAAATCGTTGGTGTGATAGGTCCAAATGGTGCGGGTAAAAGCACGATGTTAAAGGCAATTCTGGGCTTGATTCCCTGTGAAAGTGGGGTGGTTAAGTTTCGTAACGATTCTTTGAAACAACATCTGGCACGAGTTGCTTATGTACCTCAAAGAAGCCAAACTGATTGGGATTATCCGATAACAGTGCAAAATGTGGTGATGATGTCTCGGACTCGTCATACAGGTTGGTTTCGCTCGCACTCTCGTCAATCTGAAGAAATACTGAGAGCAGCGTTAGAGCGAGTTGGGATGTGGGAGTTAAGAAAGCGCCAAATTGGGGAGTTGTCGGGGGGACAGCAGCAACGAGTATTTTTAGGGCGATCGCTTGCTCAACAAGCTGAGTTACTCTTTTTTGATGAGCCATTTGTCGGAGTTGACAAAAAAACTGAAGCGATAATTTTTGAAGTCTTTAAGGAACTCAAATCCGAAGGTAAAACTTTGCTGGTTATCGGTCATGATTTAGGTGAAACTTCTCGAAGATATGACAGATTTCTATTATTAAATAAAACAATTATTGCTGATGGTTCTCGCGCAGAGGTAATTACTGCTAAGAATATTCAAGAAGCTTATGGAGATGGAGTATTTTTGTTGCAAAGGGAAATAATTTGATGTTTAATTTGCTGTTGGAACCGCTTTGTTTTGAGTTTATGCGGAATGCTTTATTGACAGCTATTATGTTAGGGGTTTTGTGTTCAGTTGTGGGTAGTTATTTGATTGTGCAACGTATGGGTTTGCTGGGAGATGTAATTGCTCATGCAGTTTTGCCGGGATTAGCGATCGCCTTTTTTTTCGGTGTCGATATTTTCCTAGGTGCTTTCATTTCCGGTATACTTAGTACCTTAATTATTGCTTGGATTCAATCTCAATCGCGGGTCAAGGTAGATGTAGCGATGGCAATGGTTTTCTCTGGGTTTTTGGCGTTGGGAATTATGCTAATTACTCTATTAAAAAGCAAACTTGATTTACATCAGTTTCTTTTTGGCGATATTTTAGGAGTTACCGAATCTGATATTTGGCGTAGTTTAATTATTACTGTTATTGTTTTGCTAGGTGTTAAGCTATTTTATAAAGAGTTACTATTTTACACTTTCGACTGTTTAGCGGCTCAAGCTATCGGATTACCTGTAAATTTAATTCACATCGGCTTAATTTGTGCCATTACCCTTACTATCATTGCTAGTATGCAAGCTGTGGGTGTGGTGTTGGTAGTTTCCTTATTAATTGGTCCAGCTATCACAGCTTATTTATTAGTTAAAGAATTACACCAAATGATGATGTTAGGGGCAATTATTGGTATAATTAGCAGTATAGCGGGGATGTATATCAGCTACTATTTAAATGTGCCATCAGGGGCAGCGATTGTATTAGTTGTTTCTACTTTCTTTGTTATAGCGTTACTATTAAGTCCTTCTCAAGGAATTTTAACTCGTCCAGATGCTGTGAGAAATTCGGCAAGAATTTTTCGATCATTAAGACGAGGAAAATAGATATTTTCAGTTAACAATATGATGCAATCATGAGATAATCTTCAATATTAGTACAATAAGCGTAATTAAACCACGATATAATTTATAATTTGCTTTCTTAAAACTTATATAAATCACAAGTATGCTCGCGAATTACGATGCAAAATCACCCACGTTACTACTGGTGTACCGATTAAAGCAGTAACCGAATTCAAAGGTAAAACTGTTTGACTTCCGGTAAATTGCGTCAGTAAATCTGCAATTAATGCTAAAATTGCACCCATAATTGTGACTGCTGGAACCAACACCCGATGGTCTAAAGTATTTAATAGACTGCGGCACAGGTGAGGAACCGCTACACCTAAAAATGCCACAGGACCACAAAAGGCAGTAATCGCTCCTGCTAAGATAGAGGCACTGGTAATAATCCAGAATCGTGCTTGTTGTAGAGTTAAACCGAGTGTGAGAGCGTGGGTATCGCCTAAAATTAGAACATTCAATGGTTTAGACAACAATAATGCTACTAATAAACCGAAAATGATTATGGGTATAAGGATTGTTAGTTGCCTCCAAGTAACACCGGAAAAACTACCAAAAGTCCAGATTAAGTAGCTTTGAATTTGAGTGCGATCGCTAAAATTTAGTAAGATGTTCACAATTGCAGAAGTTGCGTAACCAAATAATAATCCTAAAATTAATAACGTCATTGTATCTGATACACGCTGTGAGATAATTAACACCATTCCCAACACGACAGCAGCACCAAAAGAAGCAGCTATTACTAAACTTAAATCGCCTAATAATCCGGAATTTTTAAATAATAAACCTCCACCAGTCGCGCTCACAGTGAGGAGAACTAAAGCGACTCCCAAGGAAGCACCAGAACTAATTCCTAATATGAATGGTCCTGCTAATGGATTTCTAAATAATGTTTGCATTTGTAAACCGCTGACACCTAAAGCAGCACCAGAAAAGGTTGCAGTTAAGGCTTTAGGTAAACGAAATTTGAGAATAATATTTGTCCAAGTGGGTTGGGAAGATTCTCCACCAAGTAAGATGGTGATGACTTCTTTGATCGGAATTTGGACGGAACCAAAGGCAATATCGAGTAGAAAAGCAATGAGTAATATGCCAGTTAAAGTGAGGAATATTAAAGGAATATGGCTTTCAAACTTATTGTTAATTTTGTGATTTATTTTGAGCATTAGCTAGCTTGGGAAAGATAAAATAAACGAATTATTAAGGATATAGAGAAGATAAAAAAGATAGCTAATTTAGCTTCTTGTAATAAATTAGTTGATGATTTGGTAATAGTTCTGGATGCATAATTTTGACTAAATCGGATAAAACTACATCGGGGTTACTAGTTCCACCTTCCCAATAATCATTACCCCCATTATAATTCATGCGAAGGTTATTATTATAAACATTACCCTTCTGAAATGCGTCAAATTCTCCATAGCGATTGTCTTCGCTGATTACATCTTTTAAACGTTGCCATGACTGACTAAGATTTAACCAATAATCTGCTTTGATAGCGCGTGCAAATACATCTTCAAATGATAAAGGTATACTACCAGAAGAATTATTTACACAAAGATAATCTGCACCTGCATCAGTTAAATATTTGGCAGCATAACTTTTACATCCTGGTGCATACCAAGTCCCTTTAAAGTTAAATCCAGTAAAGACGGTGGGACGTTTTTTGATAGATTTTACTTTTGCAGTTATAGCGTTGTATTTTTGCGATGTCTCCTGAAAAACTTTCTCTGCAATCTCATCTTTATTAAAGAATAAAGCTGTAAATTTTAACCATTCCGCATGTCCCAACGCAGAAGTTTCCATATATTCGGCATTTATCGCTACTTTTAAACCTGCTTCTAACAATTTGGGATGACTATCTGTTTGAGGGTTCCCTGTACCATATGTTATCACTACATCAGGGTTAAGTTGTAAAACTCGCTCAATATTCAAATTACCATCACTTCCGACTTCAGCGATTTTTCCTGCTTTGATATTTTCAACTACTGCTTGTGTATTCACTTTTTTACTATCGCTGACAGCAAGTAGTTTATCGGCTATTCCTAATTTAGCAAAGTGAGGTAAATGAGTCGTGGAAAGCGAGATAGCAGAATTTACTGGGATAGTAATTATTTGACTTTTATCAAACCCTGCTGGTACAGGTGTGCCACATTGTACTAAAACATATTGAAAACTAGCTTTAGCATCACGCCAAGGATTTTTTACGGTGATAAGTTTATAGTTTTTCTGATATTCTACAGTAAAACCAGTGGCGTAATTCACTGTCAACTTTTTTGGAAAGTAATCAGTATTTGGATTATAGTTTTGCAGGCAAGCTTTTGTATCTGCTATTTTCTCACGAGGAGTGATTAGATTGTTACAGGAGACGATGAAAGTAGCTACACAGAAAATTAAAGAAAAAAAGATGCTCCATTGAGCTAGCCGAATTTTTAAAGTCATTATATGAAAAAATGTCCTAAGTAAAAAAATCTCCCGCTTTAAACACTAAAATTTGAGGAAACTTAGCGTGAGATACATTCCAAAGTTGAATCCCCCATGTTTTTGGTGTTCCTTCAGGGTTAAGACGACGATATAAATGCACCTTTCTTAATTAATCCTTGTTGTCGTAGTTCAATAAGTGTTTCCGAATTAGGACCACCTAAATTTTCTTCAATACATATCGGTATTTGATTTGATGGGGTATTCTGTGCAGAAATATTCCCCGCATTAAATATTGTAGATATGGCTATCAAGTTGATAGTTAAGAAAAATTACTAATAAATACTTGCACCAAAAGTATACATAAGACTCCTCGCTGTGAATTAATTCGTTTATTCCGCAAACCAAATTTAAATCTGCTTTCGATAAAGCAGACTTATGACGATGAAGATTGTTAATGTCTTAATGCTTTCAAAGCAAAACTACCAAGACACTAAATAACTAATGATAATATTCTTAAGAAATAAGAACAGTATTTAATTAGAAGTAATGCATGAATTGCAACTTATATCTGTAGCTTGCAAATCTAAAATTCTGACGTATCATCCGTACCTCGCAGATGTGTGTTTAATGTTACTATCGGCGGGCATTCTGACTCTGAGACTAGATTCCGCGTCTCATCACAGTTGCGGGACAGTGCCGGATTTACACCGAACTTTCCCCCTTGCGTCTGATGGATGTTCTCCATCAAAACCGATCGCATGAAATAGCTTACCACTTTAATTCACATTTAGACTACATTTTTTAAGATTTGGCGATCGCTCTTTATTTTTCACCCTCACTTAATAAGAAAAATTCTTACTAAAAGTCAGGATATTATTTGAGCATTAACGCTACTTCCTTGGCAAAGTAAGTCAAAATCAAATCTGCACCTGCTCTTTTCATACTCGTTAAAGTCTCTAAAATCACCTTTTTCTCATCAATCCAGCCATTTTGAGCCGCAGCTTTAATCATTGCGTACTCACCGCTGACGTTGTAGACAGCTACAGGTAAATTCGTGTAATCTTTAACTTGGCGAATAATATCCAAATATGCTAGCGCAGGTTTTACCATGACAATATCTGCACCTTCGGCTATATCTAAAGCAACTTCTTTGATCGCTTCTCTAGCATTTGCCGCATCCATTTGGTAAGTCTTTTTATCGCCAAACTTCGGTGCAGAATCTAATGCATCCCGAAATGGTCCATAATATGCGGAAGCGTATTTTGCAGAGTACGCCAGAATTCGCACGTCGATGTATCCTTCTGCATGTAGTGCTTTGCGAATTGCCCCGATTCTACCATCCATCATATCAGAAGGTGCGACCATATCTGACCCGGCAGCGGCTTGAGAAATTGCCATTTTCACCAGAACTTCTACTGTGGGATCGTTGAGAATCACGCCGTTTTCATCAACGATGCCGTCGTGACCGTGGGTAGTAAAAGGGTCAAGGGCTATATCGGTAATTACTAGTATCTCTGGCACAGCTTGCTTGATTGCCTTGACTGTCCGCTGTACTAAGCCTTCTGGGTTGTAGCTTTGGGTGCCAGTGTCGTCTTTGTTTGCTTCGGGAATGACGGGAAATAAAGCGATCGCACCAACTCCCAAATCATACACTTCTGCTATTTCTTTAAGCAACAAATCTAAAGTATATCGGTAACACCCAGGCATAGAAGCGATTTCAACTTTCTGTTCCTCTCCTTCCATGACAAACATCGGATAGATGAGGTCATCGACTGTTAGCGTGGTTTCTTGCACCATCCGACGTAGAGTAGCGGTGCGACGGAGACGACGAGGACGATGAATTGGTGTCGTTTTGTTTTGATTTTCTGATGACATGGGATTGGATGCGTGATTATTTGATAATGATAATCGTTTGCGTATAATATTTTTTGGTTTCAGCTACCTATTTATTTAATTTGAAACAGCTTTAATTTTGTTGACTGCAAAACCCTTGCTTTCCCCGTAGCGCACAGTTTTAAATTCCACTTGATTTGCGCTTGGGTTGTAAAGGGTGTAGGTTGCTTGTCCAGGAGTGCGTCCTACATTACCTACGCCAATAACTTGACTTGGGGTTATTTTAATAGTGTTACTATAAGCCTGACTATCGAGGGTGGTGACTGCTGTAATGATGGAACCTGCTTGTAGTTGGTACTGAAAAGATAAACCAGAACGACCACAGAATAAATTATTTGCTTGCATCCGCGACAGGCGATCGCACATAATAATTGGCAAAGTTTCAGGTGTTAATTCCTCGCTCACAGATACGGTTGTTCCGTGAATTAATAAACAATCCAGTTCAAAGAAGCCAAAATCCAAGTTTCTAATCCATTGCACTGTCTGACGAGAAACAGATTCCCACAACAACTTGACCGTTTCTCCCCCATATTTCTCTATCAACTCAGTTGGTTCACCGTCAGCCCCAAGACCGTGTAAAATTAAGCATTGTTCCTCCCACCATCCCTTACAAACGAGAGGTTCTAACTCTCCCCTGAAAGGTTTACGCACACGTTCCACCAACTCTTCAGATTGTTGTGTTGGTCCGACTAAATCACCAAGAATATACAATGCTTCATAAGAGCGGCTTTGACGTTTAATATCTGCCAGCACAGCTTCATAAGCCGCTAAATTACCTTCAATTCCACTTAAAATTGCCCATTTCATATGATTTGGTTAGTTGTTATTTGATAGTTGCTAATTGCTAATTGGTAATTGGGCATTTCCCGTTTTCCCTTTACCCTTTTCTCCTCTTCAAAAACCCATTACCTATTACAAACATGAGTCGGATCATCAGCTTTTTCTGCATATTCCAATCCTTGGGCTAAACGCCAAGCAAAAATTGCTGGTAAGCCTTTTTCGATAATCGCTGCACAAGTTTTTTGGTAGTCGTAAGCAACTTCTCGCAGCGTAACTTGTTGAGACTCAGTGTCATAAATAACATAAGTTGCCAGACATCGCCCATGTCTCGGTTCTCCCACCGAACCAACGTTGACAATTCGCTTTAAAGATGCATTAAAACTTATTTCCTGTTCTTTGCCCTCACTTTTAACACGAACTTGTAAGTTTCCGGCATCTAAAGTACGCACATAAGGTACATGAGTATGACCGCAAAATAGTACATCTGCTCCTATAGAAAGTACTCGTTCTAAGGCTACAAAAGAATCGAGTTCGGGTAACAAATACTCGTGATTGCTATGAGGACTACCATGAACAAAAGCTAAATTTTCCTCACGAAAACTGTAAGGTAGTTGTGCTAAGAAGGTGCGGTTCTCTGGATGAATTTCTTTATTTGTCCACTCGTGAGCTAAATGTCCGCGTTTCTCTGCTAACAATGAAGGATAACTGCATTCGCAAGCATTCAATCCCTCAACAATATCTTCATCCCAACAACCAACGCAAGTGGGAATATCTAAAGAGCGAATTTGGGCAATAACTGCATTTGGATGAGGACCATATCCTACCAAATCACCGAGACAATAGATTTTTTCGCACGAATTTTTGTCGATATCTAACAAAACAGCATCAAAGGCTTCATAGTTGCCATGAATGCATGATATTACCGCTATTTTCACGCTTGAATCTCCTCTGTTACTAATTGTTTTGCCTGTTCTTGGTAATATAAAATAGCGGATTCAGACAAACAGCAATCTTGTAATGTTTGCCTCAAGTTGACTTCATCTAAGCCTTCTATAAAAATTTCTAAACCACTAAAACGTTGTGGTCTACCTTCTAGATGACGAGGTAAATTTAACTCGATAAATTCGCTTTTGGTAATACCAGCAGTAAAATCAGCGTACAAATATCGTCCATCATCAACATTAAAAATTCCTTTAGCGCGGGTGACTGTGCCATAAGCATTGTGTGCGATTTCATACCAAAACTCTTCCAGGCTGTTTTCCTCAATGACTTCACCAGTGCTGGATGCTCGCCAAAATTGGGCTTGTGCAAAACTAGTTTGAGCATCTGCTCCTTGTATAATTTCGTTTGTCCAGGAGTGCCATTCAGAATCTTTGAGGTGTGGTGGTAGGATAGCGATCGCTCGATACGGTAAATTATTTAATACTTGGGCTACTGTGCTTAATTCCAAGTAAAATCCCAATTCTATGTAAACAGCATCCGAAGAAGCGAGTTGGTTGACAAACTCAGTTTCTTGAGCGTCACTGAAGACTTTAACCGTAGGAAATTGAGCAGCGATGCGCGTCTGGTCAATCGGAACAGTGCCAGTACCAGGGCTAAAATATAATACATTTTCATCCTTAACGCGAATCTTCTCTCTTAAAGCCAGCTGTTGGGAAATCCAAGTCGTTTTGCCACAGCCTACTGGACCAGCGACGACGGTGATTATTGGCAGCATTTAATAATGATAATCATTTTAAGGGGATAAAATCAAGCACTTATAGGGTGTGAAAGTGCCAGACTTGATTTAACAATTGCAGGCACAATCTTTTCACTTGCCATTCTTGCGCCAGATAAATTCCGCGCTGTTGGTCCGACTTGTAAAGCTGCTAACCCACCCATCAGAAATAATTCACAACCAGGAACGCGCAAATGTTCATCCAGAACTGGTAAATTATTAACTATCTTGATTGGATAAGCTGCGAAAACTTCTTTTAATAAAGGTTCGCATGTGGCATCAAATTTAGTGCCGGTGGAAAGCCAAATTCTACTGCATTTATGTTGACTACCATCACTGCATTCGACTCGCCAATTTTCACCAACGAAGGAAGCTTTGACTATTTGACACTTTTCGCCAATTATTAGATTACCACTATGCGCTTGTCGGCGCAACTGCATTCCCAATTTGGGTGTCATGGAACCGCCGTTACGCGCTTGCACAATCATGGCAAAACGCTTTTGATAATCTTGTTCGGCAAAAAATCCCTTGAGATACTTCGGTCCCAACCAACCTGGTTCGGCATCGAATAATTTTTCTTGCATTTGTCGGCGCATCATCAAGTGAACTTTTGCACCACGAGAAATAGCACCTACAGCCAAGTGTCCACTTGTTAACCCACCACCCACAATTAATACTTTTTCACCCGTTATATTTAAACTACGTAAATCTACGGTTTTTGAGTGGCAAAGTCTATCTTTAGGATACGCTGACTCAATCTGGTTTACCCAATCGGGTATTTGGAGTTTAGCGCTACCCGTTGCCAGTACCACCCGCCGTGCAATAATTGATTGTCCATCTTGCAACCATAGACGCAAGCGAGGACGAATTAGGTGAGATAAAGGTTCAATGCGAGTTACCAAACCGGGAATTACTTGCTGTTGTAATGAAAAGCGCTGAATTACATCCTGACAAAAATCTGCAAATAGCTGAGTTCCCGGTAAATCGTAAGGTACGTGTAATTCAGTTGAGCGATTCTCAGCAAATTTACGCAAGCCGAAATGATTGGGGTCGGGATGATGAACAGCGGGAGAACGCAAATGAGGAATTTCCAAAGCCGCAAATTGATGTTGCCAATGACTCATCCATTTACCACTAGGGTCAAACACGAGAAACTTATCATGCATACTTTGCCGCTTTTGCAGCAAGTGAGTTACTAATGTTAATGCATGAGGACCAGCACCGATAATTGCTAAGTCAATTTTATTGGGTAAGGATGGCGGAGTACTTTCCATTCTAAGATAATGATAATCATTACAAGGTTATACTAAACATTCGTTTAGTAAAGAGTGAATTTTGCTATCATCCAGATGTTTACCAATCAAAACCAATTGATTTTTCGGCTGAGTTTTCCATTCATCTGCATCTAATTCATAACGCAGTCCACTAAGTTGAAAAATATGTCTTAAGTTGCTGTCGCTGAACCAAAGTAGACCTTTTGCGCGAAAGACATTTTGTGGCAAATGTTCGGTAAGAAATGTTTTAAATTTATAGATATCAAAAGCGCGATCGCTTTCAAAAGATACAGATACAAATCCATCATTTTCTAAATGATTGGAGTGATGCTCATGATGATGGTGATGATGCTCATGGTCATGATGATGATGCTCGTGAGCATCTTCTTCAACTTCAGAAGTATACTGATCTATTGGCGTTAAATCGACATCTAAAATTAAAGGTAACGCTACTTCACCGTATCTAGTATGTAGGATTCTCGCTTTCCCTTTCACATCCTGAATATAAGCTTCTAATTCCACCAACTTTTCTTTAGTAGCAAGGTCTGTTTTATTCAGCAGAATCACATCTGCATAAGTTATTTGTTTTAAGGCTGCATCACTTTCGTAATGTTCAGGAGTAAACACCTCGGAATCTACCACAGTTATAATAGAATCTAGTTTAGTTAAATCCCGAAGTTCTGTACCGAGAAAGGTGAGGATAATCGGCAGTGGATCGGCAATACCAGTAGTTTCAATTACTAAATAATCGATGCTATCTTCTCGTTCTAAAACTCGATAAACAGCATCAACTAAGCCATCATTAATTGTGCAACAAATACAGCCATTGCTCAGTTCTACCATATCTTCATCCATCGATACGAGCAACTGACTGTCTATATTAATGTCGCCAAATTCGTTAACAAGAACAGCAACTTTTAAATCATGCTTATTTTTGAGAATTTGGTTAAGCAGTGTGGTTTTACCACTACCTAGAAATCCTGTAATAATTGTGACTGGCATCCCTCGCTTAGGAATGTCGAGTACTTCACTATCAATCTCGGTTTTAATTGCTATGTTAGTCATATTTATCCTTGATTTTTTACTTAAATTCCGAAAAATAAGTCTTTTCATCAATCGCTTCTTGCAAAAGCGATCGCCTCTAATATATGATAACGGTTATCATTCTATATGAAAAATGCCAAATGCAACAAGCGATTGTAAAATGATGTGAATATGTAATGCTTATGGCAATAGCGATCGCTTTATGCTAGGCATTGCGGAATAGAGCGTATCTATTATTTTTCGCTTTTATCGCTTTTTATACTTAAGCTGTGTTCTGTTGAGGAAGAAAAAATAGCTTGATGTGATCCAGGTAATAATAATTTTTAATTATAAAAAAGCAAAAATATTTACCTAACAGCTAATAAATGATAACTATATAGTTTTAAAACCAACAGCTATTAACTATTAGCTGTTTGTGATTAGCGAGCAGATGGTTGTTCAACTTCTGAGCCATCTTTATTCATAATCACGACCTGACGTTGGGTGGGGTCAAATCGATAAGATTGTTGTTGCATAATACTTTTACTTTCGCGCGGATCGAAGTTACGACTAAATTGTCTGTTTAAAGTGTTGACTCGTGCTTCCATCAACTTGACTTCCGTGCCGATTTCTCTTAATTTGTCTTGCTGTAACCAGTGATAAGGCAAAAGTTGTACCAAGGCAGATACTGCGGTGACTGAAATGACAACATTAACCCCTATCTTCACCGTCGTTTCCAGTGCCATCACCTGATAAGAGCGTTGTCTTAGATGTCGTCGTGGTCTTGGAGCAACCCGACGTTTTTGTATAGGTTCTAGCGGGGGTCTGGAGGGTTCAAATGCATTCATAGTATTAAAAATAACCTCGACTAACGGAAAAACTAACCGTATAAATCTGACGAAGATTAATTACGGTTTGATTTAGCTGTCATATTACTTCATTTTTCCGAGATTGCTACACGTGTGCTAATTGTTAAAAAAGAAACCTGGCAGACGTAAGCACTCAGTTGCCAACAATCCACGGTATCAAGCCGCAAGATGGAAACTGGTTTCGTACTGCCAGGATTATCAGCTATTTGATACTTTGCCTGCTATGGCAGATGGGAGGACTGGCAATCGGGGATTAGTGATTAAAAATCTATGGTATTTTTTCCTAATCCCTAATTTACAGTCCCAATATCAGGCAGCTTAGGATTTGTAAAGTTCTGTTGATAAACGCCAAGCCAGAATTCCTGGAATCAGCGCTACAACAAGAGCTATGTAGACTTGAGTATCTGATATATGCATAAGATCGAATCCTCCAAATCTCAATAAATTTTGATCGGTTCGTTTACTACTTTTCCCTGTTTTGCCAAGATTGGGGAATAACTTGTTACAAAAAGTAGTCATTGGGCATGATTTATTAGGGATTGGTTATTTGTCAAGCTTTTTTAGAAAAAATTATTAATCTATGTTTTATCTGGGTATAGATTTTGGGACTTCTGGTGCAAGGGGTGTGGTGATTGACCGTGAAGGAAATATGCAAACAGAGGTGCGGTATCCTTGGGAAATGTCAAATCAAGGTAAGGCTACTTGCTGGCAAACGGCTTTGTTTACCTTGTTAGAACAAATCCCAGGCGAATTGCGCCTCAAAATCAAGGCGATCGCTATCAATGGAACTTCTTCCACTGTCTTGCTGTGCGATGCCGCTGGAAAGCCCGTAGACGCACCGCTGTTGTACAATGATGCGCGGGGTGCAGTCATGCTGGAACGCTTGCGGAACGTCGCACCCGTAAATAACACCGTATTAAGCGCTACTTCTAGTTTGGTAAAGCTTTTGTGGATGTCCTTACAACCATCTTTCGCCGAAGCAAGATATTTTATGCATCAAGCAGATTGGCTGGCGTTTCTCTTGCATGGGGAATTGGGTGTAAGCGATTACCACAACGCTTTGAAGTTGGGTTATGACGTGGAAAATTTGCGATACCCAGAATGGCTAGAAGAACTGCAAATACCAATTCATCTACCTAAAGTGGTAACTCCCGGAAGTGCGATCGCTCAATTACTTCCAGAAATTGCGGCTAAATTCGGCTTGCCTTCATATTGCTTAGTGTGTGCTGGTACAACAGATAGTATTGCGGCTTTTATCGCCAGTGGTGCAAAATTACCAGGTGAAGCGGTGACTTCTTTGGGTTCGACACTGGTGTTAAAGCTGTTGAGTCGTACTCGCGTTGAGGATGCAAGGTATGGGATTTACAGCCATCGTTTAGGCGATTTGTGGTTAACTGGGGGTGCTTCCAATACTGGGGGTGCGGTGTTGCGGCAATTTTTTACGGATGCTGAGTTAGAAAAATACAGTCGTGAAATTGATTTAGAAGAAGCAAGCGAGTTGGATTATTATCCCTTGTTGAAACCAGGCGATCGCTTTCCGATTAATGACCCCAATTTACAACCGCGATTAGAACCGCGTCCAGATAATCCTGTGGAATTTTTACACGGCTTGTTGCAAAGTATGGCACGGATAGAGGCGCGGGGGTATGAATTATTACAGCAGCTTGGGGCAGATAAATTAAGCCGTGTTTATACTGCGGGGGGTGGTTCTGCAAATGATACTTGGACAGCGATTAGGAAACGGTATTTACAGGTTCCGGTAATGCGTTCTGATAATACCGAAGCTGCTTATGGGACAGCGCTTTTGGCGATGCGAGGAGTGGAGATAGTTAACAATTAGGAGTTTCACTCGTTCCCAGGTTCCAGGGAACGGATTCTTAGAGGTTCTGCCTCTAGTAGTGCGTTAAGGACTAATTGACGGATAGATTTTCTGTAGAGACGGCGATTTATCGCGTCTCTCTAACCGTCAAAATGAGTTTGACAGACTACTAGCATACACGGAGGCAGAGCCTCCTTGTAGGCATTCCCAGGTAGAACCTGGGAACGAGAGAACTGCCCACTTTTTTTATTCACCCTGATGAATTCGCTGATAAACCAAATCGCGTAATATATTAGCTTTTTGATTAGTAATTGACGAATGCAAACTTCGCAGAGTCATCCGCACCAGGACATTCTTCTGATGGAGTTGGATACCCAAGCGTAGAATCGCTTTTTCTGGAAGTTGTTGATAGTGAGTTTCGCTTAATATTTCCACTGACTCTAATAATTCAGCATCATTACCCAACACCTCAACTATTTTTTCGCAGATGTCTTCTAATTCAGTATCTCTCCCGGTGACAATTGACATATCTCGGTTGATAGTGGGTTGATTGGACACTAGACAATAGGGTTCCAGGTTCGTCATTTGGTCAGCAATTTGGGGATGGGTGCTTCGCAGTAAGCGAATGTCATCTATCCCTTTTATTAACATCGCCAAACGATCTAATCCCCAACCTGATGCTAAACCGCTGTAACCATGTTGCAGTAAACCTGAGTGAATTTCTCCACATTCTCCGACTTCTAGCCAGTTACCATTAACTAACACCTCAATTTCTACACCGTTGCGAGTGTAGGGGTGCGCGGTTTCATTTAAGCGGTAAGTTACACCCGGAAGAACTGCATAAAGAATGCTTTCGATTAATTTAACTTTAGAGACGTTACACGGGTTGATTAACCACACATCCATTTGATGCGGTTCACCCACATGGCGCTTATCCACCACGTCCCGGCGATAACAAATACCTGGGTGTATAATCAGTTGCTCCCCTTTTAAATGGGGAAGTAACTCTGGCATTATTGCGCTGGTGTGAGTTCTTAACAGCCTACCATCGCTGAGGTAGCGCGTGTATTTTGGGGAACGAGACAAACTTTCAGCAGGTATATAAAGCTTGTCGAAATTATTGGCGACTGTGGTGATGGGAGAAGAACGCCAAATAGTTGCTTGTGGATATCCGGACGCTTGAAGAACTTCAGCTATTTTGTAAACGATAAGATTTATAGCATGAATGCCATTGGCTGGGTTCGTCAAGTCCGGTTTTAGAAGTCCAGGTGATTCATTTTTTGCCTCTCTGTTGTGATGTATTTATAATACTACTATTGTAATACATCTAAAGCGGTGTTGTTCATGGTGATCGCTTTTTTTTGTAACCTGTTTTGTTATTCTCAGAGTAAGGGAGCGCGATCGCTTATTCCACTATCAACCAACCACTAACCATTACCAATTCCAAAGCGATAACCTTTACCGTAAACAGTGTGAATTAATTGCGTTTCACCAGGTACTTCAATCTTGCGACGCAATAAGCGAATTAATGCTGCTATCACATTGCTGCTTGGTTGTTCATCATCTGACCACAAATGCTGCATAATTTGCCCGTGAGTCAGCAACTGTCCAGTATTTTCCATGAAATATTGCAACAGTTGACTTTCTTTTTCAGATAGTTCTATTATCCGTCCTGGGCGAAAGGCTACTTGGTTTTCGCTATCGAGTTCTAAATCAGCTACAGTCAGCTTGGCTGTGGTGGTTTGCGCTTCCGCACCAGAACGACGCAACAAAGCACGCACTCGCGCTAGTAATTCCCGCAATTCAAACGGTTTAACCAAATAGTCATCCGCACCAGCATCTAAACCTTCTACTCTGTCATCTAAAGTATCTTTAGCCGTAAGAAAGAGCACGGGTGTAGTTTTGCTACTACGTCGTAATTCTTGACAAATTTCTAATCCGGTTTTTCCCGGCAGCATCCAATCTAAAATTAGTAAGTCATAATTACCAGCTTCGGCAAGTTGGCTACCATTTGTCCCATCATAAACCGCATCCACACTGTAACCCTCGCGAGTTAACACGCGACTTAAGGGATCAGTTAGCTCAACTTCATCATCAACCAATAAAATTCTCATGATGCTTTTATCGACACTCCCCGATTGAAAAATACGAGGATTCTTGCTTCACAGAAATTCAAACGAATTTACCCGAAGCCGCGCATCTACCCTTACGGGTTCGATAGATATAATATCACGATTATATTACCGTAGTTAAAACCGCACCCGAAGCGTATTTCATCCACGCATCTTTAAGCCAAGTGGCTTTTATACTCTTAAGGGCGAATTTTTGGTAAGCAATAGAGATATTCTCAATAGTGATGAATCGCATGTTTATACCAAAAAAAATGCTTACTGTTGCTTTGCCAAAAGGGGAACTACTCAAAAATAGCATCCATTTGTTACAATCTGTCGGATTAGATTTTAGTGCTTTTTTAGATTCAGGAACTCGCCAACTTCAGATTCCTGACACTACGGGTAAAGCAAAAGCTCTGCTGGTAAGGGCGCAAGATGTACCTGTTTATGTAGAATATGGTCAGGCGCAACTGGGTATTGTAGGTTACGACGTACTGCGAGAGAAAAAGCCGCAAGTTGCTCACTTGGTAGATTTGGAGTTTGGCTATTGTCGCATGTCTGTGGCGGTGAAAGCATCGAGTCCTTACCGTTCGGCGTTGGAATTACCTGCTGATGGTAGAGTAGCATCAAAATATGTGAATTGCGCTCGTGAATATTTCCACAGTTTGGACTTACCTGTTGAAATTGTCCCGCTGTATGGTTCAGTGGAATTGGGACCAATTACGGGAATGTCAGAAGCGATCGTTGATTTGGTTTCTTCAGGACGGACATTGCGCGAAAATGGTTTGATTGAAATTGCTACATTGTATGAAAGCACAGCACGATTAATTGCTCATCCGCTAAGTTATCGCCTTAACACAGGTAATTTGCACAACTTGGTTGAGGATATGCGTTCTGCGAAGCGATCGCCATCAGGAGACTCGCAGATGTCTACAACAGTTTAAAATATTATTTCATCTACCCTTTATCCTCTCTTAGATAGATGTAGTTTTTTGACAAACATGCATCTTCGTTAGTGTGGGTGATAGGGTAGTAGAAAAACAAACTCAAAGGTAAGAGCGAAAAAAACTGTCTGTTGAAAATAATAAAAACAAGCTACTACGCCACGGTGTAAATAAAGCACCAATGACAAATCTTTGAAAGGCTGGTTATACGGATTTATTCATTTCATACTTCAGCCTTTTTGTAATACCCTAAAAAGCTAAAAAGAAAAAAGATTATTTAGTTATTACTAAAAAAATTAATAATGAAAGCTTTAGATAACAACGAAATGGCGAGGCTAGAAGGTCTTCGGGAATATCAAATTCTTGACACTGAACCAGAAGAAGCCTACGACAATATCGCACAGTTGGCTGCCTTTATTTGTAATGCTCCCATAGTTTTAGTCAATTTCATCGACGAAAATCGTCAGTGGTTTAAGGCAAAACTAGGTTTGGATTGTAGAGAAATGCCGCGTAGTGTTGGCTTATCTTATCTTTGCCAAGAGCGACGTGAACTAGTGCTAATTCCGGATACATTGGCTGATGAACAGTTTGCAAATAATTTGGTAGTGACAGGCTATCCCAATGTGCGCTTTTATGCAGGTGTTCCCCTGATTACCCCTAGGGGAGATATGGTCGGAACCCTGTGCGTAATTGATCGCGAACCACGGGAACTTAGCGAAAAACAAGTGGAAGCGCTTAAGGCACTGAGTCGCCAAGTTATCGATCAACTGGAGCTAAGGCGTAATTTAACTCAGGTGTGCCGTTTTGCCCAAGAACTCAAGCGTACTGAACAAAAACTGGCACACAGCGAAAATCTTCTCCGCACAATTATTCAGTCAGAACCGGAGTGCGTAAAATTACTTGCCAAGGATGGCACATTGCTTGACATGAACCCGGCTGGACTGGCGATGATAGAGGCTGATTCCCTCAATCAGGTACAGGGACGCTGCATTTATCCGATAGTCGCAGCTGAACATCGTCAAGCTTTTGTAAATTTGACCGAGAGGGTTTTTCAAGGTGAAACAGAAATTTTAGAGTTTGAAATTATTGGATTTAAGGGCAACCGTCGCTGGTTAGAAACTAACGCTGCCCCCCTTCGCGATGCTAATGAGGAAATCATTGCTTTATTGTCAGTCACACGCGATATTACTGAACGCAAGCAAACTGAAGCATCCTTGCGCGAGAGCGAACAACGGCTGAAAATCGCATTGCAAGCGGCTAAACTCGGTTCTTGGGAGCTAAATTTGCAAACAAACGAGTTATCGGCATCTAATCAATGCAAAGTAAACTTTGGTTTGCCACCCGAATTTGAGCTTTCTTACAGTGCCTTGGAAGAACGCATCCATCCTGACGATCGCGCTTACAGGCAAGAGCAGATACAACAAGCTTTGGAGCAACACAAAGATTATGAAGCAGAGTATCGAAATATCTGGCTCGATAATAGTGTTCACTGGCTATTAGCACGAGGTCAGACGATCTACGAAGCTGATGGTAGTCCGGCGCGGATGATTGGTGTCACACTTGACATCACCTCTCGCAAACAAGCAGAAGAAGAACGTCAAAGACTTTTGATGCAAGAGCAGGCAGCACGGGCAGAGGCAGAAGCTGCTCGTAACCAAAGCATTAATATTCTAGAGAGTATTACTGATGGCTTTTATACCCTAGATAACGAGTGGCGTTTTATTTACATGAACCAACAAGCAGAACCGCTTTTACGCAGAAAGCGCTCAGAACTGCTTGGTAAGTGCATATGGGATGAGTTTCCCGAAGCAGTTGGTTCCATCTTTGAGCAGGAATATCGCAATGCGGTAGCCCAGCAGGTGAGTGTCTCCTTTGAAGTTTTTTACCCACCGTTAGATACCTGGTTTGAAGTCCATGTTTATCCTGCCTCTGAAGGTCTATCAGTATACTTTGAGGACGTTAATGAGCGAAAACAAGCAGAAATTGCCCTGCAAGAAAGTGAACAGCGCTGGCAATTAGCGCTGCGTGGTAATAATGATGGCATTTGGGACTGGGACCTTAGAACCAATGAAGTATTCTTCTCACCTCGTTGGCGAGAAATGTTGGGGTATGAAGAACACGAAATTGCTAACCATATAGATGAATGGAAACAACGAGTTCATCCTGATGATTTGGGTTGGGTACTTGAAGCTGTTCAAAAGCACTTTGCCCAGAGAACCCCGTTTTATATTGCCGAGTATCGGATGCAGTGTAAAGACAGCACTTATAAATGGATTTTAGATCGAGGTCAGGCACTTTGGGATGAAACAGGCGATGTAGTGCGAATGGTCGGTTCCCATAGTGATATTAACGATCGCAAGTTAGCTGAAGAAAAATTAAAGCATCAAAATCAGCGATCGCAACTTTTTGGCGAAATCAGTCTGAAAATTCGTCAATCTTTACAACTGGAGGAAATTCTCCAAACTACTGTCACTGAAGTCCAAAAGCTACTAAACGCCAATCGCGTTGTTATCTATCGTCTGTGGACTGATGGATCGGGAACTGTGGTGCAAGAGGCAGTAGAGCCTGATTATCCCCCGGTTTTGGGGCAAAACACCTCCGATACCTGCTTTCCAGAAAAATATCAACAAGCGTATCGTCAGGGAAGAGTGGGTGCGATCGCCGATATTACAAAAGCGAACATCCAACCTTGCCATAAAGAATTTCTCCTAAAATATGGCGTAAAAGCAAACCTTGTAGTGCCAATTCTACTTAGAGAAAATCTTTGGGGGTTGCTAATTGCCCATCAGTGCGACGCAGAACGACAATGGAGTAATCCAGAAATCGAGTTGTTGCAACAGTTAGCAAACCAAATTGGTATTGCCTTGGCTCAAGCGCAGTTGTTGGAACAAGAAACCCGTCAACGCGAAGAATTGGCTCGTTCTAACAGCGAACTGGAACAGTTTGCTTACGTCGCTTCTCATGATTTGCAAGAACCGTTGCGGATGGTGACGAGTTATTTACAACTGCTACAGCGAAGATATCAAGGCTCACTTGATGCGAAAGCAGATCAGTTTATCGACTATGCTGTAGATGGGGCAATAAGGATGCAGACACTAATTAACGATCTGCTGAACTTTTCGCGTGTCAACACTCGCGGACAAGCCTTGGTGAGTGTTGATTGTAATAGTATCTTACAACTGGCGATCGCTAATCTCAAAATTGCTATTGAGGAAAGTGGCGCAATTATAACTCATGATCCTTTACCTGAAGTAAAAGCTGATGCTAGCCAATTAAATCAGGTATTTCAAAACCTGATCAGTAATGCGATCAAATTCCGTAGGGAAATTCCGCTGCAAATTCATATTGGGGTAGAAAGGAAATCAGAAAACGAATGGCTGTTTTCAGTACGCGATAATGGCATTGGCATTGAAAAGCAGTATAGCGAGCGCATCTTTATAATATTTCAGCGCTTGCACGGCAGAAGTAAGTATCAGGGTACAGGTATTGGACTAGCAATTTGTAAGAAAATCATAGAACGCCACGGCGGAAGTATCTGGATTGAGTCAGAATTGAACAAAGGTTCAATTTTCTACTTTACAATTCCAGATACCACAGACAAGCGATCGTAATTATTAAAGCAACGATTATGCCCATAGAGGTTTTGCTAGTAGAAGACAATCCTGGGGATGCCGAACTCACCAAGATAGCTCTTGAAGAGAGCAAAATCTCTGTTCACTTAAATGTGGTCGAGGATGGTGTTGAGGCAATGGCATTTTTACGGAAAGTAGGAAGATATATTACGATGCCACATCCAGATATAATATTGCTGGATTTTAACTTGCCTAAAAAAGATGGGCGGGAGGTACTTGCAGAAATTAAAGCTGACGAAACTCTCAAACGAATTCCTGTGGTCGTTTTGACAACCTCTCAAGCGGAAGAAGATATCCTGAAAGCTTATAACCTTTGTGCTAACTGTTACATCAGTAAACCAGTTGATTTCGATCAATTCGTTAAAATTATACAGTCGATAGAAAACTTTTGGTTTAACATCGTCAAACTGCCGTCGGAGTAAATAATATGGCAGATCAACCTATTCTCGTTCTGTTGGTTGAAGACAACCCTGGTGATGTCCTGTTGTTGCAGGAATTTTTATTAGATGTCACCTCTAGTGAGATCAACTTAAAAGCAGTTGAGTGCATTGAGGAAGCGTTAAATTGTCTAGAAAAAGAAAGCTTTGATGTCATTTTGCTAGACTTATCCTTGCCAGATAGTCAAGGGCTAGAAACCTTTGTCAAAATTCATCGTCAGGTTCCCGCTATTCCGATTATCGTGATAACAGGTTTAGATGATGAAACCTTAGCAACCACAGCTGTACAACAGGGAGCACAGGATTATTTAGTCAAAGGACAGGTGAGTGGCGACTTGCTAGTACGTTCTATGCGCTATGCTATTGAGCGTCAACGAGCAGAGGTAGCACTGCGGCAGAGTGAGGAACGATTTCGGGTTGCTTTAAAAAACTCTCCTATCTTTGTTTTCAACCAGGACAGGGACTTACGCTATACCTGGGTTTATAATCCCCCAATGGGATGGACTGTTGAAAATATTTTAGGCAAGCAAGACTCGGATATTATTTTAGAAGAAGATGCCCAACGTTTAACCGCGATTAAACGTCGTGTACTCGCTAGTGGTATAGGAACTAGAGAAGAAGTATCTACAACAACTGAAAAAGAAACTCGATATTACGACTTAACCATAGAGCCATTACGGAATGAGTCGCAACAGGTGATAGGAGTCACCGGTGCCAGTATTGATATTAGCGAACGCCAAACCGCACTGCGCCAACGCCAAGTTGCCGAAGAGACAATCCGTGAACAAGCGGCATTGCTTGACATTACAACAGACGCAATTTTTGTTCGAGATTTAGACAACCGTATTCTATTTTGGAACAAAAGCGCAGAATATCTTTATGGCTGGCAGGCAGAAGAAGCTGTGGGAAAGATTGTCACCGAACTTTTATATAATGAAAGTCCTCCGGAAATCGAAGCAGCTATTTTTACAGTTGTCGCTCAAGGTAAATGGCAGGGTGAACTATCTAAAGTTAGTAAAGCTGGCAAAGAAATTTTAGTTGAAAGTCGCTGGACTCTGGTTTGCGATGAAACCGGAAAGCCCAAATCAATTCTTACTGTTGATACAGATATTACCGAAAAAAAACAACTGCAAGGGCAATTGTTTCGCGCTCAACGCTTGGAAAGTATTGGCACTCTGGCAAGCGGTATTGCCCACGATCTGAACAATATCCTGACACCGATTTTGGCAGTAGCTCAACTGCTACCACTGAAATTTCCCAATGTTTACGAAGAAGACGATCGCCTGCTGACCATATTAGAAGATAGCGCCAAACGCGGAGCCGATCTAGTTAAACAAGTTCTGTCGTTTGCACGTGGTGTCGAAGGCAAGCGCATGACTTTGCAACCCAGGCATCTGATTCGAGAAGTTGCCAAAATTATTAAAGAGACGTTTCCCAAATCTATGGAACTCTCCATTGATGTATCGCAAAACCTGTGGACAGTTTATGGAGATAGTACACAACTACATCAAGTGCTGATGAATCTTTGCGTCAATGCCCGCGATGCTATGCCCGATGGTGGTACTTTAAGTATCTCTGCGGAAAATCTGTTTATTGATGAAAATTATAGCCGGATGAATCTGGAAGCCAAAAGCGGACCATACACTGTGATTACAGTTACGGATACTGGAATTGGCATTCCTAAAGAAATAATAGATAGAATTTTTGAGCCTTTTTTCACAACAAAAGAACTAGGCAAAGGCACCGGGTTGGGACTTTCTACAGCGATTGGCATTATCAAAAGCCACGGTGGTTTTGTGAATGTATATAGTCAGGTGGGAAGTGGCACCCGCTTTCAGGTGTATTTACCCGCAGTGCAGGAAATGGAAATACAAACTGAAGAAGATTTGACACCTCTAAATGGAAGTGGAGAATTGATTTTGGTTGTAGATGACGAAACGTTTATTCAAGACACCATTAAAACCTCGTTGACAATTCACAACTACAAAACTCTAATTGCAAGTGATGGAATTGAGGCGATCGCTTTATACGTCGAACATCAAAACGAAATTAGTGCAGTACTTATCGATATGATGCTACCTGTACTGGATGGTTTCACTACTATCCGTACCTTGCAAAAAATCAATCCACAGGTAAAAGTTATTGCTACCAGCGGACTTACCCCCAGTAGTAAGTTGGCAGCATTGACTAACATTCATGTCAAAACATTTTTGTCGAAGCCTTACACTGTCAAGGAATTATTGCACAGCTTACATAAGGTTCTTTCCGGAAATTATTTTCAATAACTTGGGCATGACAACTCTCACCGCTAACCGCAACTGGTACAGGACTTACGCAACTGGCACATATCTTCATGTCAAGAGTCAACAGTCAACAGTCAAAAGTCAAGGTTTTTGGAATGCGTGAATGCGTGACTAGGGACAATTTTTGCGAAAAAAATATGACACTTGCGTAAGTCCTATGGTATAGCGGGAGCATATCAAATTCACAAATTCTTATCACTCAGCATTCAGTACTGAATTTATCTGATTGCCATTCCCCACGAGAAACAGCATAATATATTACATCTACGCCGTAGTGATGAGCATTTTTTTCGTACTTCATACCGACTTTCTCAATCACGCACACAGAAGCGATATTTTCCGGTTTAGCGATCGCTACTATCCGCTCTAACTTTACTTCCTCAAAGCCATATTTCAAAGTCGCTTTTGATGGTTCTGTTGCCAATCCCATATTCCAGTAGGATTTATCGAACACATAACCAAGTTCAACTTCAGAGGTATTGTCTAAAAAACCCAATCCACAACGACCAATTATTTTACTGCTTTGTTTATCGATTACTGCCCACATCCCGAAGTTGTGTTCTTGCCAGTGTTGGATATCTTTAGATAAGCTTGCCTGAGTTTGTTCTTTGGTTCTAGGCGAAAGATACTTCATAACTTCTGGATCAGTGTAAAGACGAAATAAATCGTCAAAATCCTCTGCGGTGAAGTGTCTAAATTTTAGCTGTACAGTTTCAATCTCTGGCATGGTGTCGCGGTATGATTATTAACGCTAGATTAATAAAGTTTCTTTCTCTGATTGTAAAAATTTATATAATGCTCTAACTATGAGCAATACCAAACCGCTAAAAAAATCTTATACAGGGAACCGTCGGCGTGAAAATGACTGGCGGTTATTTTTGCGTTTAGTACCCTATGCGCGAAAACGTGGACGACTCCTAGGGCTTTCGATGTTGTTACTCGTGCCGATCGCTGTCGCCGGTGCGATACAACCTTTGCTAATTGGACAAGCCATATCCCTAATTCGCTCGGAACCAAGCACTTACGAGTTTTTCCGAAATCGCCCTTTAATGCAAGGGCTAAATATCATTGAAGCATTGTTGCTCTTAACGGTGAGCATCAACCTGATATTTACAGGTTTTCAGGGTTATCTGGTACAGAAGCTCGGACAAGAAATCACCGCCGAAATTCGCCGGGATTTATTCGATCATGTTACATCTTTGGCGGTACGTTTTTTTGACCGGACACCTGTTGGTAAATTAATTACCAGACTCACCAGCGATGTGGAAGTGTTAGGCGATGTCTTTTCGACTGGGGCGATCGGCATTGTCTCAGATATGTTTTCCATGCTGGTGATTCTCAGTTTTATGTTTTCTATTCAGTGGGAACTGGCTTTGTTACTGCTGTTGATGCTGGTACCAATCACCTGGTTAATTATTTTCTTTCAGCAACAGTTTCGTAAAGCTAATTATAAAGTGCGGGAAGAACTTTCTGTTCTTAATTCCCAACTGCAAGAAAATATTACCGGCATTAATGTAGTACAGTTATTCCGGCGGGAAAAATTTAACGCCCAATTGTTTCGCAATACAAACCAAGATTACGTCAAGGAAGTCGATCAAACCATCTTTTTTGATTCAGCAGTTTCCGCTACATTGGAATGGATTTCTTTAGTAGCGATCGCAGCTGTTTTATCGCTAGGCGGTTTGTTGTTACTAAATAAACAGTTGACTTTTGGGACATTATCTGCATTTATTTTGTATGCCCAGCGATTGTTCGATCCTTTGCGGCAATTTGCGGAAAAATTCACAACAATTCAAGCTGGTTTTACTGCGATTGAGCGGGTTAGCGATATTTTAGATGAACCGATAGAAATACGCGATCGCACCAATCCGCGATACTCGTTTTTAGATTCAGAATTCGGCTATATCGACGATATCGTAGATAACTTAAATCCTCAAACAGCAAATGGTAAGTCTGCAAGAGGAGAAATCCGCTTTGAACACGTTTGGTTTGCTTATAAAGACGATGAATATGTCATTAAAGACTTAGACTTTACCATTCATCCAGGTGAGAAAATAGCATTAGTTGGTCCCACCGGTGCGGGTAAAAGTTCGATTATCCGTCTTTTGTGTCGTCTCTACGAACCCAGCAAAGGACGCATTTTAATAGATGGTGTAGATATTCGCGAAGTACCTCAAGCAGAACTGCGACGGTACATGGCAGTAATTTTGCAAGAAGGCTTTTTGTTTGCAGGTGATGTTAAAAGCAATATCACTTTAGGAGACAGCTACACCTTTGAGCAAATTCAACAAGCAGCACAAAAAACAAACATTGACGAATTTATTGAAAATCTCCCCCAAGGTTATGATACCCAGCTTAGGGAGAGAGGTACAAATCTATCGAGCGGACAAAAGCAACTTTTAGCCTTTGCACGAGCAGCAATTCGCAATCCGCAAATTTTGGTACTAGATGAAGCAACCGCTAGTTTAGATGTAGGCACAGAAGCTTTAATTCAACAAGCATTAAATCAGCTTTTACTTGAACGTACTGCGATTATTATTGCTCACCGTCTGTCTACGATTCGCAATGTAGATCGAATTTTTGTATTGAAGCGAGGAGAATTAATAGAACAGGGAAGTCATGAAGAGTTGCTGCAACAACAAGGACTTTATGCCACTTTGCACAACTTACAAATGTTAGGGACTACTTAATTACCTATTCGTAGTAAGTGCTAAAGCGCTTACTACGTTAAATGCAAAAATTTTAATATTAATTAGACGAACTAGTAATTTAATTTACAAGCTCTGATAATTTGTGGTAGATGAAAACCCTTGGACTATACATTACCTGCTTCGTAAGGCACAATAAGCTGGAACCTTACTAGCAACAAGATTGAGGCTAGTTACAGCATATTTGGTAAACGCTGACTTTTTCGTAGCATTGCAAGAACTCTTCATCTCCTTACTTTTAATTTCGTCTTTGACAAGTCGAGCCTGATAAGTGTAGAGACAACCAGACGGTTTTTCAAAATTTAGCTCTGCTTCAATCGTACAATTATCTAAGCTTTGCTTAATGATTTTGCCTGCCACTTTGTAGTTAAACCAATCCCATCCGTGGCGAAGAATTAGTTCTCTTTCCATAACTTGGATGGCAGGTGGCAAAATTCCCCAGCCTCGATAGACTTTATTTAAGCAATTAATATCGCCACTCCGCGTCAAAATCGACTTGAATGACTCTTGATCTAGCGCACCGTAATATCTTCCTTCTGGTAAGTCTATAGCTGTTGGTGCAAATCTATGTCCACCAAAGTGGCTTGATTTCCAAATCCGCACGTCATCCAAACCTAAACCAGAAATAGTAGCGTCTGCATGATAGTAAAACGGATTGCCATATCTAGCACAACACATATCATGGCTACCGTGCGTACACACTAAAATATCTCTGGTTGCACTTGTTTTTACTTCATAGTCAAGAGTTCTACCCGATAACCATTTTCTGATAGTAGGTGCTGCTTGCTCAATATTTGGCAGTTTAAACTCTTGTTTGCGATATCCATTGGCAAGACCTTCTTGTTGATGATAAATCAACAAAGTAGTGTGGTCTATTTTGTGTGATTCATTATTAGCAATCAAGAGAAATCTTATCGACTGCTTAGTCCGCTTCACCTCTTCTACTAAAACTTTTAGACTATTTGGCACCCATCTGGAATTCAAGGCTTCGGAATGCCAAGGGGGAGGACACTCTATTAAAACATAAGTTTGGCAGTTGGTGGCGCTACCAATAACATCCTCTCCTACTTCTTTTGAATGGTCGGAACAAAATAAATGAGTCATCTACCTGTACTGAGTTGTGTATTTTATAGATAAGTTTTGTCTTTATAAAATTGCAATTTTCACTACCAAATCTTCCTATTAATAATCTTTTTCACTGCTCATCAAAAGGAAACTGCTGCCTTTGATACCAAGCAAGACAATGAAGGAAAGATATATATTCCGCACCTCAAACCTGGTAGCAACTTTATAACATCATTTCTAGGAAATGTCTCTTTTTTGAAGATATTTTCTCCAAAAGAGCTAGGCATACATTTAATAGATATTTTCACAAACTGCAATGTTTATTTTCTACACAATGCTATCTGGCAGTTCCGGAATTTTTAATGGCAGAAAGTTTGATATAAACTTTGTTACACTGCCGAAGCAAAATATATTCAACTTAGCCTGATAATCCAGACAGTATCTAGCTTTCAGCTTACTGAAGCTATCGAGAGATTTGTGATAATTATCACAAACAATTCTAAAAACAACGCTTTTATTTAAATTTTCTCTTAATCTATGAATATAATTTACTACAACATTTGTCTCTACACCTAAAGGTATATTCTTACGCCACGCTAATAAAATAAAATGCTTAATTAGCTTTGCTAAAAAGTCAATACCAATTTGCCAAGATGCTTGTAAAGTTAAATGAACGCTTAGTTGATTAAGAGCGATCGCGTAATTCCAATCACCTTTTTTAGACAACTCAATGAAATTGTTATTTACACTTTCATCCCCAAATTTTTTATCTAATCCCAAGCGCTGCTCTCGGTACTTTAACTGATAGAAATTGAAAATATTTGTAAAGTTTTCGCAAAAAAATACTGCTTTTCTTGCTCCGGAATTCTTTAACAATTCTTCAAGACTATATGGTTTTAATATTTTCTTTAGTAAGAACATATTGCCAAATATTCTCAATAAAATATAAAAAAAATAAATCGCGTTGGTTTAACTCGTTGGCATCTCACCCCCAGATTACAGCAAAAGTTTCAGGCGGGGATCTGACTTGACTGTAACTGAAGTCAATAATAAAAGCAAGTATTGGATAACATTTATGATTTTTGCTTGGCTTACAAATCCCCAAAAGCCTGTCAAATCAAGGTTTTATGCTTTTTTATAGCGTAAAAAAGTTACAAAAGTAACCATTACTCCTATCTATATAATAGATAAATTTTCTCAAAAATAACATGTTGTTCAGAGCAATGAATGCACTTCTTGCGAAACGTTGAAAAGAGTATACTCCTGTATCTCTTACGCAGTCCCACAACGGGAGAGCCAGTCACCTGGGCTAGTGAAACCAGGAAAATTAATTGTGCTGGACTCACCAGTCCCTAGTCCCCCAACGGCAGAGCCAGTCGCTAGTATGATGGAGAAAATAGACGTGATTTGTAGGTATGGCTGTTGCCTCTTTCTGCTTTCATGCAGAATTGAATGATTTTTTACCACGCTATAAAAAGCAAGTAATAATAGCTCATTCTTTTGGTGAGAGAGCTTCAATAAAAGACATGATTGAGGCTTTAGGTGTGCCTCATACTGAAGTTGATTGTATTGAAGTTAATGCTAAGTTTGTTGATTTTTCTTACATTGTTCAGGATGGAGACACTATCAACGTCTATCCAATTTCGGCTAAATTTGATATTACACCAACGGTCTCTATTAGACCTAAACCGCTGAGTGTCATCCGCTTTGTTTTAGATATTCATTTAGGGAAGCTGGCGACATCTTTGCGGCTATTAGGTTTTGACACTTTATACCGCAATGACTATGACGATCAAGAATTAGCCAAGATTTCTAGCAGCCAATCACGCATTCTCTTAACTCGTGATAAGGGTTTATTGATGCGGAGTTTGGTCACACACGGATATTATGTCAGAAGCACTAATCCTCAACAGCAAATTGTCGAAGTATTGCAACGCTTCGACTTATTTAAAGTAGTATCGCCTTTTGAAAGATGTTTACGCTGCAATGGGTTGTTAACACCCGTGGCGAAGGAATCTGTAATTAATGAATTACCAGAAACTGTGCGTTCGCGCAGCGTCTCCGCAGGAGAATCGCAAAATCATGAGTTTCATCGTTGCCAAAATTGCGCTCAAATTTATTGGCAAGGAACTCATTATGAACGTTTGCAACAGTTTATTGAGCAAGTACTTGACTCAAAGAGAAGTGATTCAATAAGTGAAAATTATTGATTTTGAGATGCTATGATACCCCCTCCCGGAATATGTGCTGTTATGATTTGATGCTCTCCAAGATTTTCGGGGTTTTCTTGCTCATGAATTAAATCGTCAAGGCTTGGATCTTTCTCGCTTTGTTCACTCACTTCGTCGGCTTCAATTGGATCTACCTCTTTATCTAAATTGATAGAGCGAGGGGGTACTTTGGCGCTAGCCACATCGAAGAATGGTTTGGGTTTATCAGAAGTCATAAGTTGCTAAAAAACACTATTTACTTTAGTGTTTGTCATATCTAGATAACAAACATCTTTCTTGAGAGTGATGGTATGGGAGGAGCGTAAAAGACTGTGACATTAATTTTAGCGCTCGATTTTGGTGGAACTAAACTGGCAGCGGCGATCGCAAATCTGGGTTCTCGGCAATGGTTGCGTTATGAACGTTGCCTGTCACCAGAGAATGCGAATGCTAGCACTGATTTAGAAATTATGCGATCGCTTATTTATTCCCTTTTACAAGAAGCTAAACCAGCTGCTATTGGTGTCAGCTTTGGGGGACAAGTTGACGCAACTACAGGAACGGTGCGACTATCTCATCATGTATCTGGATGGGAAAATATTCGCTGGCTGATGATGCACCGCTTTGGGGTGCGGTAGCGTTGGCGCAAGAAGCCTTACACTAACTTTGTGTTTTTCCATTTGCATATAAAGAAGTAGAAAAAGGGTTGATGGGAGAGTGCAATACTCCGCAGGAGTGGTCTTCTCTTTGAGACGCTACGCGAACGACCATCGCATTTGTGATGTTGGGATTTGTGCGATCGCATTACATACAAAAAACATGCGATCGCCTTCATTATGAGCAATGGTTAAGCCGTTGATTTTCTTTTTGTTACGTTAATATCTCAAATATATGCTGGCAACGCTATAGCATTTTTTAAGTCCTTCTAATGTCTGAGGAGCGGAAGTGGTTGACTGGAAGGCATATCTAGAATCAATCTGCGAGAAATACGCTCAATGGTGGGATACTTACACGCTAACGAATGTTGTGGGTAATAAGTATGACCAAAAGGTGAGAAAATCCCTATTGTTAGATTTACAGGCGATCGCATTTAAACCAGAGAGAGAACAAGTTGTAGAAGCAAGGGAAGAAAGGGAAGTTTTCAATGTTCTGGAAGGATTGCGGAAATATGCACCGGAACACGTACTTTTAACTGGTCGTCCGGGTTCAGGAAAATCAACTGCTTTGGTGCGGTTATTGTTGGAAGAAGCAGAAAAGACCTCTCCCCAAACCCCTCTCCGACACAGAGGGGCTTAAGAATGCTCCCCATTCTGTCATTCTGAGCGGAACGAAGTGCAGCGAAGAATCTCACAAACTTGATGGCAAAACCGAATTTCTCGTTGCCATACCCCGACAGCAAGCGGAGGAAATATTCACAGAATATCTGGAAGGTAAAGTTAATTGTGCCGCAGATTGTGCCATTTCTTGGTTGAATGATTTACTCAAACATCATTTAATCCAAATTGGGGCAGAAAATAAAATCGAATTTCGCCATCAATTAATTCAAGAATATTACGCCGCAGAAAGGTTTTTGCAAGAAGTAGGAAAGCTGAGTGATGATGAGTTGCAATGGGATTATTTAAATTATTTGAAATGGACAGAACCCGCAGTGTTGATGTTGGGTTTGTTAGACAATGAAGGTTTGGCGCTGCGTGTTGTGGGATTAGCTTTGCAGGTTGATTGGCAATTGGGGGCAAGGTTAGCGGGGGAAGTTAAGTTAGAGTCGCAGTATAAGACTATTGGTTTAATTGAAAGCTTAGGCATTCCTCTTTTATTAACAATTGGACTTTTATATAAAACAAAATCATCAGCAGCAATTCCCGGTTTAATTCAACTTCTCGAAGATGAAGATTCATCTGTACGTAGGAGTGCCGCATCTGCACTGGGAGAAATCAAATCCGAAGCGGCAATTCCCGGTTTAATTCAACTTCTCGAACATGAAGATTCATTTGTACGTAGGAGTGCCGCATCTGCACTGGGAGAAATCAAATCCGAAGCGGCAATTCCCGGTTTAATTAAACTTCTCGAACATGAAGATTCATTTGTACGTAGGAGTGCCGCATCTGCACTGGGAGAAATCAAATCCGAAGCGGCAATTCCCGGTTTAATTAAACTTCTCGAACATGAAGATTCATTTGTACGTGATAGTGCCGCATCTGCACTGGGAGAAATCAAATCCGAAGCGGCAATTCCCGGTTTAATTAAACTTCTCGAACATGAAGATTCATTTGTACGTAAAAGTGCCGCATCTGCACTGGGAGAAATCAAATCCGAAGCGGCAATTCCCGGTTTAATTCAACTTCTCGAAGATGAAGATTCATTTGTACGTGATAGTGCCGCATCTGCACTGGGAGAAATCAAATCCGAAGCGGCAATTCCCGGTTTAATTCAACTTCTCGAAGATGAAGATTCATTTGTACGTAGGAGTGCCGCATCTGCACTGGGAGAAATCAAATCAGAAGCAACGATGATTAGTTTAGTTAAAGTTTTAAATAATCAAAATTTTCTCCATGCTAATAACGGCGGAAATTCCTTAAATGCTCTAAACGCACTCGAAGAAATCCAAGAACACCTCAAATACTACAAACCCGCACCCATCCGCACCATGTCTAACATCCTCTCCCACAACTATGCCCTACTCATCGGTGTAGGGGAATGCGAAGAACCAAAATTATCCTTACCCGTCACAGTCAAAGACATTCAAGCCCTAAAAACTCTCCTCACTGACCAGAATTTATGCGGCTATATTGATAACGACCAACATCTACGTTTACTCTGCAATACAACAGCAACCAGCGAAAATATTTTAGATGGTTTAAACTGGCTCAAACAGCAAGCCGAAAAAGACCCAGAAGCGACTATATTTATTTATTATTCCGGTCATGGTTGCTTGGATGAATCTGGAGATTACTATCTTATCCCTCACGAAGCCGATCGCGTAGATATTCCCAACACTGCCTTACCTGCGACAAAATTCAACACTGCATTGCAACAAATTCCCGCGCAAAGATTGCTGGTAATTATCGATAGCTGTCACGCTCAAGGAATGGCATCATCGAAAGAAAAAGCAAACAACCGTCCTCCTCTACCCAAGGGTTTTACTCAAACCGCTTTACCCAAAAATATCATCGATGCTCTCACAAAAGATATAAACAAACAAGGTACGGGAAGGGTAGTTTTCACCTCCTCCACGGGAAACCAATTATCGTGGATACGTCCAGATGGAAAAATGAGCGTTTACACCTACCATCTCCTTGAAGCATTGCAAGGTGCAGCTAACCAACCGGGGGATAAAGTAGTGCGGGTTTCCCATTTAATGAATTATCTGAGCAAAACCGTTCCCGACAGCGCACGAGATTTATGTAAAGCCGAACAAACGCCATTTTTTGACTTTGCTACAGAAGACTTTGCGATCGCACTATTGCATGGTGGTAAGGGATTAGCAACCGAGGGATGGGATAAACAAAAAGCAGAGGAGAAAATTCGCGGGATTAGCAATCAAGTTAATAACGGTGTGGGAATTGTAGGCGATCGCAATATTGGGATTAATATTGGGACTGCGGGAGATATCACCTTGGGTAATTTGTCTTCCGGTAGTTGAGTATTAAAAATTATTGAGGTAAAAATCATGCGATCGTCTGTAAAATTCCTCATGAAATCAAAGTAGAAGTTTATCGCAAACATACTCAAGTAAATTGGTCAAGGCAAACTTTAGGCAAGAGCAATAACTTAGAATTAAATTCGGTAGGGTTAACCCTACCAATGGCAGATATTTATGAAGACGTGCTAACACTATAAGGTGAAAAACTATGCAACCAGCTTTACGTATCACAACCAAAGTTTTACCAGGAAACAAAATAGAAATCCAAATTCCCGAAGCTCAAATTGGCGATACTGTAGATGTATTTGTGGTTTTGCCAGAAAAAGTAGAAACCAAAAAGCGTTCTGTAATGGAGATACTAGAAGAAGTTCACGCCAAACTTCCTCCGAAAAGTGCCGAAGAAATAGACAGGCAACTGCGAGAGGAACGCGAATCATGGGACAGCTAGTATTGCCTTCTTCGAGCAGAATCTATATAGACACAGCAGTAGCAATTTATAGTGTCGAGTGGAACCCTAATTATTATTCACTGCTAGAACCCTTATGGTTAAAGCTTCAAGCAGGAGAAATCGAAGTTGTTAGCAGTGAACTAATCTTAATGGAAACTTTAGTACTTCCTTTAAGAAACGCTGATACATTTCTGCTTAATACTTACGAACAATTGTTATTGTCCGAAAAAATGTGACTAATTCCTATTAGTCAATTAATTCTACGACAAGCTGCAAATCTTCGGGCTACAACTAATCTCAAAACACCAGATGCTATCCATGCAGCGACAGCCTTATCTGTTAGCTGTAACCAATTTATTACTAACGATAAAGGCTTTCGGAATCTTTCAAGTTTACCTGTTGTTATTCTTAGCGAAATATTAGCATCTTGAACTTACATATGGTGCATTACTAGGTTAACGCACCCTACTGACTAACAGTATAAAAGTCGCTCATGTAAAAGGCAAAAATAGTTTCATCTATTTTCACCTTTTATTTTTAGGCTTGCGCGATCGCACTCAAATCTTTCTCGATCAACGAATTAAGCAATGTCCACAGTTGGGAATCTGCGAAATCGGCAATTGCCATAAATGCGCCAATTTCTTGCAAGAGTTGCGCGTCGTGGGTGGAGGTGATACCGATAGTGCGTATATGTGCGCTGACAGCAGAACGAATACCTGAGGGAGAATCTTCGAGTGCGATCGCATCCGTTGCTTGTATCCCCAAGTTATTCATTGCAACTAGATAAGGTGCAGGATCGGGTTTACCTGGTATATCTTCTCCTGCAATCACCACTGTATGAAAAGCTTCTTTAATTCCTAAAACTTCTAGCATAAATTGTACATTTAATCTAGGCGCATTAGTTACTAAAGCTCGTTTTAGTTGATGTGTTTTTGTCCATTCTATAAGTTGAGAAAATCCCGCTAGCGGTTTTAAATCTGGGGCAAATTCGCGAAAAAGCGCTTCTTTCTCTTCGGCAAGTTTTATCCCCTCTTCCGGTGATAATTGTGGCAGAATATCTTTGATTATTGCTGGGTTAAGCCGTCCACTAATTCTTGATTTATAGAAGTTTTCGTCAATTTCGACGCTGTAATTTTTAAGCATTTCCCGCCACGCTATGTAGTGGATAGGGTCAGTATTAACAATAGTTCCGTCTAGGTCAAAGAGGATTGCAGTTAGCATGGTGTTTTGAGTTAATGTAAAATATTATAAAGTTGATGTAGATAGTTTACATTGTTGTTTTGTTCTTGTTAACAGGATAAAAAAACTATAATTAACCTGCTAATTTGTGCAATTTATAATTAAAGCCTTTATTATGGCAATTTTGACCAAAATCCTTGTAATCGAATGTTATCCGCCACAAAATTTTTTCGCATCGATGACTTGATGGTGCAGATTTACAACTCTGAAGCCGAAATGGCGCAGGGTGCAGCAGAAATCGCCCAAAAGTATTTACAAGACATTCTGACTTCAAAAGATTCTGCCACTATATTATTGGCGACAGGTAACTCTCAACTGAAATTTATAGATGCTTTAATTGCTAATGGTGGTGTAGATTGGTCGCGAGTTACGATGTTTCATCTAGATGAATATTTAGGAATTGCCGCTGACCATGCTGCGAGTTTTCGGCGCTATTTACGAGAGCGTGTAGAGAAGCGGGTACAGCCTAAGCAATTTCATTATATAGAAGGTGATGCATTAGAACCTTTAGCAGAGTGCGATCGCTACACCAATTTACTAAAAGCACAACCAATCGACTTGTGTTGTCTGGGTATTGGCGAAAACGGACACATCGCTTTTAACGATCCGTCTGTAGCAAATTTCCAAGATTCATATAGCGTTAAATTGGTGAAACTGGATGCAGTGAACCGACAACAACAAGTCAATACTGGTTATTTTCCTAATCTGGAAAATGTACCCCAGTACGCTTTTACCCTCACCATCCCAATGATTTGTTCTGCAAAAAAAATTATCTGCCTAGCACCTGAAAAACGTAAAGCTCAGGCAGTCAAGCAGATGTTGCAGGAGTCAATTAGCATTAAATGTCCCGCTTCTATATTACGTCAACAACAGCAGGCGACGTTATTTTTAGATGTGAATTCTGCTCCTGAGCATTTTTAGAGCAAGAAGTCACAAGCTAGAAGTTATAACTTCGACTTGTGACTTCTGAATTTTAATTGAATGCCGACTAAATTAATAGTTAGAGCGAGAACTTGTGGCTTCATTAGGATCGCGGTAAACCTTAGGTTCTTCTTTTTTGCGAGCCAAACCTGCTAAACCACCAAGACCAAGCAAGCCTAGCCAACCCCAACTAGAACGGCGATCGCGTCTTACTTCGGTAGAAGTTGTGGTGGTCGTATTTGTACCAGTACCTGTTGTGTCGGTTGTACCAGTACCTGTTGTGTCGGTTGTACCAGTGCCTGTTGTATCGGTTGTACCAGTACCTGTTGTGTCGGTTGTACCAGTACCTGTTGTGTCGGTTGTACCAGTACCCGTTGTGCCAGTACCTGTTGTGCCTGTGCCAGTTGTGCCTGTTGTGCCTGTACCCGGAATGCCACCTGTACCAGTACCTGTTGTGCCTGTGCCAGTACCTGTTGTACCAGTGCCAGTTCCATAAGTACTGCTGCCAGTACCTGTTGTGCCACTGCCAGTTCCATAAGTACCTGTTGTGCCTGTGCCAGTACCTGTTGTACCAGTGCCAGTTCCATAAGTACTGCTGCCAGTACCTGTTGTGCCTGTGCCAGTACCTGTTGTACCAGTGCCAGTTCCATAAGTAGTGCTACCAGTACCTGTCGTGCCAGTACCAGTACCTGTTGTGCCAGTACCAGTACTTGTTGTGCCAGTACCAGTACCTGTTGTGCCAGTACCAGTACCTGTTGTACCAGTGCCAAGACCTGTTGTACCAGTGCCAAGACCTGTTGTGCCAGTGCCAAGACCTGTTGTACCAGTGCCAGTACCTGTTGTACCAGTACCTGTTGTACCAGTGCCAAGACCTGTTGTACCAGTGCCAAGACCTGTTGTACCAGTGCCAAGACCTGTTGTACCAGTGCCAAGACCTGTTGTACCAGTGCCAGTACCTGTTGTACTAGTGCCAGTACCTGTTGTGCCACTGCCAGTACCTGTTGTGCCACTGCCAGTGCCACTACCGCTACCTGAACTGCCAGTTTGAGCAGAAACAGATGCTGGTAAACATATAGAAGCTAAACTGACGGCAAAGACACTAGCCAAAACGGTTTTAGATAAGTTAAAAGGCTTCATGTTTATTTTTCCTTTGAAGTTTTAGATTTCTTGAGATTATTGATTGGATAAAACGGCGATATCAATTTGATCAGCTTTAGTAAATGTTATGAACTTATGCTAAGTTCAGCATCTTACTTAAGTTATGCAAAAGAAAGTTTTAAAAATAAAATCAAAAATTTGCGTAGATATTGGATTGGCATTGAGACAATTAAAAAAAATTCTTTCTTGCTGCATAAATAGTAGCTGACATAGCCCTTTCGTCACTTGTTACAGCCATCTTTAGGTTGATATTTGATATTGTTTCGATAACTTGCTGCAAGTTGAAAACCAGACAAGCAAGCTTCAAGTTCAGGACACTCTTCGCACTTAAGTTCTTTCCCTGGATTAGCACATCCACAGGGAGGATTTATGAAACATTCAGAAGGGTGTTTAGGTGTAAATGACTTTTGAAAGATAAATTGTAAAGCGGCTTCTTGTAAACAAAAAATAATGTCTCGCGTCATCATAACATTTATCCTTTGAATATATAGATCTAGATTAATAACCTAAGTATTTCATCTAAATAAAGCTGAGTATATAGTAGTAGATACTTTAATTATTAAGGTGAATAAAATTGTAAATTAAAGCGAATTACCTAGATTACAAGGTGCGTTGGGACTTGTCCTGTAACGCACCTTAATTTATTTGTATAGGTAATCTAATCTTAGCAAGGCAATAATCACATATTGTACCAGCCAATAAATCTAGGTTATAAAAAGGTACAAATGTTAATTCGCAGCAGTAAGAGTCCATGCTGAAATTATGTCTTCTATGACAAGTTCTCTTTTCTGAGAATTTTCATTTTCAGCTACTAGGACTTGAAGCGTTGTTGTATAGACGTTATCAATTAATTGATGTCCATAACCAATGACTTTGCCCAAACATCCACTTTTTTGATTTAGTACGTAATCTCCAATATTAAACATAATTACCTCTCCAGCCAAAGATAATTTATTGATGTGTATACATTGTCTATGGCTTTCCAAATTACCACTTCATACTAAAAGCATGTTTTATATCAAACTTAAGGAATATTTTTATATTTATTTGCGTTACAAATATTACGGAGGCTTAAGTAATAGTTTAGACTATTTACTCTATCTAGAACACGCACCTCTGCCTATGGGAAGGTATTTTAAACGCGAGAGAGATAAAAAACTGTTACTGCTGTTGTATGAAATGTATTCAAAAAGTGCGATTAACTGATAACTATAATTTAAGAGCCACAATCTTCCTCGCGGTGATTACCGTTTTTATCGCGTTTGAGACTTTCTTCTAGAGCCTGAATTTGCTCGCGACGCGCTTCTAACTCTAGGGAACGACGCGCTAGTTCTTGGTTTTGCAAAGTTAAAGATTGTCGCCATTGTTCTGCTCTTTCGGCTTCTTGATGCAAAAATTCTGGAGTGATACCAGTGCTGAGGTAAGTTTGTACCAGATCTATTACCCAATTAGTGGCTTCTTCGAGTCTTTCTATGTCTCCTGTGGGGGAAAGCTCGACTAAAACGAGCAATTTCTCAGTTATGGAGATGCCTTTTCCCAGCAAAATTAAAACTTCTTCTGGGATTATCGCCCAGAAGCTGTCAGCTTCTCGACGTGCCAACAAACGCAACTGGTGCTGGTCGAGAAATTTGTTTTTATGCACCTGGGCTAAATAGAGCATGACTTTTCGTAAAAATTAAAAGGAGCCAGTTGCGTGGGTTGAAGCAGCGCTCTTGGGAGAGGAGCTACTGCGGTGTTGAGAGGCAGTGCGTTCGTGACCCGCAGCTGCCGTCAGCAATGCCTGCGTTTGTTATATGTGGCGTTTTCCCTTTCAATCGCACTCAATCGCTCGTGTCGGCTAGGAGCCAAGTCCAAGGGAGGTCACGAACCCCCTTTCAACAGTCGCGTTTAGCAGTGAGTAAGCGCGGAATTTTAAGTTTTGAGTTCTGAATTAAAAACAAAATTTAACCCATAACTCCTAACTCTGTACAGACGCGAGGAACCGAAGCGTCTCTACTCCTAACTCTCACTTTTAGTTATGTTAAACCACGCAGGCGATCGCGCAAAATTTCTGCTTGTATTTCAGCTTCTGCTAAAGCATCCCGCGTTGCTTGCACTACCTCAGGAGCGGCTTTATCCACAAATTTGGGATTATTTAACCGGTTAGTGAGTGAGTTAATTTCCCCTTCTATTTTGCTGAGGCGTTTTTGTATTTTGCCACTTAATGCCTCTATATCTACCACGCCAGTCAGGGGAAGTAGCACTTGTACTGTACCAAATACCCCGGCGATCGCGTCTTGAGTTTCTTGTGGCTGTGGTGATTCTATCAGCCGCATGTTAGTTTCGGTAGTGGGCTTGAACCATGCACCCCATAACTTTTGTCTAGCCTTAGCTGTCACTAAATTTTGGCTGACAAACCAAGTTGTGTAACCAAGACCAACCATTTGAAAGAAAGTTCCTAAAATAGGAATGTCGTTAATTTCATCCGCAACAACGAAAGCCAACCGAGTAAAAACAAGCGCGACAATAATCAAACCAATTGTCTTCAAACCTTTGAAAGGTGTTTTATTAGCTACGCTTGAAACATGAAGTTCGCCAGCTATAGTTAAATTTTCAACCTTTGCCAAATCTTTAATGTAAGCTTGTCCTGCGCTAAGAATTTGGCGTTCTTTGGCGTTGTCGCTTTGCAAATTCACTGTCACCTTCACCCCAGGTTTCACATCTGCTTCTGCTCGCAAATTCCGAATTGTGCGAATAGTGCCGATCAGCAATTCAAATTGTTCTTCCAAAGCTGGATCGATAAGATTTGTCTCCACCTCTGGATAACTTTGTAAAGATATTGTTTGCGGTGATTCTTCTGGTTGTTGGGTGAGAGTCTGCCAAATTTCCTCAGTGATGTGAGGCATTAAGGGATGAAGTAGTTTTAAAATTCCTTCCAGGACATATGCTAAGGTTTGCTGCGCTAGTTTGCGCGATGCGGGATCGGCATCTTTTTGCAACCGAGATTTCACCAGTTCAATATACTGATCGCAGAAATCACCCCAGATAAATTCGTAAAGTCCCTTTGCAGCTTCACCTAATCCGTAGCTGTCGATGTTATTGCGGGTTTGTTTGATTACTTGGTTGTAGCGAGAGAGAATCCAGCGATCGCTTAATTCTATAGATTCTGGTTTACCCAATTGTTGCGGAGTTTGACCATCCAAATTCATCATTACAAATCGTGCCGCATTCCACAACTTATTAGCAAAGTTGCGAGATGCTTGCACCGATGCTGATTCATCTTTTTCGCGATCGTACTCTAGGCGGATATCTTGACCAGCTCCAGCCACTTCCTTAATCATCGCGTAGCGTAGGGCATCGGTGCCATATTTGTCAATCAGCAACAGCGGATCGATCCCATTACCTTTACTCTTAGACTGCTTCTGCCCATTTTCATCCAATACTAAACCGTGGATATAAACATCTTTAAAGGGCATTTCCCCGGTAAAATGCTTACCCATCATTGTCATTCTGGCTACCCAGAAAAAGATGATATCAAAGCCAGTTACCAAGGTGCTGGTAGGGTAATAAGTTGTTAAATCTTGGGTTTGTTCGGGCCATCCTAAAGTCGAAAAGGGCCACAGTCCCGAAGAAAACCAAGTATCCAACACATCTGGATCTTGTTCTAACTTGACATTTTCACCAAATTGTGATATCGCTTTATCCCAAGCTTCGGCTTCTGATTTGGCGACTATAAACGGCGTATTATCCTTGATTTCGGCGCCGGTTTCACTCACAGCGTACCAAGCGGGGATTTGGTGTCCCCACCATAATTGGCGAGAAATACACCAATCTTTCAACTTGACTAACCAATCACGATAAACCTTCGTCCAGCGTTGGGGGACAAACTCCGGGGAATTTTTCTCGTCGAGGAATGAGAGCGCTTGATCTGCGAGGGGGCGAATTTTGACAAACCACTGAGTAGAGAGGAGAGGTTCAATGGGGACTTTTCCGCGATCGCTATAAGGAACGCTATGCTTATAATCTTCTACCTTTACCAAAAAGCCGTCTGTTTCCAAGCGAGAAACCACATTTTTTCTGGCTTGAAAGCGGTCTTGTCCTTGGAACTCTCCAGCATTTTCGTTGAGAGTGCCGTTTTTATTCATAATATTGATAAACGGCAGATTGTGACGCTTACCCATTTCAAAATCATTCAGGTCATGTGCCGGAGTCACCTTTACGCAACCGGTGCCGAAAGTGGGGTCAACAAACTCATCACCAATAATGGGAATTTCTCGCCTCATAATTGGCAAAGTGACAGTTTTACCAATTAGATGTTTATATCTGTCATCGTTGGGATTAACCGCCACAGCCGTATCTCCCAGCATCGTTTCTGGTCGCGTCGTCGCCACCTCCACATCACCAGAACCATCCGTCAGCGGATAGCGGAAGTGCCAGAGATGACCATTAACCTCTTGATTTTCCACCTCTACATCAGACACCGCCGACTGAGAAGCTGGACACCAGTTTACTAGGTACTCACCGCGATAAATCAGCCCTTCTTCATAAAGGCGAACAAAAGCTTCCAAAACAGCTTTCGATAAACCCTCATCCAGAGTAAAGCGTTCCCGCGACCAGTCAACCGACACACCCAAGCGTCGCAACTGATTAACAATTGCCCCCCCAGACTCTCTCTTCCATTGCCAAGCGCGTTCTAGAAACTTCTCGCGCCCTAAATCGTAGCGAGTTTTACCCTCTGCCTTAAGTTGATTTTCCAGAATCGTTTGCACAGCGATACTGGCGTGGTCAGTTCCGGGTAGCCACAATGTATTGCATCCTTTCATGCGGTGATAGCGTACCAAAGTATCAATCAGCGCACTTTCAAAAGCGTGACCCATGTGCAGACTGCCGGTGACATTCGGTGGGGGAATCATTATGGAGTAAGGTTCGCCACCTTTGTTGGGGTCAGCTTTGTAGACTTGGTTTTTTTCCCAAAAGTTTTGCCATTTGGCTTCGGTGGAAAAGGGTTCGTAGAGACTGGGGAGATTTGAATTTGTTGCGGTCATGCTGGGAAAACTAAGGAAGATGGACTTTAATAAATTTTGCCATATGGAAACGAACCGCCTTCGCCCTTGGCGAAGGCGGTTCGTTTCATCTTTACCACAGAAAACTTCTATTTTCGGATGTCTTTTAAACAAAAACCGAAATTTCCTCTTCACCCTTGTAGTTATATTTTATAGATTCCATAGGTGACACCTAGGGATTGAACCAAAAAAACTCATGAAGCTCAAACCTAGTTTATTTCAACTAATCGTCGTTTTCATAACAGCATCTCTACTTGCTTCTTGTGCCAGATTCCCAGAAACAAGTCAGTCCTGCGATACTCCACAAACTCAGCAGGGTTCTAATCAGCAACTTAATAACTGTCCACCCTCATCTAGCAACCGCACTGGTGGTTACAGTGGAAGATATCGCTATGGAAACGCAGATAGTTCCGGCAAAATTGGTAAATCAAGTAATTCTTCATCTAAAGTAGGTCGTGGTGGTTTTGGTAGTTTCGGTCGCGGTGGTTCCGCTGGTGGTTAAAAGAGTAGCGCAAAAAATATGAATATTTTCAACAGTCCTCAACGCGATCGCCTATTTCAGTCAATGAAAATGGGTTGGTACAACTTTTGTCCTATTGAGGAAGAAACAGGTATACCTTTAACTGACGAAGAAATACCTTACGCGCTTTATTATTGTCATCAAGTTTCGCCCCAGATTATAAAAGAAATTAAACAAGCATCAGAATTAGTCGGTAGTGTCTTGACACAAGCTTGGTCAGTCATCCGCACTCTTGATGAAGAAACGCTGCTTTACTATGGCTTCCCCAAAGATACCATTAAGCTAGTTAAATATGACTCTCTAGCGCCATTGTGTATGCGTCTAGACTGGTGCTGGAACGAAAGAACAGGAGTAAAAAAGGTAGTAGAAACTAATCCCCAAACTCCTAGCTTTTGGTTTGAGTGTACAGAGGGTAACGGCAAAGTAGCTAAACATTTTGGACTGAAAGAACCTACTTTAGATGCTCAAGAAAAATTAAAATTAACACTCACTCAGCATGTATACAGAGCAGCATCACATTTACATAAACCGATTTCTGACTGTCGAGTTGCCTTTACTGCTTTGAATAATGCTGAAGATTTAGGTACTATGCAATGGTTGAGCAATAACTTGCAGTATCAAAGTGCTGTTTTTCCGTTGGAGTATCTCAGGATTAAAGATGGTAAATACCTATTTTATCAGAGAACGGGAGAACCCATAGACATACTTTTCATGTGGTATCCGGTTGAGTGGCTTATTTATGATACTGATGAAAACGGTGAAAGATTATGGCATGGGCTAGAAGAACTAATCTTGCATAAAAAAGTCGTTATTGTTAACTTTGGTTCTGCCTTTGCGCTGCAACCGAAGAGTGTATTTGCTTTAATTACAGATTTGGGATATGACTTTTTTAATAACAAAGATGCTGGGACAGTTTTTGAGTATTTTCCCAAAACATCACTAACTGCAACAGAAATCGGGAATTCATACTTTTCCAAACCTATTTTAGGAAGAGAAGGTGAAGGTGGATATGCTGTCAACTCAGGAAAGATAGCCATTCGCAGTAATAATAACGACCCGTGGTATACACAACAAAATTATGTTTACCAAGAGTTATTAGAATTTCCCAAAGTAGAAATTGCCGGAAATTATATGACTGCGGTTTGGGGAGCGTGGTTGTACAACAATGGTAACGATCGCTTTATCTCTGGAGATGTAGGAATGCGCGTTTCTGAGGGAGAAATTACAGATAATCTTTCATATTGGTGTCCAATTGGATGTTAGTTTTATATAAACGCATGATGCCCTCTTCAAAACCTCTGTTGCGGTTCGTTTAAAAATAAATCACAACTCATATAGAATTGCTATATATTGGCTTTAATCCAAAATATCAAATCCTATGAACTATGTTTTAGGTATTGATGGCGGTGGAAGTAAGACTGTTTGCATCGTAATGCAAGATACAGGTGAAGTGCTTGGTCGTGGTAAAGCTGGCTCATCAAATTATCAAACTATAGGCATTAAAGGAACGCTACAATCAATTGAATCGGCAATTTATGCAGCTGCTAATGAAGCGTTAAACTCTATAAAGTATATCAATATTAAAGCCATTTGTCTAGGTTTAGCAGGTGTTGGACGTGCAACAGATATCGAGATAGTTAAAGCTTTGATCCAAGATTTACAAAATAGTAAATTACTGCCTATAACTTGGGTATCAGCATCTAATATTGTAATTTGTAACGATGCTTTGATTGCTTTAGTGGGGGGAATTGGTGGTGATGTGGGAGTTGTGGTTGCAGCTGGCACCGGTTCGATAGTTTTTGGGCGAAATCATCAGGGAAAGACGAAGCGAGTAGGCGGCTGGGGTTATATTTTAGGAGATGAAGGTAGCGCTTACAAAATTGCTGTTACTGGTATGCAAGCTGCATTGAAGGCTTACGATGGACGTGAAATGTCAACAAGTCTTGTAGAGGCTTTCAAACAACATCTTAATCTGGCAAACATAGAAGATTTAATAGAAGTAATTTATCGGCGCGGATGGGGTGTTAAAGAAATAGCTGCTTTAGCGCCAGTTGTTGATTTTACCGCAGCATCAGGAGATGAAGTAGCGAATAATATTATTGAGTCAGGTGTGCAAGATTTGGTAAAAGCTACTTCTACAGTTATTGATGCGATATTTAGTTTTTCATCTAATTGCGAGATAGTCACAACGGGAAGTGTATGGCAAGGTAGATGCAAGATGCGTGATAGGTTTGCAGGATATATTGTTGCCAAGTTTCCTTCAGTCAAGGTGATTTTTCCTCGGAATGAACCTGCTTATGGTGCTGCTTTATTGGCTTTGAAGAGTTTGGCAAGGGAAGGGCAATAAGAGAGCGATCGCTTTTATATAAAAATAATTGAGGAGTCGATTCAGCGATGTTTATATTATGGTCTATATGAGTAAAAATAAGATTCTTACTTGGGGTGATGTTGCTTACGCTACAAGAATTTATACAGCAGGGTTTGACCATGAATGGGAAGCATTAGAGTGGATGTGGCAGTCATGGGAAATGCTTATCCAATCTGGACTTGCAACTTACACGAATATAGAACTTAGTCAAGTAGTACTTCGCTTTTTGGCTCTTATTAGCTTTTTGATGGAATTGTCTCTAAAGTTAAATTCATCGAAAGTATTCTTTATGCAGTTCTTCCAGGTGTAACTTACCGCTGTTCATCCAACAGTCATAATGCCTTAGCGCGATCGCTTATCAACTAACAATTCTAAAAGCTGATTAATTTGACTTTGTAGCTTTTCTCGCAATTGTTGTGCTTTCTTATAAAGCGCAGTTCTACTTACTTTATCGCCGTCAATATCTGTGGTATACAAAGGCTGAATAAAGTAACGCAAACGAGTTTTATTCGCCCAAACTCCCATTGAGGGAAAGAGAATAAACACGAACATCAAAGGTGATAAAGGCAAAAAGGGTAATTTTACTAGTCTTTGTAATTTTCGGAAATTTACGGTAAAAGGATGTAAATTTTCACTGCCAATACATATTACTGGAAGAATGGGAATTTGATAGCGATCGCTTAACTGAATAAAACTCAAATCAAACTTTTGCAACTGATAGCGTTTTCTCCAACCTTTCTCAGGTCCGCGTACACCTTCCGGTGCATATAAAATAATTTTACGCTCTTTTGCCGCAGCTTCAAAGTCATCTTTTTCGGCTTTCACACCACCCAAAACTGTAGACCATCCAGGCGGTAACCACCAAACCATCCAAGGATGCTCAAATAAAGATACATTCGCTATAGGTTGCACTATCCATTCTCGTGTTTTACTTAATAAATAACCTACGCTCAAAAAGTCCCAAGGAAATGACATGCCTGCATGATTCATTGCCACAATCATCGGTCCTGTTTGAGGCAAATTCTCAACTTGTTCCAACTCTGCTTGAAAATAATTTTTAACAATTAAAGTCAGAATTTCTTCTCTAAAAGCTTGTTGATATTTTGGCTCAAATTCCTCAACTTCGCGACGCGGTGAACGACAGCCAAGACGCAACCAGCGAATCAATAGCGCCAAATAAAATCCACCAGGAATTAAAAATAATAAATATTCTAGCCAATTCCAACCATCTGGATCGGCGTGATAATGTTGCCAATGGCGGTTAAATAAAATCAGCCATCCTGGAGGATACCACAGACAAAACCAATCAAACCAGGTGACTTTATAACCCTCATCCGATACTTTTTCTAGTTGAGAGTTTAGGAGGCTTTGAGAAATTTGATTCATCACAACACCTCAGAAAATCACTATAATTGGTTCAATCTAATATTTTAGCTTTATCTGTTGATAAGTGGCATCATACTATAGACGTAAAACTGATTTTATGATTAGCCAATATCTAAGCCTTGGCGACTAGAAGTCGGAGAGCATCCCAATGAAAGCACCGACACCTTGAAAGGTGCGGCTATACAGACAAAGCCCACCTGCGTGGGCTAAAGAATAAAGTAGTAGTGCGTCAAGGACTAATTGAGGCATAGATTTTCTGTAGAGACGGCGATTTATCGCGTCTCTCTAAGAGGATGTTTGAAAAGCTATTTTTGTTACCAAAAGTATTTAGTACCCCCCCTTGGAAAGGGTGGGGAAATAGACTCTTAAAGCCCCCCTTTACAAGGGGGGTTGGGGGGTAACGTCAAAGTTCATGTGTTATGTGAGACTTTTCAAACATCCTCTAACCGCCAAAATGAGTTTGACTGAATTTGGTATTAAATAAAGTAAACTACTTAATTTAGTGATTCTATCAACTTTACTACCCGCTCTTTCACTTCATCACGAACGCGGCGAAAAGTTTCAATGGGTTGTCCTTCTGGATCGTCTAATTGCCAATCTTGAAAAACTTCTCTTAAAACCCACGCTTCGGGTAAATTAACACCACAACCACACAAAGAAATTACTGCATCAAAATCTTCAGGATTAAAATTGGTTAAAGGCTTGGAAGTTTGATTACTAATATCAATGTTAATTTCCGACATGATATCAACAGTTTTCGGATCTACGTGGGTTGCTTCCAATCCTGAACTGTTAACATAAATTTTGCCTTCTCCGAATGTGCGTGCAAATCCTTCCGCCATTTGGGAACGGCGAGAATTTTTTTTGCAAACAAACATTACTCGTTTCATGATGTTGTTATTCATTGGTAGATTGACTGGTTAAACTTTTATCAGCTTCTAGCGCACTATTAGCGATCGCGATTATCTCCTTGGCAGCTTTTTCCTTGCGTTCGCTATAGCGGTCTGTGAGATAATCTACCTGCTCACGTAAAAGCAATGTGAATTTGTAGAGTTCTTCCATCACATCAACGACGCGATCGCGATAAGGTGAATCTTTCGTCGTCCCATCTTCGTTAAACTCTTGGTAAGCTTTCGCAACCGAAGATTGATTGGGAATTGTAAACATCCGCATCCAACGTCCCAAAATCCGCATTGTATTTACCGCATTGAAAGACTGAGAACCACCGCTTACCTGCATTACCGCCAAAGTTCTGCCTTGAGTCGGTCTAACTGCACCTATACTGAGAGGAATCCAGTCAATTTGATTTTTCAAAAGTCCAGTAATATTACCATGCATCTCCGGAGATGACCAAACTTGACCCTCAGACCACAGGCTTAATTCTCGTAATTCCTGTACCTTATAATGAGTTTCTGGCACACTGTTGTGAATTGGTAATTCGCGAGGGTCAAAAAATTTAACTTCTGCGCCAAATTCCTCAATAATTCTTGCAGCTTCTTCTGCTACCAAGCGACTATAAGAACGCTCTCGCAAAGAGCCATATAAAAACAATATTCTCGGTTTGTGATTAAAGGTCATTGTGCAACAAAAGCTAGGTTATGGTTAGACGTAATTGAGCATTGATATTTAATATCATGTCCGCTTGATTACTTATTATTCCGGGCATCTATGCAAAAATATGAAAACCCTCTTTCCCCCTGCTAGAATGCTCCCCTGCCTCTTTGGTCATTAAAACCTCAGTTTTTTAGTCTCCATCCCCAGCTTTCCAAGTTATTGCTTTACTTGGTTGAGGATTGGGTAGCTTCAGAGTAATCAATCCTGCTGCCAGCACAAAGAACATTGATGTCCACAGACAGCCCACCAGCCCAAAAAACTGATAAACTAGACCCGACAATACAGTACCTGCCAGCCTCCCGCCAGAGTTTGCCATATAGTAAAACCCAACATTCAGCACCAGCATTCGCAGGGCACCATCGGTGATGGTGAAGCCCCAGTAGGCTAGTGTCACTAGAACATAGTTCTTGAAATTGGCACTAGAAGCTGTAGTAGAAGCCATGAGAAGATAGGGAGAGGATAGGGGGGCAACTCAAAACTTAGAATTCATAACTAGCTCAGGCTCAGAGCTACCTTACGGGCGAGTTCAACCATCCGGTTGGCATAGCCCCATTCGTTGTCATACCAGGCAAGTATTTTCACTTGAGTCTCATCCACTACCATTGTGGAGAGGGCATCAATTATTGAAGAGCGGGGGTCGTCTTTGTAGTCAATAGATACTAAAGGACGTTCCTCATAGCCCAGAATGCCTTTGAGAGGTTCCTGCTCAGAAGCCATTTTTAACAAGTTATTAATTTCTTCTACCGTGGTTGGTCGCACGACTTCAAATACACAGTCCGTTAGAGAAGCATTGAGTAATGGCACCCGCACAGCTAAACCATTAAGTTTGCCATTCAGTTCGGGATAAATTAAGCCTATCGCCGTTGCCGATCCAGTTGATGTGGGAATCAGAGACAGGCTGGTAGCTCTTGCGCGACGCAAATCTTTATGAGGGGCATCCACGATGGTTTGAGTATTGGTATTGTCATGGATTGTTGTAATCACTCCATGCTTAATGCCCAAACCTTCATGAATTACCTTCACAACCGGAGCCAAACAGTTGGTAGTACAGGAGGCAGCGGTTAGGAGATGATGCTTGTCAGGCTCATAAAGTTGGTCATTCACCCCCATAACGATATTCAGCGCTTCTTTCTTCACTGGAGCAGCCACAATTACCTTACGTACGCCCCGCTTGAAATAAGGTTCAAGGGTTTCGGGAGTCCTAAACTTACCGGAGCATTCCAGCACCAAATCAACGCCTAACTCTTCCCAAGGAACTTCACCGGGTTGGGAATGCTCGCTAAAAGTGAGGGGCTTGCCGTCAATGAGGACGCGAACTTCCTCGGCTTCTACCTCCGATGCCCAACGTCCGTGGACAGAATCGAACTTGAGTAAGTGAGCGGCTGCCTCTGCCCCGCCTTTAACCTCGTTGATATGAAGAAATTCTAGTTCAGACCAACCCCAAGCAGCCCGCAGAGCTAGCCGTCCAATTCTACCAAATCCATTGATTCCAACACGAACTGTCATTAGTTTTCCTACCGCTATATAATTAAGTCAAAAACGATGTATCAATAATTGAATTGGAAAAAGAAAGAACTTTTGATGTCAATGTTGTCATCATTAGACTTCTTACAGAAGTAGGGGAAAGAGTATGAAAAAACATACATTTATAGAATGAGTCAAGAGGTCTATTCACTACTCATTATTTGAAAGCACTAATACAGCGCGGATCTCGCAATGTTGCTTTTTCCGGCTCCCGTGGAAACCAAACTGCTGTACGTTTACATACTTCAACCAACATCAACATCACTGGAACTTCAATTAAAACACCTACCACTGTGGCAAGTGCTGCGCCAGAATTTAAACCAAATAGCGTTACAGCAGTAGCAATAGCAACTTCAAAATGATTACTAGCTCCAATTAATGCTGCTGGTGCGGCATCTTCATAAGAAATATTGAGTTTAAGCGCGGCTACGTAACTAATCAGAAAAATAAAATTAGTTTGGATAAATAGTGGCACTGCAATTAATAAAATATGCAAGGGATTATTGACAATTAATTCTCCCTTGAACGCAAACAGCAACACCAAAGTCAGTAAAAGAGCGGTAATTGCAATCGGATTGAGATACTTTAAAAATCGTCGTTCAAACCACTCTCTACCTTTCTTTTTCAAAATCCAGTAACGGCTGTACATTCCTACTATTAACGGCAAGCCGACATAAATCAGCACCGATAAAATAATTGTTTCCCAAGGTACTGTTAAATTATTCGCTGCTAGTAACCACCTTCCCAAAGGTGCATACAAAAACAGCATTGCTAAGGAGTTCACCGCCACCATCACCAAAGTGTGTCCCTGGTTGCCGTAGGAAAGATATCCCCACATCAGTACCATCGCAGTACAAGGAGCAATTCCTAATAGAATAGTACCCGCAATGTAGGAATTTGATATTGCTACTTCGCTACCACGAATTAGCTCAGTTCCCGCAATTAAAGGACGAAATAACCATCCTAAGAAAAACTGTGTAAATGCCACCATTGTGAATGGTTTAATTAACCAGTTCACTACCAAAGTCAGAATTACGGGTTTTGGGGCACGGATGGCGTTTACGGCTTGAGTAAAATCAATTTTTACCATGATGGGGTACATCATGAAAAACAAACATATGGCAATAGGAATTGACACTTGATACACGCTTAGAGCATCTAGTGCTACCGCAATTCCAGGGAATAATCTTCCTAGTAAAATTCCCGCCAAGATACACAATAATACCCAAACAGTGAGGTATTTTTCAAAAAGACTCAAATTACTCCCAGCTTGCACTGAAGCTGTAGTTGCTCGCGGATTATTTGTACCCATCTGTATCACCCTAAAATTAAAAGTTGATCGCTAAAACTGCTTTTGTCTACGTAACAACTCTCCAAGTGTTAACTCCATTTGGGCTTTTCCAGCAAATACTGTTCCCGCTTTGCCTGTGTTTAAGTGAACATTATCGATATGGTAGGCTTCAGCTGGTAAAGGCACATATCCAACAGAACTCGCTGTTGTTGGTGCTTTCTGAATGTAAAAAGTTACGAATTGATTCAGCGCTTGTTTATTTTTTGCATCCCAAGGATTGACATAGATAAACAAAGGTCGAGACAATGGTTGATATTTAGCTTTCTCCACTGCTTGACGCGACGGCAACACTGCTTCTTTACCGTTGTTTACTGATAGTGCTTTTAACTTATTTTCGTTTTCTTCATAGTAGGCAAAACCAAAGTAGCCTAATGCATTCGCATCTTTGCTGATGCCATTAACTAAAGTATCATCATCCTCACTTGCGGTATAATCATTACGGCTAGCTTTGGCTTGACCGACGATCGCTTCTGTAAAGTAGTCAAATGTACCTGACTTTTTACCTGCACCATACAAATTTAATGGGCGATCGGGCCAAGAGGCTCGTACTTGGTTCCAGCGGGTGATTTTTCTTTCAGCCCCAGGTTCCCATATCTTTTTCAGTTCTTCGACTGTGATGTCTTTTGCCCAGTTGTTTTCAGGATTAACGGCAACGGTTAGCGCATCAAAGGCAACGGGTAGTTCTATGTACCTCACGCCATTTTTATTACAAAGTGCTATCTCTTCGTTGTTAATCGGTCGAGACGCGTTGTTGATGTCTGTTTGTCCAGCACAGAATTTCTCAAAACCGCCGCTTGTACCGGAAAAGTTAACTTGAATCTGGGAATTATTCTTTTGATTTTCTTGAAACTGTTTAGCGATCGCCTGCGTAATCGGATAAACAGTACTAGAACCATCAATCTTAATCGCCGCTGTTGCAGCGGTTTCTGAACTGACTGCTGTCACCTGAGAAGCTTGCTGGGTGTTAGCGGATGGGTTGGTTGTCCCAGTACAACTACAAAGCATAGCAAGCATCCCAAACGCGAGAGGCAATTTATTTGCTATTGCGTTCATTGACCTCATACCTATGGGCTATATCAAAAGTATATACCGATTACATCAAAAAAAATTGATATGAATAATAGATAAAATCTGTAATCTAATAAATATGCATTAAGAAAAATTGATATGTTATTAGGTATCTTGACAGCAACGAGTAGGTAACAACTGGCTAAAACGGCGGTACTCTGCTAAATATTGCTCTAGAACCAGAAATTGAGACAAGTTGAGACTGTAATAAATCCAGCGTCCTTCTTGGCGAGAGTTAACCAAACCCGCTTCTTTCAAGGTTTTGAGGTGAAAAGACAGTTTCGACTGGCTTACCTCTAAAGCGTCGCACAAGTCACACACACACAGTTCTTGCTGTTGCAGCAGTTCTAGCACACTAATCCTGAGCGGTTCGGAAAGCGCATGAAAGCCAGAAACTATATTTGTCGGAATAGTTGCTTTAGAGGTTTGCATGAAATTAAGTTTTGACAAGAGTTCGCTATCTCTATTGTGAACCAGAGACAACGGCTTCGGTGTGATAGCGGATATCGGCTTGTTGAAAGCGTCGCATTGCTTCACCCAAGCGATCGCAATCAGCAATTAAACTTATCCGCACATATCCTTCACCCGCAATCCCAAAAGCATTACCTGGTGTAACTACCACACCAGTTTGCTGCAATACATTCAACGCAAAATCTGTTGAACCCATGCCAGGGGGACACGGAACCCACAAATACATCGTCGCTTTGGTTTTAGGAATATCCCAACCTAACTGCCCTAACCCTTGAATCAGAAAATCGCGACGGGTACGATAGCGTTGCTGGACTTCATGCAAGTATACATCAGGCAATTGCAAAGCTGTTTCGGCGGCAGTTTGCAAAGCGGCAAAAATGCCATAATCCAAATTAGTTTTTAGAGTTCGCAAACCTTGAATTACATGGCGATTACCTACCACAAAACCGACGCGCCAACCTGCCATATTATAGGTTTTAGAAAGGGTGTGAAACTCCACGCCGATTTCTTTCGCGCCAGGAATTTCTAACAAACTTGTGGGTTGATAGCCATCAAAAGCCAACTCAGCATAACATAAATCGTGTACTAAGAGGATTTCATGTTTTCGGGCGAAGGCGACGATTTCTTCAAAGAATTCGCGCGGGGCAGTGGCGGCGGTAGGATTGCTGGGATAATTGAAGTAGAGAATTTTGGCGCTTTGGGCAACGTCATCGGGAATTGCCCCTAAATCAATTAACCAGTCATTTTCTGGTTTGAGAATTAAGCTGTGGACTTTTCCCCCAGCTATCGCTGGTCCGCGAAAATGTGCGGGATAAGCGGGAGAAGGAACCAAAACTAAATCGCCTGGATTTACATAGGCGATCGCTAAATGTGTCAATCCCTCTTTAGAACCAAGTAGCGGCAAAGCTTCGCTATCAGGATCGAGAATCACACCATAGCGACGATGATACCAATTAGTGATGGCACGTCGGAAACTAGCAGTACCTTCAAACGGTGGATAACCGTGATTAGCGGGATTTTGCAAAGCAGCGATCGCCGCTTCTACAACTGGTTGCGGTGTTGCCCCATCGGGGTTTCCCATGCCCAAATCAATTAAATCTAGTCCTTGTTCCCGCGCTTTCGCTTTTAGTTCATCTAACCGCGCAAACACATAAGGAGGCAGTTTCTGTATACGATCCGCTGGGACAATCCAATCCAAACTCATTCCTGAACCTCGTCAATTCCCCTTGTTGATACCCGATTTGCTGTACTATCTATTGGTGCAGTGGTGGAAACCATCGCTGCCATCAACTGTTCTGGTGCTACTTTAAAGGGTAGTCGATGGATGTCAGAATTAGGCGCTGAAGCAATTTCTGCCGCAGTTTGCAACTCACCTAAGGTGATGTTGCCCAATCCTAAATCACTTAACTTTTGCGGCAACCCAATCTCTGTATAGAACTTCAACAACTGTTGCCTTGCGGCAGCAGCTAACTGATTTCCCTGTACCATTTCTTCTAAACGTAGTTGCACCAAGATACCGTAGGCGACTTTTTCGCCGTGAATACTGTCGTGTTTGCAAATGTGGGTTAAACCATTATGCACTGCATGTGCCGCAACAGTACGACATTGTGCGCCACCAATTCCGCCAATTACCCCAGCAAGCAAAACGGTAGCATCTACAACTTCTTGCCAAACCTCGCTTCCTGGGGTTTGCAGTGCTAAGGCTGACTTTTGAAAGAGGATATCGCGCAAAACTCGCGCTTGTTGGACTGCGGAAATAATTAAAGTTTTTTCTGAGTGTCCACTGCTAACTGAGGCTTCGTACCATTTAGCGATCGCATCGCCAATTCCCGCTACTAAAGTATGTTGAGGAGCAGTTTCAATTAAATCATAATCAAGTATCAATAAATCGGGACACTGAGAAAGCGTCACATCATATAAAAATGCACCCTTCTCAGAATAAACATTTGAGAGGGCAGTCCAAGCCGCACAAGTGGCACCTGAGGTAGGGATTGTTACCACAGGCAAGTGTAATTGATACGCGACTAACTTCGCTGTATCCAGTGCTTTGCCACCACCAACACCGATAATTACATCAGCTTGATGTTGTTGTGCCGCCTTGCGTAAATAATTTAAACTATCTTCACAACAATCTGCACCATAAGATGCTTGAGCAACTTGTAATTGTTGCTGTTGTAATTGTTGTAAGTAAGGTTCGATAATGCTGAGAGTGCGATCGCCTCCCAAAATCAGCGGACGAGTTCCCAAACGAGCAATTGTTTCACCGCAAGAAGTTAACGCTCCCGCACCACGGATTACTTTTGCAGGTGCGATCGTCAGAGTAAATAATGAATTAGAAGTTTGAGTAGACAAAGTAGGATTACAAAATTGATTAGGCATATATTCTAGTTTGCCAAAAAAACCTTGATATTATTTAACTTATATTTTGCACCTGCACCCTATAAGGGTAAAGGCGTATAATATGCACCTGCACCCTAGAAGGGTGAGGCTATACGAACAAAGCCTACCTGCGTAGGCTTTAGACTTGGTTTATGGTAGTAACGACTTTAGTCGTTAAAAAAATCAATCTTACGCGGTTGGTTTGGGCAGTTGCGCGAATTTTTCTGGATAAATTTCCAGTGTCATTTCTGGATCTTCACGAGAAGTAAGCGATCGCTTTACCTCACCCAAGTATAGTGGTACAGAAACCCCAGGTTCTGGGTGGATAATAGTACGCGATCGAATCGTCAGTTGATTATCTCCTTGTCTACCTAAGCGACCGTAAGAATATAAATTACTGGCTGCTTGACGTAGAGTAGCTTCTAATTCCGAAGGGGTAATAGTCGGTGGTATAGCAATTACGGCTTGTGTAGACCCATTGTCATAAACTAGAGAATACTTCAGCGCACCCGGAATCACCGTGCGGCTTAAAGGTCCTAACGAAAGTGCAAATAAACCAGCCGTTACCACCAGCATAAAGCCAGTCGCACCCACCAGCCGAAAGCGGATGCCCCATTTTAAAATAAAACCCAGGATTGCGATCGCAGCGAAAACCAAGGTAGCAATTCCTGACCATTGAGTGTACTGAAGAAAATCAGCGGTTGTGAGCATAACAGTTGGCTATTTAGGTGTCTTTTTTTGGTTACTTTTACACCTATTTTACCGGGTTGTATTACTTACAGCAGTTTTCATTTATTTGAACCACCTTCTAGGAACCTTTGATCTGTGCTATACCCCTACAAGGTGATTTATTTACGGCAAAAATACCTGTAATTTGAATTTAGATATCTCGATCTGCGTCATAACTGCTTTTGAGCAAAAGTTTCTTTTACACTTTTGTAAAAAGGTCTTTCTTATTCCTTTCCCTTTTTCTCTGACTTATAGCTTGCTGTCTTGCTTGTAGCGATAGACTACTCCACAAACGGTAGAAAACAACAACCAAGCTAGAGTATTCAACCGGAAATCAAATAAAGTTACGTCTGCCGTATTAAATAGTACCCAACCAATTAAGACAAGAAGGTAACTGAAAAGTATCAATTTGTCTTTTTGATCGATATCTTTTAATCGCAATACTTGGACTGCCCCAAACAAGATCCAACCGAGTAAACCACAAAATAATAAAGTACTGGGAAGTCCTGTTTCGGCAGAAAGCATCAAAAACAAGTTGTGGGGATGACCCAAGCGAATCTGTGACTGTGCTTTGTAGAGAGCAGTAAAATTGCGTAAACCCCAACCAGTCCAAGGACGCTGTTCAGCCAAAGACCAAGCAAATTGCCATTGGGTTTTTCGCATTAAGGCTGTTGGTCTGTCGGGATACATTTGGTCGTTTAAGCGTGCCCAAAAGAAAGCAGGAACCACTTTACGAAATATAACTGCGATCGCTTGGGGCGCAAAAGCAGCCAACATAATGCTAGCGACGACACCAGAAACAAAAGCGATAATAATCCGCCAACCTTGGTAAACAGCATAAGCGAAACACGCAGCAATAGCGATCGCCCAAGCATTACGCGAGTTAGTTAAAATCAATGCCACAAAGTTGGCAATTAGTACCACGCTTAAAAAGAGGAAGGGGAGAGGGGAAGAGGGGGAGTAGGGGAGGGGGGGAATGGGGGAGGGGGAGAAAGAATTGTCCCCTTGTCCCCTTGTCACCAAGTCGTCCTCCTTGTCTTTTTGCCTTTTTGTCCCCTTCTCCCCTTGTCTTTTTTTATCCTGCAAAGTCTCTCTTAACTGCTGATAGTTTTCTAGCCACAACCCTAACCCCAGGATGAAAACTATTACCAGATAAGCAGCTAAGGTATTGGCGTGCATGAAAATTGAAGCCATGCGACCTGGTGGATCTCCTTGGTGTAAAACGTTTATTTCCAAGACAATCCACAAAATTTCTAATTTAGAAGTCCAGCCAAAAAACAATTGCCCAAAGCCAATTATCACCACTGGCACGGAAGATATAACTAAATTCCAAGTTAGTTGGCGCAATTGGTTGGTTGTCTGAACTAAAGCGCTAAAGCCGGCAAAAAATAAAAAGAACGGTAAGAAATTAAACAAGCCAAGGAAAGCTTCTGTATTATTCTCAGCAAAAACAGCGCTAATGATTAGCAATACACCGAGGAGGGCAAATCCCCAATTAAGGGGACGACGAATAATTGTGCGGTGTTGTCGCAACCAAGTTTTTAATGATGCCACACCTAGAGTTACGGCTCCCAAAAACGGACTCAAGGGAAAGATAAATAATCCGACTTGAGCCAAGCTCCAAGAAAATTGTAAATTAGGATTGGGATGGCGAAAAGCGGTTTTCAAGCGGGTTCCCAACATTCGGTGCGGGTGAGGCGAATTTGAGCTAAGGCAAATATGGTGGGTATGATTCTACCGTAATTAGTGGCGATCGCTCTCCATCCTAAATCTGCAAAAAACCAACCCCACATTACTGGTCCTAACATAGCAAATACACTTCTGACTGCGGTATAACGAGCTGCACTTACAGCCATACCCCGCTGTGCCATTTGCAAGGCTACATACTTTTGAAATTGCGTTGTCGCAATTACTCCGCCTTCAACCGCTGCTTGTTGGGCTATTTGATAGGTGGCAAAGTGCATGGCAAATTGACGGGCGATTTGTTTGAGCAACAGTGGTTGTATGATTGAGGTAACAGCAAGAGCACTACCGCCTTTAAAAAGCAAGCCCAAAGGATCACGCTGTAATGAAAGTGGTAGGGGTTGATCCGGTTCGGATTTGGCAAGATGCTGCTGCACCTGCACAGTCAATTTTTGCTTTTCCTCTTCGGGTAATTTTTTCCACACATGCCCTAGCAGATGCAAAAACACTTCCGCTTCTAAATCAACGGTTGCTAGTTGATGATAGTAGCGAATTTTTAGATACTTACATACTTCAATCAAAGCTTCTCGGTAAGTTACTAGATTTGTGCGTCCCCTTAATACCGTCATTCCATCTGCCGCTAAGAAGCGAAAACGCCCTTCGAGTGCATCTAGCCAAGCTTCGTGGTCTTTACTTTGAACTTCTATCGGTTCTGGTGTGTGAACATAATCTATGGGATTAAATTTACGACCAAACAGAATTGCCGTTAAATCTTGCAATTCATCTTCGGTTGCTAGCTCTAGCGCTGTCCTCAGTTCATCCAATGTCTCTTCCTCCCTAACGATCCGCAGCTTTGGTCTGTACCTTATTCTACTATTAGCTTTCAGCAATCATTATTAGTTAATTTCTCCTTTGTCATTTGTAATGTACATAATGACGAATAATTAATAATGATTGTTCAGTAACTGTTATGCCAAAGTAATAGCTAAAATACAAGGTGTCTGTGGCGATCGCTTACACCAACCGAAAATCGTTGTTATCATCCGCAACATCAACCGACCGCGAGGTCGTTTAGCATTGAAGTTATTTGACTTAGCAGACCAAATTGACTTGTTTGGAACCGATAATAGCGCACAAGCTAATTTTTGGCGCGATTATCTAAGTCTAAGCGGAACAGTTTGCGCCTATTTTTGGAACAGCCTACAGCTATATCCTTTAAGACTTACGATGCAATATTGGCATAGTAAACAACCCCCACGCCAAACCGGTAATTAACCCAAACGGCGTAACCAGATAATTATTAAAATTCCACCAACCCAAAACCTGCGCTCCTAACTCCCACGGATAAGCCATCATTAGTACACTAGCGATCGCCGCACCACTCCAGCCATACTGACTTAACCAGTAAAAACCTTTACCGCCAGTCACCCCATACAGCATCCGAGTAATCAGCAAACCCGTTACCGTACCATAACAGCGCATACATACAGCCATAATAAACGGTGGTGCCAAATCTAACCCCATATTTGGTTGCGGACACACATGATTTCCCATGAAATAAATGATGTCCGCAATACCCCGAAGCAACCACACGCCAGACGCAGCAAGAAAAGGAGCCGCCAGCGGTCCCACAACCATCCCCGCAAGCAGAAAGTCAGCAATAAAGCTGACCCAACGAACTTGTAACCCTCTTTTAAAAGCTACCCCTTCCATCCCTTTTTTCCCTTCGCGTCTTTCGCGTCTAGCCTTCGGCAACGCCAAGGGCGAACGCCGTTCGTTTTCTAACCTATCACAGCCCGATAAGGACTAGTTAACTTATCCAACTGCTGTATCAACAGACTCAAGAACAACCCGACATCTGTGACGACACCAACCGATTCAATCGAACCTCTATCACTTAACTTCGTCACCACAGCTGGATTAATATCCACACAAACCATCTTCACCCCAGCCGGAGTCATATTCCCCACGCCAATAGAGTGCAGCATTGATGATAGCATCAAAATCATATCTGCACCTTTAAGCAGTTTGGCATATTCCTCCTGAGCTTTAATCAAATCCATCTGCGTATCCGGTAAAGGACCATCATCGCGAATCGAACCGGCGAGGCTGAAAGGTACACCAGCGCGGACACACTCGTACATTACACCACTCTTAAATTCTCCAGCTTCCACAGCTGCGGCAATGCTACCATGACGGCGGACAGTATTAATTACCTTCAAATGGTGGCGATGTCCGCCCCGCACAGCGACACCCCGCTTCATATCCACACCGAGGGAAGTCCCCATCATATTTTGCTCCATATCGTGGACTGCGATCGCATTTCCACCCAACAGAGCTTGTACATATCCTTCTCTAATTAGCCGCGCCAAATGTTCGCCCCCACCAGTGTGAATCACCACAGGTCCCGCTGTGACAACTACTTTACCGCCAGCATCGCGAATTTTACGTAATTCCCACGCCACCTGCTCAACGACTATTTCCACGCGCCGTTCGCTGGAAACACCCGCCGACATAAAGCTGAATTCTTGAGTGTTGCGTTGTTCCCGCGATTCTGTTTTGCGGATGGTGCGGATACCTTGCACATCGACAACTACATGTTCGCCTATTTCTAAATCGCGTAAAAGTTTACATTGCGCTAGCCAGCCATTGGGAGTTTGGATAACAGCGATCGCGCCATCCATCCGTTGCGAAAGCACCTTCACCCATTGACCATTAATTCGCACTTCGGTAGGATAAATCGTACTCACATAAAAATCATCTGGTGCAACTCCTGCTTGCAATACAGGCTCAAGTTTGGCGTCGCGCTCATCTTGGGGCAAATCGACCGCACCCAAATCAATTAGGAGAGATACAATTTCTTCCATCACCTCGTGCGAAGGTGCTGATACCTTCACCTCAGCCGCTGAAGTACTTTGTCGCTGTTCTCCCAAGTTGAAATTTAGCACTTGGAAACTACCGCCACTATCGACAATCATATCTAGAGCGCGGTTAATCAAACCAGAATCAAGCAAGTGTCCTTCAATGCGAATAATGCGACTTTCTACCGAAACATTAGCGTGAACTTCTGCGCGTACTGGTTCCGTCACCCGCAACGTTAAACATTTAGCGGCGCCACCAGCTTTGAGAAATTCTGTTAACGCCGTTTCTATCACTTGGAAACCCGCATCAGCAAGGCGTGTTTTCAGCGCATCACTCGCCTTGTTCATAATAACGATATGGTCTACATTCACCGTATTACAGGCGAAGTTTACCGCGTCCGCTTCTTCAATCGCAATCCGCTTTTCTGGTGCGACACGCATTTCAATCATGCGGTTGGAGTAAGAATCAAAAGCACCTGGATAATACAGCAAATAACCATTTGCCAGGGGACAGAAGCAAGTATCCAGATGATAAAAGCGCTCGTCTATCAAACGTAAAGACACTACCTCGATATCCAGCCACTTAGCTAAATAGGGGTGAGAATCTAATTCTGAACGAAAACCGTATCCCGCCCATAACCAGCGTCCTTCTCGGTCTAGAAGTGCGTCTCCTGCGCCTTCAAAGGGCAAATCTTTCGGTAGCACATTGACTTTATAGCCGTTTTCTTCAAACCATTGCTTGAAGTAAGGCTCTTCTCCCTGACGCTCTTTGTGTAAAAAACGACTAAGAACCACGCTCTCTCCCAACACCAAGCCAGCGTTGGCGGTAAATACCATATCCGGTACACCTTTTTGAGGTGTAACCAAGTCTACAATAGCGTGTTCTTTAAGGACGAGATGAAGTTTTTGCCACTGTTCCACAGCGCGATCGCGCGATGACTTGTGAATATTCCCTTCCATCCAGGGGTTAATCACATAGTCCACATCATAGTGGTCAGGGGCGCACATTAAAAAGCGAATCCGGGAATTCATAGGAAATATCACAAGCGTTATGAATGCTACAAGCTTAGTACAGACTTTTGTCGATCCAATTCTGTCAAATTTACTACTAAACTTCTTTCTTCTAGTAGTTGAAGGCAATATTAAGGCTGAGTTTCTATTTTATAGTTCAAAGGGTTTCAAAGCCAGGATTCAACCGATAATGCTCTGGCTTGTTGAATCCGCTCAAAGTCGGTGTCTGCCGAGACAATGGTCAGATTGTGTTGCAAAGCAATGGCAGCAATCCAGAGATCGTTCTCATCGAATCCTAGTTCGGTAATTTTAGTTTTTCTCCGCTTGCTCTTTTCTTTGGGACCAAATTGAGCGAATATGGCTGCTTTAAGGCTACCGTAAATATCCGCAGTCACTGGATCTACGTTATAAATATAGATACCTTGAAGAAAGCGTTTAACTAAAACCAAATTACTTTCTTGCCGTTGAGAACGCTCTGCCATATCGATAAGTTCTCCTTTTACAATCACGCAAGTTGCAATTAGGGTATTTTCAACTTCAGCAATGCGACGTAAAATATTAGACTTGGCAAGAATTGCACCACTACAGTGGTTAGTATCCAGTAAATACATTACTCATCAAAGGGATTATGCTGATTAAAGTTGGCTTTACCGCGAGTAGCGTATACCATTTCCAGACATTCTTCAAAGTCATCTCCTTCCCAATTACCAATGGTTTTCAGATGTTCTAAAAGTGAGCGACCTGTGGATTGAATTGGTGTCTGAGGTTCTGTTCCAATTTGGTTATTTGCATTCTTGTCATTAATTTTTGGCTGATTTGTGGGTTGTTTTGTTTTCAAAAAGCGCAGAAAGTCTAAAGTTTCGGCAAGAACGGTTTCTGGTGTCGATTCAATTTCTTGAAGTAGTAATTCTTTAATAGTCATGATGATTTTTACCAATTTCGATTTTAGTTAATCAATAAACATTATTTCGTTGGAACATTGCTAATTATATCATGTGCTTAATTTATTAATAGTAATAAAAATACCGGAATCATCGTAGAGACGTTTTGCAGTAGATCGTCTCTACAATATGTGTTATTTATCGTAAATAATATCATTCACTAACCATTTTCCGATGACTTTACTTAATCCGGTAGGCTGTTCTGCAAATCCCAATTTTTTATAAAAATCAACAGAGTCATCGGTAAACAAGTAAATGTGTTGTCCTGGCAATTCTTCTGTAAGAATCTCCATCATTTTTCGCGCAATACCCTGATGGCGATATTCTGAATAAGTCCAAACATCGACGATGTAAGCATTACACACTCCATCAGATAGCGCTCTAGCTGTACCTACAATTTGTTTATCGGCATAAGCAATGCATGTCGAATAACTATTGGCAAAAGATGTTTGTAATTGCTCTGTAGTTCGTCCGTTATGAAAGTTATCTTTGATTAATGTTGCCTTCATTTCTTCCCAATCAACATCAACTAAATCGCGTTTATAGGTAATATTCATAGATTTTTTGGTTAATGGCTTAGACTTTATTCAGATTCCCAACTTCGTAAAAGTTGTCGGGGATCTTATTTTTTCACGAATCCTAAACAAACTGATATCTCATTTTTAGTATTTGTCAATATGTCAAAGGCTGTCGTTACCACAACAGAAGCCTTCATCAGAAACGCAGAAGTTGTTGTGATTAAATCATAAATAAAACTTATAAATAAAGAAGTTTTCGTTCCTATAAAATAAGCAAAAATTATGAATGAAGAAGTTGTCGTTACCACCACAGAAGCTGTGGTTATGAACGGTGAAACCAAGATTACACACCTGGGTTGTTTATTTTCAATCATGCGATCGCGCTGTCATTCACTCAACAACTATCAACGCTCCAACTAACAAACAACAATTATCCCGGTTTCTGATCTAAACGAGTTGCTTGCTCTAAAGCGGCTTTTTCTCTGGCTCTTTTAGCGTAGGGTTGTAATTGAGTGCGATCGCATCCTGTTAAAATGCTAAGATTTTCTAAGCTCATGCCGCGCATCAACATTTCTACGCGCCAAGTTTGTTGTGCTTGGATAATTGCTGGTGGTTGTCCTTGTGGTGTTAACAGTCCCTGTGTCCACATATGCCAGTGTACGTGAATTTGTGATTCTGACATTGGCTCGCCAGATTCATGAATAAACATGGCAGATTGATTATCTTTACGACTTTTCAGCCATTTAGTTAATGGATTATTGGTGTAGGAACCATAGCGATTACCCATTATCCATTGATTGACAGGTACTTGGCGAAATCCGGTGTTATTGACAATTTGCAGAAAATGCCCTTGAGTATCGTAGAATTGATGCGATCGCTGCAAGTTAACTACTTCCGCAACAGATAACCCAGCAGCAAATAACACATAAGCCATTGCATAATCTTGCACTCCCAATTTTCTCGCTTGTTGGAGAATTTGATGAACTAAAGAAGCCGGCAAATCAGCCACTTCTCTAGTAATAGAATCTATTACAGTCAAACTTGAGGAATATTGACTTGTTTCAACTATCGGTGACATTGCTCCTTGTAAAAACAACTGCACCAAATTTTCGAGAAAATCATCTCTATCTTCCCAAAGTTCGTGAAATTCGCTAGTAAACTCAATTACCGCATATCCCAGCAACATCCCATTTAACAAACTGGCTAATTTTTCTGCCGGTAGATAGGTATTTAAGTGTCCCTGTTGAATTACAGTAGCTAAGTACTCTGCTACATAACGGTTAGCTTCCGTTAACCCCCGTCCCAAAGCGCGGCGATTTTCTGTTGGGTATTGGTCGGCTTCACCCACCACAGACCTAACAAACTCTGGAACTTGTTCTAATGCATGTAAGCTTTCACTTGCATAATCTTTTAGAGCTTGGTAAACATTACCAGGTGGAACTGCTCGACGAACTAAAGACTCACCTAAATTTTTAAAGGCTGCGGATTCTTCCAAGACAGCCAAAAGTAGTCCGTGCTTATTTCCAAAATGCCGGAATAGCGTCACTTCATTGACTTCTGCTTTTTCGGCAATTTGGCGGGTTGTAGTGCCGCTGACTCCTTGAGCGGCAAATAATTCAAGCGCTGCTTGAATCAGACGTTGACGAGCTGAATGGGATTGAGAAGACATAAAAGAAAAATGCAAGTGTTACTTGCATACAAATCGCAGAACTGTTAGCATAAAAATGTAAGTGGTACTTGCTCAACTGTAAACGATTGCTTTAGAAAGAGCTAAACAGATAATCGGGTAAACCAATGCGTGAGGAATGTTAGAAACACACGACTTACGCACCAAAAAAAAAGAATGACTCTTGTAGGATGAGGCATCTAGCCTCAGCAATCTGCGGAGCCAATTCAGAAGCCAACCTCGCAAAATCTGTCAAATTATGCCGAGCATATTGCAACTCCCGACAAAAGCAAATCGCTTCCTCACCCATCGACAGGAATTTTTATGACTGCAAAATTTTTTACCAGCACTCCTAAGGGCGGAAACTCTCTGGCGCTCAATTGGACAAATGTGGTATTTTTCACTACATTTCATGCCATAGCTTTACTTGCCCCGTGGTTTTTCTCCTGGTCTGCATTAGCTTTAGTGATATTTCTTCACTGGCTATTTGGGAGTATTGGTATATGTTTGGGGTATCATCGACTGCTGAGTCATCGAAGTTTCCAAGTTCCTAAGTGGTTGGAGTATGCGATCGCTCTTATCGGAGCGCTAGCTTTGCAAGGAGGTCCAATTTTTTGGATTGGTGGACATCGGCAGCATCACGCTCATACAGAAGACGTTGACTTAGATCCCTACTCTGCCCAACGAGGATTTTGGTGGAGCCACATGCTCTGGATTTTTTATCCTCGTTCAGAGTTCTTTGATTATGAAATCTATGCAAAATATGCGCCTGACCTAGCACGACAACCATATTATCGCTGGCTAGATCGCTATTTTCTACTTTTGCAAATTCCCCTCGGTATCGTGCTGTATCTTATCGGCGGGTGGTCGTTTGTTATCTACGGAATTTTCTTAAGAGCAGTCTTGCTTTGGCACTCAACTTGGTTTGTCAACTCCGCCACACACGCTTGGGGCTACCGCAATTTTGAAGCGAACGACGGTGCGCGTAACCTTTGGTGGGTATCCATTGTAACTTATGGCGAAGGCTGGCATAACAACCATCATACCTTTCCCCAAATGGCAAAATCTGGATTGCATTGGTGGGAAGTCGATGTTACTTGGTGGAGCATCAAACTTTTGAAGACTTTGGGTTTAGCCAAAAAAGTTAACTTGCCTTCTTCTTAAAAGTAGTAAGCGTGGATAGCGCTTATTTGCAAACCCCCATCTCACCAAAAGCCTCAAAAGTACAAAAGCAAACCACACATATAGTAGAGACGTTCCACCAAAACGTCTCTACGACGTTTGCTTACAGTTCGGCAAACAGGGTAAAAGATGAACTCTCCAAAATTTCGTCAAAAAATTTTGCTAGCCATCATCACAGTTAATATCATTTCTACCTGGCTACATTACATCGACAATGCATTGTTTCTAAATCAATATTCTGGTTTTGAGTGGTTCACACCAGCTGGAGTTATTACAACTGTGATTGTCATGACTCCATTGGGGTTATTTGGATATTGGCTATACACCAAAGGAATGTTTTGGTTAACATACCTGACACTCGGCTTGTACTCCATAACCAGTATCTCTAGTCCAGGACACTATTTGTTGCCAATGATTGCTCCCATGTCTCTAAAAATGCATAGTCTGATTTGGCTGGATGCAGTTTCTGGGCTGACATTAATCGCCTTCTTGGTATGGTCTGGTGTGATATTGCAAGAGTGGCGTATTACGCCCACTGCAAATTGAGTATGATGCAAGTGTTAATTGCATCTGGTAAACTTCGTTCGTGTTGCTGAAAGCTGGTGGATGCACTTGTTGAACTTTTAATTTTTAACTCCCAACTTTTAACTAAGTACACGCATTGCACGCATTTCATAGGGAAATATTTAAGGAAGACTCCGCGTCCCTCCGCATTTAATAGTATTAATGCAAAGTACTAAGACTCCTGCACCCGTTGCAATTCTTGCTGAAGATGCTTACCCCACTGTGCAGCTAAAGGAATTTCTGTAAAAGGAACACGCACCGACTTTTCAGGAGAAAATATAAACTCCAACTCAATAGACCGACCTTTTTCTGGTGGTGCTTGGGTATCTATTACTTTATCATCTACCAAAAGATGGATTTCTTTGATATCAACTAAAGAAAAAGTTTCCAGCTTGATTAAACCTTTTGGCGTGGGTTTTCCCCAAGTTATATCATTGCCTTTTTGACCCAATACCGAGTAAATATCATACTTAGCTCGGTCAAATTGCTCTGCCCAAATCCGATAAGCCTCAACTTTTTTATACTCCCTTGAGCCTTGCCAAGCCAACCAGAAAAATATGAATAACAAAGGCAACCATAAAAGACCGCGTTCCATCGTAGAAAAAGTCCTAAATCCTGAATGAAAGATATGTAACTAAAGTGCAAAATACATCAACTAAAGGGCGCAGATAAGTTATCGTAGTGAGCAAACTGGCATTCATCGGTGATGAGTTAATATGCGAAGGCTTATATTATTGTGCTTGTTTGTCATCGGGCTTGGTGCTGCGGTGTTTGGTTTCCTGAATTTTCAGGGGCTAGCAGCCAAAGGTGATTTTGAGACGATTGTGCTGGATTTTCGCGAAGATATACCAGCAGACGTGGTGCAGAAAAATCTGCAAGCGATCGCTCTTCAATATAACGTTACACCTAAACTCGATAACAAATTTTCCGAAAAGGATAATGTGTATGTTATTAAAGGCGATCGCCAACGGCTGAAAGCTTTAAGGAAATCTGAATTCGCCAAAGTTACAGAATTCATTGAGCCAAACTACATCTACAAAATTCCTAATCCCGGTCAAGCAGCTAGGCTGGGAGAATTTTTGCTACCCCAAGACGATAACGATGTAAAAGTTTCGCCTAGTCTTACTGGTCCCAACGATGAATATTACAGCAAGCAGTGGAACCTACACAACATCAACGTTGAAGGTGCGTGGCTGCAAACTAAAGGTAGCGGCATCACGGTTGCAGTAATTGATACTGGTATCAGTCGCGTGCGCGACTTGAAAGAAACAAAATTTGTCCCAGGCTACGACTTTGTGAACGACACAGAAGAAGCCAAAGACGATAACGGACACGGAACCCACGTTGCCGGTACTATTGCCCAAGCTACTAATAACAAATATGGGGTCGCCGGAATCGCCTACGAAGCCAATTTGATGCCTTTGAAGGTACTCAGTGCATACGGTGGCGGAACTGTTGCTGATATTGCCGAAGCAATTAAATTTGCCGCTGATAAAGGCGCAAATGTAATTAATATGAGCTTGGGTGGTGGCGGTGAAAGCCAGTTGATGAAAGACGCGATCGATTATGCCCACAGAAAAGGCGTAGTTATCATTGCCGCAGCCGGAAACGAAGGTAGTAATGGGGCTTCTTATCCAGCCCGTTATCCTCATGTTATCGGCGTTTCGGCATTAGGGGCAGACGGCGAAAAAGCATCTTATTCTAACTTTGGTGCTGGTGTAGATATTTCCGCCCCAGGTGGCAGTGATGCTGGTAAAATTCTCCAAGAAACCATCGACCCCGACAATAATGGCGTAGGGGTGTTTATGGGGTTCCAGGGTACAAGCATGGCTGCCCCTCACGTTGCTGGTGTAGCAGCATTAATTGAAGCTTCTGGAATCAAAGAACCAGATCAAGTTTTGGCTGTCCTTCAGGAGTCGGCAAGAAGCATTAAAGAAGATGCTTTGAACTACTACGGCGCCGGACAACTGAATGCTGATGCAGCAGTTAAACGTGCAGTGCAAGGGCAAATCACTTTCCAAGATTTCTTTGCGTGGTTACGGAATAACGGCTATCTTAACCCCGGCTTTTGGATTGATGGTGGTGCGATCGCGTTGTTGCCCAAGATTTTAATGGTAGTTGGTTCTTACCTGCTAGCTTGGTTTTTACGGGTTTACTTTCCCTTCACCTGGAGTTGGTCTTTAGCCAGTGGCTTAGTAGCTGGTAGTTCTGGGTTATTCTTCCTAAAAGGGATTTATATCTTTGACGTTCCCCAATGGCCATTGCGCGTGTTGGGTAGTTCAATTCCCGAATTAGGTAACGCGCTTCAGGGAACTGATGCTTTTAATCCCCTATTTGCCAGCGTCTTGATTCCGATTATTTTAATGGCGCTGCTCTTGGGAAATCCTACTTGGAAATGGTTTGCAGTCGGTTCAACCCTAGGTATAGCCGCATGTCTAGGAGTCAGCGCATTTTCCGACCCAGCAGTTTGGGGCTTAGGAAATGGTATTTGGTCGCGCCTTTTCCTCATCATCAACGCCCTACTCTGTTACGGACTTGTTAGGCTAGCGCTGAAAAATCAGGAACAAGCAGTGTAGGAGACAAGGAGACAGGGGGACAGGGAGACAGGGGGATTCCTAACTTCTAACTCCTAACTCCTGACTCCTGACTCCTAACTCCTGACTCCTGACTCCTAACTCCTGACTCCTAACTCCTGACTCCTGACTCCTAACTCCTGACTCCTGACTCCTAACTCCTAACTTAAAAATCAAGACTTAAAATCATATGAGCATTACAGTTACAGGTACTATCCAACACCGTGATATTGGCACAGGCGCTTGGGCGCTAGTTACAGAGGAGGGCGTTACCTACGAAATCCTTAGGGGTGCTGACAAAAACTTACTGAAAGCCGGACAAAAAGCAAAAGTCACAGGAAAAGTGCGTGAAGATGTCATGACTGTTGCCATGATTGGTCCGGTTTTAGAAGTAAAATCTTTTGAAGTGACGAACTAACTAGATTCACTATCATATCCGCCAAATCAGACATATTGTAGAGACGTTCCGGCGGAACGTCTCTAGTAGGATGATATTAATTTTGATGGGTTTAGTTCGTAGATATAAGCGTTAAAACGCCTACTACAGAATCACAATTACGTAGACTACTACTTTTCTTCAGAATTGAGAACTGCTTGCAGACGACTTCTAAACTCACCTTTGGGATGACCTCCTTTAACCTCGCCCAAAATCTGAAATTCCCCTTCTGGTGAATCACAGACAATGTAAGTGGGCCATCCCATTTCTGATTTATCAGGATATTGAGTTAACAAAATCTTGCGATATTTGCGGTAGGTAGCTGTGTCTTGCATTTTTACATCTATAAATTGCAAACCTAGTTCTTCTGCCACCTTTTGATCATAAAAAGACATCTTGTGGCAGATGCCGCAGTCTTCTGAAGAGAACTTAATTATAGCTAATTGCATGGAGTTGCTTGAAATTTTGGCATAGCTGAGTAAACTTTAACATACAGGAAATCTATAAAAAAACCCCCTAGCGGGTATAAACCAACTAAGGGAATGAGTTATCAGGGTGCATCTACCAATTACTTCTTCTCAGGCTATACACGGCTTTCCGGATAAAATTGTGTATAAAAATTTTATTGTTTGTTGTCATAAAAAACCCCCTAGCGGGTATAAACCAACTAAGGGAATGAGTTATCAGGGTGCATCTACCAATTATTTCTTCTAGGCTATACACGGCTTTCCGGATAAAATTGTGTATAAAAATTTTATTATTTGTTGTCATAAAAAACCCCCAGTGGTATAAACCAACTAGGGGGTGAGTTATCAGGGTGCATCTACCAATTACTTGTTCCTAGAGAAACCAGTACACTCCGGATAAAATTGAGGAAACTGTTGAGTAATGTTTTCCGAGTCACTCGGTGTATTGCCAAAGATACAAAAATCCCCCAGTGGTGTAAGCCAACTAGGGGAGTGAGTTATCAGGGTGCATCTACCAATTACTTGTTCTTAGAGAAACCAGTACACTCCGGATAAAATTGAGGAAACTGTTGAGTAATGTTTTTTGAGTCACTCGGTGTATTGCCAAAGATACAAAAATCCCCCAGTGGTGTAAGCCAACTAGGGGAGTAAGTTATCAGGGTGCATCTACCAATTACTTGTTCTTAGAGAAACCAGTACACTCCGGATAAAATTGAGCAATTCTGAAAAAAAAGCACTTGGCACATTATATAGATAGTTCGTAAGAAGCTATTTATCGCTTTTAACGGACGCTAAAGCACCCACTACGATCTGAAAATTTACTTTGTCCTTATAACATTTGTGTTATTGGTTCTTGTATTGATTAAAGAAGTTAAAAATCTGTTTAGTAAAATATTCCTAAGAAATATTTCCATCGCCACCAAGTTGACAACTTGAAAATGGTGTTAATTAAGATACCAAATAAAAAATCCCCCGGTGGGTGGCAACCAACCAGGGGGGTGAATTATCAGGGTGCATCTACCAATTAACTGTTCTAGAATAAATCAGTATGTTCCGGATAAAATTAAGAACATCAATGAGAAAGGTTTTTGCCGGCATCAACTATCTAGTATCAACATCAGTTTTAACAAATGTGTCAAAAAGACAAAAATCCCCCAGTAAGCGTAAGCCAACTAGGGGAATGAGTTATCAGGGTGCATCTACCAATTACTTGTTCTATAGCGAACTCATATCATCCGGATAATATATGTCTTGGGTGTGATAATTTATCTAAAAAAACAAAACTGATTAAGGTATAAGCCAAGTAAGGGATTGAGTTATCAGGGTGCATCTATTAATTAAATGTTATAAAATTAACTAAAAGTATCATCATAATTTTACTGATATCAAAATGTTTTTTTGTTTTATTAAATACAAAAATCCCCCAGTGGTGTAAGCCAACTAGGGGAGTGAGTTATTAGGGTGCATCTACCAACTACTTGTTCTCACTTGAACAATGATGCTCCGGATAAATTCAGAAAAGGGGAGATGGCAAGTATGTGTAAAACAAAACTTAATTGGGTGGTAGTTCCGGATATACTTAGTAAATTAGAGAAATTTAGACACCATTATCTAGCTAAAATGAGTGTGTTAAAAATCGTTGCGCTCATGCTTAAGCATAAAAAACCCCCGACTTGGGTGTAAAGCCAACCGGGGGAATTGAAGATCAAGGTGCATCTACCAATAAAGTGTTCTGGGCGGAATCATTGCAATCCGGATAAAGTTGTAAACAGGGAGCAACGCAAAACAACTCAAATCAGAAACATTAAGTGTCAAGATGCATCTAAGGTATCAGAAGAAGGGAAATATCTAGCGTGAAAATGAACCGCATTTAAAACCAAATTTAGGAGGCAAACAGGAAAAGTTGTGACCCAGGAATTTCATATTTCCGTAACCCCAGTAGGGCAAAATGACTACTTGGTGCGGACGGAACAAGTCGCGCCTGGGGTGCCATTGGCAGAGGAATTAGTAACTTGGCCTGTAGCTGATTGGTTGGCGGCTGCGGGGCATTTGATGAATGACCCGTTGAAGTCGGTGTTGCAGGGAGATGCGATCGCCAGAAATGTCAACTTGGTGGCTTTGGGTCAACAATTTTATAACGCACTGTTTCAAGGCACTCTCAGAGATAGTTGGATTACGGCGCAGGGTATTGCCCAGCATCAGCAAGAGGTATTACGCCTGCGGTTGGGACTAAAAGATATCAGATTAGCACGTTTGCCTTGGGAGGTGATGCACGCAGGCGATCGCCCTTTGGCAACAGGACCTTATATTGCTTTTTCTCGCTTCCAAACCGGAATTCATCTGCCATCTCGGCTGCTATCAACAAATATACCAACACCTTTAGAAGAAGGTGGTATCAAAGTATTAATGGTGATCGCTTCTCCTACAGATCAAGTCCGTCTGGATTTGCTCAAACTAGAAGCAGTCAGGCTGCAAGCTGAACTTCACCGTCAGTCACCACGGTTTTCGGAAACTGGCAATTATCTCCCAGAAATCGAACTTACCCTGTTAGAGCAACCAGGGCGAGAAGAACTAACGCAAGCTTTAGAACAAGGACGATACCACGTTCTGCATTACTCCGGTCATAGTAACTTAGGACCCAACGGCGGCGAAATTTATCTTGTAAATAACAGAACTGGTTTAACAGAAACTCTCAGTGGCGACGATTTGGCAGGCTTGCTCGTCAACAATAATATTCAAATGGCAGTGTTTAACTCGTGTTTGGGGGCATACGCTGCTACCTCCGATCCGGCTGCTGACACGGGGGAACGCAACCTGGCAGAAAGCTTGGTGAAACGCGGTATCAGAAGCGTTTTAGCAATGTCAGAACGCATTCCCGATGAAGTGGCGCTGACACTGACACAATTGTTTTATCGCAACTTGAGTCAGGGATATCCTGTAGATTTGTGCGTCAGTCGAGTGCGCCAAGGCTTAATTTCTGCCTATGGATCTCTCCAGATGTACTGGGCATTACCAATTTTATATCTCGATCCTAAATTTAACGGTAATTTGACACCCGAAGTTAGTGTAAGCGAAAATGTCGAGTCCTTTGGTGAGTACAATCCCCGGTTGATGGGAACTTCAATGTACTCTGGTGGGGCGAATGATATGGAAATGCCTTTACCAATGGAGGATATGATCCCTTCTGGTTTGGGAGGCGATTCAGGGTTGGACTGGCTAGGTGAAGATACTTGGGGCGATTTGGTTGATGAAATTGAGTATGATGACTCAAGCTATGAAGAAGATTCGGCGATCGTTTCCGATTTGTTTCGGCAAATTGATAATCAAAACGCAGCAAATGAGCAACCTTATGTGACTGCGGAATTAATACCAAAGCCTCAAGAAGATAATATCTTGGGAAGACCGATTCCAGGAGATATGAGTTCTCTCGATAGCGAAACTCCCATATGGGGAGATTGGGATAATGCAAATAACCCGCAAGTAGCCGCTCGAGCGGAAGTGCCAACACCAGCCACACGTCGGGCAACACGCCGATTGTGGACGATTGCTGGTGTTGTCGGAGTTGGTGCGATCGCCTGTGTGATCGGTTTAAGTTCGTTATGGCAACGACAATTTCCCAACTTTTCGGAGCTACCACCAATTCCTAACCAGTCTCAACCAGTTCCAAATAATAACCCAGAAATCGACTTAAAGGCATCTCCGACGGGAATCGTCACTGCCACCGCTACTCAGAAATTGATCCAAGGTGACTTGCAAGGTGGGCTACAAGCTGTCGAAGAACTACTCAGCCCTTCGCGGAATGCACTTGGGGCTGCACAAGCTGCCCTCGATTTGATTCCGTCATCACAAGCCAACGATCCGGGGGTTAATTTTCTCAAAGGGCGAGTAGCATGGCAAGCTATCCAAACTGGTGACAAAAAATACAGCGTTGATGATGCCCGCCGTTATTGGGAAACTGCTGTGAAAGCCAAACCAGACTCGCTTTTGTATACAAACGCTTTAGGATTTGCTTACTACGCAGAAGGCAATATGAATCGGGCAAATGACTCTTGGTTCAAAGCCTTGAGTTTGGCTCTCAAACAGCAAAATAAATCTGGCTATACCCCAACATCCGCAACGATGCCCGTAGCAACACCAGATGCTTTGACATCTTATGCGGGATTAGCTCTAGGTTTGTATAAATCTGCACATCAACAGCCATTTAGCAAGCGATCGCAATATTTGTCTGAAGCCGTGAAGCTGCGGCAAATGGTAGTAAAAGATGACCCGGTAAATTTTTTACCAAATAAACTAAGTAATAATTGGCTGTGGACAGAGAAGGCTATCCAAGATTGGCGATCGCTCCTACAGGTTAAAGGTGGGGGGGTAAAATAAAAGGTGCGTTCTAGATCGCCCTCAGACTGGAAGTCTGGGGGTATACAAACGAAGCCCACCTGCGTGGGCTATACAAACGCTTTTGGGGCTTATTTATCATGCAAGTTACTGAAAAGCAATACTATTCACCAGAGGAATATTTAGCACTAGAGGAAGCTGCTGACTATAAAAGCGAATATATCGATGGTGAAATTATTCCTCTGACTGGTAAATCTACCAATCATAATCAAATTGCACTGAACTTCAGTACTGAGCTAAATTTTGCTTTCAAAAAACTAGATTATCGAGTGTTTATGAGTGATGTGCGTCTGTGGATACCCACTAGACGAATCTACACTTATCCCGATGTCATGATAATAGCGGGAGAACCAGAGTATTTTAATGACCGTACAGATATGATTACAAATCCGAGAGTAATTATAGAGGTACTGTCAGATTCAACTCAGGGCTATGATAAACACGGAAAATTTGAGTTTTACCGCACTATACCTTCTTTTGAAGAATATTTGTTGATTGACCAAACTAAAATTTATGTAGAACAGTATTCCAAGACAGCAAATAAGCGTTGGTCATTCCGTGAATATGATGTTGAAGATGAAGCGATCGCTTTAACATCTGTGCAATTTGAAATTTCTCTTGTAGATGTGTATAACAAGGTGAAATTTGCATCGGTAGATGCACTCTTCTGAGTCAGGAAATTAAGGCTGGATTGCTGCTTTAGGGATAGAAGCAATGTTGATGACAATGTTTTGATTAAGGCGATCGCGCTTGATTAGGATAATAAGTTACCACTAGAAATTCTAACTCATGAAAGTGTTAGTCACCGGAAATCAAGGCATGATTGGTTCAGTTATAGAAGCCACCTTAAAAACTGAAGGATTTGAGGTGATTGGCTTTGACTTGGCAAATGGTGACGATATCCGCAACTTAGATTCAGTGCGCGATGCAGCAAGTGGATGTGATTTCATTGTGCATCTTGCAGCTTTGCTGGGTTACAACGATGAGACTGCTGAAGATATTATGGACACTAATCTTCTTGGTACTTGGCACGTACTTTCGGCAGCAGATCAGGCAAGAGTTAAGCGTATAATTTTCTTTAGCAGCGTTGACGTTTTAGGCATCTTTAAGGGTGAGAGAACCCCAGACTATCTCCCACTTGACGATAAGCATCCGTGTTACCCAAAGACTACCTACGGCATTTCCAAATACCTTGCTGAAGAAATGTGCCGATTATTTACGAATAGTACTGGTATATCAACGATCTGCCTTAGACCGCCAGGTGTATTCAACGAAGACGTTTACAACTATATTCGATCGCGTCGTCAAGCTGAACCAGAATTTGAGTGGAAACCGTTTTGGGAATACGGCGCATTTATTGATGTCCGCGACTTGGCAAACGCTACAATATGTGCGCTAAGATGTCCCGATCCTGGACATGTCGCACTGTTACTGTGCGCTGATGACATTTCATCGGCACAGAAAACAAGCCGGGAATTAGCAAGTTCTCTATTACCCGGTGTCAGTTGGCGAGGAGGTTTAGAATTTGACCGTGCCCCTTATAAAGCACTTATAGATACTACTCAAGCACGACAAATTCTTGGCTGGATACCACTTTACCATTGGCGTGCTTAGGAATAGTTAGGAGTTAAACGCGGAGGGACGCAGACAAAGAGATACTTGTGTGCGTATTTCATTTAGCGTTGTAGTGCGGGGGTTGGTGGTGTGACTTTCAACCGCTTAAACATCGCTTCTCGCGCTTGCATTGCTAAAGTATCATCTAAAGGCTTCAAGGAAATCGGTTGTTGATATTTTAGGCGCAATGCTGTTTGAATTAACCAATCTGCGACAAAGGGATTTTTTGGTAACAAGGGACCGTGGGAATAAGTAGCGATCGCATTCTGATAAAATGCTCCTTCTGTCCCATCTTCACCATTATTACCTAAGCCATACACCACTTTACCCAAAGCTTCAACTTTCCCCAGCTTGGTGCGTCCACCGTGATTTTCAAAGCCAACTAAATATGCTTTACTACCCGTCATCTCTTCTAAATCTCGCGCCAAACGAGTAGCTGTAACTTCAATTACCAAGTTACCAATACAGCGCTTAGTATTTTCACCAGGATGCACTGAGACTAAATCAAGTATTCCCAAACCTTCAATTCGCTGTCCCAAACCTGGTTCATAATAATGTCCCAGCAATTGGGGTGAACCGCAGGTAAACACTCCCGGTGTACCATTTTCAATTTTCTCGCGCATTGCTTCGGCTTTCGCACCTTGCAAATCGCGCATGACAATTTCTTGCTGACGGTCTTGTGCGCCACCACCAACTATCAAATCTACAGACTTTATATCATCTGGGGTAGCGTTTTGATCCAGGGGTAAGACCCTCACATTGTATCCCCGCCATTGTGCGCGACGTTCTATGGTGATAACATTTCCGCGATCGCCATAGGTACTCATCAACGTTGGATATAGCCAACCTATTGTTAATTCAAAACTCATAAATCCTCTCTTAACTAATAATTTATAACTTTCTTTTCTAACTATGGTCGGCTAATCCGTGCATATCTAGAGATAGGGAAATAATTTCGGTTTGGGTAAGCATATCCTGAATTTGTCCTCAATGGTGAATTTGCTGCTAAAAAAATGTCATCAACATGTCAAACAGCTTGCTGTAAATCTTACCTTGATTGAACTGTTCGTTAATAAAGGGGATTCGGGACTGAGGACTAGGGATTGGGTACTGGGGAAGAAATTTGCCTAAAATTCGCGTTTTTTTAACCAAAATTTTCTCATTCCCCAATCTCGAATCCTTTATAATTTATGATTTAAAATACTTACTTTCTAATTTATTTTTGTATTTGAAGTCACAGTTTTTCTAGTTTGACAACGTGTCATTTTTAAATTTAAAAATATATAACATTATTGGTAGATTATTGGTGTTGAGCCGTAATATTACAGAGTGCATCCTTGTTGATTTCAACACCTAAAAAATTCCCATATGGATTGTAAAACGGCTACTTTGGTCTACCAAACTGAGAATCATCTCGAAAAAATTAGCGAGATTTTTCCCGAAGCTTGGAAATTTTTAGAGGAAGTATCTTTTGCGTATGTTCAAGGCAAAGAAGACAAGTTTGATTCGGATATTAGAAATTTGGTAGGTGAAAAACCCTTCAAATTTAGAATGGTTCACCGCGATGATAGAGACCAACTAACAAAAGACCTTTCCGACTTATTAGGAGATATTACATCGCGCTTACTACTAGAAAAGCATTTTTCGCAAGTAGTTGGTCAGCAAGTATTTTTTAGCACCATTTGTTGTAACAGTCATTTGACAACCGACCACGAATTAACTTTAGAAGAAGTTCTACCTTTACAACGTGCAGCTGTGAAGTTGCAATAATTGGGCATTGGGCAATGGGCATGGGGCAATGGGCATGGGGCATTGGTAATAATTCTTTCCCTTTCACGGCAGATGCTCCACTTGGGGAGACCCCAAGACCGCACTGCCTCCCCTTTCCCCTTTACCCTTTTCCCCTCTTCAAAAAGCCCATTGCCCATTGCCCAAATTATCGAATCTTCCTACCTGTCAGGGCTTCTCGCACATCTAGCATGGCTGTATAAGTAGGTAAGATATGTAAAGTTTCGTTATTTGGGGTACGTTCTAAAGCAGTATTGATAGCTTGACGCAAATTTTCTTCCACAATCAGATTAAAATTGCTTTGGGGAGAAAATTCGCTGTAGCGAAGACGTAATGCCATATCATAAGCGCGATCGCCACTAACTACTAAAGTACCTCCACGTTCTACCAATTTCTCGGTATCGACATCCCATATCCAGGAAACATCTTCGCCATCTTGAACTTTATCATTCAACACTAGCAAAGTTGTTTTATCACTGCTTTGAGTTACTACTCTAATAGTTTCATTTGTGCCTACGGGATTTTTTGATAACAAAATTCTGACATTTTTGCCATTAATTTTTAATTCTTCAGCCCGACCAAAAGCAGCTTGAAAGTTAGGAATTGTATCGCGGATAGTTGCTTCATCAATTCCCAATTCTTTAGCCGCAGTTGCAGCAGCTAGAGTATTATATTTGTTATACAACCCGACGAGAATTTGTTGCCATTCGCTGCTATCAAGCGTTGGTTTACTTCTAGTAAAGCCGCAACTAGGACAAGAGTATTCACCCATATGGGATAAATAAACACCTTTGTAGTCTAAGGCATGTCCGCATTTGGGACAATAAATAGAATCAACAGCGTGGGGAATTGCTTCTAAATAATTTTCTGGTTCATTCAAACCGAAGAATGAGACTCGTTGCTGAGATAATTGTTGACCAAGATAGCAGATTGTTGGATCGTCCGCGTTGGCGACAACAATCGTTTCAGGAGATAAAGTAGCGATCGCCTTTGTCCAACGCTTACTAATAGTATCAACTTCCCCATATCTGTCAAGTTGGTCGCGGAACAAATTTAAACAAAGGATTAGCTTTGGCTGAATAGGCGCCAAAACCTTTGGCACAATATTCTCATCCACTTCTAAAATGGCGTAATCAACATCCAGCTTACCTAGGAAGTTGGAGTTTTCCATCAACGCCGTCATCAAACCATTTTCCAGATTTGCACCTGTAGAATTATGCGCTACACGGTAGCCTTTGCGTTGTAGTATCTCACATAAAAGTAGCGATGTCGTAGTTTTACCGTTAGTACCAGCAATCAGAATTACCCCGTTTTTGACTTGGTGACTCAATAATTGCAATAATTGAGGTTCGATGCGACGAGCAATTGAGCCTGGTAATACACTAGCAGCACCCAGACGAAGCGATCGCACTCCAAAAGTTACACTTTTCGCCACCGACACCGCGATCGCCAGTCGCAGCCTATCTATAAATTTAATTTTTACCACATTCGTATCCTGATTTTGTCGCGGTTACTAGCTTATAGCCATAAGTTTCAAATTTAATATGCGTAAGCGAACCCCAGCCCTTTAGGGCTGGGCTTTGTAGTAGCCCTGAAAAGTCTGTGCTGAGAGAACAACACAAACCGTTCGAGCCTCCAGGCTGGCTTACAGACAGCCCCAAAGCTGCAATCATCTTTGCTCCATTCAAATCAGCATCGCCCGACCAATTGCAATTGCTGCACTTGAACTTCTTCTCGGATCTCAAACCAATATGCAAGCAACAATGGCAAGTTTGGGAGGTATAAGCTGAAGGAACAGCAACAACTTCCACGCCGTCCCTAATTCCTTTGTATTCCAAAAACACCCGCAACTGGTAGAATGCCCAAGAGTTACTCCTACGACGTTCTGTCTTGCTGCGTGGTTGTTGATTGGTACGTTCACGGATACCAGTCAAGTCCTCAATTGCCACAAATGCTTGTGTACTTTTGGCTTGTTGGATGATTGTTTTGCTAATGTTATGGTTGACCCATGCTTGAAAACGTCTCTCACGCCCCGATAGCCGTACCAACACCTGCCGACATCTACGCCGACTAGACCTTGTGCGTGTGGAAGCTTTTTTCTGGAGAGACGCTCTGACGAAGCTATATCTATCTCTGGTTTTTGTTAACTTTTCACCACTCCACAAATCCCCATTACTGGTTACGGCAATATCGCGCCGACCAAAATCGACACCAATTACTTTCTTGGCAGGTTGTGGGTCAGGAACCTCATCTTTTAATTGAATGTGGATGTAATACAACCCATCACGGTGTTTGCATAATTGGGCGCTAGTTGGTTTGCGTCCCTTGAGTTTACCTCGCTGATAATTGCCTGCATCGATTTTGATGTGTTCCCTGCCATCTAAAGTAGTCAAACTAATTGACCAATCTTTTTCCCTAAATGAAAAAATTCTGGCATCATAATCAGCCGAAGTAGGCTTAAATGCTTTTACGGGTTTATCTTTTTTCTTGGCTGCTAGCCGATTAGCCCCAACTCTGGCACAAGCCCTGACAGCTAAATTAGCAGCCAACCCAAATTTAGCTCGCAAGTCCTCGTAAACAATGTTTTGAATTGTTGTCTTGCTAGTTATTTGTGGCTTGACTACCTCGTTTGCGTAGTTGCAAGCTGCTGCAAATGCGTGAAGAACCACTTCCAGTTTTTCAGCTTGACTTGAGGTAGGTTGTAATTTGCAAACTAGCGTCAGTACTTGTTCCATGAGTTCGACCTTCTCACATATGACTACAATTGTAGACTACAATTTCTTGTGTTGTGTTTCCGGATACTTTACGGCGAATAAATTCGCGCGCGCCGAGAATTCGGTGAGTTTAGCGAATCCTTACCAAAAAAGCCAGCCTCTTGACAAGGAGAATAATTCTTCTTTCCCGCCCAACGGGAGAGCCAGTCGCCTTAACGCTCTTAACCCGCGCACGGTGAGCCAGCGCTGCGCTCCTGGTTTCCCTCTCAATCGCGGAGACGCTACGCGAACGTGCCGGCTAGGAGCGAACCCCGAAGGGGCGCTGGACTCACCATCCCCCCCTCTCCCCCACTCTCCCCTTCAAGCGTTATCTTAAAACTTGGTACTTCGGCGTAATTATATATCCAGCCTAATTCGCTTTATTCAGTACAAACTCACGCAGTAGCCGAACAAAATTGAGGTTAAAAGGTTTCTTTTGATGACTGGTATAAAGTTAAATTTTTCACACAAAATTCTTTTTTCCTGGTGGCGTTTTTTCTCTAAATGCCTGTTGGTAATAGCTTGCCTGTTCATCATTGAGATGCAACCTGCATTTGCAGGTATCAATACTGACACGTATGATGGCAATATTTTTGTGGTCTATGCTGGCAATGGTTCACTGGTTCCTCCAAAACAGACCCTCGCACAAACTTTAGCACAACATAAACCCGCAGTATTGGCGTTTTATGTGGAGGACAGCAGCGATTGCAAACAATATGCCCTTGTTGTTTCAAGAATACAAGAATTCTATGGTCGCGCGGCAGAAATTATCCCCGTGAGTGTGGATAGTATCTTACCCAAAGAAACTTATGCTACTACAGAACCAGGTTATTACTACTCTGGCGCTCTTCCCCAAATCGTGGTGTTTAATCAGTTAGGTAATGTAGTTTTGAATAAAAACGGTCAAGTGCCGTATGAAGAAATAGACGACAGATTGCGCGAAGTGTTTGATTTATTACCTCGTGATAAATCAGTGCAGTTAAAACGGCGTTCCTTCAATGAGTTAAATAGTGAAATAACTCAATAAGTTATGGGGCAGACTGAATTTGTCTGCCCTAATTTTTTGTGAAATCAGATACGACATAGTAATTGAAATCAGGGGATAATATGTAAATATTACGATGAATAATCAGGCAATAAGCATAAAATCAATCACTGGGGACTAGGGACTAAGGACTGGAAGACAAAGAAAAAGTAAAAAGGAAAAAGTAACAAGAAAGATTTTCTGCCTTTTGCCTTTTACATGATTAGCTTTTACCCAATGCCCAATGACGCCAGATGCAACAAGAGCGGCTCGCCACACAACGCGCTGGCTCCCCAATGCTTAATGCCCAATGCTCAATGACCAATGACTAATAGAGTGTGTTCTCATGTCAAAGGTTTACACTACCGAGGAACTAATCCAAATTTTACGTTCTGAACGCCAAGCCTGTCTCAAGGGTGAGCGTTTAAAGTTAGAGGTAACTGTCTCTGGCAATCCTTTAATTGACCAGTTTATCAAAAGTGATGGACTACAAAAATTTACTGCGTATGAAGATTTTAAAGCCGCCATTCACGATTATCAAAAAAAATACCATGTTTCCGGAATTATCTGGCGTAAGGTAACTATTAAAAGTAAAACTTTCCAGTATCCAGAAGTAGATACTCACTTAATTGCTCTAACCTCTGACCTGGAAATAATAAAAAATGCTAAAAATTCTGTCTTGAATTTTTGGTATGAAGTAACAGATGGGATGGACTTGTACTTAAGTTTTAATAATAGCAAACAATACCAAAACATTATAAAAGCTGATGTAGAAAGAATTGCTTTAAGAACAGAATGGGCAAGTTTATGTGTGTTTGAAAATTCTAATTTTTTGGAAATAATTTTGCAGTTAGGATGGGGTAAACCAGAGGAAGCCAGTTATAAACGAGGCAGACCCCATTCTGGTAGTGAGTATATTCACGCAGTAAATCCGGGTAATCGTCCGATTGGTTAAATATTGTATTAAGCACAAAGAGGGCTTACTACGAAATAAGGAGAGGCTGAGAAAGCTGATTTTTGATTTTCCAGTCATTTAAATTGCATTTGCTGTCAGTCCCAGGTACGAATCACCATAAGATAATTAGCGCGGGGATTCTAAAAATGAGGACTATTTTATGGAGATTTTGCCAGAAAATTTGCAAAATTTGCGGGGACAGGTGGCAATTGTTACGGGTGCTTCACGGGGAATTGGACGAGCGATCGCACTCGAATTAGCAACACAGGGAGCTTATATAATCGTCAATTATGCGAGTTCTAGCCGCGCGGCTGAGGCACTAGTAGAAGAAATTACATCAGCGTCGGGGAGTGCGTTAGCGTTGCAAGCTGATGTCTCCCAAGCCGAACAAGTAGACGCACTGTTTAACAGCGTCATGGAAAAATGCGATCGCATTGATATCTTAGTCAACAACGCAGGTATCACCCGCGACACACTACTGTTGCGAATGAAGCCAGAAGATTGGCAAGCCGTGATAGACCTAAACTTAACTGGTGTATTCTTATGCACACGTGCCGCCAGTAAAATCATGCTCAAACAACGTTACGGGCGAATTATCAATATTACCTCTGTCGCCGGACAAATGGGCAACCCCGGACAAGCAAACTACAGCGCCGCCAAAGCAGGCGTTATCGGCTTTACGAAAACCGTCGCCAAAGAACTTGCTTCTCGCGGGATCACCGTCAACGCCGTCGCTCCTGGTTTCATCGCCACCGACATGACCAGCAAACTCAGCAATACCGAAGAAATTCTTAAATTTATTCCCCTAAATCGCTACGGTCAACCCGAAGAAGTCGCCGGTATGGTGCGCTTCCTCGCCGCCGATTCCGCCGCAGCTTATATCACCGGACAAGTCTTTAACGTCGATGGCGGAATGGTTATGGCGTGATTGAAGAAGAGGGGGATGGGGAGATGGGGGGATGGGGGGATGGGGAGATGGGAGAAAGAAGAATTATTCTCCTTGTCCCCCTTGTCCCCCTTGTCCCCCACTCTCCCACTCCCCCACTCCTCACACAGTCGCCCGCATTCTTTGCCAGAGAGTAAAGCCTAAAAGGATAATGATGCCGCCGAGGGTAGCAACCATGACTGCTAAACTCATGTGTTGTGTTCTCATCGCCAGCAAGTTGAAAATCAAGGTGATTGACCACAGGGTAAACCCAGCGTTGCGCTGGGATAAACCCCAAGCTAGCAAACGATGGTGGAGGTGGTCTTTACCGGGGGTACTCATGGGATTTTTCCCTGCCATCAGCCGCTTGACAATCACTTGGGTGGTGTCTAGCACTGGCAACAGTAAAAATAATACTGTCGGCACTAGTGAAAACACAGTAGTTACTTGGAGTTTACCCAGAATACTGGTTGCCGCTAGCACATAGCCAAAAAAGTAGGCTCCGGCATCACCCATAATAATTCGCGAGGGGTGGAAGTTGTGACGCAAAAAGCCCAGCGCCGCCCCCCCCAATGCTGCTAAAACTAAAGTTGCTGCTGCTCGATTGGGAAACTGAGCAGAAACTGCCAACAAACTCATGGCGGTGATAAAGCTGACTCCTCCCGCTAAACCATCCATCCCATCCATCAAATTGATAGCGTTGGTAATTCCTACTACCCAAAACACCGTCAACAACATTGATAAAATTGAGTCAACGGGTGTGCCAAAATTTATATCAATACTGATCTTATTAGCAACCAGCAATAGTGCGGTGAGAATTTGAGTAAACATCCGCACAGACGGGGGTAAGCCGAACTGATCGTCTATAAAGCCGACAAGGACTAATATTGAACCTCCGAGTAAAATACTCAGCACCTGTACCAATACGTTTTGCACTTCAATTGGGCGTAGAAGGCTAGCTAGTACCAGTGCAGCAATTACTCCGGTGTAGATAGCCAAACCCCCCGCATTGGGCAAAGGTTCTCGATTTAGCCGCCGTGCGTTTGGTTGGTCAGCCCAACCGACGCGCAAAGCGAACTTGCGTAAAGTAGGAATCAAACGCCACGTAACTAGCCAAGCCAAAAGAAACGTAAATACTACCGCTAACCAGCCGGAACCGCTAGGTTTAGCTATACCAATAGACTGAAGGGAGTCGTATAGATTCATCTCCCGATTTAAGCATTACTGCCAATAGCCGACGTGAGCATCAACATATTAATCAATTTTTTCCATCTATTTGTAAAATGAATTGCCTCCTCAGTTAGCACTCTGACCTGTTGAGTGCTAAATTGTCTATTGGAAGCGCTAGAGAAGTCAAACATGGCGAAGATTGTTGCATTTGATGAAGAATCGCGTCGGGCACTAGAAAGAGGCATTAATGCCCTTGCCGATGCTGTAAAAATCACGCTAGGTCCCAAAGGTCGCAACGTCCTTTTAGAAAAGAAATTTGGTGCCCCTCAGATCGTCAATGATGGTATCACCGTTGCCAAAGAAATTGAACTAGAAGATCCGCTAGAAAATACTGGCGCGAGACTGATCCAAGAAGTGGCATCAAGAACCAAAGATGTGGCGGGAGATGGCACCACCACCGCTACAGTTTTGGCACAGGCGTTGGTTCGAGAGGGTTTGAAGAACGTCGCCGCAGGCACGAATCCAGTCGCTTTAAAGCGGGGGATCGACAAAACCGTTGAGGCGTTAGTGCGAGAAATTGCCGCGATCGCCAAACCTGTTGAAGGTAGTGCGATCGCCCAAGTCGCCACTGTCAGTGCTGGTAACGACGAAGAAGTCGGCACCATGCTTGCCGAAGCGATGGAAAAAGTCACCAAAGACGGTGTAATCACTGTTGAGGAATCGAAATCGCTAACCACTGAGTTGGAAGTTGTCGAAGGGATGCAGATAGATCGGGGTTATATTTCCCCTTATTTCATCACCAACAACGACCGGATGACGGTGGAATTTGAAAACGCCCGCATCCTGATTACTGACAAAAAAATCAGCAGCATTCAGGATTTAGTGCCAGTCTTGGAAAAAGTCGCCCGTTTGGGTCAAGCTTTGCTAATTATCGCCGAAGATGTAGACGGCGATGCTTTGGCAACTTTGGTAGTGAACAAAGCAAGAGGTGTGCTGACAGTCGCTGCGATTAAAGCCCCTGGTTTTGGCGATCGCCGTAAGGCAATGTTACAAGATATTGCGATTCTCACCGGCGGACAAATGATTTCTGAAGAAATCGGTTTAAGTTTGGATACCGCTACTTTGGAGATGCTGGGAACTGCCCGGAAAATCGTTATCGACAAAGAAAGCACCACCATTGTAGCTGCCGGCGAAGCCAGTTCAGATGTACAAAAGCGAATTGGTCAAATTCGTAAACAATTGGACGAGACTGATTCCGACTACGACAAAGAAAAACTGCAAGAACGCATCGCCAAGCTAGCTGGTGGTGTCGCAGTGATTAAAGTCGGTGCCGCAACCGAAACCGAACTTAAAGACCGCAAACTGCGAATTGAGGATGCCCTCAACGCTACTAAAGCCGCTGTGGAAGAAGGAATCGTTCCGGGTGGAGGAACAACTTTGATTCACTTGGCGAAGAAGATTGAGGAAATTAAAAAGAGCCTCGACGCAGAAGAAAAGATTGGCGCTGATATTCTAGCGCGAGCGCTCGAAGCTCCCCTCCGTCAAATTGCAGATAATGCTGGTGCTGAAGGTTCTGTCATCGTTGCCAGAGTGCGTGAAAGCGACCTCAACGTTGGCTACAACGCAGCTACAGGCGAATTTGAGGACTTGATTGCTGCTGGGATTATTGACCCTGCCAAAGTTGTGCGATCGGCTTTACAAAATGCCGCTTCTATTGCTGGTATGGTCATAACCACCGAAGCCATCGTTGTCGAGAAGCCTGAGAAGAAACCCGCCGGCGGTGCCCCTGACATGGGCGGCATGGGCGGCATGGGTGGCATGGGCGGCATGGGTGGCATGGGTGGCATGGGCGGCATGGGCATGATGTAGTCCAGAACTGGGGACTAGGTAATAAAGCTATCCAGAAAAAGTGTGACATTTATTTGCTACAATCACACCCTACCCAATCCCTAATTCCTTAAGTAAAATTCTGTAAGTAGGGCATATGCCCTACTTTTTTTATTATTAATTTCTAATAATTTAATATATTTTTACAATATGCATTTTGTAAGAAAACTACCTAAAATAATCATCAATTTAATTAAAATCAGTTTTTTATCTTTAGCAGTTTATCTACTTTTCGTATGCATTTGGACTTGGTTAGTAACGCCACAGGCAATCAAATCTGCAACTAAAGAAGAAAGAATACACCTGAGCGATTTACCACCGGATGCAGAAAATATTATTCTTGCTGTCGAAGATCCAAGCTTTTATAATAACCTAGGCATAGACTTAATTACACCAGGTCAGGGTTTAACAACAATCAGTCAATCTTTAGCACGGGATTTGTATATCACAAAACCTATTAACGGAGCATTGGGAATACCTCAAAATATTTTCAGACTCATTTGGAAGTATTTTAAAAGTATAGACTTGGGTCGCGATGTTATGGCATTAGTCCTAAATACGCGTGTTGAAAAACAAATGCAATTAGAGCTTTTTCTCTCGAATATTTACATGGGAGATATTCAAAATAAACCTGTTATTGGTTTAAAATCCGCAGCGAAAATATACATAAACAAAGAATTGAAAGATTTATCACTAAATGAAGTGATTTATCTAACTGCAATCATGAAAGTACCAAATGAATTTAATCCAAAAACAAATATATCTCGCCATACTGAACGAGTTAGACGAATTGAGCTTTTAATTGATAAAAAATGTCAACCTCTTAATTTATTTGACTCTAGCTTAAAAGGATGTGCGACAAAAAATATTTGATGGTGATTTCTCGTACTGGGGACTCTTTACTGGGGACTCCTTGGAGACAAGGGGACTAATGCCCTATGCCCAATCCCTAATTACCATCGTAAAATCCTGTAGGGGCGGGGAATCAAAGCGCCCTCATATAATTTAATTAAATAATAAAAAAATTAATAATTAAACCGCAGACAAAAAAAAGTATGCTAATTTGTGAGATTTTCCTTTGCCCACAAAGCAGCTTGAGTGCGATCGCGTAACCCCAACCGCCCTAAAATTTGAGTAACATAGTTTTTTACAGTACCCTCAGTCAGATATAACATTTGGGCAATTTCTCGATTATTTTTACCGTGAGAAATTAGCTTTAAAACTTCTGATTCTCGTTCAGTCAAATGATAATGTAAATTTTGCTTGATTGCAGGAGGATGAAGTTGGGCAAAAACTTTTGGTGCAATGGTTGGACCTAGCTGACAATGACCTTGGTGTAAAGTGCGAATTGCTGTGGCTAACTGTGCTGAAGGGGTACTTTTAAGTAAATAGCCGAGTGCGCCGGCTTGTAAAGATTTCCAAATATATTCATCCTCATCAAAGGTAGTCAGCACGAGAATTCTAATCCAGGGAAAGCGTTGATGAATTTCGCCCGTTGCGACTACCCCATCACAAATCGGCATCCGTACATCCATGAGAATAACATCGGGTTGTAAGGTTTGGGTTAGAGCGATCGCTTCAAATCCATGACTCGCTTGTCCCACAATTTCCAAATCTTCTTCTAGTGATAGCAAAGAAGCTAATCCTTGACGAAACAACGCTTGGTCATCTACTAATAAAACTCGAATCATCTCACACCATCCCCTCGTTCCCAGATCCTATCTGGGAATGTCATTCAAGCAGTGCCGCTTTTATAATGAAATTATTACTTGAATCTGAGTTCCTTTGCCAGGATAACTGTCAATCTTCAATTCTCCTCCCAAAATCTGAACTCGTTCTTGCATTCCCCGCAGTCCAAAACCAGAAGCAGGTGCGTTAACATCAAATCCTTGACCATCATCAATTAGCTCTAAAATAATTCCCTCAGAGGTTTGATAACCATTGAGACTAACAACACTTGCACAAGCATGTTTTTGAATATTGGTAAGTCCTTCTTGCACAATACAATAAAGTTGGTGGCTAGTTTGAATTGGTAGTAGGGGCAGTTTGACATTTAAGTGAATTATAAAAGATTGGTTTCGCCCCACCTGTTCCACTAAAGTATTTAGCGCTTAATTAAGATTAAAATTGCCATTTCGCATCGTTTGCACAGACCGTCTCACCTCACTCAAACACTGACTAGTTAATTCTTTGGCAATATCTAAAGACTTAGCAGCTTGGATAAAATCGCGCTGGTACAATTTTTGAGCCAGTTCCAATTGCACATCTAAAGTTGTGAGATAATGACCCAATGAATCATGGATTTCACGAGCTATGCGAGTACGTTCTAAAGTTGCAGCTAAACTTTCTACTTCTTTCGCTAAAACTTCTGCTCTTTCACGACTTTTTTGTTCTGCAATAACAACAAAGCTAAGTAAAATTGCAAAGGTACTCGCCGCTATATACTCACCTGTACTATTAATAAGTTCACGAGTCACAATGAGATTTGTATTATATAAATCAGCTATGCGTTGAGTTATATGCTCTCGGTAAAAATCTAAAACTGGAGGTAAACTCCAAGCATAGAGAAGATTCCAAAATATTCCCGATATGATAGCTATAATAATTACTTCATTGCGTTTGAGTAAAAAACAGCATTTTACAAGTACTAGATAAATAAATATTCCAAAACTGATATTTACTGCTCTACTCAACATTATTGGTACTAACTCTAAAAATATATAAACTCGCCTTTGCCAAAGAGGGCGATTTATTGGAAATATAAAGCTTAAAAAAGTAGAAACCACAAGACCACCAAAATTTACATATGTAGGTAGTGCTTCTAATTCATAGCGACCTGGGCGGCGATTTAATAACAGCAGCAAAAGATATACAATCAAAACCGTCCATTCGACATATCGCAAGGTACGGCGGATAGAAGTAGTTGTGACTAAATTCATCACGGTTTTTCCCTTGCAGTGTCAGGGGTAAATCAAGACTTATCATCCACTCTGGATGCCGAACTTAATACATGACTTTAGTCATAAATATGTATGACTTTAGCCAAGATTGTCTAGATATTATCTTTGCTAATTTACTTGTAGCCGTTTTTCTAAAAGATTTTATGAAAAGTCAAGTATTGCTTGGATGTTTAGTTTTGGGAACTGGTTTATTAACTTCGTTCCCATCCGCAACAGCTCAACCAGCACCGCTTTTTCAACCTTTAATTAACGATATTCGCAACGAATTACCCAAGGGTTGGAGTATCCGCTTACCTTCCTATTTTCCTACTTATCCCACAAAGCTTTATCCCTACATTCAGTCTGATAGCAAAGGCTTTAGAGTTAACTTTGCAATCAAGCCTAACTGTTCTGCCCCCAATTGTACTATTGGCGGTCTTGCCATGCTGAAATCTGATGGAAAAAAATTTCCCCCGAAAGGAGATAATCTCACACCGATCAATTTGAGTAATGGTATTCGTGGCTACTACTTTACTCTTGGTAGTGGGAGAGACAAAGCCCGATACGTTTACTGGGAGCAGGATAAGGATAAATTTGGTATAGGGGGAATTGCTGAAGTAGTGTCTCAAAAAGAACTAATAGATATTGCTAATTCAATGGCAAATGAACCGCCAATTACCAGCACTCCTTAGCGATCGCATCTGTATGAAAAACTTACACAGCCTGAGCGCTAGCATTGGAGCGGCTATCATTTTGAGTTTTTTACACTCGGTTCCTTGCGCGATCGCTCAAGAAACTATTCCTGACAATCCTACCACCGAAGCAGAAAAGAGTGTCTTGGTGGGGGAAGTAGTTGTCAGCGGTGTGGAAGGCAAATTGCAAGAAGAAGTATACAAAGCATTGCGAACGCAGCCAGGAAAGACAGTAACGCGATCGCAATTACAAGAAGATATTAACGCCATTTTTGCTACAGGTTACTTTGCCGATGTCCGCGCTATCCCGGAGGATACACCGCTGGGTGTACGAGTCACCTTTGTGGTAAAACCTAACCCAGTGCTGCGTTCTGTACAAGTGCAGGGTAATCAAGTTTTGCCAGCCAAAGTAGTAAATGACAGCTTTAACCAGCAGTATGGCAGTATTCTCAACCTCCGCCAACTTCAAGAAGGCATTAACAAATTAAATAAGTGGTATCAAGATAATGGCTATGTTTTGGCGCAGGTAGTTGAAAGTCCCCGCGTCGCTGCTGATGGAACTGTAACCTTGGAGGTGACAGAAGGAGTTGTTGAAGATATCCAAGTGCGGTTTGTGAATCTGGATGGGGAAGATAAAGACGCTGCTGGTAAACCGATTCGCGGACAAACGCAAAAATATATTATCTAAAACGCCGTAATACCCCTTCCTCCACGAAGTAGGGAGGGGATATAAGGCGGCGAGTGACGAAAGGCATCTTAACTCTTAAGTTGACCGCAGGTCTACAGGAGAAGAGATGCTTGAGGAATGAGCTATCTCTGGGTCGGGCAACGAATCAATCCATTCATCGACCAGACTACTAATAGTTCTGTCCATTTTGGCAGACAATAAGACCAGCTTGTGATATCTCCGGTCTGTAATCCTACAATTTAATCTTTTAACTTTCATGTTGTCCCCCATTGTTTTCATGTTAATGTTAGCATTTATAAAACGAAGAGAAACAAGGAGGTGATAACGCAGTGCTGGTATTAGAGTACAAAGTCAAGGGTAAGCGACAGCAATATCGAGCAATTGATGAAGCTATTAGGACTACTCAATTCATCAGGAATAAGGCTATTCGTTATTGGATAGATGCACCCCGTGAATCCAAGATTGACAAAATTGATCTAAACAATTATTCAACAGCACTGCGTAAAGAATTTGGATTTGTAAAAGAATTAAACTCAATGGCTTGTCAGGCTGCAACTGAAAGAGCCTGGAGCGCTATCGACAGATTTTACGGTAACTGTAAATCTAAAAAGCCTGGAAAGAAGGGTTTTCCCCGCTTCCAAAAAGATAATCGTTCGGTTGAATATAAGACCAGCGGCTGGTCGCTGCATCTTACAAAGCGACGTATCACTTTTACCGACAAAAAAGGCATTGGTGAAGTCAAGTTGTTGGGGAAGTGGGACATTGAAACCTATCCTATTAAGTCTATTAAACGAGTTCGGTTAGTTAGAAAAGCTGACGGTTACTATTGTCAGTTCGCAGTTGATATTAAGGCTAAAACTAAACCTAGGACAGGTGACGGGGAACTTGGATTAGACGTTGGGTTGGAGTTTTTCTACTCTGATTCCAATGGACATCATGAAGAAAATCCCAAGTTTCTTCGTAAAGCCGAGAAAGCAATTAAACACGCTCAACGTCAGATATATAAGAAAGAAAAAGGAAAGAACCAACGACGTAAAGCAGGGCAACGATATGCCAAAAAGCATTTGAGAGTAAGTAGGCAGCGGAATGAACACGCTCTTAGAATTGCGCGTAACGTATGCAAGGCTAACGCCTTAGCCGCCTATGAAAACTTAAATGTCAAAGGTATGGCAAAGAATCACTGTCTTGCTAAGTCAATCAATGATGTGGCTTGGAGTCTTTTTCGTCGTTGGCTGGAATATTTTGCTGTTAAGTTCGGTACTACAGTTGTTGCTGTCAATCCTAGAATGACATCTCAAAAGTGTTCAGATTGCGGTGCAATTGTGAAAAAATCTCTTTCAACTCGTACCCATAAATGTAGTTGTGGATGTGAGCTGCAAAGGGATGTGAATGCGGCAATTAATATTCTGAATCTTGGAAAACAAGCTAGGGATGGGCAGTCCCAAAGTAACGCTGTAGGAGTCGCGACCACTACGCTACTTGGGGCAACCCTGGTAGAGCAAGTTGCAACGTAGATTACAGAATCCCCACCCTCAGCCGTCAGGCAGGGTGGGGAGTGTCAATACTCGTGAAATGCAGTTAAAGCCGGGAGTTGTGTTTAACCGTAACTCTGTGCAAAAAGACTTACAGCGAGTGTTTGGGCTGGGAATTTTTCAGGATTTGAAGGTTTCGCTCAATCCAGGGCAAGACCCACGCAAGGTAATTGTAGTTGTAAATGCTACTGAAGGCAAAAGCTTTTCTCTAGCGCCTAGTGGTGGATTTAGTTCGTCTAACGGATTTTTTGCCGCTGGTAGCTTTCAAGCAAAAAATTGGGCAGGAAGAAACCAAAAACTAGGGACTGAAGTGCAGTGGAGTCAGCGAGGTTTGCTATTTGATGCCAACTTTACCGATCCTTGGATTGCAGGCGATCGCTTTCGTACTTCTTACACGGTGAATGGTTTTAGACGACAAACAATTTCGCGTATATTCGGAAGTAGAATTGCCAAATGGCGTAGACGCGCAGCGGCTTGTCGTCAGACATCGCCCCAGAATACATCGCACTGGCGGCGGTATTACTTTTACCCGTCCTCTCAGTAAAAACCCGTTGGAAAAGTCAGAGTGGGTAGCTAGTGCTGGGTTGCAGTATCAACGAATTTCGATCCGCGATGCTGATGGTAAATTGAGCCCCAAGGATGAACTAGGAAACAACCTCAGTTTTAGCGGTAATGGAAACGATGATTTGTTAACTTTGCCTTTGGGGTTGATACGCGATCGCCGTAACGATTCACTCAGACCGACACAAGGCTCTGTTTTGCGATTAACTACCGAGCAGTCAATTCCCATCGGTGAAGCAAGCATTTTATCCAACAAGCTGCGGGGTAGCTATAGCTTTTATCTTCCCACGCGCTTGACCCATTTAACTCAAGGCTGCCGTAAAGCAAATTCCACCGCACAGGAATGTCCCCAAGCGATCGCTTTTAATTTTCAAGCGGGAACCGTAATCGGCGATTTACCTCCCTATGAAGCCTTTTCTCTAGGCGGTGCTAACTCTGTCCGAGGATATGAAGAAGGTAACTTAGGTTCAACTCGCAGCTTTGTTCAAGCGACGGCTGAGTATCGCTTTCCGGTTTTTTCGGTTGTTAGTGGTGCCTTATTTTTTGATGCTGCTACCGATTTGGGTACTAGCAGTAGTGTTCCCGGTAATCCCGGTGGTGTGCGGGGTAAACCTGGTAACGGCTTTGGTTATGGTGTTGGAGTCCGCGTCCAATCGCCACTCGGACCGATTCGCCTTGACTACGGCTTGAATGACGAAGGAGAAAGCCGCATCCAGTTTGGCTTTGGAGAGCGATTCTAGGCTTGTATAGAATTAGTGCCAGTCGTGGGGCTGGCAGGATGTATTTCTAGCTAATATACAAATATTATAAAAGCAGTTTGTCTTGTCAAGGCGAACTGTTTTTTATATTATTGGTGATTTATAGGTTAGCGCGTAAACTTTTATAATTATTGACTTTTTGTTTCATTTTACCTATTGTCTTCTAAGCAAGAAGGTAGACAAGAATAATAACGTAATTATTGAATTACAAGCATAAATAGTAGAAAATGACTAATTTAAACTAAGAAAGTTACTGGAAATTCAGTAAACAAAATTGCGAAAAGTCAAGAGTTCCAAGTTAATGACTAATGACTAAATCAGGTAAAACTAAATGATGAGAAAAATTCGTCGCCTTCCTTTAGCATTAATCAAACCAGATGATGATGAGGAAGACTTTTTTCACCGACCGGGTGACATGCCCGGAACTCTGATCGTTGATGCAGACGCTCCACCACCGATAATTTTTTTGATTGACTATAACCAGACTAAGGTGACTCGCAAGCAACTGAATACGCCAGAGGAGTGTACCCCATATCTGGATAGAGAATCTGTTTCTTGGGTGGATGTACAAGGTTTAGGCTCTGCTGACATTTTGCATCGACTAGGAAAGGTGTTTGATTTGCATCCTCTGGTTTTAGAAGATGTAGTTAATGTACCAGAGCGCCCCAAAATAGAGGATTATGACGATCAATTAGTGATAATTTCGCGCATGGTAGTGCCAAAAGAGAGAGTATGTGGCTTTTATAGTGAGCAAGTAAGTTTGGTTTTGGGTAAACATTATCTGCTGACAGTGCAGGAGGAACCAGAGCATGATTGCCTAGAAGGAGTGCGATCGCGTATTCAAAAAGGTAAAGGTCTTATCCGCTCATCAGGAGCCGATTATTTAGCTTATGCTCTGTTAGATGCGATTATTGATGGCTTTTTCCCAGTTCTGGAGCTTTACGGCGATCGCATTGAAGAGTTAGAGGAAGAAGTCATAATCAAACCTACCCCTAAAACTTTACAAAAAATCTATAAAATTAAGCGAGAATTACTGCAACTGCGTCGCGCTATCTGGCCCCAGCGGGATGCAATTAATTCTTTAATTAGAGAAGGCAACGATCTAATCAGTGAGGAGGTGCGAATCTACTTACGAGACTGTTATGACCACGCAGTACAAGTAATGGACATGGTGGAAACCTACCGAGAACTTGCATCTGGGCTGATGGACGTGTATCTTTCAGCAGTCAGTAACAGAATGAATGAAGTCATGAAACTGTTAACTGTGGTGTCAGCAATTTTCATTCCGTTAACTTTTATTGCAGGTGTGTATGGAATGAATTTTGAGTATATGCCAGAACTGAAATGGCATTGGGGTTATTGGGTTTGCTGGGCAGTTATGATAGCGATCGCATTGGGATTAATATTCTTTTTCTGGCGAAAAGGCTGGCTAGAAAATGCTTCCACAATTAAGCGTGATTAAACATTCACATGGGCAATGAATCGAATATCTAAGCACATTAGCAGGGAGTCTATATTCTAAGTTATGAGAGGAACAGGCGATCAGAATTTATTTGTTTTGACGTTTTATATAATTGGCGTCACTTACACTTTCAATCGGATGATTGAATCAATCGACGATCAAATTAAGTTTGAATATCAAAAAGCAGTCGTCGCTCAACAACTTCAAGAACAAAATATCCAAGACCATGTAGGCATTACCTTTAAACTCAAACCCTCATACTCACTTGATGCGCTGAAAGAGTTGTCAATTAGCGTTCAGAATAAATCCGCTAATCTTGCCGTTTACGTTGACTGGGATAATAGCTCCATAGTCGTCGAACATAACAAGCAATCGCGAAGAGTAATTCGCAAATCACCAGACTTGACCCGCGACCTAGCTGTACCGCAAAGTCCTAGCTTAGTTGCCCCCACTAAAACACTTACACAACTGGTGACAGCTGAAGATGTTTTCGAGCGCGACAATGTAGCCGGAACCTACTCACCAACAAAACCCATAATTAATATCACCGCGCTGAAAAAAAGTCCCGTGAAGGCGCAAAAAAAGTTGTACAGCAACTTTATGAACAGAGCAAAAAACTTGGAGTTTTCGCTACAACTAGTGCTAAGGCTATCTGAGGTGCGTGTAGGTCTAGCTCCAGGTGTAAATATTCCTCCCATGTGCATTATAAATTGTCCCTTTACAGTCAGCAAACTACCTTGGACATACGCCCTACCCTGGAATCAAGAGAGATCGAGTTAATCTCAAACCGGACATACGACCCCATCCAAGATTACACTGTGAGTGGGAGAGAGTAGGCGCAGGCGGTTGCAGATCAGTTTCATTGAAACTGGTTTGAGGAAAGTCCGGACTCCCGAAAGACCAAACTTGCTGGATAACGTCCAGTGCGAGCGATCGTGAGGATAGTGCCACAGAAAGATACCGCCAGGGCTAGGGACTGGGGACTAGGGATTAGGGACTGGGAAAGAATCTTCCTAATCCCCAGTACCCAATCCCCAGTACCCAATCCCTGGTAAGGGTGCAAAGGTGCGGTAAGAGCGCACCAGCAGCGTTGAGAAGCGCTGGCTCGGTAAACCCCGGTTGGGAGCAAGGCGAAAGGAACTACGGTTGGTCTTTTACCAGTTCCGTTAGAAGAGAGCCGCTAGAGGCGTTTGGTAACAAGCGTCCCAGATAGATAACTGCCCTCGCAAGAGAACAGAACCCGGCTTATGTCCTACTCTCTCCCCTATTTTTAGTACTGAGTGCTGAGTTAAAACTCAGGAGTCAGAATTCAGAAGTCAGGAGTTAAGAATAATCTCCCCCACTCCCCCATTCCCCCACTTTCCCATTCCCCCACTTTCCCATTCCCCCACTCCCCCACTCTCATGTGATGACACTCGCTTATCCACGCCGTCAACGCCAGCTTGAAAGCTTAGTACAAAAATTAGGTCTGTCAATACAAGCACCTATAAAGTGGCAGCTTCTTGATTTAGCACTGACTCATCCGACTGTCTCTGAGTCGGCAAATTATGAACAATTAGAGTTTGTCGGCGATGCGGTCGTGCGTTTGGTCGCGGCTATTGTGTTGTGGGAAAATTATCCTGATTGCCCAGTGGGGGATTTTGCAGCAATTCGTTCGGTGTTGGTGAGCGATCGCATTCTCGCTCAATTGGCAAAAGAATACGGTTTGGAGCTATACTTACTCGTTGCCGGCAGTGCTACCGCTGATAAAGTTGGTCAAGAGTCACGACTGGCAGATGCTTTTGAAGCTGTTCTGGGAGCGCTTTACCTAAGTACTCAAAATCTCGAACTTATTCACCCTTGGCTAGATCCCCATTTCAAACAATTAGCGGCAGAAATTCGTCTCGATCCCGCCAGACTAAACTATAAAGCTGCTCTACAAGAATGGACTCAAGCCCAATTTAAAGTTTTACCTGAATATCGAGTTGTGGAAATTAATCTACCCTACCAGAATCAAGAACGTTTCATGGCTGAAGTGTGGCTGCACGGCAAAAAGCTCGGTCAAGGCAAGGGACGCTCCATTAAAGGCGCTGAACAAGCTGCGGCAAAGGTAGCTTTTTTTGCAATAAGTTCCCAGGATAAACACTGAGGCTAAAATTTTTTGAATAAGCTAATAATCAGTTGGTTGTTAATTGTTAGTTGTTGTTAGTTCTTGGTTGACAGTCAACAGTTATCCGGTAACCACTAACGACTAACTACTAACCACTAACAAATAACTATTAACCAATGATTAAAATCGCTGTTATCGGAGTTGGACGTTGGGGTGTGCATTTGCTGCGGAATTTTTTAGAACATCCCGATGTGAGTGTAGTCTCGGTAGTAGACCCCAATCCAGAACGATTAGCAGCAGTAAAACAGCAGTTTAACTTAGATAATAGTGTACTATTAACAACCCAGTGGCATGAACTTAAGCATCTGCCTGGGTTGGAAGCAGTAGTAATTGCTACTCCCGCCATCACTCATTACTCTTTAATTGCCGATGCTTTACGCTGGGGATACCACGTTTTAGCAGAAAAACCCCTAACTCTAGACCCAACAGAGTGCCAGGAATTGTGTCAATTAGCAGAACAACTGAACTTGATTCTGATGGTTGACCACACTTATTTATTTCATCCAGTAGTTGAGCGAGGGCAAACTGTAGTTCAGGCTGGGAAATTAGGTGATTTACGTTACGGCTACGCTAGCCGCACGCATTTGGGACCAGTCCGCCAAGATGTCGATGCTTTATGGGACTTAGCGATTCACGATATAGCCATTTTTAACAATTGGCTAGGTCAAACACCCGTGAAAGTACAGGCAACGGGTACAGTTTGGCTACAGAAAGGAATGGGGGAGTGGAGGAGTGGAGAAGTGGGGGAAATTTCTTCTAATTCCCCCCCTCTCCCTCTCTCCCCCTCTCCCCCTCCTCTTCATCAAGGACTAGCGGATTTAGTCTGGGTGACACTTACATACCCGGATGGTTTTCAAGCTTACATACACCTGTGCTGGCTCAATCCGGATAAACAGCGGCGTCTTGTGGTTGTGGGAAGCCTTGGCAGTTTGATTTTTGATGAAATGTCAACAGAAGCACCTTTAACGCTATTGCATGGTGAGTTTGCGGTCAAGGGAAATCAATTTATACCTGTGAATCAAAGGCGAGAGGTGTTGCAAGTAGAAACAAGCGAATCATTGCGGCGGGTTTGTTCGCACTTTGTTAACTGCATCCAGGAGAATACTCCCTCAATGATTTCATCTGGTTGGATAGGCACAGAGTTGGTGCAAATTCTCACGGCTTTAACAGAATCTCTCTTTGAAGGTGGTAAATCTGTTTTTCTTGACAAAGTTGTTAGTCATTAACTTTTTAGAGATGGTGGATTAGCACTGTGGGAAGAAAATTCCGATGTCTGACGATAAGTCGTCCGCAAAGTGTCTGCGGCAGGAACTTCTTGCACTTCTCTCCATATTCCTGTCTCTTCGGAACTTCCCATCGGTGGAAGCCTATGCTCGGATTTTTCTACATGCACTACTTCTATGGGAGAGGGAAAAATCTTTTCCTGAGAACTAATTTCTTCTATTTCTTTAATTTGATTTGCGCTCCTTTCCTCTGAAACCTCTTGATGTGCTGAAGTAGATAACAGCGAGGCATCAATTAAGGGTAAAGCGATCGCTATTGTGGTGCCTTGGTTAATACCCGCACTCTCAAGAGTAATCGTACCTCCCATGAGTTCTATTAAGTTTCGTGAAATCGCCAGCCCTAGTCCTGTACCTTCAAATTTGCGTGTATTTGCACTATCTGCCATCACAAAGGGGCGAAATAGTTTGTGCTGTTGAGCCGGATCGATGCCCACACCTGTATCTGTGACGGTGATAATCACCTGAGATTGACGAAAACTATTTTCAATTTCTGTAGCGATCGCAATGCTTCCGGCTTCGGTAAACTTAGTTGCGTTGCCAATTACATTAATCAAAACTTGCTTCAGCTTTGCTGCGTCTGCCTTAATTGCAATTACTTCCTGCCCTAAATTGATTTTTAATTGCAAGCCTTTTTTTTGCACATTTACTGATTGTAAATTAATTACCTCTTGCAATAACCTCCGCAGATTAATTGGTTCTGTGACAACTGAAAGCTTACCTTCTTCAATTTTGGAAAGGTCGAGTAAATCATTAATAATTCCTAACAAGTGAATTGCGGCTTCATCTGCATGTAAAAGATACTCCATTTCTTCTTCACGGTCATCACACATGCCATCTCTAACTAGGCGAATACAGTTGATAATCGTATGAAGTGGATTTCTCAATTCATGGGAAGTTGTCGCTACAAACTTACTTTTTACATTATTAGCGGTTTTCGCTTCTTTCCAAGCTATTTCTAGTTCTTCTGCCCAAGCTTTAAGCCTTTCTACCATTTGATCTAGTGCTTGCGCTAGTTGATTGAATTCTCTAATTTTAAAGTTGTGCGGAACTGATTCGGCGGAATGATGGCTGTTAAGATTTAGGGCATAGTCTCGCAATTCTTCTACAGGACGTGCTAAGTAACGGCTTAAATACAACGATGCCAAAACACTGACGCTAATTAAGCCAAATGTTAAACCGAGTAAAATTAGTTTGATTTCCCCAAGCCCAAACAAAGCATTATCTAAACTTGTTACGGCTAAGACAACCCATTTTTGCTGCTGCTGATTTGTAACTGGATTGGGAATAGCTGTGTAACCAGCTACTAATTCTGTTCCTTCTTTTTCTTCCCCTTCTTTAAAATATAAAGTTACAGAATCTCGTTTTCCTTTGATCGCACGTTTCAAAATCATTTCTAGTCGGGAAGCATCGGGATGCTGTTTGATATTAGTCCCGACTCTTGCTGTCATTGGATGTGCTAAAATTGTGCCGTCTTCAGCAATTACTACTGTAGAGCCTGTTAATGAACCCCGCTTATTTTTTCTTTGTTGGTGTAATACTGTCTTGAACCTTAGGGCGTAATGCAAATTACCAAATCTATCGTAAACTGGGGCAGAAAAGAGTAATTGCAGTTGATTTATTGAAGATTTTTTCCCAGTTTTCCCTAACATTGATGGGGAAATTGCCTGAACTTCAATTTCGTCATTAGGTAAAGGTAATTTTAATCCGGCAATTGGTTCGTCACCACAAGTACTAGCAATAATCCTAGCGTTTCGTAGATTTGCTAATTGAATACATTCTATGTGGGTTGGCAATTGCTGTGCGATCGCGTTAAGAAATTGTTGCGCTTCCCAAGAAGAACCAGACTTAATAACTGTTGTTTGACTGGCACTTAACAAGTTAGATTTTAGGGCAGCGATCGCATCAACAATCTTCTCCCCTTTAATCATGGAGCTTTCTGTTAAGTTTTTCCTAGCAGTTTCTAATAGGCTAGAACGTGCCTTGTTTAATGCAAGAACTTCTCCTACTAATAAAACTGGAACGAACAGCAGTAAAATTCTTGACACTAAAATTCGACGGAAAGATGATTGACTGGGTTTAGCCATCGACAGTCTCACTTCGCATCTGCAAACCAAAACAGTAACGATATGCTATTAAAACAGCTAGATGAGACATTTTGTCAATTTATAACAATTTTATTTCTAGCTATTAAAACTAACAAATCGGGAAATTGCAAAAAGAGACTTGCTATACAAAAACTCTTTGAGAGTAACTGTAACAGAATTTCTTACAGATAGATACACTTGTGAAATAAAGGAAAACAATTTTTGCTAATGTACGGATTTTTTGATAATTAACACACCAACAAAGAAAATATTAATCCCCAAATCAACTTAATGATGCAACATCGTCCTCATACGACTGTAGTTATGGCAATGAGTGCAGATGGCAAAATCGCAGATGTCAAGCGATCGCCTGCTCGATTTGGCTCCTTAGCTGACAAAGCACACCTGGAAAAGCAAGTAGCTGCCTCTGATGCCATTTTGTTTGGCGCTGGTACTCTTCGTGCCTACGGTACAACACTGACCGTATCGCATCCACAACTGCTGCAACAAAGAAGGCATCTGGGTAAATTTGCCCAGCCAGTTCATATAGTAGTTACACACTCAGGCAAGCTAAATCCGGAAATCCGCTTCTTTAAGCAGCCAGTTCAACGGTGGTTGCTGACTACAACACTAGGAGCGCTGTTTTGGCAAGCCAGGACAGAATTTGAGCAAATTCTAATTTTGGAAACATCAACAGGAAAAATTGACATTTCTACTGCCTTAGAACATCTGAGGAATGTAGGCATAACACGCGTAGCCGTACTGGGTGGTGGTAGTTTGACTGCCTCCATGCTGGAATTGAATTTAATTGATGAATTATGGCTTACTGTCTGTCCGCTGATTTTGGGCGGTGCTACTGCGCCCACACCAGTGGATGGTACAGGATTCATACCACAGTTGGCTCCCAGGTTGCAACTACTAGAAGTTCAGACTTTTGAGCAAGAGGTATTTTTGCACTATCGGCTGCAACCACTAGTAGATTAGATTATTTGACCGTCGCTTCGCTCCAATTCAAAATTCAAAAAAAAAAGGATACAAGCCCCTGAATTTATTTATGGAGAAAATAAAAAATGTTTTCCCAGGCGCGTAGCGAAGAGTGAAAACGGCATCCTTATTCCAAGCCCCAGACCGCCACGCTTCGCTCGCGGCGCTACGCGATTTATTTATGGGGATTCTTCATTTTTAATTTTTAATTTTTAATTCCCCGCAGGGGTTGACCGAACCAATACCCCTCAGGCTGAAGCTGCTGGCTCTACGAACCAAATTTGCGATTAGGCAAAGGAGGGGACGCGCGGAAAATTAAGTTCTGTTATAGCCTGCGCTCGTTTGGCTTCGTTCGTATAGCCCTATCCTTCCAGGGTAGGTGCTGGTAAGTTACCCTAAAAAAAGCTTTTGCAAAGTTTTGTATCTCCAAAGCCACCAATGGTCGAACAACTCAAGCCTCGCTATTCTGCTGCCTGGATTAACAAAATTGCTGAAATTCCCCGTCAGGCGTGGGATGCTTTGGCAATGCCACTCAAAACCCCGTTTTTAGAGTGGGAATGGCTGAATAATCTGGAAATTTCCGGCAGCGCAACTCGGAAAACTGGTTGGTTGCCAAATCACTTGACAGTGTGGCGAGACAGAACGCTGATTGCTGCCGCCCCACTTTACCTTAAAGGACATAGTTCTGGCGAATTTGTGTTCGATCACCAGTGGGCAGAGTTAGCCGATCGCATTGGTGTGCGCTATTACCCTAAGCTGCTGGGAATGACACCGTTTACCCCGGCTGAAGGCTATCGATTTTTGATTGCACCCGGAGAAGATGAAGATGAAATAACGTCGCTCATGGTGCATGAAATTGACGCTTTCTGCACCAAAAATCGCATTTCTGGCTGTCATTTTCTCTACGTAGATCCCCAATGGCGACTCGTTTTAGAACGCCTTGGTTTTACAACTTGGCTGCACCACAGTTACATCTGGGAAAATCTCGGCTTTAACACCTTTGATGATTATTTGGGTGTGTTTAACGCCAATCAGCGCCGCAATATCAAACGCGAACGCAAAGCTGTCGAGAAAATCGGTTTACGATTGGAAAAACTGACAGGTGATGAAATTCCCCATTCCCTGTTTCCTTTGATGTACGACTTCTACGCGGATACTTGTGATAAATTTGGCTGGTGGGGTAGTAAGTATTTAACGAAGCAATTTTTTGAGCAGCTACACACTAATTATCGTCATCGGGTATTGTTTGTTGCTGCATATAGCGAGCAAGATAATCGCCAACCTGTGGGAATGTCTTTTTGTTTATATAAAGGCGATCGCCTTTATGGGCGTTATTGGGGTAGTTTTCAAGAAATAGACAACTTGCATTTTGATGCTTGCTATTATTCACCAATTGAATGGGCGATCGCTAACGGAATTCAAAGTTTTGACCCTGGTGCCGGTGGTCGCCATAAAAAACGTCGCGGGTTTCCGGCTATGCCCAATCACAGTTTGCACCGCTTTTACAATAGTCGTTTAGAACAGATTTTACGCCCTTATATTCGTGAGGTGAATGAACTAGAACAGGAACAAATGGATGCGATTAATCAAGAGTTGCCATTTAGTCAAAAAGATTCTGAAGGAAAATGAACTACCTTCGTCTTGATCTTTGCGATTAAAAAGAGAAGAAACCAAGAGCGCCAAGTTAGAGAAGCCAAAAGAAACAATTACACTTGAGAGGAAGTGTAAAAACCCTGATTAAATTTGTTTTTTAGAGTGACTATGGATTTGACAGTTGAAAATTTGGCGGCAATTGATGACAAGCTTTCTCAGCGTCATATTGACCTTGACCCTGCCGGATATTTCATTATTTATCTGGATCGGGAAGCGGGTTTAATTTCTGCCAAGCATTTCACAAATGTGATTGATGAGCAAGGTTTAGCTGTCGATCCAGAAACAGGAAAAGTGATTCCAGCACGAGGTAAGGTGCAAAGAACTCACACAACAGTATTTACAGGGAGGACGGCTAAGGAACTGTGTGTAAAGATTTTTGAAGAAACTCAGCCCTGTCCGGTAAGTCTTTTTGACCATGCAGCTTATTTGGGTCGGGAATTTGCCCGCGCTGAGGTTGCTTTGGTGACAGGGCAAGAGTATATCCAAGATTAGGTGATCGGTGGAGCGTTATTAGTTGTTAGTGGATGGTTGGAGCGTTGTTTCACTAACCACTATCAACTAACCACTATACATCAACTCCTAACAATCTCTATTGCCCGTCAGAAGATGGTTGAATTACTAGATAGATGTAGTAAGTTGCCATCGGGATGACGGTGGCAGCGATTAAAAGCCCTACTACCCAAGCAGTAGCGTTACCTTTGATAGTTTCCGTTTCTTCTGCTTTTTTAAATGTGCCTTTTACCTGGACAGTTTCGGCGATTTCGGGTGGTCCTGGGTCGGGTTGACCGGAGAGGACAGCAACAAGGCGATCGCTTGCATCGAGAAATGCTTGATTGTATTTGTTCCCGTTTCGTAATGGTTCTGCCAAAGTTTCAGATGCGATACTATTAGCGATCGCTTCTGGCATCAATGACTTAACTTTATCGCCGCTAATAATAGCTGTACCGTTGGTAACGGTGTCAATCATCAGTATGCTTTCATTTGCTTGAGCCTCTTTTGTGGGAAACCATTTTTCAAAAAGGCTTTTGGTAAAGCTTTCCGGTGTCTCTCCGTAGTCGAGACGGCGCACAGTAACTATTCTCACTTCATTACCAGTTTGCTTTGCCAAGTCTTCCAAAGCGCTGCTAATTTTACCTTCATTAGAAAGGCTAATAACTTCGCCTTTATCCACAACCCAGGTGCTGCCTGGTGCGATCGGCATATCATACACACCTGTCGCCAAAGCCGGTGTAGCAAGCAACGATGAAGCCAAAATTATCATCACCAGCGGCAGAATAAGCCTTAGTAGGTGTTTTGTCATGTTAAATACTTGGTTGAGGAGCTGTTTCATGAGATGAATCCTAAAACATTCTTCCGACAAAATACTACACAACTACTGTAAAAAATCACATATTTAACTGCTTTCTCTCCAGCCTTCAATTTTTACTTTTGCCAAAAGGGGTAAATTTGACTCGCTTGTCGCTGCCATTCCAGCCTAAAAAGGAAAACAACGCATATACCTGGGGCAGTCATTACGAGTCGTGATGCGTAAAGCCCCCGTCATTCATGCGGGGGATATAAGCGAATAGCCCTACGGGTTCAGCAGATGCTTTCCGACGCAAGGCGACAGGAACGCACTGCTGAACCAAATTTATTTGCCTTTAAAAACGATTAGCCTGTTTTTAAGATATAATAGGTATATGCTAAACCTAACTTATACCTATCGATTAAAACTAAATCAGCAACAATCCCAGACCTATGAAGCGTGGCTAGAAACATCTCGCAGGGTTTGGAATTTTGCTTTAGCCGAAAGGAAAGATTGGTATAACTCAAGGTCATGCAGAATTGATGTTTGCAGCATCAAAAATGAGTACATCATTCCGTCTGATGCGCCCCGACCAACATTTGCGTCACAATGTAAGTCCTTAACACAAGCAAGAAAAACCAATCCTGATTTAAATGCAGCACATTCTCAGATGTTGCAGCAGGTGTTAAGGCGACTAGAGAAGGCTTTTATTGGGATGTGGGAATCGGGCAGAGGTTTTCCCAGGTTCAAGAAACAGGGCAGAATGCGCTCTTTGCTGTTTCCGCAATTAGGGGTTAATCCCATTCAAGGAAACCGATTAAAGCTCCCTGGTATTGGATGGGTGAAAATGCAATTATCCCGTCCTGTTCCCGATGGGTTTGTAGCAAAGCAAGCCCAGGTGGTAAAAAAGGCTTCGGGATGGTATGTGATGCTCACACTGCAAGCTGATGTCGATGTTCCAAGCTTTGCGCCACATGGTCAACCAGTTGGTATTGATTTGGGGCTAAAAAGCTTCTTAGCCACATCTACTGGTGAGCAAGTCCCTAGACCCAGATTTTTTGTAGATCTCCAACGCAAGCTGAAATTGCTGCAACAAAGAGCGAGTCATAAAAAGTTAGGGTCAAATAATTGGCGGAAGGCTCAACACAAAGTATCTAGACTACATGAACACATTCACAATACTCGCTCATATTTCCATTTCAAATTGGCACATCATCTATGTGACCAAGCAGGAATGATATTTGCGGAAGACTTGAACCTAAAAGCATGGGCTAAGGGAATGTTTTCAAAACACACCTTAGATGCTGGCTTTGGCGATTTTCTTTCTATCTTGGAGTGGGTTTGTTGGAAGCGTGGAGTATATTTTGCCAAGGTGAATCCTGACGGCACTAGCCAAACTTGCCCTAACTGCAACCACCATACAGGAAAGAAAGAATTGTCTGAGCGAGTGCATCGCTGCGGTGAATGTGGATTTGAAACAGACCGCGACATTGCCGCCGCTATGGTGGTGATGCAACGTGGTCTAAGAGCCGTGGGGTACACGGTCAAGATGCTTGGCGAGGGGTTAAGCAATAGCTCCCTTTTTACCCAAGAATCCCCCGTTTTATAAACGGGGGAGTGTCAATGGGGATATTGTGCTAACAAACTAGGATCTGATTTCAAACTTAGGCAAATTTATGTTACAGCTAAATTGAAGAAAAACCGTCCCAGCCTTGGGTTTTGGGATTAACCCAAGTGCTTGGGAGCGGACTCTGTAAACGATGTGTTAATTATATCCTACGAATAAATTTCCCAGCAAGTTGCTTGATGGTTTGCAATTGAGATCAGCAAGTACGCAAATGTAGATCTTAACCCTTGTAATCTGTGTGACAAGCCATCCCAGCAGGTTCCGGAACCTTCCTATCTCTCTGGATTATTTGCTGTAGCAGGAGTACTGGCAATGAGTAAGAAACGTTTGGGTGTTAAGCGATCGCCTAATTTTCAGAAAAGCGTTTAGCAAAAAAGCGCTCTTTATACAAGTCAACTATGTTGGGCTACATCTACCGATATCAAATAGCAAAAATTATATGGCAGTTCTTATGTGAATTAAATACATACTAGAGACGTTACATTTAATGTCTCTAGTATGTATTGCACGCTTTCTGAAAACCGCTATATGACTCTCATCCTCACCAATGACGACGGAATCGACGCTCCCGGAATTAAATCGCTGCTCAAAGCTGTCAATGGTCAAGATATAATTATCGCCGCTCCCAAACACCATCAATCGGGTTGCGGACATCAAGTGACTACAACTCGTCCGATTCACCTGCAACGACGTTCTGATAATGAATATGCGATCGCCGGTACTCCCGCCGATTGTATCAGAATAGCTATATCACAAATCGAAAAAAATATCAAGTTTGTTTTATCGGGGATCAATGCTGGTGGAAATTTGGGAGTTGATGCGTATATTTCCGGAACTGTTGCCGCTGTAAGGGAAGCTGCGATGCACGGTATTCCCGGAATCGCAGTTTCTCACTATCGTAAAGGCAAGCTGAATGTAGATTGGGATGTAGCGGCAAGATGGACAGAAGGCGTTTTAAGTGACTTACTTCAGCGTCCTTTAGAGCCTGGCAGCTTCTGGAATGTGAATTTACCACATTTAGTGCCGGGAGAACCAGATCCAGAAGTAGTATTTTGCCAACCTTGTACTAAACCATTACCGATTAATTACCGAATTGACGGCGATGATTTTTATTATGCAGGGGAATATAGCAAACGCGATCGCACTCCTGGCAGTGATGTCGATGTATGTTTTTCCGGTAAAATTGCTGTCACTCAGTTAAGGGTTTAACTTCCTGCATGTAAGTCGCACTCATCTAACGGGGAAAAGCAAGTCCCAAAGAAAAATTAAATATAAGCAAGTAGTTTCACCGAAGAATGTTCACTTCCTACTTTATACTTCCGATATCCTCGTTAGATGAGAACTTCAGAGATTAAAGACTTCAATTCATGCTTTATCCTTCGGGTGCGCCTTGAATTAATGTCATCAAGCGGTCTAGGGTATATGTAAGATGATTTAGCCTTTGCAGTGTATCATCCTGAGATTCAGTAAGGGTTTGCACTGCATCACATAATGCCAAAATTTGGTAACCCTGCTGCTGTACCTGCTTTCCCTGTTCTTCTACTTGCACGCTGATAGTATCTACTCTTTCAGCCAGACGTTCAATAGTTTCCGTGGTAGCAAGTACTGCTTCCCCTATTTGTTCAACAATGGATTCTAAGCGATTTATTTTAACTTCGACCCCTGCTGATACCATGTCTCTAACACCCCAAGTTTGAGAGAGCATAAAAGTAAACTCACTAAAGATTGTTTGAATAACTTAATACAGGTAGTAAATGCATTCGCTGCTATTGTCATAGCGTTTTTGCTTTTATTCCTCGGTGCTTTTGCTGAATATATGAAGAAGAGTTGTTTCTCTAGTTGTGATTTGGCTTTTGCTTACATCACATCTAGTATTTACATTGTGTCAGCAGCACCGTCTTACTTATTACCCAGTAAAATCTATCTTCATCAGGATGCTTTATACATCTGTGCCAGATATTGATTTAACTTGCTTGAAATTGTCAGCCTCGCGTTTTGCACGTTAACTGACGGCAGTTTGGTGAAGTGGGAAATTTTCTCCAGTATATGCACTCATTTGGTAGAAAATTCTAACATAATTTTATGTTAACTTCACATTTAAAATGATTTTTCATCCGCCACAAGTAATATTTAATTAACTTTACATTAAGTTTATCAAAAGTGATGATCCCAATCCTATTGATGAAGATTCAGTGAAAGTACTCGGGAGAAGGATTTTCTTTTTATAAAGCAAAGTCTATAGTCAAATTAATGCTCCGTGATTTTACGTTTTTCGCTAAATATTCGGCTTGGCAATGTACCAAACACCATTAAAAACCGTTTTCCAGGGTGCAACTTCACAAGCTTGGGAATTAGAACTTACCCCTCACCCATCAGTGCAGTCTAAACTTAAACGCTGTTTAGATATTTTGGGAAGCTTGATAGGACTTTTGATTTTAGCGATCGCTTTTGTGCCGATAGCACTGGCGATTAAAATTGATAGTCCTGGTCCAATTTTCTTCGCTCAAGAACGTTATGGACTACAAGGACGTCCATTTCGTATGCGTAAATTCCGATCAATGGTTGTTGACGCCGAGAAGTTAAAATCCTTAGTGGATAATGAAGCTAATGGACTACTGTTTAAAAATAAAAATGACTTCCGTGTAACAAAAGTTGGACGCTTTTTAAGAAGTACCAGTTTAGATGAACTTCCCCAGTTTTGGAATGTGCTAGTAGGTGAAATGAGTTTAGTGGGAACTCGTCCGCCTACCGCTGATGAAGTAGTTTACTACAATCAGCGTCACTGGCTACGTTTAAGCGTTAAACCAGGTATGACTGGTGAATGGCAAGTTAACGGTCGTTCAAGCGTGAAAAATTTTGAACAAGTGGTCGATTTAGACTTGCGTTATCAAGAAAATTGGCATCCGCTATATGACTTGCAGTTGATTTTGAAAACAATATACGTCATATTTGCCAAGATAGGAGCTTTTTAGTTAGTTGTTTAGGGGTAATTGCTAATAGGTATTCGCTCATGTTATTTAGCAATTACCACAATTTATTGTCTTAAAATTAAACTTGTTTATATTATCGAATAGCTAAGAAAAACGATACCCATCGCCCAAAAAGCTAAGCTGGAAGCATTGCGAATATTCTGAAGTTGTCTCATGCTGATTATATTGCCAATTTCTCTGGCACTCATGGCAACAACATATTGAGTCAAGGTCAAACCTAGCATATAAGCAACCTGTGAACTGATTGTTGTCTCTAAAATCGCTTGACCATAAGTGTAACCGTGAAACAAACCAGCTGTAGCGACCAGCAGCACCATCACCATTAGATTTGGTTGATTGGCGATCGCCAGGATAACCGCAAAGATGATCGTGAAAAAGGCGATCGCTGTTTCCGCGCCTGGTAAATTTAGATATAGTAGATGATTAATAGTTCCTAAAAGCGTTGCTAGCACAAAGCCAGCGGGTATCAAAGCGCCACGTAAAACTATACCAGAGAGTAAGCCAATAGCAACCACATTAACCAAATGATGCAAGCCGAGTACAGGATGTGCTAGTCCCCCCAGAAAGCCATCAAACCAGTTAGAGATAAATTGGTGGGGTTGTGAAAGGCTAAATGAACTCAGCAGGCTAATTAGGAGTAGAGATGCGATCGCGTAAACATGGCGATACGCTAACTTAGATGCAGGAAACTTGTTGGAAACACGATTTGATAACTCAGTTTGAAACATTGTTTATGCCAAATAGTTTTTTTGAGGTTATTTATAGTGCCCAAATCTCAAAAAAACTAACGCATGTTCTCATCTGAGTTTTTTGACACTCTCACCGCTACAAGCTTTGCTTGTAGCGGGAGATTCTTGTTTCATTCCCACTTATCTAGATTAGTATTGCTACTAACCCCCGACAGTACGAGTCAACAAGCATTTTCGCTCTACCGCCTGCCCAACGGCATTTACACCACGATTTCTAATTACCTGCGAAGCTGCAACATCACGATTTGTTGTATATCCACATTCAGGACAAGAATGCACTCTAACATCTAAAGCTTTCTTCCCTGTATGTGCATCACAATTAGGGCAAGTTTGGCTAGTTCCATCTTTGTTGACCTTGCCAAAATACTTACCTCTTTTCCAGGCTACATAACCCAATATTGTAAAGAACTGCCCAAAACCAGCATCAAGAGTATGTTTGCAAAACATACCTTTAGCCCATGCTTTAAAATCAATATCTTCGACAAATATTGAATCTCCTTGGTCACAAATCTTGTGTGCTGTTTTAAAGTGAAAATCTTTTCTGGTATGGGATAAAAACTTAATGCAGTAATTCCTCTACTTGGTGCTGACTCCACAAAGTTCTGTAAAGCCCCGGTTGCTGTACAAGTTCTAGGTGATTACCTGTCTGAACAATTTTACCTTTGTCCATCACAATAATTCGATCAGCAACAGCAGCCGCAGACAATTGATGAGTGATAAAAACAACTGTTTTACGTTGCGTACCACCAGAGAGATTTTTTAAGATTTGTGTAGCTGTTTGATTATCGACGCTGGAGAGTGCATCATCCAAAACCAAGACTGGGGCATCAACTAACATTGCTCTAGCTAAAGCTGTACGTTGTCGCTGACCACCAGAAAGAGTAATACCACGTTCTCCTACTAAAGTCTCGTATTGTTGCGGAAAATTGATAATTTCTGGGTGAATTTGTGCAAGATGGGCGGCTGATTCTACATCTTGTTGTTCGCTGAAAGGATCGCCGTAGCGGATATTATTTTTGATCGTGGTACTAAATAGAAAGCTATCTTGAGGAACGTAGGCGATCGCATTTCGCAAATCTGCTAACTCTATCTGGGTAATGTCTTTACCATCTAAAAATAACTGCCCTGATTCGATATCTAACAAACGTGGCAAAGCATTCGCCAAAGTTGATTTACCCGAACCTATAGCGCCGACAATTGACACAGTTTCCCCAGGAAGGATGGTAAAGTTAACTTTATCTAAAGCTGGGGTGGTAGCACCAGGATAAGTGAAACTAAGGTTTTTTGCCGACAATTCCCCTTTAATTCTGTCTAAAGGTAGATGTATAGCGCCGCTTATATCTTCAATTTTTGGTGTAACAGAAAGAATCGCCTGAATGCGATCGATACTCACTTCACCACGTTGGTAAGCAGTAATTGTAAATCCTAACAAAGCGGTAGGGAAAACCAGACGTTCTACATAAAGCAAAAGTGCAACAAAGTCACCCACGCCGAGGTTTCCCGAAGCTATCCGCGTTGCCCCCAACCAGATAATAACTAGTGAACTGAGACTAGCTAGTCCACCAATTAGGGGAAACAATCTATTTCGCGTATTCGCTAATTGCAGGTTAGCCTCAAATAGATTTTTATTTTTTTCGGAGAAAGCGCGACGCTCATTTTCTTCTTGGGCGTAAATTTTAATTAAAGCAATGCCGCTGATGTCTTCTTGGATGAGATCGCTGATGTCGGAAAGTTTCTCTTGAACTGCTGCTTGTTGGTTGCGTAAGCGATCGCTAAATACATGCACCAACAAAAACATTAAAGGATAAACTGCCAGAGAAGCTAATGTCAAATCCACACTCAAAGACAGCATCACTGGCAGCGTCAATGCATAGGCAAACACAGTGTTTGCCAAACTTAATACAGCAAAACCCAACAACCGCCTGATATTATCTACATCACTAGTAGCTCTACTAATTAAATCACCAGCAGTATTGCTAGCAAAATAAGCCGGCTCTAGCTTCAATAAATGTTCAAAAATCCGTTGTTTCAAGTCAAATTCCACCTGACGCCCCACCCCAAACAGCCAGATGCGCGAAGCCATACGCATTGACCACATCGCTGTACTTAGAAAGAAGATCGGTATTACATAATTTAGTACTTGGTTCAAGCTGAAAGTGGCTGAGAGTTTGTCAACTGCCGAACGAATTAATAAGGGGATATAAACCCCCAAACCGTTGACAATGAACAAAGCGACAATGCCTAATGTAGCCTCCCGCCAATGGGGACGCATGTAAGCACCAAGTTTAGCAAGTCGTCGTGATTGTGCCATTTAAAGGGACTGGAGACTAAGGACAGGGGAAAAGTTTTTTCCAGATGCTTATTCCTTCCAGACTCGCATACTTTTGGGGATGGGTGCGACTGATGAAAGGAATAAGTAAAAAAGTAAAAGAATTGCCCCATAAATTTAGGGGCTTGTATCCTTTTAATTTTACCTTTTACCTTTTCCCTTTTGCCTTGGACTGAAGCCCCCTTAGGGAGATGCAAAAAATAAAATGTCCAGCCCCTCTCTTGTCTACGAGAAGCTGCGCCAACGATACGCTGCGCGAACGGATTCATCAGTACGAATAGACGGCATAGGCTTTTGCCGACTAATTCACCGTCAAACCCAGATCCGCTTAAACCAACCAACCATTTCAATACACGGCTGGACATTTTATTACTTGTAAGTGCCTTACCTACCACGCAAGAAAAAGTAAGTCTGATTAAGATAACTTTCCCAAACTCGCGTTGTTAGTGACAGTGTTTCTGCATTGGGTACAAAGTCTTCAAGCCGCAATCCTCGTCTGGTAATATCCGCAGGATTTTGCAACAGGTAGGGTGGAATTTTAACCTCGAAGTTGTTTAATGCTATGGTTGCCACACTATCTACGGCAGGTAGAATGCCCGAACCTCCGATATCGGAAATAGTTGCAGTATCAGATGATTGCCCCAATGCAACTAGTGTGCCAGATGTTGACGCGAGGCGGTAATTTTCGACTTGACTGGCGATGGAGGGTTCACCCACCATTGCGACAGGCGATCTAACTAAGAAATAGGCAACAGCTGGTGTACTTGCCAACAGTAAAATCGTTAGCGCCCAACCAAGTAAGTATCCGCCTGGTTCGGCTATTCCTCCACCCTTGATTCTTTGAGCTGCAAACATCATCATCAATATTGATGCTCCCAGAGGCCTGAGCGGAAATGACACCACTCTCCACAACGAAGCCACCGCTGGTTCATTAGGGTTAATAAACGACAGCGCCAAAACGAGCAAGAAAATAACTACGACCAATCGTCCAGCAAAAGTTCCTGAGGGATAAAATCTCTGGAACAAAGAATAGACGATTGTGCCAACAAGCAGCCACAGAAGAACTCGGCTTAACAGTAGAAACATGAATTTACTCTCAAATTTTCTAGTGCGGTGAGCCAGTGCGATGGTGAAGCAGCGCGGTCTTGGGGGTTTCCCCCATGAGCGACTGCTGAAAGGGTCTGCCAACATAAAACAACTGGCGCTTGCATTCGCCCAAGGCAAAGTTGCCGAAGGCTAGCGTATCCAAAGGATTCACCCGTAAGGGTCAGCCTAGAAGTTTTGGGCAGTTGATTAATTTTATTGTCAAATTGTAAACACATTGTTACCTGACTACAAATACATCACAACGCCACTCCCCAAGAACGGGGGTGGCTCCCCTCACACAAAGACTACCGTCGTAGTGATTTTAGAGCAATTTTGTGATATTGCACCCAGTATTTGTAATTTTCCTGTTCAGTGATGTGTAATTAGTAAATTAAGTTGTGTGAAATCAAACATAAAAACTATGTCGTCAGAAAAGCCTTGCATTTTGGTTACGGGAGGAGCTGGATATATTGGCTCTCATACGGTGCTTGCTTTATTGCAGGCGGGATATGAGGTGATAATACTGGATAACCTGGTATATGGGCATCGTGATTTGGTAGAAAAGGTTCTACAGGTAGAACTGATAGAAGGAGATACAGGCGATCGCCCTTTGTTAGATAAGTTATTTTCTACCCGCAATATTGCCGCAGTTATGCACTTTTCTGCCTACGCCTACGTGGGAGAATCGGTTACTGACCCAGCAAAATACTACCGTAATAATGTTGTCGGTACTTTGACGCTGTTAGAAGCAATGCTCGCAGCTTCTATTAAGAAATTTGTCTTTTCTTCTACTTGTGCCACTTATGGTGTGCCGGAAATTGTCCCAATTCCCGAAGACCATCCTCAAAATCCGATTAATCCCTACGGCGCAACTAAGCTGATGGTAGAAAGGATTCTTTCTGACTTTCATACCGCCTACGATTTTAAATCAGTTCGTTTCCGCTACTTTAACGCCGCTGGTGCTGATCCTAATGGTCGCTTGGGTGAAGATCACAACCCAGAAACTCATTTAATTCCTTTGGTGTTACAGACAGCTTTAGGCAAACGCGAATTTATCTCAATTTTTGGTACTGATTATCCCACGCCTGATGGTACTTGTATTCGCGATTATATTCACGTTAACGATTTAGCAGACGCTCATGTTTTGGGATTGAAATATCTCTTAGACGGGGGGGACAGCGAAGTTTTCAATTTAGGTAATGGTAACGGCTTCTCAGTCAGAGAAGTTATTGAAACAGCAAAGCTTGTCACAGGACGTGAGATTCCCATCAAAGAATGCGATCGCCGTCCTGGAGATCCACCATCACTCATCGGTAGTGGCGAGAAAGCCAGAAAAATCTTAAATTGGCAACCTCAATATTCATCCTTGAAAGATATTCTCGTTCACTCGTGGCAATGGCATCAGCAAAGACATAAATAGGAATGGAGAGATGGGGCATGGGATAATTCTTCCTTGCCCATGCCAGATGCTTCAACGCGGGAAACCCGACGCGGCTGTTGCTCAACCACGAAATATTTAAGATGCCGTAATTCCATGAAATTGTCTGGGGTATGCCTAAAACCTATAGCTCCAGTAACTACAAAGCATTTGACATGAGGGAGGTGCCCGTTTACTATGAGAGGATGTCTGAGAAGTATTATTTTTTACTTTAGGGGCGACTATAAGTCGCGGCTACACAATCAAAACCCGCCTACGCGGGTTTAAAATCCCTTGTTTTCATTAATAATCTGCGTAGGCAGACTTTGCCTGTGTAGTAGCGAATTATATTCGCCCAAAACTTTTCAGACATGATGTTAAGAGTTGTCTTACTTTTACCGCTTTATTGAGAAAAATCAGTGCTGACTTAAGGTACATCTTAAAAGTTATCTTACTTCTACCGCTTTATTGATGATAAAAACACGTAGGTACTTAGTTATTAATTAATTATTTCTTAACAATCAATTTAATGATTGTTGTTATAGAATGCTTTCAGCCAAATAAAACTTCCATTTATAAGAACCGATGCCACTAATAATATAATATTTTGTGAATCCAGGTGTGGATAGTAACGAGGTCAATAAATGCGTCAAAATAAACCTTTCGACGCTCCCATCTGAGGACGACACGAGGTTATTTGCGTTGAAAAAAAGCGAAACACCGCTCAGAAGTGAAATCGAAGTGAAATCTAGGAATAGAAATTTTGATGGGTCTTCCTGTGTTTTTCCTGGTTTTCCAAACTCGTTTTCGCCATTGGGGGCGAATACCTCGTTTGCTTCGGGCAGCACGTTTAACAGATTATTAAATATTTATTAAGTATTTATTTAACTGTCTTAACTGTCTTAACTGTCCTTGTATTTTTATGAAAATTTTGAGATATTGAAAGCTTGAAGTGCGCTGAGATACATTTCAAGCGGCTTCCATTAAAGCATTTGTCAAGCTAGACGCTTTAAGCCAGCGACTATGTACGCTGCTGCAATAGTATTCTGCCCTGGACTGATGTCTTGAGGCGAACACTGTTGTGCAGAGTTGTCTTTTGCGTTGACTAAACCTGCACTCATTCATTTTAAAAATCCAGTAATTTTTAGAGTCAAATCATGGTAGCAATACCCATCCAAACTTAAAACCCTTTGCCTGAACGTAAACAGCATTAAAGGAAAAGTAAGATTTTTTATGAAACGTATTGTAGTTTGCTGTGATGGAACCTGGCAACAGTTAACGAGTCCTTACCCAAGCAATATAGTTAAGCTGGCTCAATCGGTGAAACCGATCGCTAGTGACGGAGTTACACAGGTCGTGTTTTATGACGAGGGCATTGGAACCGACAGTCAAAAGGTTTTAGGTGGAGCTACCGGACTAGGAATTGATAGAAATATAGAAGATGGCTACCGATTTCTTAGTCTCAACTATGTTCCTGGTGACGAAATCTATCTGTTCGGTTTCAGTCGCGGTGCTTACACAGTTAGGAGTCTAGCGGGGATGATCTATTGCTCCGGTCTTTTAGACCGTCCCCATGTCACCAAAGCACATGAAGCTTACGAGCTTTACCGTAAACGGGGTGTTAAACCCAGAGATCAGGAAGCAACGGAATACCGTCAAACTTACGGCGATCGCGTCCCTATCACCTTGGTCGGTTGTTTTGACACCGTCGGTGCCCTTGGTATTCCTGGGATACCCGCCTTCAGTAAGTTGCACGAACAGCTAAATAAGCGGTATAGATTCCATGACACTACTTTAAACAAATGTGTTCAGAATGCATTGCACGCTGTGGCGATCGACGAAATCCGCGAAGTCTTTGATGTAACTCCTATGAAGAAGCATCCTGACGCTGAAAACCAGCGGGTGATTCAAAAGTGGTTTCCAGGTGAGCATGGTTGCGTTGGCGGTGGAACCGAAGAACACAGCGGGTTATCAGATGCTGCCTTACAGTGGATGATTGATTCCATCGGTGTTCTGGAATTGGGGCTTGACTTAGATCCAAGTGTGATTCCGACAGGCATTAACCCCAATTATGAATGTGACTTTAAGAACGATGTTGGATTCTTTAAATTCGCAGGAATCAAGTTTCGTGAGGTCAGCGATGTCATTGATGATCTTCATGAAAGCGCACTCAATCGTTTGAAAAGTCGCAAGGACTATCGACCCAAGAATCTACAAAAGATTATTGACAAACTGAATTAATGGGATATCTTGACATTATTCGTTCATAACTCAGGGTCTTCTCACCAGATGCGATCGCGTAGCGTGTCGTTCAGACAATTGCTTCTTCATCTTTTTCTTACAAGTAACTAGATAAGCTGCACTAGATTTTTATACATTTTCTCTGCTAATGCTCCCAAGTCAGAAGTCCTAGTACAAAAAGTATTCGATTTTTTCAATTAATTGGGCAACTGAAGCAGTTAAATTTAGGGTGCATTGAATACAAATAAAAAATTTGAAAAAAGAAAAGTAAACAAATTATGGCTGGAAAAAGAGATACATCCAAAGACGGGTTAAACAACAAGCTTCAGACATTAGCTTTAACAAACTTTAAAGGGCTTTGGCAACTTCTACAAAGTAACGAATCTATAAAACGTAAAGTTAATAAAACTTTGATTAATAGTCTCATCTATAAAATTCCTACTCGTCCTAATGCCTACAGTATGATGAGTCTAGATAAGCATATTCCTGATACTGAAATTCCTAAGAAAACTGATAGTTATACTTCCTGGGAATCACTCAACGATCGCAGTTATACAGGACGACATCTACCACCCGATCCAAAGTTAAACTCTGAGGGGAATTTACCAAAAGTTGAAGACCTGGCTGTTTTATTCCGTAAAAGAGATGGAAAAACGATTTATTCTACCAAATCAACTATGCTGTTTCCCTATTGGGTGCAGTGGTTTACTGATAGTTTTCTCCGCTTGGATCACTCTAATAAATTAAAAAATACTTCCAACCATGAAATTGATTTGTGTAATGTTTATGGTTTAACCAGAAAACAATCACATCTTTTAAGAACCTTTCAAGGAGGTAAATTCAAAACTCAGAAACTCAAGCGCCAAGATGGTGTAGAAGAAGAATATCCTTTGTTTTATTATGCCGATCCAGCGCAGGGTATAGTTGATCCTCAATTTGAGGGTCTTTATGAACCCATCAATGATGAAAAAAGACAGCCCGCAGATAAAAAACAATATCTGTTTGCAATGGGAGTAGAACGAGCAAATGTCCAAATTGGCTATGTCATGCTCAATACTCTATGTATCCGGGAACATAATCGCCTTTGTGATGAATTAGCAAGCAATTATCCAGATTGGGATGATGAACGTCTCTTCCAAACCTCAAGAAATATTCTCATGGCGATTATTCTCAAAATCATCATGCAAGAGTACATTAACCACATAACTCCCTATCACTTTAAATTGTTTGCCGATCCTGAAGCTTTTACTAAGGAAAGTTGGCATCGTCCCAATTATATGGCAATTGAGTTTGACTTTGTTTATCGCTGGCATAGCGCGATTCCCGAAACATTTAACTATAACGGTAAACCAACTCATATTGCTACATCTCTCTGGAACAATAAGATGTTTATTGACCAAGGTTTGGGAGCATTGATGGAGGAAACTTGTTCCCAACCAGGTACAAAAATTGGATTATTCAACACCCCTGATATATTAGTTGAGTTAACCGAGTTACCCTCAATTAAATTGGGACGGCAATTGCAATTAGCAAGCTACAACGATTATCGGGAATTGTGCGGTTTCCCCAGAGTGACGAAGTTTGAGCAAATTACGGGCAATGAATTTGCTCAAGAGAAACTCAAAGAACTATATGGTCATGTTGATAAGATTGAGTTCTTTGTGGGGCTTTATGCCGAGGATGGGCGGCAAAATTCAACTATTCCTTCCCTAGTAGCACGCTTAATTGGGATTGATGCCTTTTCTCAAGCGCTAACTAATCCTTTACTATCACCCAATATCTTCAATAAAGACACTTTTTCTCCTGTGGGTTGGGAAATAATTCAAAATACCAACACAGTCTCAGATTTAGTTAATCGCAACGTTCCTCCATCAGGCAAAAAGTACAAAGTTACTTTTGACCTTTAAGAGATTGTAGTATTCTAATCTGTAGGGTGCGTTATAGCGAAGCGTAACGCACCGCAGATCAGATAAAAATGGTGCGTTACTTGCCTACGGCAGGCTACGCGAACGTTAACGCACCTTACCAATATCTGATAGTTTATTTTTTCAAACAAATCTCGAAGCTGGATGAGTAATAACTGCAAACAAGCGATTGCAGCTTAAAATAAACTCAATTAATTAATTAATGCCACTTAAAAGAAAATGAAACTATTTACAGAATATCCAGAAAAAGACGAAGCAAAATATTGCGCTCTCATGAGCGATCTAGTTAAAAAGAACATGGACAATCTTTACGGAGGTGATAAGAAAAAAATTGCCAAGAGAGATACTCACGCGAAAACCCACGCTGCTGTTCAAGGAACTCTAGAAATATTTGATTTTGATGAAGCAGCAATTAAGCAGGAATTGAGCAAACGCACCTCATTAACTGAAGCTCAACTTCAAGGAATTTCCTTAAAACAAGGTTTATTTGCCAAAGCGAAACAATATCCGGTGTGGCTACGATTTGCAAGTGGTGCGTTCTCAGTCAAGAATGATTATGAAGGAGATACGCGCTCGATGGCTATAAAAATCATCGGCGTAGAAGGAGAACGACTACCGCAAAGTCACGAGTTAAAAACCCAAGATATTATTGTCCACAATACCGAATTCTTTTTTGTTAGAACCATCAAAGACTTCCACAGCTTTTTTACGGCGGTTTATCGAGCAGGATTGTTTCCGCTTTTTAAGTTGTTGGTGCTTTTATGGCTAAAGTTGCATCCCTACGAATCCACTCTTTTACAAACGAGTTTCAAACGGTTTCCCAAGAGTTTGCTCACAGAACGCTATTGGAGTGCTTCAGCGTATTCTGTGGGACTCAAACCTGATTTTGACCCATCCCAACCAGGTCGAGTTCCTGTGGAATATCCGGCTGTGATAAAGTTTGGATTTACTCCGGTTTCCAGTCAACCACCTCATCAACACCTGACTCTGGAGTCCAGACCAGAAAGTGAGCTTCAGCGTGCCAAAGAGGAAGGGAAAGAGGACAACTACTACCGAGAGGATATCAATCAAGCTTTAGCCAAGCCTGATGCTGAATACAGTTGGGACTTTCAAATCCAATTTCAAACTAGCCCAGAAATGTCCATTGATGATACCACCATTGTTTGGAATGAAGAGGATGCACCCTTCTTTACAGTTGGTCGTTTGACAGTTAAGCATCAGAAGGTTGATTCTCCCCTAGAAAATGACTTTGGGGAAAATCTCAGTTTTTCTCCTGCGAATGGTCTAGCAGTGCATCGTCCTGTCGGTGCAATCAATCGGTTACGCAGCATCGTTTATCCTATCGTTGCTGATTCCCGTCATGAAAAACGAGGAGTTAAATACCAGGAACCAACTGTCTAACTTTTCACCTGTATAACTTCTTTGCCTTTGCACCCCTAACTTTGTGCCCACAGATCGAAACAAACACAAAGTTAGGGTAATCGTAAAAAGGAAAAAATGAGAATCTCATTGCATTAGCATTCTTTGTCTCCCCATCTTTTAGTCTCCTCATCTCCTTCGTTGCAGTACGACAAATATGATGCCTCCTGCTGCAAGGGCTGATAAAGCGATCGCTATTGGTATAAACCCGCTTTTTCTATCTTCTACAACATCATTGACATTTTTTACATTCTGTGTACTAAACGCTGATGCTGAACCAGCGGCGACAGTGACTTCAAACTTTAACTTAAACGGTTGGAAACTCGCGCCAGATGCAGGTTTGCCGCTGAGTTCTAGCAGATAAGCTCCGGGCTTGGGGAATGTAATTTCTGAACCGGGAATGCCTTTATAACGCTCGGCACTAATGGCTTGCAAGGGTGGCTCAAGCAGTGCTGGCTCATTTGGTGAATGAGGTTCCGCGTAAACAGCTAATTGGCAATTACACTCTTTTAGGGGGATAACCTTTCCACCTTTACGGGTAAGGGCAACCCAAAGTTGCGAAGGCTCCCCAGCACGGGGATTATCGTTTGGTTGAATGTGCAGCGTACCGCCAACATCTGCCGCTGTTTTGACGTTATGGGCAGAGGCTAAGGCAAAAGGCAGAAGGCAGAAGGCAGAAGGCAGAAGGCAGAAGGCAAAAGCAAGAATCCCCTCGACTTTAGCCAGGGGAATGTCAACGCGACTTGGTTGGGGTGTCGTAGGCATCATGAGCGAATTTTCAATTTTGAATTTGAATTTTGAATTTTTGATGGTGGGTTTCGCCAACGCAACAGCAATACACCAAGAGTGACAATTCCTATGAGCACTGTTGCTAATTTATTTCCCCAAGTTAATTGTAAAGAGCCGAGGTAATGGGAACCAATTAGCACAGAATGAATGACACTAAAAAGCAAAGCTGGTAAGCTTAATAAATGAATTTGTCGCCAACGCTTGCCTAAGGATTTTTGCAAAGAGTCAAAACTTGTCAAAGCTGCGGGAGTCATCAATATCAGTGCTACAGCACCTATAGCTATACCCCATTGAAAATCAGGTGGCAAAAAGAAGAAAGCGGCAAAATTCCATTGCAGGGTATGTTCCATCATGTGGACTGTGTGAGCCAAAGACAAAACAAAAGCCCCCACTCCCAAAGCACGACGGTAACGCATCGGTGCTGCCCATAAGTTGCTAATCGGACGGGCAATTAATGCCATTATCAAGCATATCAAAGCAGCGTGTCCGGTGTAGTCTACCATTGTGTTGCCAGTCCGCAACAGAGTAATAGCACCAATGGCGAGAGTAACCCAACCACCTAAGCGAAATAGCTGACTGCGTTTGTCTTGACTTACCAAAGATGCAGACACACCCACACCTAACATCATGGGTAAAGTTCCCAAGCCAAAAGCCAGCATAGTTGCTGCCCCCATCCACAGATTACCAGTTTCCGCAGCTTTAATTTGAGCCGCATACAAAAAACCACAAGGCATCAAACCCCATGTCATGCCTAAAAGTGCTGGTGTCCACCATGTTGATTTTAGGGAAAGTTTGACCATTCCTTTATTTAGGCGATCGCGTAATTTACCCTGCAATAAAGGATGTAACATCGGTATACGCGGCAATAAGTCGGGTTTTATTTGTCTTAAGCCAAACCATATCAGCATTAAACCAGTGATAATTGCCATCCATCGGCGTAAATCGCTACCCACTCCCGCAAATTTTCCACTGGCTAGCAACACCGAACCCAGTGCCCCAATGCCTGCACCAACTAAGGCATAACTCAACATCCGCCCCAAGTTAAGCAGTGTATGAAATTTTAATTGCTGTCGCCAATTGAGACTTTTCTGTTTATTAGATAAAGAAAACGCTACGGATAGGGGACCACACATACCTACGCAGTGACCAAAACTCCCCAGGAATCCTAAAACGACAATGAGCAACAAATCTAGCATTTTGATAGTTGTTAGTGGTTGGTGGTTGGTGGTTAGTGGTTGGTTGATAAGTAAGTCAACCTAATTAAACCTAAATGCTCAGGATATAGATCCCAGAGAACTTTTACGAAGCCGGGGATCTGGGGTGTTGGTAAGACAATTAACAATTAACCTTTAACAATACTTAATCCCTTGTCAAAAGACGAGGCGTCAAACTTCCTCTTTGGCGCTATCGTATGCTGAGGGACAAGGGAGAGGTTTTTAATGAAAAAATGGATTTGGCTGGTGCTGGTGGTGCTTGTAGCAGTTGTAGTGATGAGTATTGGTGTGTTTTTTCGTCCAACGGAAAAGACACCAGTTATTGCAACTACGCAAGTGGAAACATCGCAAACAAAGGCAGAATCAAAGCAGGTGAGGAACACTCCCCAAGTGTCTGCTGACAGGTTATTTGCTCACATTCAAAAGTTGAATTTTAAGCGCTTTACAGATGTAGAGCGATCGCGTTCTCGCACTTACATTACATCTGAACTGAAAAAATTAGGTTGGGAACCAACTTTAGAAAAATTCTCTGACGGGGTGAATATCTTTGCTGAACGTCAAGGAACTGACAAAACAGCAGGAGCAATTCTCGTCGCCGCACATTACGATACAGTTGCCATCTCTCCTGGTGCTGATGATAACGCAAGTGGTGTGGCTGTAGTGCTGGAAGTTGCCCGACTTCTCGGTTCTCGTCCTACTCCCAGAACATTACAGTTAGCATTGTTTGACAAGGAAGAAGCGGGACTTTTGGGTAGTAAGGCTTTTGTCGCAAATAACACTCGCTTGGCAAATCTGCGCGGTGTAATTGTGATGGATATGGTGGGTTATGCTTGCTACAAAGTTGGATGTCAGCAGTATCCAGCGGGTTTACCTGTCAGCCCACCTAGTGACAAAGGCGATTTTTTAGCAGCGATCGGGGATGCAGAACACTTGCCTTTACTTAATGCTTTTCAAAACTCACAGTTACCACCAACTCCTATAAAAAAGGGGGATGTAGAAATGCCAGCATTGCTAAAGCTGGCAGTTCCCCTTAAAGGCTGGCTGGCACCGGACACGCTACGCAGCGATCATGCACCATTTTGGTATCAAGGAGTGGGTGCAGTGTTAGTGACGGATACCGCAAATTTACGTACTCCGCATTACCACCAAGCTAGCGATACACCAAAAACAATCGAGCGATCGTTTTTCACAGGTTCGGCGCAGATTGTGGTAAATGCTACTACTGTGTTGTTAGGCGATCGCACATTTTGACACTCCTTGAATTCTCTGAAATTTAGAAGCTTCAAAGCCTTGTTGTGCGTTATTAAATTGCTGTACCACATAGGCTATACTATCGCTCTTAGGGTTGGAGGTATGATCGCTTGCTGCTGGCTACCAGGAATCATACCCGTCTTAACACCCCTCGTTTTTCGCAATCCCCGTGGCATAGCATTGGCTCGAAAGAAGTGTCTACTCGTACCAAATTCTTCTATTCCACCTTAATGCCCTTTCGTGGAATGCTGCGTTATTAAAGTGATATCAACTATATGGCTAAAATTTCTTAGTCTCTAAGAACACTAAACGTCGTAACGTAGCTCATATAAGAATTACATTGGTTTAAAACCTTAACAATATTAAGAGCGTTATTCAAAAGCTGGCGTTGCTGCCTCTATTTGTATGAGGATATTAACAAGTGCTTAATAAAAAAACTATCAATACGGGATTACCAACTTTCAGGGAGCATCTAAATCATGTCAAAGGGCAAGAAAAAGAACTCACGGCGGGGTTTTCTCAAAGGAGTAGCAGTCAGTGCAGCCACTGTCACCACAGTAGAGTTACTGAAAAACCAGGAGGCAGATGCAATAGTTGAAAATCACAATAGTGCAGTCACTCTCCAACCAACCGAATTTGACTTTACCCAGAAATCGGCTGCGTTGCAGCCAGATAAAATTGTAGATAGTGCTTGCCAATTCTGCAACTCTTTGTGCCGTTTGAAGGTTCATCTGAAAGACGGACGCATTATAGATGTCTTAGGCGAACCGGATGATCCAGTACAGGCAGGAGGGTTTTGTGTCAAGGGTCCGATGATGACCCAACTGGTCTATAACCGCTTCCGCCTAACTCAGCCGATGAAGCGGGTTGCAGGTGAAAAGGGTTCACCCGATTCAAAATTTGAGCCAATTTCTTGGTCCGAGGCGTTAGAGACTATCGCTGCCAAGTTCCTGGCATTAAGGGATGCGGGAGAAGCCAAGGCGATCGCCAACAAAACCTCTGGCAGATTACCACGCGGCACCGGTTCGCTGGTCGGACGCTACTTCACCCTCCTGGGTAGTCCCAACGACACCGATGTAGGTCCTGTCTGCAATGATGCTGGTGGAAATGCCTTAGCGTGGACTTTTGGTCTAGGCAATTTTACTAACGGCTACGGTATCGACGGCGCAACCGGCTTTGAAGACCTAGGGTCTGCCAGATTTTTTCTCTTTTTAGGGACTAACCAAGCGGAAACTCATCCAGTTACCTTTGCCTATCTTCTCAGAAGCCGCGCTCAGACCAAAGCCAAGCTAGTTGTCATCGACCCCCGCTTAACTCCCACAGGAGCGCAAGCAGACGAATGGATTGCACCCAAACCGCACACTGACCTAGCTCTAGTGTTGGCAATGCTTTACCACATTGTCACCAATAATCTATATGATGCTGCTTTTGTGCAAAAGTGGGTACTGGGCTTTGATGAACTGAAAAAGCACCTTGTCAGCAACGCCTATACACCAGAGTGGGCAGCGGCAATCACGGATGTCCCAGCAACTAAAATTAAGCTTCTGGCTGAGAGTTACGCTAAAACCAAGCCCGCTGCCATTTTTTGCAATGCTGGTATTTCTCACCAGTTGGGAGCCTTCGACACTTACCGCACTCTAGCATTCCTTGCCGCCATAACAGGTAACATTGGCATCAATGGTGGGGGTTGTAACTTTATGCACAACACTTGGCCCGGTGGTCTCAATCTGCCACCTATCAAAGGCAATACACCAAAGAAAGATGTTGCCCTGCCCGTTGGACCAGAATATTTTCCTGAATCTATCCTCACAGGCAAGCCCTATCAGCTAAAAGCCATTGTCACTCAGGGAAATCCCCTTCTCGCCTCTTCACGCACAGCTAAAGTACAGTCGGCTTATCGCCAACTAGACTTTTACGTTTACACCGGATTGTTCATGGAGGAGTCTGCCTACTACGCCGACATTATTCTACCTGTCACCAGTGGCTTTGAAATGGAAACCGTCTATATGCGGCGAGATGACCGGGCAATCCGTTGGCAAAAGCAAGTTGTTCCCCCAGTGGGAGAGTCCAAACCAGACTGGCACATCTGGATTGACCTAGCACACGCCACAGCAAAGTTAGATAAACGCAATCCACCCGAATACTGGACAGAAAACTTTCCTCTGGCATGGAAAGACTACCGCAATCTCTGGGCAACTTTCGTGGCAAATACGGACGGTATGGGCGGTATGACGAGCGAACGAATGTCCAAGCGTTCAGAACCTCTGCGTTGGCCCTGCCCATCAGTGGATCATCCCGGTGTCAGCACTCTTTATTTGGATCATCCTTCTTGGTATCGTGCAGCACAGGCACTCAATCCTCAAAACAAAGGCAAGCGATTCCTTACTCCCAGTGGCAAGGTAGAGATTTACACACACGAGATGCAAAAGCAGCTAGCGATCGCTGGACATGCCGCCCTACCCATCTTCTACACCCATCCGGAGGTCACTGGTCAACATCCCACCATCGAGTATACAGCGCAGCTGGTGAAAAATCCGGTGAACCCGCAAGCATTCACCCAAAAGGTTAAATTAGGGAAAGTTTCCTCTGGGGAGGTTCATAAACAGTATCCGCTTATGGGGATGACTGGCAGATCCAGTGTGGTTCATTTTCACTCGGTCACACACTGGACTTACACGGGCAAACTTTTGAACGGTGTTCGCCTAATTCAAATTCACCCCAAAGTAGCACAAGCAGCAGGTATTAACAACGGCTCGGAGATAATTGTCGAAAGCCCCAGAGGGTCTATTAGAGGTACAGCGCAAATTTGGGAAGGGATTCGAGAAGACACAATTTTTGTGCCTAATTGGTTTGGTCCGCACCAGAAAATGGCCCAAGAACTTCGTACCCCCTACTACGAAGCAGCTAACCAGTTGATAGACGACCAATTCTACGACAATCTTTCAGGACAGCAAGCCTTTAAGTGCTTTGCCTGCCGAGTTTTGAAGGCATAGAAGGAACAACTTTAGTACAGCATAAAGCTAGTAGTCTGTCAATTTAAAATTGATGGATACGCGGACAGTGTAATCTGTAGATACTCAAAGCAATCCGCGTATCTGATGCCAAAGAAAAAATACATTGTCTCTCTAACATCTGAAGAGAGAGCGT
>JAHHID010000009.1 GCA_019359015.1 Spirirestis rafaelensis WJT71-NPBG6
CGCTAACGAAGGGACTGCACCTAAAGGTGCTTCGCATTCATCCCACCCCTGAAGGACGTAACAGCCTGAAAATTTTTTGGATTTTCAGGCTGTTACTGGTGGGCTTTCTGCTTCAATACTTGTAAAATCCTCCTGAAACTTTGCAAACTAATGGTGGTCATAACGCAGATAATTGCAGTTACTTGAGTTGGGCTTGAACTGTTACAAGTATTAATCAGTCCCATTTCTGGGTTTTACGTAAATTCAGAATAATATTTACATTTCTTTACAACTCACATGACTGATGATTTCTCACTCTGACAAAGCTGTCTTGACACATCTGCAAAGATTTAACTTGTAGTACTCCATATTACAATAAAACATAACTGCTAGCTATTAGATTAAACCTAAGACCAAATCTTTTCCGGCGATTTCTATAATGGTGAGATAAAATTATAAAAATTTTCAGGTATTGATTAAGTTTAAAGTCAGCGTTAACCTGTAATCAGTTACCATCTACCCCCGAAGGGGACTTTTGCAAGAGATCGATTATTATACATTGGCATTGGCAGATAAGTTAGGAAGGGTTAGTTATAACCTTCTCAAATCATGTTTGAAAGACTTTAAATTCCAAGTAAGAGGAAATTAAATTTTAGCTAAGGCGTAATATAAATTCAAATATACAAAAAGTCAACCTGACTTAATATAACTTAATAAGTTTGATTATTTATGAAAGTAGGATCTGCATACACAAGACTCTTAGTCTCTGACTTTAAAGCTTCCTTGGAGTTTTACAGAGATGTCATGCAATTTGAAGTAAAAATCGAAAACCTAGAAGACGGATATGCTGAATTTAAAGTTGGAGACATGAAACTAAGTTTATTTCGGCGACAAGAAATGGCACAGATGATTGCCAACACTCACAAGCCACCCCATGCCGAATGTCAAGATAACGTAGCCTTAATTTTTACAGTGCATGATGTAGAAGAAGAATATGAGAAATTAATACATCAAGGTGTTAAGTTTACCGCAGCTCCAATGAACAATCCCTACTACGGAATTAAAACAGCTTATCTACGAGATCCTGACGGAACTTTAATAGGGCTATTTGAACTGTTAGTGTAACTGTTAATTGTTGGGCAATGGGCAATGGGCACGCTCGCAATGGGAATTAAACAAGTTATTTGAAAGTAATGCGCGAACGATCCGAGGATTCTTTCCATGCCCGATTCCCCATGTCCCATGCCCCATTCTCCATTCCCCATTTTGAATTTTGAATTTTGAATTTTGAATTAGTGAGGCGCTATGGCTAAACCTGTGATTCTGACGGTTGATGACGATCCAGAAGTTTTGCAAGCTGTGGCGCGAGATTTGCGCCAGGAATATGGCGATCGCTTTCGCATCTTGCGTGCCGAATCAGGTGCCAGTGCCTTAGAAGCATTGGAACAACTAAAACTCCGCAACCAGCCAGTGGCGTTATTCCTCGCCGATCAGCGGATGCCGCAAATGTCTGGTGTCGAGTTCCTCGAACAAGCGCTATCCATGTTCCCAGACGCAAAACGCGCACTGCTTACCGCTTATGCAGACACCGATGCTGCTATCCGTGCCATCAACACCACAAGAATCGATTACTACTTAATGAAGCCGTGGGACCCCCCACAAGAACGCTTGTACCCTGTGCTGAACGATTTGCTTGATGATTGGCAAGCCACATTCCATCCACCATTTGAAGGCATTCGCGTCATAGGCAACCGCTGGTCTCCCCATTCCCATCAAGCCAAAGACTTTCTCGCGCGAAATCAAATCCCTTATCAGTGGATGGACATCGAATTATCATCAGAAGCACAGCAGCTAGTTGAATACGCCGATTGTGATAAATTACACCTGCCCCTTGTTCTCTTCGCCGACGGTTCCAACTTGATGCAGCCAAGCAACGCGCAAATTGCCGAGAAAATTGGCTTGAAAACTCAAGCAGAAAAACCCTTTTATGACTTAATTATCATCGGTGGCGGTCCCGGTGGTTTAGCTGCTGCGGTATATGGTGCATCAGAAGGGCTACGCACCGTCATGATTGAACGCGAGGCTCCAGGCGGGCAAGCGGGTACAAGTTCGCGAATTGAAAATTACCTCGGCTTCCCTGTAGGTTTGAGCGGCGGCGATTTAGCGCGGCGTGCGGTGACTCAAGCAAAACGCTTCGGTGTAGAGATTCTCACACCGCAAGAAGTTACGGGAATTCGCGTAGAAAACCCGTATCGTTTTGTGCAGTTGTCCGACGGCAGCGAAATCAGTTGCCACGCCCTCATTTTGGCGCTGGGTGTCTCGTGGCGGCGGCTGAACGTACCCGGACTCGAAAAACTAACTGGCGCAGGCGTGTATTACGGCGCAGCGCAAACAGAAGCGATGAGTTGCCAAGGGGAAGAAGTGTATATCATTGGTGGCGCAAACTCTGCCGGACAAGCTGCAATGTACTTTTCTAAATACGCCAAGCATGTAACGATGTTGGTACGTGGCGACTCGTTGACAAAGAGTATGTCTCAGTACCTGATTGACCAAATTGGTGAAACAGCGAATATCACCGTACAAACGCATTCTAGTGTGATTGAGGCAAAAGGTGAGACTTCTTTAGAAGCGCTGACAATTGTGAATGCGCTGACTGGTGAAACGCAAACGGTGCCGGCGACATCACTATTTATCTTTATTGGCGCACAACCGCGCACCGACTGGTTAGATGGTGTGGTGGAAAAAGGCGATCGCGGCTTTATTTTAACAGGTCCCGATTTACAACTCAATCAACGCCGCCCCAAAGGATGGACGCTCGAACGCGATCCTTATTTATTAGAAACAAATATCCCCGGTGTCTTTGCAGTCGGTGACGTGCGTCAAGGTTCAGTTAAGCGAGTGGCTTCCAGCGTCGGTGAAGGATCAATTTGCGTTCAATTTGTGCATCAATATCTTAGCAACGTAGTGTGAAACCTCTCCCCCAGCCCCTCCCCTCGTAGGGGAGGGGAGCAATTCTCCCCCTTCCCTTGTAGGGAAGGGGGTAAGGGGTTAGGTAACAATGAATTTTTGATGTCACAATGAAATAAAAATAGAGAGGTAAAATCCATGCAAGAAATAACTCTCGCTGAAGCATCTCAAAATTTGCCAGAATTAATTGAAGCCGCAATGAATGGTGAAGAAATCGTGATTACAAAAGACGAGCAACCAGTTGTGAAACTAACTCCTGTATCGCCAGTGAAACGTCGCCCCCTATTTGGAAGCGCTAAAGACTTGATTACGATATCTGATGACTTTGATGAGCCTTTAGAAGACTTTAAGGATTATATGTAATGAGATTACTGCTAGATACTCACACCTTTATTTGGTTTTTTAAGGGCAATACCCAACTGAGTAATCAAATACGGGTGTTAATTGAGGATGAAAATAACGAAAAGCTAATTAGTACAGCCAGCATGTGGAAATGGCGATTAAACAAAGCATCGGGAAGCTGAGTTTTCATCTGCCCTTTGAGGAATTCATCACACAGCAACTCAGTCTTAACGACTTCAATTTGCTGGAGATTAAAATAGACCATCTTATTGTAGTTGCAAAGCTACCTCTTCACCATCGCGACCCATTTGACAGACTTTTAATTGCACAAGCAATGGTTGAGCAAATACCGATTTTAAGTGCTGATTCTGCTTTTGATGCTTATCCGATTCAGCGGTTGTGGTAAGTAGTAAAGGAGAAGAAATTTTGCGCGGTCGCCTCACAAAATTTGTCAATCACTATTGATACGGAGTTGCCATGCTGCACGATCCCAACCAGAACACACTCTTCCCGAAACTGCCTGATGAAGCATTACAGGAGATGCAGCAATTTGGCAAAGAAATTAAGCTCAACAAAGGCGATATCCTATTTAATGAAGGCGAATCAAACTATAACTTTCATGTTGTTTTAGAAGGCGAAATCGAGATTACTAAGCAAGTTGGTGATGAAACAAGACTGTTAGCAGTACATCGCCGAGGTGAATTTATGGGTGAATTGTCGATGTTGACTGGTTCCGCATCAATTGCTAATGCTAAAGCCTTATCACCAAGTCGCGTCTTGCAAGTTGAAATTGATACTTTTAGACAAATTATGGCAGAATGTTCGCCTTTAGCTGATGTGATTCTTAGCGCAATGGCAGGGCGAACTAAAGACGTAGAAGCACAACTTAGACAACAAGAAAAGCTGGCAGCGCTGGGTAAAATGTCAGCGGGACTGGCACACGAATTAAATAATCCCGCCGCAGCCGGAAGACGCGCAGCAGGGCAACTGCGGGAGAATTTTCAAAGCTTACAAAATATGGCTTTGCAGTTAAATTCACTTAATAAAGAACAACTAAATTTTATTATCAATTTTCAACTGCAAGCAACGCAACACACAACCAAATTTGACACACTTACCCAAAGCGATAAAGAAGACGAAGTAACAGAGTGGCTAGAAGACCATGATGTTAGTAATGCTTGGAAACTTGCCTCTACATTAGTTTCCGCTGGCATTGATGCCGAGAAGTTAGATACTCTTGCCGACAACATACCCCAAGACTGTCTCAGCAACGTTTTAATTTGGTTAGAAGCATCACTTACTTCTCATGGACTTATCAACGACATTGAACAAAGTACCAGCCGAATCTCGGAATTAGTGAAAGCAATTAAAGGCTATTCCTATATGGATCAAGCCCCATTGCAAGAGATAGATTTGCATGATGGAATTGAAAATACTCTACTTATTCTCAATCATTGCTTAAAAAAAGGAGTCATCGTCAACCGCGAATATGATAGGACTCTCCCACGTATTTGCGCTTATGCTAGCGAACTCAATCAAGTGTGGACAAATCTAATTGATAATGCCATTTATGCGATGGATGGAAAAGGCGATTTAACAATACGCACATACCGAGAAAATAGCTGCCTTGTAGTCGAAATTGCCGATACCGGAATGGGTATTCCGCCAGTAATTCAAACCCGTATTTTTGAGCCTTTTTTTACTACAAAACGCGTTGGACAAGGCACAGGTTTAGGTTTAGAAATTGCCTACCGAATTATTGTTAAAAGACACAAAGGTGATATTCACTTTGAATCTCAACCTGGTAATACTCGTTTTCGGGTGCGTTTGCCAATACCTACAGAAAAATGTGACGAATAAAGTTGAGTAATTTGCATGACTGGTAATGTTTAAAATACCAAATATCAAATTTATTTATGCTTGATATCAACACTTTACGCCAAGTACCAACTTTCAAAAAATTACCGGAACAACGTTTGCAATGGCTACTTGAACAAATTACAGAGGTATGGTTAGAGCCTGGTGAAATTCATCGCCAAGAAGGAGATCCAGTAGATCATGTTTTTGTACTGTTAGAAGGTGAAATTAGAATTTCGCAAAAAGTTGGAAATCAAGAAGTTTTATTAGTGACATTTAAGCCGAAAACATTGTTTGGTGAATTGCCCGTTTTAATGGGTGATAAAAACTTCTGGGTAACTAGTCGTGCCGTGACTCGCAGCCATATTTTAGAATTGCCAAATAAAGCTTTTTGGGAAATGCTTTCTAGTTGTACTTGTGTGATGAAAAATATTTTGCAAAACATGGCACAACGGCTGCAAACAGTGCAGTCAATATCACAACATCGAGAAAAATTAGTATCATTAGGCACTTTAGCCGCCGGATTAGCACACGAGTTGAATAATCCTGCCTCAGCAGGTCGCAGAGCTGCTGGACAATTACGCCAAACTGTGCAGCTATTGCAACCATTGACAATTAAATTAAATCAACAGCAGATGAACTGTGCCCAAAAAGCCTTTCTTGCAGAGTTACAAGAAGATGCAATAGAACGGGCAAAATCAGCAACAAAACTCGATCCAATAACTCAAAGCGATCGCGAAGATGAAATCACACAATGGCTAGAAGTACACAACATACAAAATGGCTGGAAACTTGCTCCAAACCTGGTTACAGCCGGAGTTGACATCGAATGGGTGGCGAATGTTCAACAAAAAGTAGGCGATTTATTGCTGGGTGATGTCCTCACTTGGATACAAGTAACTTTGCAAGAACTAGATTTGTTAGAAGAAATCGAGCATAGCACTGACCGTATTTCTACTTTAGTACAGGCAGTCAAAGATTACTCGTACATGGATCAAGCACCCTTACAAGAAATAGATATTCATGAAGGGTTGGAAAGTACCTTAACAATCTTGAATCACAAGCTGAAACAAGGTGTAATCGTGAAGCGTGAATATGACTGTGATACACCGCGTATCAGCGTTTATGGCAGTGAATTAAATCAAGTGTGGACTAACTTAATTGATAATGCCATTCATGCAATGACAGTAGGAACTGGGAAAGGAGGACGCGGGGATGTTTCTACAAATGTCTCCTCATCTTCTTCCCAATCCTCAATCCCTACCATCTGGATTCGCACCGCTTGCGAAAACGACTTTTTGCTAGTAGAAATTACTGACAATGGTCCAGGAATTCCCCCAGAAATTCAATGTCACATTTTCGAGCCTTTTTTCACTACCAAAAGTGTGGGACAAGGAACCGGCTTAGGTTTGCACATTGCCTATCGCGTCATCGTTGGGCAACACCTAGGCGATATCAGCGTATTTTCTGAACCAGGAAAGACAAAGTTTCAAGTTCGTTTGCCGATGAATTTATCTTCGTAGTAAGCACTTCAGTGCTTAAATACAAGCACTAAAGTGCTTACTACTAATTTATCAGGAGATTTTATGACTACATGCACACATCTCAATGAAATTCAAGAAGTTACAGCCAGCGCTAACGGTTGTGAAGAATGTTTAAAAATGGGGGACAGATGGGTGCATTTGCGCCAATGTCTTCTTTGCGGACACATCGGTTGCTGCGACTCTTCAAAAAACAAACACGCCACCAAGCACTTTCACGCCAGCAATCATCCGATTGTCAAGTCTGCTGAACCGGGTGAAGAATGGCGCTGGTGTTATATCGATAAAACTTTCGTTTAGAAAATAAATTCTCAGCTGCTGCGACTAAAAAACACAGCAGCTATAACGATTAAACTCAAAAGCGCCAAGGGAACCCAAAGATTAGGAATATCTGATAGACTCATAATTTAAAATTAATCCGCACAAAAGCGATAATTGCTCTCATACATAGCAGCCTGAGTGGAATATTTACATCAATTAGATTTCTTAATTTTGAACTTTTAATTTTGAATTTTGAATTTATTATGACATCTCCAGTAACAGTAACATGGCTAGAAGAACGCACAGCTTTAGGAATTCTTGAAGCTGAAGTGTTAAATGCGATCGCCCAACAAATCGAAGAACAAATCATCCCACCTCAAACCAACCTAGTTGTAGAAAAAACAGAACCAGAAGCACTTTACATTCTTGTTGAAGGTCAACTCGAAAGCGATAGCAGCAACCAAGCTAACCCAGCGTTAGCGATCGGCTTCCTTCCTGGTGCCGTGATTCACCTGCAAGAATTGCTGTTAAACCAGCCGACGCAACGCACCATCACCACCCTTACAGAATGCCATGTTTGGGTTGTGCCTGCCGAAAAATTTCGCGCTTTAGTCAGTGAATACCCGGAAATTTTTCAAGCTGTTTCTCGTCAATTGGCGCAAGAATTGGCGGATTTAACATCAGCCTTTACCTACGAACAAGAACGAGCGATCGCCTTACGACCGTATTTAGTCACCAAAGCCAAACGGGGAATTGTTGGTACAAGTCGCTATGCGGTGCGTTTGCGCGAGGAAATTCGCGAAGCTGCGAATGACCGCAAATCTGTCTTGATTTTCGGCGAACCAGGTTTAGAAAAAGACAATATAGCCGCTTTAATTCACTTTGGTTCTAAACAGCGACGCGAACCGATTATCAAAGTTAACTGTGGTATCCTCCAAACCAGCGGTGCAGATTTATTCGGACGTGCTGGCGGCAAACCAGGACTGCTGGAATGGTTGGGGGAAGGTACTCTTGTCCTTAATAACATTCAAGAAACTCCCCCAGAGTTGCTGCCACAATTAGTCAATGTCATTAAGAATTCTACGTTTAGTCCCGTAAGCCGTTCTGAAGAACCACCCGCCGCACCGCGCACTTCTCGCGCTCGGATTATGATTGTTTCCGAAAAAAATCAGCCGCAAATAGAACGCTGTATCGGTCATAACATCAAAGTGCCACCGCTGCGAGTGCGAAAATCTGATATCAAGGCTCAAGTAGATTATTACATCAGTCTTTATACTCAGGCTAGGGGTCTTCAGAAACAAAAATTAGCGCCAGAAGCATTGCGTCGCTTGCAATCTTATGATTTTCCTGGCAATTTGAAAGAGTTGGAAAGTTTGGTACAAAGGGCAATTGTTCAAGCTGGGTCAGCGCGGGAGTTAACAGAAGAAATTTTCTGGTCAGCGGACACGAAGAAAAGGCGATTTCGGGTGAATTTATTGAATGTCTATCCAGATTTGCGGAAATTTCTCCGCAGTCCGTGGTGGCCCGATCGCATTAATTATGGCTTTACTGCCACTGCTTTTGCCTTGATTGTCGCAGTGTTATTTATTGGTCCGCAAACACGCGATCGCAATTTCGTTCTCAATCTATTTTGGGCTTGGTGGTGGGCTTTTTTCCTGTTTCTCTTTCCCTTTCTCGGTCGCGTGTGGTGCGCTGTTTGTCCCTTCATGATTTATGGGGAAATTACGCAAAAGCTCTCTTTATGGTTGTTTCCTCGACAACTTAAACGTTGGAATCGACAGCTAGCTGAAAAATGGGGTGGATGGTTTATTTTTGGACTATTTACCCTAATTTTCCTGTGGGAAGAACTTTGGGATTTAGAAAATACAGCTTACCTTTCTGCTTGTTTGCTGTTGTTGATTACCGCTGGCGCAATGATTTTCTCTGCCATTTTTGAACGGCGGTTTTGGTGTCGATATCTCTGTCCCATCGGTGGAATGAATGGTTTATTTGCTAAACTTTCAATGACCGAACTTCGAGCGCAGCAAGGTATTTGTTCTGCCACTTGCACCACTTATCAATGCTACAAAGGTGGACCCCAAAAAGGGGAGGGAATGGAAACTAATGGATGTCCTTTGTATTCGCACCCAGCACAATTAGAAGATAACAAAGACTGCGTGCTGTGCATGACTTGTCTTAAAGCTTGTCCCCATCGTTCCGTTGAGTTTAATTTGCGTCCCCCTGGTATTGAATTGTGGACAACTCACGTATCCCACGCTTATGAAGTAGCATTGTTATTTTTACTATTGGGTGGAGTGTATCTGCATCGTTTACCAGAATTGCAATCTTGGTTAGGATTACATCTCGATTTAACCCAGTTTTGGCAACATTTAGGATTATCGCTACTAGCTTTGATTATCCCTGTAGCTGTTCCTTTTGCGGCATATGGTTTGACGAAAATAATAAATTTTGGACGTAAGCCAAAAGCATTTATAGAACTTGCTTATGGCTATCTACCATTAGTTCTGGGAGGTAACTTAGCTCACTATCTGCGTTTGAGCCTAGAAGAAGGCGGACGCATTCTCCCGGTAACTTTTGCCACTTTTGGTCTAAATGGTCAGCAATTGCCTGTATTGGTCGCTCATCCAGCGGTGGTTGACTTTTTGCAGGGTTTCACTCTGATTTTTTCAGTTTTATTAACGATAGTGTTAACGCAAAAAATTGCTCGTCAATCGATGCGATCGCTCTTTTGGCAACACTTAGCAGCTATTACACTAGGCGCTAGTATGTGGGCAATTATAGTATCTAATTAGTGGTTAGTAGAACCATTTTCAGTTTGAGAAAATAAACTTATTACAAAACTCATTTTCTTGGTGTTCTTCTTTGCGTGAGACAAAAAACTATTTATGCAACAGGTCTAATGAACCGTAATGTTCCAATCAAGCAGTAGAAACTTTACAGATCATCATCAGAAACTGTTGCAATTTAACAGCTTGGCAGAATCTTTTTCCAGAGACTTGCTTGGTGAAGTAGACCTTGTGAGAATTACCGCCAGAGCGAAACAAAAGCAAAAAGATAAGCAAACACTGGGTCAATTTTTGACTCCTGCGAGCGTAGCAGAATTAATGGCTGGGATGTTTGAAAAACTTGATTATCCTCAAATATCTCTGCTTGATGCTGGAGCCGGATCTGGTTCATTACTTGCAGCATTCGTGGCTAACCTTTGTCATCAGCAACAACACCCAATAAATTTAGACATTGTTGCCTATGAAATAGATCCGTTTCTAATTAAATATTTACGTCAAACATTAAAATTATGTGCAAGCGAATGTCAGATAGCTGGTATTTCCTTTAATTATGAAATCCGTGAAAGAGACTTTATTGAGGATGCCGTTACAATTGTTAGCGACAATTCAATATTTACTCACGCTATTCTCAATCCTCCGTATTTGAAAATCAAAGCTAATTCTAAGGTTCGTACATTGTTACGTTCTTTAGGATTAGAAACCAGCAATCTCTATACGGGTTTTATCGCTGCTACAGCACATCTCCTCAAGTCAGGAGGGGAACTTGTAGCCATCTCACCGCGTAGTTTCTGTAATGGACTGTATTTTAGAGACTTCCGTAAGATGTTTTTAGAGATGATGGCTTTACGCCAGATACATCTTTTTGAATCCCGACAAAAAGCATTTAGCGATGATGAAGTTTTGCAGGAAACAGTTATCATTCATGCTATAAAACAAAAGCAAAAGTTTGATAATGTACTCATCAGCACAAGTTCAAGTGCTGATGACGATTTTGTTATGTCAAACTCCTTATCTTATACAGAAATAGTTCATCCTAACGACTCAGAACAATTTATTCATATTATTCCAGATACTTTTAGTCAGCAGGTCGTTCAACAAATGGGAAATTTAACCTGCACTTTGAAAGACCTAGGATTGACAGTATCAACTGGACGTGTGGTAGATTTTCGGGCAAAAGAATATTTGCGTTTAATACCGGAAGAAAACACAGTTCCTTTAATTTATCCTGTGAATTTATCTCAAGGATATGTTGAGTATCCAAAGACAACTAGAAAACATCAAGCCTTGGTGCATGTAGAACAAACGGCTTCGCTTTTGATACCGAATGAACACTATGTTTTGAACAAACGCTTCACCTCAAAAGAAGAAAAAAAAAGAGTAGTTGCTGTTGTATACGATGCTGAAAGAATTAACTCTTCCTGGGTTGGTTTTGAAAATCACCTAAATTACTTTCATAAAAATGGACGGGGACTCGATCTTACTCTGGCACGCGGTCTTGCTGCTTATCTTAACTCCAGCCTCGTAGATACTTTTTTTCGACTGTTTAATGGGCACACTCAAGTTAATGCAACTGATTTACGAAATTTAAAATATCCGACAATGCAGCAGCTTATGTCGGTGGGTGTACGAATTCAGGATAAGTTGCCCTCACAAAAAGAAATTGATGAATTTGTGTCAGAATTTTTGAGTATGACGGATCAATTTGAAAATAATTTATTCACAATTAAATCTCGTATTGATGAAGCACTGCAAATACTAATTGAACTTGGACTTCCACGGGCACAACTTAATGAACGTTCAGCATTAACCCTTCTTGCCCTACTAGATTTGAAGCCAACCGAACCTTGGAAATCTGCGGTATCTCCTTTAATGGGAATCACGCCAATGATGCAATTTATGGCACAGCATTATGGCAAAACATATAAACCCAATACGCGGGAAACTGTTCGCCGCCAAACAGTCCATCAATTCTTAGACGCTGCTTTGATAGTTGCAAATCCAGATAATCTAGGTCGTCCGATTAACAGCCCGAAAACCGTATATCAGATTGAAGAAAGTGTACTTGAATTATTACGTACTTATAAAACCCCCGAATGGGAAAAAAGTATTCGTACCTACCTTGCATCAGTTGAAACTCTGAAAAAACGATATGCTCAAGAGCGCGAATTGTCACGTATTCCTGTAATGATTGAAGGAGAACTTAAGACTCTATCGCCAGGTGGTCAAAACGTTTTAATTGAGAAGATTATTAATGAGTTTGCACCACGTTTTACACCAGGAGGAAAACTAGTTTATGTAGGCGATACAGATGAAAAATTCGCGCATTTCAACCAAGCGGCATTATTAGATTTAGGTGTGACAGTCGATTCTCACGGTAAAATGCCTGATGTAATTATCCATCATCTAAAGAATAACTGGTTAGTTTTAATTGAAGCTGTAACTTCTCACGGTCCAATTAACCCCAAGCGAAAGAAAGAACTTGAAACTATCTTTGCTAATACAAAAATTCCGCTTGTAATGGTGACGACGTTTCTCAGCCGTAAGGCTATTGTGGAGTATTTGGCGGAAATTGCTTGGGAAACAGATGTCTGGGTTGCTGAAGATGCTACTCATCTGATTCATTTCAATGGAGAATATTTACTACAGGCTTACAAAGTAGATAAATCTGACACAGAATAAACACAAATCACGTTTAACAATATGGCAAATTTTCTACAGCCACCAAGATTACGCATTGGCGAAGAAACCGAAGAAGAACGTCGCGCTACTTGGCTGGAACTTTTTTATGATTTGGTATTTGTAGTTGCAGTTTCTCAACTGGCACACAATCTCCATGATGATGTCACTTTCTCAGGTTTTTTTGGCTTTGTTGTTTTGTTTATACCAGTTTGGTGGTCATGGATTGGCAGTACAATGTACGCAAACCGCTTTGATAGCGATGATGTAGGACATCGGGTGCTGACTGGTTTACAAATGCTGGCAGCGGCTGCATTGGCTATCAATATACACCACGGTTTAAGTGATAGTTCGGCTGGTTTCGCTCTTTGTTACGCTCTCGGTCGTGCTGTACTTGTCGCCGAATATATCCGTGCGGGAATGCATATCCCAGCAGCGCGGATTTTGACAAATTCTTATGCTACAGGTTTTGCGATCGCTGCTTTATGTTGGCTAGTATCCGCATTTCTACCGATTCCTTGGCGGTTTGGATTTTGGGTTTTGGGACTAATTATTGATTTTGCCACACCGCTGATATGCAGCAAGATACAAATACAATTACCCCCTCACCCTTCCCACTTACCGGAGCGTTTCGGGCTTTTTACGATAATTGTTTTAGGTGAGGCTATTATTGCCGTAGTTGATGGTGTTTCTGAGCAGAAATGGGATGTTTCCAGTGCGATCGCTGCTTTGTTCGGTTCAGGTATTGCTTTTAGTTTGTGGTGGGTTTACTTTGATAACCTTGGTGGCACACCTATTAAAAAAGCACGGACAGAAGGAAAAATCGGTCCGATGACTATCTGGCTCTACACTCATCTACCGCTAGTGATTGGCATTGCTGCAACTGGAGTTGGTGTAGAAAAACTATTACTGAGCGAGCAGCAAATAGCTTTACCCCATGCAGTCCGCTGGTTAATTTGTGGCTCGGTAGCTTTGTGCTGGTTAACATTAGGTATTCTCCACCGCTTGGGAGTTATTCGGTACTGCAAAATCCGTGCCAAATATCGAATTGGGGCTGTTCCCGTTGTGTTGGCGATCGCACTTTTTGGTTCATCTTTGTTACCGATTGCAGTCATCGGGTTACTAGCTTTAGTTTGTGTTGTACAAGTTGTTCAAGACTTCTCCCAAAGTCGTCCCACCACTCGCTTAAGTGAACCAGAGATTTAAGTTAAGGTAGGACACTTAAGTGTCCTACTCTTGTCAGTCTCTACTTGAGGAATTCTTCGAGGGTGAGGGACGGAGTAAGTGCTGTTGTCATTGCCTCAAAATTTTATCGTCTTTTAAATTATCGCCTTTTTCTAAGCATCTAAATTTGTCAAGTCGCTTCTCCCAGGGGGAGACGCTGCGCGAACGCTCCAATTCAAAATTCAAAATTCAAAATTCAAAAAAAAAGACATAATGCGTGATCTACCGAAATGAGAAAGCATTCAAGCATTTTGAGAAAGCAATATGCCTTTTTGCTTGCCCAAAACACCAAAATGAATGCGTGATTTACCGAAATGAGAAAGCATTCAAGCATTTTGAGAAAGCAATATGCCTTTTTGCTTGCCCAAAACACCAAAATGAATGCGTGATCTACTGAAATGAGAAAGCATTCAAGCATTTTGAGAAAGCAATATGCCTTTTTGCTTACCCAAAACATCAAAATGAATGCGTGATTTACCGAAATGAGAAAGCATTCAAGCATTTTGAGAAAGCAATCTACCATTTTGCTTGCCCAAAACACCAAAATGAATTAGTGAATTATTCAAATGAGAAAGCATTCAAGCATTTTGAGATGATCGCACACCGTTGAGATGAAAAAAACTGCGAATATTCTACGCACCAAATAAACGTCCCCAAAAACCCTTGTTCTTATTCCTATAAATCTCTAAGTTGTCACGAATCACAGTGTTACTAGGATCGAGGCGAACAGCTATTTCCAGTTCTGCGATCGCTTCATCTAGTTTGCCTTGATCGTACAGCGCATTCCCCAGCCTATAGTGAGCAAATGCATAGTTTGGGTCGATTTGCAAGGCTTGGCGATAGGACGCGATCGCTTCATCTAGTTTGCCTTGATTGTACAGCGCTAACCCCAGGTCATTGTGAGCAGTTGCTAAGTTTGGGTCGATTTGCAACGCTTGGCGATAGGAGGCGATCGCTTGATCTAGTTTGCCTTGATTGGAGAGCGCATTCCCCAGGTTATTGTGAGCAAGCGCATAGTTTGGGTCGATTTGCAACGCTTTGCGGAAAGAGGCGATCGCTTGATCTAGTTTGCCTTGATTGGAGAGCGCTAACCCCAGGTTATTGTGAGCAGGTGCTAAGTTTGGGTCGATTTGCAACGCTTGGCGATAGGAGGCGATCGCTTGATCTAGTTTGCCTTGATTGGAGAGCGCAATCCCCAGGTTATTGTGAACATCTGCTAAGTTTGGGTCGATTTGCAACGCTTGGCGATAGGAGGCGATCGCTTGATCTAGTTTGCCTTGATTGAAGAGCGCAATCCCCAGGTTATTGTGAACATCTGCTAAGTTTGGGTCGATTTGCAACGCTTGGCGATAGGAGGCGATCGCTTGATCTAGTTTCCCTTGCTTGGACAGCGCTAACCCCAGGTTATTGTGAACATCTGCTAAGTTTGGGTCGATTTGCAAGGCTTGGCGATAGGAGGCGATCGCTTCATCTAGTTTGCCTTGATTGAAGAGCGCAATCCCCAGGTTATTGTGAACATCTGCTAAGTTTGGGTCGATTTGCAAGGCTTGGCGATAGGAGGCGATCGCTTCATCTAGTTTGCCTTGATCAGACAGCGCAATCCCCAGGCAATTGTGAGCATACACAGAGTTGGGGTCAAGATTGAGGGCTGCTTTGTATTTGAGGGCTGCTTCCTCGAACTTTTTATTTTCGCGTAAACGATCTGCTTCGTTGATCAGGCTAGTGACTTGATATTCGCGCTTTTCTAGCTCTTGTGCAGTGACTTGCTCTTCAATCAGGGTTACATCCTCATCCCTGAGTTTTAGCATGTGCTGATAATTCTTTAATCCTTCACGGCTGTGGTCACTGAGTGGATACTCCCATTGCTGGACTTTGATTAATTCTTGCTCATATCGTCGTAACTTTTGCTGATAGTCCTCCAGCGACACCTCTACCTTTTGAACACTGACAACCTTTAGATATAAATCTCCCCGTTTATTGGTTATCGGGTTAAGTTTACCTTTACCTCGAATCCGCAGCTTCTTACCAGGACTAAAACTAGATGGAACAGTCACAGTAATTGAGCCATCCTCCAGCGCAATCTTCTTTTCTGTGCCGTAGGTCAATTCACCAATGCTAAGAGGGAGTTCTAGCGTCAGGTCAGTTTCAACTTGATTGCCAGACTGAGGTGGAGCTTTATCTGCTGAGGGTTTCAGAGCAAGGGGCTTTTGGTTTGCAGAATTTTGTTTGGGTGGTGAGTAATTCGAGCTAGCAACTAATCGCTTAACTTCCTCCCGAATGCCTTTGACAACTTCTAAGAATGCTTCATCTCGGTCAGTCCAGCTTTTTATTGGTTTACGATTACTAGGCAAGGGAGATAGTTTATCAATGGGAGGAGCGTCCCAATCCGCATAACGCAGTAACACTGGGATAACACTAGCCTTCCCTGCTGCATTCTGCTCTAATGCTCGTGTAATTTCAACTGTCCAATGATAATCTGAAGCAATGAAATCTGGACTCACCAACAACAGGATAAGCCCAGCTTGGTTGAGAGACTTATTAATTTCACCTTTAAATTCCTGCCCAGCGACGATTTGGCGATCGCTCCAACTGATAATAGTTTTTTCCCGCAGCAAAGTCGCTAGATGCTTCTCTAACTCTTCGCGTAAGTCGTTATCCTTTTGGTGGTAAGAAATAAAAACTTCAACAGATTTCATAGGGGGCATTATTTATATATAGAAGACTACACAAGCTTTTGCTCGATTTCCTCAAGCTGCCGATCTAACCGATTTAGTTCTGTTTCGCTTTCCTGAATTTGTTTCTCTAGCTTAAACTTTGTAGTTGTATCTGTTTCAATCGAGTATGCTAGGCGCAACCGACTTAATTTTTCGCTCTCTCGGTCATACTGTTGTTGTAGTGAATTGTGTTCTTCCTCTAATCTACGACGTTGGCGATCACCCCCACTCGTTGCAGGAGGGTTGAAAGTCGCAGGTGTAGTACTTCCAGAAGCAGTTGAGGAGGAGGATTTTGATTTAGCAATATCTTCAACTACCCTGCGAATTCCTTGAGCAACATTTAAAAAAGCCTCATCTTGGTCTTGCCAGGTTGTGACAGCTTTAGCATTTTTAGGAAGTGCTTGCAGTTTACCAAAAGGTGCATCACTCCAGTCTGACGGCTTTAAAATAATGGGAATTACGCGAGCTTCTTTGGCTTCATGTCGCTCCATTGCTCGCTGCATCTCAATGTCGTAGCAGTAATCTGAAGCCAGAAAGTTAGCGCTCACCAGCAACAAAATGATATCCGCAGCGTTAAGATTGTCATCGATCGCATTTGCCCATTCCGCACCAGCACTAATTTCGCGATCGTGCCAAGCTTCAATAAATCCCCGACGTTTCATCAAGCTCAGATGAGTTGCCAATTCGTCTCGCAAGGCTTCATCTTTATGGGAGTAGGAAAAAAATACTTTAACTGCATTAGACATATTATTTAAATCTACTTTTTGAAATTACTGTATATGAATATATATAGCGGGTTGCACTTGGATACAATATAGAACCTCACCCCGTCCGTTCCGGACACCCCTCTCCTTGCTAAGGCTACGGTGTACACACAAATCGGAGTTACTTTGAGATCCGGGTTTTACCCCCCTTAATCCCACGCCACTTGCTACAACGGAACGGCAGTCGCTACAACGCGGGGAACCCGCGCAACGCGCTGCCTCGGAAACCTCCGCAACGCAGTGGCTCCCCTTTCCAAGGGGGGAAACAAGAAAATCTAGTTCCCTCCCCTTGACAAGGTCCGGGTTAGGGTGGGGTAATTCGAGAACTGGTAGTGATTCGATAACTTGTGTGTACACCGTAGCCTTAGCAAGGAGAGGGGAAGGGGGTGAGGTTTTATGTACCTCAGGTAGATTTTTTTATATGAAAGCCTGAGAAAAAATCTTTCTCAGTACAGCATGAGCGTAAAATCGTAGCGTTTTTAAATGCACAAGCAATGCATCGGGATGCACAAGCAATACAGGGTATTGCTAAATTTAATGGGAGCATCCCAATTTGGCAAAAAGCCCCTCAGGCTATAAGCCTGGGGCTAAATAAACAAAGCCTGCCTTCGCAGGCTTGAATACTCACAGCCTGCGAAGGCAGGCTTCGTACGTATAGCGATACCCTTCTAGGGTATTGCGGCTTTCATTGGGATGCTCGCAAATTTAATTCGCTACAAATTAATAAAATGCTGTACTAAATTCACTCTAAGTCAAAGTTCTACCAAACTCGCAATAATCGTGTTTTCAGCTACAGTTAACAGCTAAGAAAATAAGCAACAATGAAAATCAAAACTTGAGACGTGCAGCTTTGTCTGTAAATCATGCTGCTGTTCGATGAAACCCCGAATCATTGTTTGTAACTTAGGACGTACCGGATATAAAGTCTTTCGCTTGCTCAGACAGCAGGGAGCGTTAGTTGTTGGTATTCATCACCAAGTTATTCCTGGCGAAGCAGCAGGAGATATAATTGTTGGCGAATTACATGCAGCTAGTACGCTCACAGCAGCGGGAATTCAGCAAGCACACACTTTAGTGATAACTGGATCTGACGATGCTGTGAATTTGTCAATAATGATGCAAGCGCGGGTGCTAAATCCGTGCATTCGGATTATCAACCGCTTTTATAATACAAACTTAGGCGATCGCCTAGATCAAACTTTGCCAAATCATGTGAGTATGAGTGTTGTAAAATTAGCAGCACCACTATTCACGTTTGCCGCACTCGGAAATCAAGCGATCGGACAAATCAAATTATTTCAGCAAACTGGGCTGATCCGCGAAGAATATATTGACGAAAATCATCCTTTGAAAGGTTGCAAACTTAGTGATTTGTGGAATTCTCCAGCGCGGATGCTGATTTATTATCAGCCAGTCGAAGGTGAAATGAATTTGGTATCTGCGGTACTTTCTGGACAAGAATTAAAAGTAGGCGATCGCTTAATTGTTGCTATCCAACCCCGCATCCGTCAGCGACGAAAATCACTGATTAAAAAAGGAATGAAAATCCTTGGCAATCTCAGGCAACTTCAACAACACGGGCGATCGGTTGTAGCGGGGGGTATTGTACTTGTAGCGATTATTATCATTGCCACGCTCACCTACATGTGTACCGAGGTGAGAATGCCCATAATCGATGCTTTATACTTTTCTGTAGGTATGATTACTGGAGCAGGGGGTAATGATAAAATTGTCGAAAAAGCTCCTAACATAATTAAATTATTCACTGTTTTTATCATGTTGATTGGGGCTGTGGTGATTGGTATTTGGTATGCCCTACTCAATGATTTTGTTCTGGGAAACCGTTTCAAGCAATTTTGGGATGCCGTGAGAATTCCTCAAAGCGATCACTACATCGTCTGTGGCTTAAGCGGTATCGGGATAGCAATTGTCCAGCAACTCCATGCCAGTGGACATGAGGTGGTAGTAATTGAAACCGACCCCAATAACAAATTTATCAACACTGTCCGTGAATTAGGTATTCCTGTAATTGAAGGCGATACTAGCTTTAGAATCACACTCAAAGCAAGCAACATCAACTCTGCCGCTGCTGTGCTTGCCGTTACCCTCAATGACGCTACCAACCTAGAGATTGCCCTGAAAGCAAAAGGATTGACACCCAACATTCCCGTAATTGTCAATTATGCCGATCCTGATTTTGCTGGCATGGCGCAACAAGTGTTCGGCTTTGAGGCAGTACTGAGTCCTGCTGAACTTGCGGCTCCAGCTTTTGCCGCTGCTGCATTAGGTGGACGAATCCTCGGTAATGGCATCACAGGAGATAGCCTTTGGGTAGCTTTCGCAACTTTGATTACACCCTCACATCCCTTTTGCGGGCAACAAGTGAAAGATGCGGCAATATCCGCCGACTGTGTGCCTTTGTATGTGCAAAGAAATTCCCAGACTTTTCACGGTTGGGATTTACTAGAAATCAACCTCAGCGACGGAGATATCTTGTATTTAACAATACATGCAACTCGGTTATATCAATTGTGGCGCAACACACCCTCACAATTAATGGCGAGTTAGTTTACACTCCCACGGCTTTTAGCCGATGAGCTTTCTGCTTCCAATGCTGTAACTAGCAACTTGAATTAATAGATAATCAGGGGGCGGTAGGAAAATAAACTTTTTATACTTACCGCCCAGCCGATTCCATCCAATCAATACACTTGTGCATCTGCTCTTTCATAGCTTCAGCATCAGCATGATATCGTCGCCCGTGACCTGGTAGCACCCACTCAAATGTATAATTAGCTAAATTTCGCATTGATTTAAGCTGTTCTGACCAAGAATACCAGCAGACATCGCGAAAGGCAATCAACTGTTTATATGTATCAGACCAAGCCAGATGGTCGCCAGTGAAAAGAAACTTCTGTTTGTAAAGTAGAACAGTGTGGCCTTTAGTGTGACCGGGAACGGGAATAATTAGTAAATCAGGAGTCAGATCAAATGGTTCACTACCAGTTAGCTGAATTTCTACATCGCTAGTAGAGGCTGTAATCTCGTCAGTGTGGAGAATCCGCTGACACTGAAAATGCTCGGCAAACTTTTGATGATCCGCTACATCATCTTTGTGAGTCATATACATATAACGTATGCCCCCCATTTTTTCTATCCGCTTCACCAATGGCGGCGTAAACCGGGGAGAATCTACCAAAATATTACCTTCTGGTAATTCAATCAAATAACTAGCAGCACCAAAAGAATCTTCCGAATGATAACCGCAGTGGTAAACATTTTCCGCAACTAAAATTGGAAAAGTCAGTTGAGCGTATTTGATATCTTGCGGCTTCTCGATTGTACCAATGGAACTTGTCGGACAAGCCAACAAAGCTTGTAGCGCAGCCAATCGTTCCGCTTCATTAGCTGGTTGATGATGAACCGCCGATTGATCACCAACTTCAATAAATACTTCCGGAGCCATCCAGCGACAGGTGTCACAATCAATACAGGAAGTATCGACATAAAAATCGCCGTTGACGTTTTCCGGACGCCGCAGATTTAAATGAGCCATATTAAACCTCTTTTACCCACTCAGCAGGTGGCTGGGTAATTAACCCTTCATTACTAGGTTAGCAAAAGCGGCAAAAGACTTGAGTTGGAAGCGCTGTTAATGAGATGCTTATTTATGTTCATAAGAGCATGAATTAGTGCGATCGCTCTTAGCGTTGCTTGCATATATCGCCTGTTCTTTATTTTTAGTTACTCAGACAAGCGATCGCCTTCAACTACACATAAATTTTCATAACATTTATTCTCGCTTCCTCTCAAAAGTTACTCGCTATGCTACCATCGATATGAGAATTAATTCGGCGACAGCGTTTGTTTTTAGCATTGACAGGTATTCTTCTTTTGGTGTTTACAGACTTCTCTCCGAAATCTAAATCTCCACACACTCATGATTTTGGAGACAATCTATGTCTATCTATGTAGGTAACCTCTCTTATGAAGTTACACAAGACGCTCTGAATGAAGTTTTTGCAGAATATGGTTCTGTAAAACGAGTTCAGTTGCCTACCGACCGTGAAACAGGTCGTTTACGTGGCTTTGCTTTTGTAGAAATGGGTTCAGAAGCTGAAGAAACAGCAGCCATCGACGCGCTTGATGGTGCTGAGTGGATGGGACGCGATCTCAAAGTTAACAAAGCGAAACCCAAGGAAGACAGAGGTGGTTCTTTCGGTGGTAATCGTGGCGGTGGCGGTGGCGGCGGTGGCGGTGGCTACAACTCCCGCAACAGCCGTTACTAAGCCTAGTTAGATTGAATTGTTAAGTTAATTTAATTTAGGAAAGGCTCAAGCACTAAGTACTGCTTGAGCCTTTTTTGGCATATTAAAAGCAGTTAGCATGCGATCGCACATTTTGATTGACCGGGTTTTCCTGAAAAACCCGGTTTATTATCAGCCAATTAGCTAACCAAATGCAACTGACTTGCCAGAACATTAATTACACGATGAGTCAGGCTAAGACTATCAATCACCATACTCAGACACAACAGCATCATGTAAGAGATGGAATAGAGAAATAAATCTTTAGCCAAAGTGCGATCGTCTGGATTGTGTAACAAGCGCCAAGCCTTGAGAATAAATAATCCTCCCAAAGCAAGTGCGATCGCTGCGTAGACAATTCCCGTCGCATGTAACGGATACACTAACAGCAGTGTAGTTGGTACCAAAATCAGCGTGTAAAACCAAATCTGCCGCACCGTCACTTCATTTCCGGCGACAACTGGTAACATTGGTATCCCAACTTTTGCGTAATCATCCCGAATCATCAACGCCAAAGCCCAGAAATGGGGAGGTGTCCAAACAAAGACGATAGTAAAAAGTAACCAAGCAACCCAACTTAAAGTTCCCGTAACAGCTGCCCAGCCAACCAGCGCCGGAATCGCCCCCGCAGCCCCACCAATGACGATGTTTTGTGTGCTAGAGCGTTTTAGCCAGTGAGTGTAGACCAAAATATAGAACACAATACCAGACATTGCCAGCATTGCAGCTAGTAAATTGGCAAATACCGTCAATAGACTGAAAGAAAGAACACCCAAAGCGATCGCAAAAATCAAAGCATCGCGAGGCTGTATCCTACCAGATGGCAAAGGACGATGCCGCGTGCGCTCCATATCATAATCAATATCTCGGTCATAGATACAATTAATCGTTTGAGCGCTAGCAGCTGCCAAAGTACCACCAGTTAGAGTTACTAACAACAGCAATGGATCTACTTTTCCCTCACCAGCAATCCACATACTACCAGCAGTGGTAATCAATAGCAGCGGAATAATCCGAGGCTTAGTTAGTTGGTAGTAGCTTTGAATAACTTGGGGAAATGTTTGGTGGTGCTTCGAGACATTAGTCTCAATCATGTTGACTCTAATTCCTTATTTGTTCAATAACTTCTGTGCTATCGTTGTCGCGTCTGGCTTTCATAGTCCAACAAAAATACAGACTTGCAGCACTCGCATTTAATTTATGGATTCACTCCATCTACACTTATAGTCGCCGCGACACCAGATGAGTAAGCCTTAATACCACGACTAGTAGCAAAATCACGCAAGGAGAGAACCGTGAAAATTACCAAAGTACCCAGCAAACAGGCACCGATAAGTTGGTGAGAGACGGTAAGTGGCTCGACTTGGAGATGTAACTTAAAAGTGCCAACTCCCAACAAAATCTGTAAAACTAGCAGTCCAGCAGTTATCTTAGCTAATTGCCGTAAAGCTGGATGTAGTGCTGGTGTACGCAATGAGAGAAATACTACAGCCAAACTTGCTACTGTTGGCGGCACCACCCCACCGATATGACTGTACATTACAGCACAAAGTTGAGATCCGCCAAAGCATTGATGTAGCGCCCAACGAGATCCTACCAAAGCACCAAGCAAACTTTGTAAATAAACCAAAATAGCGGCGGTTAAACTTACCCAAGGTAACTTACCAACAGTTCCAGTTCCTTGGTAGGGGGCGAGTGCTGTGCCGATAACTAGTAGAGTAGTGAAAAATAACAATGCCGTTGCCAAATGCGCGGTAACGATATCAAAGCGCAAAAGTTGAGTAACGGTGAGTCCACCCAAGATGCCTTGGAAGACAATTAAAAACAGCGAGAAAAGAGAAGCCCAAGGAAGCCACCTTGGTAAAGAACGACGATGCCACCAGCTTAATGCAAAAAGAGCGATCGCACTCAATCCAATCAACGAAGCATCCAACCTGTGAAACCACTCCAGAAAAACTTGGAAATTCATTTGTTTAGCTGGCACAAGTTCCCCGTAGCACAAAGGCCAATCTGGGCAAGCGAGTCCAGCATTCATCACGCGGGTGGCACTGCCTATTGCCATCAAAATTAAGGTGGCTACACAAATTTTCCACACCAAGCGACGAATCATTTGCTTGGGTTTTTGCTGCTCTTGTGCCGCTTGATTTTGTTGTTCTAGGACAAATTCGCTCATGAATGGTACCTTCACACCAGCTGTTTGTAAGCCTTTAAAATTCTAAAAATTGTCACATATGAGACACTCTGCCCGAAAAGCGCAAGTGTCTCTTCTCATTTCCACCCTAGCGTATAAACCAAGGTTAAACATTAGCTCTGATTTATACTGTGAATGAACGAATCGACTTTTAGCCAAAAGCTTTAGAGAATTTTCTCTTTTGGGGGGAACCATAAAAATAAAATCCTGCGCCGTGTATTGAAATTCTTCTCCCTTGGCGCTAGCCTCTCCCTTTGGGAGAAGGGGAGACGAGTAGCGCGAACGTTAGTATCGTGGATCTAGGTTTGACGGTGAATCAGTCGGCGGGGTCGGTGAGGGGGTCGCAGTCTTGGCGGTTCCCGTCGATTGCGAACCCCCGAACCCGCAAGGGTTTCCGTCTATTCGTACTGATGAACCCGCAGGGCTGGGTATTTATTTCGCGGGTTTGTGCCTTGTCAGGATTTGATTAATGGCAATCATTTAACTCTTCTAAATTCTTTGTTAAATTTTTACCTGATGTTTACATCTATCCTTGGCAATATCTAGCAAATACCCTTTACTCAAAATGAAAAATGCTCCGAAAAAATTAATAAAAATTTCAGACCTATATACTCAATGTCTTATAGGCTGGACTACCGTAGTAAGTAAGTAAGTAAGTAAGTAACTAAGCAGCTCTGTCCAAAATAGTAAAGTCATTAACTCTAATCAACCGTGAAAATTCCAAGTTCAATCTGGACGTTACTCATTGGCATCCTGCTGACACTGGTCAGCCTCTGGTACGGTCAAAATCACGGTCTGTTGCCTACAGCAGCAACTGACGAAGCCGAGTTGGTGGATGGTCTGTTTAACACGATGATGACCGTCTCGACAGGTATATTTTTGCTCGTCGAGGGTATTTTGATTTATAGTGCCATTAAATACCGTCGTCGTCCTGGCGACAATGAAGACGGACCACCCGTCGAAGGCAACGTACCTTTAGAAATTCTCTGGACAGCGATCCCCGCAATTATCGTTCTCGGTATTTCTGTTTACAGCTTTGACGTGTACAACGAAATCGGTGGCTTTAACCCCCACGCCGTCCACGAAGCCCCGATTACTCAGCAGCAGTCGATGAAAATGCCTGGGGCAGCTATAGCAGCAACTTTAAACGATACGCCACCCAGTACAGGTCCCAACCTCAATCAGGAAAGATCTGATAAGGCAATGCAAGACCCTGCGACAGCAGCAGTCCGCAATGCTGACCAAATTCCCCAACTGCGAGATGCCTCTGGCGTAGGTATTGTTTCTCCCATCATTGGTCCGGTTCCCGGAAAAGAAGGCAAACCACCCGCACTTCTGGTGAACGTCACGGGTTTGCAGTTTGCCTGGATTTTCACCTACCCTGAAACTAGTGTCACTTCGGGTGAACTGCACCTTCCCATCGGGCGCGAAGTGCAAATCAATATGACAGCGAACGATGTCATCCACGCCTTTTGGGTGCCAGAGTTTCGCCTCAAGCAAGATGCGATCCCCGGTCGGCAAAGCGAGATTCGCTTTACTCCCAACAAAGAGGGTGAATATACGCTCATCTGTGCTGAACTTTGCGGTCCGTACCACGGTGCAATGAGAACACAAGTTATTGTGGAAAAGCAGGAAGCTTTTGATAACTGGGTACAAGAGCAGCTAGTTGCCAGCGCCGAAACACTAAACCAAGCCGTTGCTGTCAACACGCAGGACATATCACCAGATAAATTTCTCGCTCCTTACACCAAGGACATGGGAATTCAGCCAGAACTACTTCATCAAATTCACCATTAGTCAATAATCAATAGTCAAGAGTCAATGGTCAAGAGTCAAGAGTCAATAATTAAGAATTTTGGACTCTGGACTCTAGACTCTAGACTTTGGACTTTGGACTCTAGACTTTGGACTTTGGACTTTGGACTTTTATGACACAAGCACAGTTGCAGGAAACTGCGAATACCCCTGCCCTGAGTGAAGAACCAGGGGTAAGAAAATGGCAAGACTACTTTGGCTTTAATACCGACCATAAGGTAATTGGCATTCAATACCTGGTAACAACATTCATTTTTTACTGTATTGGCGGGGTAATGGCTGACTTAGTTCGCACGGAACTGCGAACGCCAGAAACCGATTTTGTCACGCCAGAAGTATATAACAGCTTATTTACGCTGCACGCCACAATCATGATTTTCTTGTGGATTGTGCCTGCGGGTGCGGGGTTTGCTAACTACTTGATCCCCTTGATGATTGGGGCAAAAGATATGGCATTCCCCCGCTTGAATGCCGTTGCCTTTTGGATGATTCCGCCAGCTGGTATATTGCTAATCAGCAGTTTATTAGTAGGCGATGCACCGGATGCAGGTTGGACTTCCTACCCTCCCTTGAGCTTGGTTACAGGTCAGGTGGGTGAGGGAATATGGATTATGAGCGTCCTTTTGCTGGGGACATCTGCGATTTTGGGGGCAATTAATTTCCTTGTCACCCTGCTGAAGATGCGTATCCCTAGTATGGGTTTTCATCAAATGCCCTTGTTCTGCTGGTCAATGTTTGCTACCTCAGCACTGACTCTGGTATCAACACCAGTGTTGGCAGCGGGTTTGATTTTGTTGTCTTTTGACTTGATTGCAGGAACGACATTTTTTAACCCGACTGGTGGTGGCGATCCAGTTGTGTACCAGCATATGTTCTGGTTTTACTCGCACCCAGCGGTTTACATCATGATTTTGCCCTTTTTTGGGGCGATTTCTGAGGTGATCCCAGTTAATTCCCGCAAGCCGATTTTCGGATATAAAGCGATCGCCTACTCCAGTCTCGCCATCAGCTTCTTGGGACTAATCGTCTGGGCGCACCACATGTTTACCAGCGGTATTCCTGGTTGGTTGCGGATGTTCTTCATGATCACCACCATGATTATCGCCGTACCTACTGGTATTAAAATTTTCAGTTGGTTGGCGACCATGTGGGGTGGAAAAATTCGCTTTACTAGCGCCATGTTATTTGCAATGGGCTTTGTCGGCACCTTTGTAATTGGCGGTATTAGTGGCGTAATGTTGGCCGCAGTGCCTTTTGATATTCACGTCCACGACACCTATTTTGTCGTCGCACACTTGCATTATGTCCTGTTTGGTGGTAGCGTTCTCGGCATTTATTCGGCAATTTACCACTGGTTCCCGAAAATGACGGGACGAATGATCAACGAATTTTGGGGTAAGGTTCACTTTACCTTAACTATCGTCGGTCTAAATATGACATTCTTACCGATGCACAAGCTGGGAATGATGGGCATGAACCGACGCATTGCCCAGTATGACCCCAAATTTACATTCTTGAATGAAATTTGCACTTACGGTGCTTATATACTGGCGGTTTCCACATTCCCCTTCATCATCAATGCGATTTGGAGTTGGATGTATGGTCCCAAAGCAGCTAACAATCCTTGGGACGCACTGACCTTAGAGTGGATGACAACCTCACCACCAGCGATCGAGAATTTCGATCAACTCCCAGTATTGGCTACCGGACCCTACGACTACGGTTTGGAAAAAGCGAAAGAAGGTGTACCCTTAGACGATCCCAACCCAGTTTTGTCTGGCGGTCCTAACTCAGTGTTACGCGCCAAACCCGACGAACCATATCCAACTATTGAGTCTGGTACTGAAAAACGCTAATAAAGTTAGGAGTTATGAGTGAATAGTGATGAGTTAAAGAAATTATTGAATTCAAAAGCTCTTAACTGCTGAATTCTTAATCCTAACTTTTAACTTGTAACTCCTCACTTCTAACTCCTAACTTTTAACTTGTCCTCTAAACATTAAAGATTCATGCAAAGTCAAACTATTGACCCAGCTAAAACAGAACTTAATCATCACCATGCGGCTACAGCAGAGGCTCATCACGAAGAACATCCAGACCATCGCATATTTGGGCTAATTGTCTTCCTCGTCGCTGAGGGGATGATTTTTCTGGGGTTATTCGGAGCTTATCTGGCTTTTCGTGCTATTTTACCAGCGTGGCCCCCAGAAGGCACGCCAGAGTTAGAATTGTTGCTCCCCGGAGTCAACACTGTGAATTTGATTGCTAGCAGTTTTGTCATGCACAATGCTGACACCGCCATTAAAAAGAACGATGCGCGGGGAATGCGAATTTGGTTGGCGATAACTGCCGCAATGGGTATTACTTTCTTATTCGGGCAGGTATATGAGTATACCCATCTTGAATTTGGTCTGACTACCAATTTGTTTGCTAGTGCATTTTACGTCTTAACAGGCTTCCACGGATTGCACGTTACCATCGGCGTTGTCGCGATTCTTGCGGTATTGTGGCGATCGCGCACCAAGGATCACTACAATAGCGAAAAGCACTTTGGGATCGAAGCTGCGGAAATTTACTGGCACTTCGTTGACGTAATTTGGATCATCCTTTTTGGATTGTTATACCTACTTTAACTATCAATTTTTTTTGAGGCTATAAGTGAAACCCCCTGTTATAGGGGGTTTTTTATTAGAAGCTTTATTAATTTCAGTAAATTTTTTGCTTATACCAAGTTGCAATCTCATCGGTAGTACTCAGTCCGAAGCAACGTTCGCGTAGCGTCTCCGACAGGAGAAGGAAGCAATCTCATGGACAAAGACATGAAAAATTCAGTATTGACTAAAAGTACCAAAAAAGGTACAAAAGTAATAGTATCAGGTCTGACTAGTTTAAACAGATTTGATATATGACAGAGAAACGAATTCCAGCAAAGTTCTATCAAAATGAAAATGGTAAGGAGCCAGTTCGTGATTGGTTAAAAAACTTAGACCGACAAGAACGTAGGTTAATCGGTGCTGACATTAAAACAGTGGAATTTGGTTTTCCAATTGGAATGCCGATTTGTCGTCCAATGGGTGATGGACTTTTTGAAGTCCGTACAAATTTAACTCAAGGTATAGCCCGTGTACTGTTTTGTATCCATGAAGGTGAGATGGTTTTACTTCATGGATTTATAAAAAAATCTCAAAAAACTCCTAAACAAGAGTTGAATTTAGCGAAGGAGCGGAAATTAGAGGTGAAAGGATGAACAAAAACTTACATATTGGTTCGTCTCTTGATGATTTTCTAGAAGATGAAGGCATACTTGAAGAGATTAATTTAATTGCCATCAAGCGAGTTATAGCTTGGCAAATTAAACATGCGATGGAAGAGAAAAAGCTAACTAAGTCAGATATGGCGAAACAGATGAAAACTAGCAGGTCATCTCTTGACAGACTTTTAGATCCAAACAATACATCCGTAACCTTAGACACTATTGATCGTGCAGCAAAAATCATTGGTAAGCGAGTACGTTTTGAATTAGTAGATGTAGCTTAAAACGCCAAAATTAAAACTAAAGCACCCTTACATACTTTATAAGTAGGTCGGCGTTAAAAATTCTCGTTATGACAAGGCAGAGGGCAGAAGGCAGAAGGCAGAAGGCAGAAGGGAAGAGGTTTTTGGACAACTTTACTTTTCGTTACATGCTTCGGTTTTTTTGCGCCTTTTTACTTACACGGGTGCTTTTTTATTAAACTGAGCGCTAGCACTCTTTGACAAGGCTGTTTTACCAAAGGTCGCGATCTGTGTGAATCTGGTGAGAATGTCGGGAAATAATATAAATCTTTCACCCACAATTAACAAAAGAAAAAACGTTTGAACAAGAAAAAAACCTAACAACCCTTTCCAATAGTCCGCTAACTTGCCCCCCTCAAGCCTTCAATGGTGTGGGGGTTTTGTTTTAGCTACTAAATTAATATATGTACGGTAGTGGCTGTAAGTAATGCGTGGATTGATTGGGATGCTTTTGAAAATGCGTAAATTCTGATCTGATTGTATTTGTGCTTGACGCAAAGCTGCATAAGCACGTGCGATCGCTTACTTTAATTTACTGACTGCGCCAAAGCTTCACCTTTTTATCAAAACCACCGCTAGCCAGCATTTTACCATCAGGACTAAAAGCGATCGCACTCACCCAATCTGAATGTCCGTAAAGTGTCTTTATTAACTCGCCTGTAGTCAAATTCCACACTTTAATACCATCTCTACCACCACTAGCCAGAGTTTGTCCATCTGGATTGATGGCGATCGCATTCACCCAGTTATTATGTCCTGTGAGAGTTTTAGCGAGTTCTCCACTGTTCAAATTCCAAAGTTTAATCGTGCGATCGCGGCTAGCACTAACTAAAGTTTTACCGTCTGCTGTAAAAGCTACCGCGCTGACTGTATTAGAATGCGCTGGAAATTCACGAATTAACTTACCAGTACTCAAATCCCACAGTTTAATTACACCTTTATTATCACCACTAGCGATCTGCTGACCATCGGGACTTATCGCCAACGTATAAATCGCATTATCAAAGCGTACCAAAGTAGCCAGAGGGCGCTGCTGTAACAAATCCCACATGCGAATTCCGTCTAAAGCACCGCTCACAAGAACCTTACTATCAGGCGACACCGCTAAAGACAATATATTACTGGTATGCCCGACAAAAGAGCGGGTGAAGTAATTGTTTTTCAGATTCCAAAGATTAATAGTGTTGTCAGCACCACAGCTGACTAAGGTTTTACCATCCGGTGAAATCAGCAAAGATTCCACAGATGTTTTGTGCGCTTTGCGAATAGTTCCCGCCTTTTTGCCATTCTGCGTATTCCATAACAGAATTACACCTTCATTTTCACCACCACCACTCACCACAACGTTGCTATCTGGACTGAACGCTAAAGATTTAATCGTTCCCGCGTGTCCACTAAAAGCATAAACCAACTCTGGATTGGCAAAGTTTTGAGGAGCTTGGGATGGTATTACTTCAACAGGAGCATCAGCCGCACGAACATAAAACCCTTCCCAGAACGTAACAGGAAGGGCAACAGCAGTAGCAAATGCCACGAGAATATACGGGTGCAAGAAAATACCGCCCCTACCTTTTCCCTTACTCCTCACTCTTTTTCCTCACTTTTTAAATAGGCGCGTTAATTAATTTTTCCAAGTTACTAAGTTACGAGTTCTATTGCTGACTCTTAACTCTAACTTTTTACAGAGGTGGTTTTTTCTTAGAAACCGTTAGCAGCGGTAAAGCAGAACTAGACGAGCGAGAGGGCAAATAATGTTGCACCACAGGCTCCTCTGGCAAAGGGCGACTCTGCTGGATACGCCACCACCGCCATGCAAGGGTTATGCCAGCAGTTCCCAAGCCAAAAGCAAACAACGACCAGCTATCGTCAAATCCACCAATCAGGGCATCGACAATACCCATCGTAATTAATACACTAATTAATGGTTCTCTACGGTACGCTGACTTCAAAAAACGAGGTAATACAGCATTCATCTTTTGCTTGATTGGTTCCTGTTCACATGCTTGTCTAAATTTACCAAGAATACCTTACCCGAAGAAGGCACTTTTAATCAGAGCCACTAAGAAATTATAATTTTTCTAGTAGGGGAGAGAAGTGTAGAATTTAACCCGCTTGCATATATTTTAGTTTCAAGTCTAGGATAACACTTACACTCAAAGCGTGTGGTGTGCTGTTGAGCAGCTTTAAACGACTTGTGGCGCAAAGTAGTTCGCAATTAAATTACTAAAGTTAAAACCAGTTGGGTTTACTCAAAGATTGCACCAGCCTTCAGGCTTTAGCCCTAGTCAACGGTAATGGTAGGTGGTGCATTCCCCTGATACCAACTGGTTAAAATTTCAACAACTCACGCTTACAACTTTCAACAAGTCAGTAACCAGAAGTAATGGTGAAGCTTGCGCGTAAGCAGCTCTACCTTAGACCGAGCCATGATAGCACTCCTTGATTGGTGAAGAATTCAATCATCACCATCAAGATGAACCCAATCATGGCAGCTCGACCATTCAAGCGTTCAGCATATTCATTAAAGCCAAATTTTGGCTCTTCTAGTTTGGGCGTAACAGTCGGTTGTGGTTGTGTCATCATAAAGAACTCCTATTTTGGGCAAACTGAACTTTACATTAGGCTTGTTTGACTTATTCGGGGAAAGGGTAAGGGGTAAAGGGAAAGTAAGAAAAATCCTTGCCAAATAACCATGAACTTGTTTTCCCACCTCTTGCAGTCAGAAATGAGTGCAAGGCATGTCTACTGATAAGTCGGAACTACGGGTTTTGAGCCGCTTAGTAGTGCTTAAATGTCAACCAAAAAATTGGGAAAATTTCCGCACTATTGCCCTTGCGTTACAATTTTTAATTATTCTTTATATATTCTAAGAATACTGGAGCAATAGTCAAGGGCAATTCAAGCATAGGGTAAGTAAGGATAACAGAGCTAGGGCAATAAATAATTAGCTATCTGTAATACGGAAGTAGCAACCTAGAAACTGGCAGGCTAAAGTTAAACAAAAAATAAATCAGAGGCAGTAAATGGAAATTGGCGTTCCTAAGGAAAGTAAAGATCAAGAGTTTCGGGTAGGGTTGAGTCCTTCAAGCGTGCGGGTGTTGCGGGAAAATGGTCACAACATCTTTGTAGAAACACACGCTGGTACTGGTGCTGGATTTACAGATGATGATTATAAAACCGCTGGAGCAGAAATTGTTTCTACACCTGATGCTGCTTGGAATCGGGATTTAATTGTCAAGGTGAAAGAACCATTGACATCAGAGTACAAATTTTTACACAAAGGGCAATTACTGTTTACTTATCTGCATTTAGCAGCCGATCGCAAATTGACCGAGCATTTAATAGATTCTGGCACATGTGCGATCGCCTACGAAACTGTAGAACAATCAGGTGCTAACAAATTACCTTTGCTCTCTCCTATGAGCATCATTGCTGGTCGCCTATCTGTACAATTTGGCGCAAGGTTCCTCGAACGTCAGCAAGGTGGTAGAGGCGTGCTTTTGGGGGGTGTTCCCGGTGTCAAACCTGGCAAAGTAGTGATTTTAGGCGGTGGTGTCGTTGGCACAGAAGCCGCGAAAATTGCTGTAGGTATGGGTGCTGCTGTCCAGATTTTAGATGTTAATGTTGAGCGTTTATCTTACTTAGAAACTTTGTTTGGCTCTAGAGTCGAACTCATGTACAGTAACTCCGCCCACATCGAAGCGGCTGTTAAAGAAGCCGACTTGCTCATTGGTGCAGTTTTAATTCCAGGACGTAGAGCACCGATTTTAGTCAAGCGTGACTTGGTTAAACAAATGCGTCCTGGTTCTGTAATTATCGATGTTGCCGTAGATCAAGGCGGTTGCGTAGAAACTTTACATCCTACGTCCCACACCAGTCCAATATATCTCGAAGAAGATGTGGTGCATTATGGCGTTCCCAATATGCCAGGGGCAGTACCTTGGACAGCAACCCAAGCTCTGAATAACAGTACCTTACCATACGTTGTCGAGTTAGCGAACTTCGGAACCAAAGCGTTAGAAATTAACCCCGCATTAGCTAAAGGTGTCAATGTACAAAATCATCGCTTAGTCCATCCTGCGGTGCAGTCAGTTTTTCCTGACTTAGTAAATTAATTTTTCACGACACTATCTACGTAAAATCACCTTTACTAATTTCTCGCTCTTGTATCAATATGCAATTATAGAAGTACACACATGAGCTTGTAGCATCGAACGTGGAGTCATTCTCAGGCACATCAGCCTAAACAAATCTCCAGCCCAATGCGAGAATCAGTACGAATAGACAAAAACTGACTCCGCCGACTCCCAACACCGTCACACCTGGATATTGGCAACGCAAGAGTAATTCCTTAATGCGGCTGGAGATTTATTTTTATGGTTCCCTCTCAGTGAAAGCAAAAAGTGGAAACTTACTAGCTTGAGAAAGACACCATACTTGTATCGGACTTACGCGGCGGATCTAATTCCGTTGAAATGCGTAAGTCTTCTTTTTTGGAAAATATTTAGTAAGTTATTTGTTATTTGTCAATACTATTAATCAAAACTTTAGGCTAATAGATTTAACTTTGTATTTTTTATAAATAAGAAAAAATAACATTAGGTATGCTTTGAATAAAGATTACTTAAAGGTGATCAATAATAGCTATAATGAACAAACAATAAAAAGAGTTGTATATAACAATGCTTTTTATACTACAAGTTAAAAACACATCATTATGGCTCTAGCTAAAGAAGTTTTTGGCAGTAGTTTAAAGCCAAGCTTAGAAAAAGAAGATAAGGAGGTGTCGAATATTTAGCGCAAAAAGTATTTGCAAAACTTCCAAGTTGATGAATACGAGAAAGAAACTACTGATGGAATGAATTAAAAGAAGCTGTCTCGCAACCGGTACGAGAAAAAAAGCTTACAAATTAATCGAATCTTTACGTAGCGTTAGTCAAATGTTTTCCAAAGGATAGTGGAAATCTATGCAATTTATCGTTTTTACATCGGTTTGTTAAGTGATTCAGCGGTGAAAAGCTCTAGTATTCAAGATGTAAAAATGTTTCAAGTCTACCTTTGGGTATGTGGTCTAGAAGAGATATCTGCTATTCAACAAGAGTCATTTCGATTGTCTGTAATGCTTTATCTCACATTAAAAGTGCAGTGTAAACTTATTCGTCAAATGCTGCACTTGCTTGGACAGGAAATTCGCGATCGCTTAATTCCCAAACAAGCGGACACGTTAATCCCATATTTTCAGGTTTTGTAGCAGATGTTTTCTCCAGAAGTTTTTGCCGAACTCGATCTGGGTAGAAAATCACACAATGTTATGACGAATTTTGGCAAGCGTCATTTAGCTAGCAGAAGGTATTTCAACTTAATCTATAAAATTTTGCATTATGGCTTAAGTTATTCTGTCACTGACTGTATCTCCTTTAACAGCCAGTGTGCGCTCTATGTCCTGTCACAACAGCAACAATTAAGTTTTCCTTTTTATTATTTTATTAGAAAATAAGGAATCCTGTGACAAAACCACCATTTTTCGTCTTAGTGGCGCTGCTTGTTTCCTGACAAGAACTCTGATATTCTTATCAACTTCGTCTCTGAGTTAGATTCTCCCAATAATCTTAATAGATAGCAAATAACATGATAATGACTAATAAAAAGTGGGCTGTGAAGCGTATTACTGTAAATCTTGCAACACAAGAAGCAGAAAAACTGGAAAGATATTGTCAGATAACAGGTAGACCAGCAACTGATGTGATTCGCGAATTGATCCGAGGGTTGCAAGTTACTGACGATACCAACGGGACGAAAAGCTGAGGACAAAGAGGACTCTTGACTCTTGACTGAATACTAGTAGCAAATTCCGGCACCAACCCAGTTACAATCTGTAAAGAAGCTGAAAAGGAAAGACGGAATGCGCGTTGCAATCGTAGGTGCGGGACTGGCTGGGCTAGCAACCGCAGTAGATTTAGCTGATGCTGGTTGTGAAGTCCAGATTTTTGAGTCCCGTCCGTTTGTCGGTGGTAAAGTTGGCAGTTGGGTTGATGGCGATGGCAATCACGTTGAAATGGGGTTGCATGTATTTTTTGGCTGTTATTATCAGCTATTTGAGTTGATGAAGAAAGTGGGGGCGTTTGATAATTTACGCCTCAAAGAACACACCCACACCTTTGTCAACAAAGGGGGACGCACTGGAGAATTAGATTTTCGTTTCTTTACAGGTGCGCCATTCAATGGGTTCAAAGCATTTTTTACTACTTCCCAACTCTCGGTTCTCGATAAATTGCAGAATGCGATCGCTCTGGCTACAAGCCCAGTAGTACGCGGTTTGGTAGACTTTGATGGAGCGATGAGAAACATCCGCAACTTGGATAAAGTCAGCTTTGCCGACTGGTTCCGCAGTCATGGCGGCAGTAATGGTAGCATCAAACGCATGTGGAACCCGATCGCTTACGCATTGGGCTTTATTGATTGCGAAAATATGTCTGCCCGTTGTATGTTGACAATTTTCCAGTTATTTGCCGTTAGAACTGAAGCGTCAATACTGCGAATGCTTGAAGGTTCCCCGCATGAGTATTTACATAAACCGATCCTCGAATATTTAGAAGCCAGAGGAACCAAAGTTTATACACGTCGCCAAGTCCGGGAAATTAAGTTTACTTCAGGTGAAGAAACTCACGTTACTGGTATCACCGTTGCCCAAGGTGAGACAGAAGAAAATATCACCGCTGATGCTTACGTCTTTGCTTGCGATGTTCCCGGAATTCAGCGTATTATACCACAAGAGTGGCGCAAGTGGTCAGAATTTGACAACATTTATAAATTAGAAGCAGTGCCAGTAGCAACAGTGCAGTTGCGTTTTGATGGGTGGGTAACAGAATTGCAAGATCCTGAGAAACGCAAACAGCTAAATCATGCGGCGGGGATAGATAATTTGTTATATACCGCTGATGCTGACTTTTCTTGTTTTGCGGATATGGCTTTGACTAGCCCTGCTGATTATTACCGAGAAGGTGAGGGTTCGTTGATGCAATTGGTGCTGACACCGGGAGATGCGTTTATTAAACAAAGTAATGAGGCGATCGCTTCTCACGTCCTCAAACAAGTACATGAGTTGTTTCCCTCATCGCGAGAGCTAAATATGACTTGGTACAGTGTAGTGAAGCTTGCTCAGTCTCTTTATCGGGAAGCACCAGGAATGGATGTTTACCGTCCTCACCAAAAGACACCAGTAGCTAACTTCTTTCTTGCGGGTAGTTACACCCAGCAAGATTATATCGATAGCATGGAGGGAGCGACAATTTCTGGGCGGCGTGCGGCGAAGGTAATTTTAGAAAATGTGAAGAAATAAAAATTAGGGAAACTCTTATTTTGCAGGAACCGCTTATGCGGACTACGGATTTAGAGCCTGCGCTCGTCAGGCTTTGTATGTTTAGCCCTACCCCAGGCTAGGTGCATTATGAGCGAGGAAACGAACCACAAAGACGCCAAGGACGCAAAGAAACAATGGCAGACTGGCTAGAGCATAGTGTGCAGGTGGAGGTAGAGGCTCCCATAGACTTAGTATGGAGCCTCTGGTCAGATTTGGAGCAAATGCCGCGCTGGATGAAGTGGATTGATTCTGTGAAGATTCCCGAAGATAATCCAGAGCTATCTTTTTGGACACTTAATACTGGCGGTTTGCAGTTTACCTGGAAATCCCGCATTTTGAAAATGATTCCCAACCAGATTATTCAATGGGAATCGATTGATGGTTTGCCCAATCAGGGAGCTATCCGCTTTTACGATCGCAAAAATAGCAGCGTTGTTAAACTTACCATTTCCTATGCTATCCCCGGTATCCTTGGCAAAATCATGGATAACTTGTTTTTGGGACGAGCGGTAGAATCTACAATTAAAGCTGATTTAGAGCGGTTTAGAGAATACGCTCTCAATGTAAAATCTAATTGAATCAGAAACAATCTCAATACTCGCTACGCGGTTAAGCCATTAACGCGTAAGTAGGGAGGCATAATTAAATATAATATAGAAACTTCACCCTCAATCCCTCTACGCAGTGTAAGGAGAGGGAAGCCGGAGGCAGGGTGAGGTTTTATATTTAATTTGACCCACTTACTTAGCGTTAAAAACGCTACGCTTTTAGGCAAAGCAAAATTGTACTAAGCTGCTTCTGGAAGCGCACCTTGCATTTTCCCTAAAGCATCGATGAGGTGCTGCAACTGTTGATCTGCTTTGAGAACTGCTAAACCGCGCACCGTGACTTTACCGGGTGAAAAAACAAAGCGCGATCGCATACTTTCTGATAAATTCGCTGCCAACAAATTCCAAGCAGGTTCCTCCATCGGCGTTTCTAAAACGATATGCTGTTTAGCTTCGGGTTTAATGCGGCTAAATCCGAGATTCTTCGCTAGCTGTTTCAATTCCATCACCCGCAAAAGTTGATTTGCGCTCTTGGGAATTGTGCCAAAGCGATCGCTCCACTCGGCAGCAATCATTGATAATTCTTGTTTACTTTTCGCTGCTGCTACCGCACGGTAAGCACTCATCTTTTGATCCAAATCGGGAATGTAATCAGCGGGAATAAATGCTGTCATATTGAGGTCAATCTGAGTATCATCAACTTTGGGAATTTTCTGTCCGCGAATTTCCCGAATTGCCTCTTCTAGCATTTCCATATACAAATCAAAGCCGATCGCTTCCATTTGACCGGATTGTTCTGCACCTAGCAAGTTACCCACACCCCTAATTTCCATATCCCGCATCGCCAATTGATATCCAGAACCCAACTGCGTGAATTCCTGAATCGCTCGCAAACGCTGGCGGGCAGCATCAGATAATGCTCGTTGCTTCGGGTAAAATAACCAGGCATGAGCTTGTATCCCCGCACGTCCTACCCGTCCCCGCAACTGGTATAATTGCGCTAAACCAAAGCGATGAGCATCTTCAATTAAGATAGTGTTGACTCGCGGAATATCCAAACCAGATTCAATAATCGTTGTGCAAAGCAGGATATCAGCTTCGCCATTGCCGAAAGTGAGCATGGTTGATTCTAACTCGCTTTCATCCATTTGACCGTGAGCGATCGCCAGTCTTGCCCCTGGTATCATTTCTCGCAACTTCGTTGCCGTTTCTTCAATTCCTTCTACCCGTGGAACTACATAAAATACCTGCCCACCTCTGTCTAATTCTTGACGAATTGCAGTACGGACACTCTCCGGGTTTACGGGTGAGAGATGAGTTTGAATCGGGCGTCTTGATGGCGGTGGTGTAGTAATTAAACTCATTTCCCGAATCCCGGACAAGGACATATACAAAGTGCGGGGAATCGGAGTAGCAGAAAGAGTCAGCACATCAACCTGAGTTTTGAGGCTTTTAATTTTCTCCTTTTGATTCACCCCAAACCGCTGTTCTTCATCGACCACCAAAAGTCCTAAATCTCGGAATGTGACACCTTTCCCTAAAAGTTGGTGTGTGCCAACAACTACATCTAATTCACCCGTCGCCAGTCGCTTTTGAATTTCGCGACGTTCTTCAGCACTGCGGAAACGGTTGAGTAAGCCAACATTCACCGGATAAGGGGCAAAACGCTCCTTCAAAGTATGGTAGTGTTGCTGAGTCAAAATAGTTGTTGGTGCGAGGAGTGCGACTTGCTTACCGGCGGTGACAGCTTTAAAAACAGCGCGAATTGCCACTTCCGTTTTGCCAAAACCGACATCACCACAAACTAAGCGATCCATCGGGCGATCGCTTTCCATATCCCGTTTCACATCCTGCACCGCTTTTAGTTGATCTGTTGTCGGTTGGTAAGGAAAAGAATCTTCTAATTCCTCTTGCCAAGGCATATCTGGTGGATAAGTAAAACCATGTTGTTGCGATCGCGCTGCATACAATTTCAACAAGTCCACTGCCAATTTTCTGATGGCTTTGCGAACTTTATTTTTTGTATTTTCCCAAGCTTTCCCAGTCATCTTGTTAAGTTCTGGTGCTTTATCCCCAGTACTGCGTAACCGAGATAAAGCACCAACTTGGTCAGCTGCAACTCTTAATAACCCGTCCGCATACTGCACCACCAGATAATCACGAGTTTCGTTATTAATCGTCAAACTTTCTAGCTTGACAAATTTACCCACACCATGATTTCTGTGAACTACATAATCGCCAGGACGCAACTTCTGAGGGTCAACTTGCTTAGAAGCAGCTTTGCGACGCTTGCGGATATAACTGGGAGTAGCTAGCGAGTGTTGCCCAAAAAATTCCCGATCCGTGACAACAACCATCCGGAATGTCGGCAAAATAAAGCCTTCCAACTCTGCCAAACCAGAATATTTTAAAGCGATGGGTGTGTGATTAATTTGTAGCTTGTCGATCGCTTGATAATCGCGGGGATTAGGAATAAACTGTGCCGGACAGTCGTGTTCTTGCAAAAGAGACACAGAACGACTTGGTTGAGCCGAAATCAACCACACAGAGAAATTGCGATCGCGTTCTTGTCGGAGAGTTTCTGCAAGTTTGGCAAATTGATGCGGTGTAACTGGAACAGCTCTACTAGCAAGATTAATACCGCTATTTTCTTCTACCAGTTCCGATAAATATAATGTTTTAAATTTTGCCGCATCTGCCAGAGAATCATCAAACGAACGATGGATTTTCGGTAATGTAGAGACGCGATTAATCGCGTCTGTACCAAAGTTGGGATTAATCGCGTCTGTACCAAAGTTGGCAGTGAGAGTAGATTCTTCCTCATCGTCTATTAGCGATTGCCCATTGCCGATTGCCCATTGTTCTTCAGCATTTTCTACCCAGCGATCGCTATGAGCATGACACTGTTCTGGCTCATCAATCGCAATCAAAGTATTTTCTGGCAAATAATCTAGCAAAGAAGCGGGTTTATCAAAAGCTAACCCCAAAAAGCGACGACTACCTTCTAGTACTTCTGAATCAAATTCCAACTCAGCACTGTTTTTGAGTGCTGCCATCACAATCGGAGCAAAGCTAGTGGGAGTAAGAATTAACTGGTCAATTTTGTCAAGGGCAGAACGTTGAGTTGAAGGGTCAAATTCACGTATTTGCTCAATTTCGTCGCCAAACCATTCCAATCTTACTGGCAATTCCGAAGAAACTGGAAACACATCAACAATATCGCCACGCCGACTCCATTGACCTTCCATTTCTACCATAGGCACTCGGTCGTATCCCAAAGTAGCTAATTTTTCACTAAAGCTACCTAAATCAAATTCCATCCCCCGCTTGAGAGTGAGACAAAAAGGTTTAAAAGCCAATGGAGGTGGTAAATGAGGTTGCAGCGCTCTTTCCGTTGCCACAATCGCCACCTTAGAGGAGGGGAGGATGGTGAGTCCAGCGCCGTGCGCGGGTTCCCCGCGTTGAGGCGACTGGCGAACCCGAAGGGGGGAAATGGAAGATGGGGAAAAATTCTCCCTCTCTTCCTCTCCCCCTCTCTCCCCCTCTTTCCCTTTCCTTAATTTCACCAAATCCGCCAAAACCTGCATTTGTCCCCAAGTCATTTCCGTTTCCGGGTCAAAGGGTTCGTAGGGGGATGCTTCAGAGGTAGGGTAAAAATGTACAGTTTCCCATCCCATAGCCTCTAACTGAGCATAAGCGCGTCCAGCTTCTTCCAGAGTGGCACACACCACCAACAAATTTTGCTTATCAGTTTGCGCTAATGCCGAAGTAATAAAGCCCTTAGGTAAGCGGGAAATGCCACTTAAGCGTAAATTATGTTGTCGATTTAACTTAGAAACGAGTTCAGTGGTGAGAGGCGATCGCCCTAAAGCACGCACAATCGAAGAAAATGCCATAAGTTTTACTATAAGTGGAAGTCGTTGCTCTTTGCAGGCGCTGTGCGCCTAACTCAATTATTTTAAAAGTGTCAGCTCTCGGTAGTACTCTTGCTTGAGAATCATTAGTCTCTAGTACAATAACCATTGACTAATCGCTAAGATACGAACAGTGTTCTACCCGTAATGACTAATAACTAGTTTTTCTGCATTCCGATTCTTTTATTATTGGAACACCTTCGATACTAGATACTAATAAAGTATGAAGTATGAAGTATGAAATCACCCTACCCATAAAGGAACGGGGGACTCGGCATGAGAAATTTGGGTTTTTCGCCTACCATTGCACTCGACATGTACCAAGTTCTTACTTTATCCTTCTCCTGTCAAAGACGCACTCGCGTTCATCCTTTACACTTCAAACTTCTTTAGTCAAGCGCACTTAGCCAATAAATCGGCAATTCAAGGAATGTCTCCAACTATAGAAATTCTAATTATTTTCTTACTAATTTTCGCCAACGGTGTATTTGTCATGTCGGAGTTGGCGGTTGTCTCATCACGCAAGGTGCGCTTGCAGCAACTTGCCGAACGAGGTGATCTCAAAGCCCGTGCTGCTTTGCAACTAGCATCTTCCCCAAATCAGTTTTTAGGAACCGTTCAGATTGGGATCACACTTTTGACAATTTTATCTGGTGCTTACGGCGAAGGGACGATCGCCAATAGAATAGCACCTATCTTAAGTTATGTCGCTTTGCCCGCACCTTATAAGCAACAGTTAGCTAGAATATTAGCCATTATAATTATTACTTATTTAACGCTGATTCTTGGCGAATTAGTACCCAAGCGGTTGGCGTTAAATCATCCAGAACCGATTGCCAGTGTAGTTGCTATACCCATGCAATTGTTGGCTAAAATTGGCTCACCTATTGTTCATTTATTAACTATTTCTACGGAGGCAGTTCTGCGGTTATTGGGTATCAGACCGTCTACAGAGCCACAAATTACAGAAGAAGAAATTAGAGTTTTAATTGAACAAGGTACTGAAGAGGGAACCTTTGAGGAAGCAGAACAAGATATGGTGGAGCGAGTATTTCGCTTAGGCGATCGCCCCGTCAGTTCTTTTATGACACCTCGTCCGGATATTGTCTGGCTGGACTTGGAAGACTTGCCGGAAGAAAACCGCCAAAAGATTGTAGATAGTGGTTATTCCCGATATCCAGTTTGTCAGGGGGGACTTGACAACGTGTTGGGTGTCATACCCGTCACAGACTTGTTGGCTCGAAGTTTCTCTAATCAAGAACTAGATTTAACCGTCGGATTGCGACAGCCTGTTTTTGTGCCAGAAAGCACCCGTGGTTTAAAAGTTTTGGAGTTATTCAAAGAAACCATAACTCACATCGCGTTGGTAGTCGATGAATACGGTGTAATTCAAGGATTAGTAACACTCAACGATATTATGAGCGAAATAGTTGGCGATGTTGCTTCTAATGACGATGAGGAAAATCCCCAAGCGGTGCAACGCGAGGATGGTTCCTGGTTATTGGATGGAATGTTGCCTGTAGATGAGTTTCTAGAACTTTTTGAGATGGAAGAGTTACAGTTTGAGGAACGCGGTAGCTATCAAACATTAGGTGGTTTTGTCATCACCCATTTAGGACGTATCCCCGCTGCTGCGGATAATTTTCAATGGCAGGGTATGCGTTTTGAGGTGATGGATATGGACGGCAACCGTGTTGATAAAGTTTTAGTCGTGCCAAGCGAAAATAAATTGCCTGATTCGACAAATAAAAATAGGGAATAGAGCATTATTGAGGGGTAAAGGGGAGGCAGTGCGTTGCGGAGCCAGTGCCGTGCGGGGGTGGAGGAGTTTGAGGCATCTGGCGTTGGGGTTCCCCCCCGTTGAGGCATCTGGCGTGAAAGGAAAAAAGGGGAAAGGAGGGAGGGGGAAGGGGACGGAGTTATTTAAAATTACTTCTTCACCTTTACCCTTTACCCTTCTGAAATTTACCCCTATTTTTGAGACAAACGTTTAACTGCTTCCCCTCCCAACATTTGATGCGCTTGTGCAAGCAAGTGGGGAATTTTGTCAGCGTGGGGACTGCGGATAAGACATTGCTGCAAGTTCAGTTTGTCTACTTGGTCTGCTTTGTTACCGGGAAACCAGTCACCACCATTACCAAGGAGGTTGTAGCGCATTTTCGCATATTCCGTCATATCGTAAGCGATCGCTAAATTCCTCAACCACAAAATCACCGGAATATTTACGTTTCCTGGTGTTTCGTCATAGCTGGGCAAATTCACATTCCAGGTTTTTACCCAGTCTTCTCCGAAAGAAGCGATCGCTTCTGCCTCCAAAGAAGCCAAAATCGGTGGTAAAATTTCTGATGCATTATCCAGCAATTCTAAAGTCTTCAGGTGCTCATCAAAATCTTCGGGTTTTGACGCTCCCAAACTTAGAGTATGCACCTCTCGATGACTCAGACAAAATAAATCATTAAACACCATCGGACTCAATGGCGCACAAAGATTTACTAACTTTTGTGACGGTTCGTATAACTTTCCCCCTTTATCTGATGGGCTAATAATAAATACCCCCATATCATGGCGAGTTGCCGCTTCAATTGCCGCCCAATTATTTTGATTAATGTAGTACCAGTGCAAATTAACATAATCGAATTGATTGGTATTAATTGCCTTGATAATAATATCTGTTGAACCGTGCGTTGAAAAACCAATAAATTTAACTTTACCTTGTGCTTGCAGCTTTCTTGCCACATCCAAACAGCCACCGGGACGAATACAATAATCTAACGTTTCCGGATTATTAATACCGTGTAACCCCAGCAAATCTATATAATCGAGTTGGAGATTTTGCAGCGACTTTTCAAGATTGTCTTGAAATTGTTTTGCATCCGCTAGAGGATTAACTTTAGTTTGAACAATCAACTTTGCGCGGGGAAATTTCGGCAAGATTCTTCCCAACTGCACCTCAGAAGTACCATAACCACGGGCAGTTTCAATGTGATTAATGCCAACTTCTAAAGAACGTCGAATAGTAGCTTCGAGATTTTCTTGATTATGGCGTGGAATTTCCGACTGCGGAACATCCTGCCATTTATATTGATATCTCATACCACCGCAGGAGAATACAGGCATTTGTAATTCTGTACGTCCAAATCGTCTATATAGCATCTGTAAATTTTTGATTTTGGATAAGTTACTAATAATAGTGGCGAATTTTCGATAGTACGTTCATTCCTATGATGACAAAAATCTGGTTAATAAGTATTTATAACCAGACATGCACGCAGATAATTCATCTCAAATTTAAAATAAATTAAATTACATGCCCACTACAAAAAGTTCTAAAACCTCGTAAATATGACAAAAATTGTAGTATGTTCAGGCAATTTTTGCGAAATATAAAAAATACCCTTAAAAATCAGAAACATAAACGGTTAGATGTGAAGTCTTTAAAAGCGACGCACTTGCTTAACAAGTAGTTGCGTGAATTAACAACACGAAGCCTTACACCCTTCGCTCAATGCTTACATCTCATGTTCAGTCTGGGAAAAAGCTAATTTTTTCCAATTTCTATCCCAAAAGTGCATAACTTGACTTTGCTCACACCATTAAAAAGACATAAGGAGAAGCAAACATATCCAAACTTAACTGACTTTCAGTAAATTAAGTTCTTACTTAACTCACACAAGAAAACTTTTGTCAATGTGTAAATCGAAATCTTATTAGTAAAACTACAAAATAATTATACGGAGGAACTAATGCAACACAATTCAACAACTCAAACAACAAATAACAGCCTTGATTTACGCTCCCATGACGCACACGGTTCTGTTAACAATGTTATGGCAGCTTTGATTATTATGTTTCCCATTATGCTATTTGTAGGGGTCAAAGCTTATAAAGGATATCGTATTGCTGTTCTACGCAAACAAATGGCAATTTTAGAAAAACTATGGCATTTAGATGTCAAAAACAAGCACTATTAAAAAGTAATCTAGTTAGTGGTTAGAGTAGAGACGCGATGTCCCTCGCGTCTCTACAGAAGTTAAGAGTTAGTGCGAGCGTGGGTAATGGGTAGGAGTAGTTTTTTACAACCAACAGCTAAGAAGCAACAACTAACCTATAACTAAATTTGTCTGACTAAAGGCTGACCATCTTTGACTTCACCAATTAAAACTAAATCTGCACAGTTGACAAAGATGCCATTTTCTAATACGCCAGGAATATTATTTAGTGTTTTTTCCAGGCTAACCGGATCGTCGATATTATCAAATCTAACATCAACAACCATATTGCCTTGGTCGGTGATCACTGGTCCAGCTTTTTTCACACCCATGCGAAGTTCTGGTTTACCACCGAGTTTTTTAATTGCATTAATAACCGGAGTAATTGCCATCGGTATGACTTCAACAGGCACGGGAAAACTAGAACCCAATCGTTCAACTAACTTACCGCTATCGACAACGACGATAAACTGATTTGCTAAGTAGTCTACTACTTTTTCGCGGGTATGTGCCGCGCCACCACCTTTAATCAAATTCTTTTGCGGATCAACTTCATCAGCGCCGTCAATGGCGATATCGATATGGTCAATAGCATCTAAAGTGGTGAGAGGGACACCGTACTGCTTTGCCAACACTTCTGATTGAAACGATGTAGGCACACCAACAATATCTTTAAGTTCACCAGTTTTTAGGCGATCGCCTAAAAACTGTATTGTATACGCTGTGGTTGACCCTGTACCCAACCCAACAATCGAACCTGATTTTACTAAATTGGCGGCGGCTTTGCCAACTTCTTGCTTCATCAACTTCACCGGGTCTTCTGCTGCGGTCATTCCCAAATCTCCTGAAAAACTGACTATAGTCAATAGTAGTGGGCAGTTGACACTAGCGGCTTATTATAATTTCTAAAATCTTCATTGTAATTACGTGCGATCGTGCCAAAATTAGCCAAAATTATCATCTACCCGATTAAGTCACTCGATGGCGTTGCTGTCAATCAAGCAACAATTCTTCCTGGTGGGGCACTACAGCATGACCGTGAGTTAGCGTTAGTTGACGAAAATGGTAAATTTGTCAATGCCAAGCGTACTGCGAAAATACATTTAGTGCGATCGCGATTTGACTTGCAAAATAGAACCGTCTCACTGCAAGTTATGGGAACCAAAAAACAACTTTTTCAATTGGACGAGGAACGCAAGGCGATAGAAGATTGGTTTAGTGACTTTTTTGGCTTTCAAGTCAAATTGCAAGAAAATTTGTTTACGGGCTTTCCAGATGACTTAAACTCACCTGGACCAACAGTAGTAAGTACCGCAACTTTAACAGAAGTCGCTTCCTGGTTTCCCGATCTTAGTCTGGAGCAAATACGCGATCGCTTTCGTGCAAATCTGGAAATTGACGACGTACCCCCATTTTGGGAAGATCAGCTATATGCCGAAAAAGGTGATATTTCAGCCTTTCAGGTTGGAGATGTGCTGTTTGAGGGCACTTATCCCTGTCAGCGTTGTCCTGTCCCGACACGAGATGCATTTACTGGGGAAGCTTACCTGAACTTTGAGAAAATTTTTGTAGAAAAACGTAAAGAAACCTTACCTGACTGGGCGAATTTATCTCAGTTTAATCACTTTTTTCGATTGACTGCGAATACTCAAATCCCTGCATCAGAAACCGGAAAAATTTTAAAAGTCGGTGACGTAGTTCATCGACTTTGAGCCAATATCAACTTAAGTCTCAAATCATTGACCAGCAATCTTTTTGGATATATCAAAAAGATTAATTTTAGTGCAAATAATTTATTTTTACATCGTCGCCTACCTGGAAGAACACATTTACACAGAGTACACGGGGTTTGGGAGAGTTCCAGAGCTATTTTGCGTAAGTCCTAATATTATCTGAAATAGCCGCTCATGCTTACGATATAAGTCTTTTTTATTTTGTCTTCGGGTGACGCTGGTTGCGATCGCTAATGCTGCGCTAACACTACTTACTTACTGAATAAGGAAACCCGTCCACTATAAGTGGGTTCGCTCCTAGCCCGCACTAATGCTCCGCAACGTAGGAGTGCGATTGAAAGGGGAACCAGGAGAATTGTGCTGGACTCACCGCAGTGCTTCACATGAATGACTTTTGACTTTTGAGGAATCGGACTAGTCCCTATTTTCTGGTGAAATCTATCCACCTTCTACTCACGAGTGCGATAATTCCGAAGAGGGACGCGCTCTACACTGGTAAGTTAAGGGGGGAGAAATGACAATTAAGCGGTTAATTCTAATTGTGCTGACGCTGGTGGCGATCATCATAGCTGGTTCCTCTTTATTTAAGAGTTGGAAAGAGCCTCAGTTCCAAAGCCGTCTGGAACTGTACCAAACAAATATTGCCCTGCAAGCTGCCCAATGGGAACCGCAAAACGATAATAGCGGCAATTTGAAGCCAGCGCGTAAAGCAATACTCGGCGAGAAACCTCTAGAAGCAGCGCTAAAGCAGTATCAAGATGTGCGCGAAGCTGCTGAGACTAATTTGGAAAAAACCAAAAACCAATTAGCAGAACTGCAATCTCAACCGATTACTACTCCTACCACCCCTAAACCTCAACCCGAAATCCCCCCCGTTACAAACGCTTCCCGCGAAGTACAGCAAAAACAGTTGCAGCAGTCGCGAAATCAGCTGCAAAAATTCATTGCTGAATTAGACTTGCGACTAGGAATTTTACAAACACAGCAAGGACAGTCGCAGACAGCCATCAAAACTTGGACACAATTGTCCGAATCAAACATCGATTCTAAATTGAAGGAAACTGCTGCTGTGTTGACTGGGCTGTGGAGCGATCCCCCGCGTTTGTTGCCAAATGCTCAACAACTCATTCAAGAAAATTTAGAAGGTTGGTTTAGTTCTACTGCTCTCACCGAGCTATATCAACTCCAGCAACGTCAAGAAGCACTTTCAAGTCTCGAAGTTGCAAAACAAGCAGCGGCTTCTCAAGCTTTGGTGAAATTAGCCATCATCGGCATCATCCCCACTTTAACAGCTTTGATCGGTATGGGACTGCTGATTTTTTTAATTGGTGAGCGTTTGATAAAGGGAAAAGCCGCTTTATTAGCTCAAAATGGCGATCGCTCTTGGACAACCCCTTGGGATGCTGAAACGATTGTGCAAGTCTTCGTTGTCGGCTTTTTCTTATTGGGACAATTAGTAGTGCCTATTTTGTTTTCGCTGCTCCCGATTCCGCGTCCTGTGGGTAATGTGCGAATTCAGGCTGTTTATGTTTTAGTTAGTTACTTGCTGTTAGCATTGGGTGCGTTATCAGTGCTGTATTTCTCGCTCAAGCGCTTTTTACCGTTAGAGTCGGACTGGTTTCGCTTTCGAGTGCTAGACAAGTGGTTTTTATGGGGATTCGGTGGTTATTGTGCGGCTTTGCCCATAGTGGTGGTAGTCTCTTTAATTAATCAACAGCTATGGCAAGGACAAGGTGGCAGTAATCCCTTGTTGCAACTAGCGCTAGAAAGCCAAGATACTACCGCACTAAGCATATTTTTCTTTACGGCAGCGATCGCAGCACCTTTATTTGAAGAAGTTTTGTTTCGCGGCTTTTTGTTGCCCTCGCTCACTCGTTACTTTTCTGTCTGGGGAGCAATTATTGTTAGTGCTTTGTTGTTTGCGATCGCTCACCTCAGCTTATCGGAAATTCTCCCCCTATCTGCTTTGGGAGTCGTTTTAGGAGTCGTTTACACGCGATCGCGCAACCTGCTCGCTCCAATGCTCGTCCACAGTCTCTGGAATAGTGGTACATTACTCAGCTTATTTTTATTAGGGAGTAATAAATAGTACTTTTTTTCTACGGTTGCCAAAATCTATTTTTATTGTTTACATCTCTAGGTGTAACTAGTATTTACTGGTTAAAATTGGTAATTAAATATGAATAAAAGCTAGCTTGACAGCAATCGGCTGTGGGCAAAAATAACAGAACCAAGTCTGTTAAATAGCTAACAAAATAGCTATGTAGCACTAAATCTCAATGTGGCAATTAAAGCCAATGTTGAGATAGAAATTACATTCTCAAGCCTTTTTGGGCTGAAATTATTTAGTTGCAAATCCCCGTTTGACTCAAGAGCGTAAAAATCCGCTGCAAAGCAGATTCATTCCTACGCTCTAGTTTGGCATACAGGTAAGGGAAAGATTATTCTCCCCATCAAAGGACACTGTTATAAATGCTCTTGCAAAACGTTCATAATAGCGTTCTACTTCTTGCAACAATCTCAAAAAAAAATCCGGACAGAAACACCTTTACCTGTAGAAAGTCATATAGCAGAGTAGTTGTTGACGATTATTGCGATTAATTCTTTCTACATTGAATTATCTCGCGTCACATAAGCATAAAGCTGCTGTGCTGGGATTTTATCTCGCCTCAAAGTTACCAATACTCATTCAGAACAGGGATGGTTTTAGACCAAGCTGAAAACCTCTCTGATACTTCTAGCGTTGCTTATCAAGGAGGGGGAAAGGGAAGCCAGTCGCTTGGAAAGGCTCTGCCGACTTGGGCGAACTAGCGTGAAAGGGGAAGAATTAAAACACGCATAGAATTCTTTTTTCCAATTCTTTCCCCAATCGGGTTTAAGATCCCCACTTCAAAGGTTGTGGTCTATTAAGTTGGGTGGGGTCGCAATCCCAATACATTTTCTTCCACGGCAGATGCTACAACGTGGTAAACCCAACGCCAGATGCCTCACTCCTCCACCCCCCCACGAAACTAGCGCTCCCTTCTCCTGTCGGAGACCAAGGCGAACGGGTGACGCTCCTGCGTCGCTAACGCTTCGCTAACAACACTTTGGCGGGACGGTACAGGCAACCGCCAAGTGTTTCACCCTTCGGGTTCGCCAGTCGCCTGCGGGAGGGTTTCCCTCCCGCAGCGCTGGTCTCACCGCAACGCACTGCCTCCCCTTTACCTCTTCCCCTTTTCCCTTTACCCCTCTTCATGAAGCAATAGTGCCACAAGGAATTGAAGCTATTTTTAATTACACAAAAATCCGGAAACTTTATACATCCATAAAGGAGCAACATTAATATGGCAAATGTCAACCCAAGTCACGCTAATAAACAAATTCTAGCTAGTTATTGTGGCATTCTTTTCGGTGGTTTTGGCGTTCATAAGTTTATTCTGGGGTACACTCCAGAAGGCTTAATTATGCTGGTTATTTCCGCAGTTGGCGGTTATTTCACCTACGGCTTAAGCTTGTTAATTATGCAACTTGTAGGTTTAATTGAAGCCATGATTTATTTGAACAAGAACCATGAAGAATTTATTAATACTTATTATGTCAAGAAGCAGGGATGGTTCTAATAAAATCACAAGAAAAACTAATTTTTATTTTCTAATAATTAGAAAATAATCCTCACAAATTACTATTACTGCTCATATGCTGACACTTAAAAATAAAAAACTAAAGTTGATAATTTTCCTGCTGTTTGGCTTTGGGTATTTTAACGGTATATCTGGTTTGCAAATCAGCGATTTTTGGAAAAGCCAGATTGCGTTTATACCACTACAGATAGCCGCGCTCATCTATGTAACTTATTTACGCTCGAATCAACACGTTAACTCACCTTCTACGGAGAGATGAGGAGTGGGGGAGGGGGGGAGTCGGGATGATAACTTAAAAAAGTTATTAGGATTTACTGCCTGTCGTAGTTGCGGATTTAGCCTACCCTCGAAATAGAGACGCTTTTATTTTGGCGTTGAAGTTTCGTAGCAAATCCCACACTTTCCATGCAACTTGTCCCAAAAACTCAACTCCCAGCAGAACCAGCCCTGACAACAGAGAAAATCACCTTAGATGTCAGGGGGATGAAGTGTGCTGGGTGTGTGAAAGCCGTAGAACGGCAGTTAATCGAACATCCTGGAGTCAAAAGCGCCTGTGTAAATCTGGCGACAGAAGTAGCAGTTGTAGAGTCTGAAGCTGGTGCGGTAGATCCAGATGCAGTGGCGAAGCGATTGACCGATGCTGGATTTCCAACTCAACCCCGGCAAACTGGCAATAAAATATTAGGCGATAAGCAAGATGACGAAGATCCGGCAAAACGACAGCGCCGAGAAATGCGTTCTTCACTTAGGCAGTTAGCGATCGCTATAATATTGCTGCTGCTGTCAGGAATTGGGCATTTTGGTCATATGACTGGCTCAATGCAGCCACTTGATAATATCTGGCTTCACTGTGGACTAGCAACAGTGGCGTTATTAATTCCCGGACGCCCGATTTTAGTAGATGGCTGGCGCGGTTGGCGGCGAAATGCGCCTAACATGAACACTTTAGTGGGATTGGGAACCCTTACGGCTTACACTGCTAGTTTAGTAGCGCTGCTGTTCCCCCAAATGGGTTGGGATTGCTTCTTTGATGAGCCAGTGATGATGATTGGCTTTATTCTGTTGGGGCGGACATTAGAAAGATATGCTAGAGGTCGTGCTGCTGCTGCATTTAGGCAATTGCTAGCACTTCAGCCCCAAGTAGCGCGATTAATTGCCAACCCAGAAAAAGCCGGTGCCGGCTCGCCTGCTGTCGAAATTCCAGCAGAGCAAGTACGTGTGGGAGAATGGTTGCAAGTACTGCCAGGAGATAAAATCCCCGTTGATGCCAAAGTGATGGTAGGGCAAACAACGGTGGATGAGTCGATGTTGACTGGGGAAGCTGTGCCGATAATTAAGCAACCCGGAGATGTGGTGACAGCCGGAACACTAAATCAGTCAGGAGCGATCGCTATTCAAGCCACACGTACTGGAAGTGATACAACTTTAGCTCAAATTGTCGCTCTGGTAGAAGACGCACAAACTCGTAAAGCACCAGTACAAAAATTAGCAGATACAGTCGCTGGTTACTTTACATATGGTGTCTTGACAGCGGCTGTGTTGACATTTGTCTTTTGGTACTTTTTCGGTACCCACATTTGGCAAAATGTCAGCATGGAGAGCGCAATGGATATGTCTCACCACGGGCAAAGTTATCCTGCCCCAGCTATGTCCGGGCTATTGTTGAGTTTAAAGTTAGCGATCGCTGTGATGGTAGTTGCTTGTCCTTGTGCTTTAGGACTTGCCACACCTACAGCTATTCTCGTAGGCACCGGCATCGGTGCGGAACGAGGTTTGTTAATTAAAGGTGGCGACGTTTTAGAACGAGTACATCAGCTAGATACGATAGTTTTTGACAAAACAGGCACTCTGACTACTGGTAATCCCACTGTTACTGACTGCCTTGTAATTAAAGTCGAGGAAGAGAAAAAAGTAATTTCTCCCCCCACTCCCTACTCCCTAATACAACTAGCAGCGGCAGTAGAAAGCGGTACTTGCCATCCACTCGCAAAAGCTATTCAGCAAGAAGCGCAGCAGCAACAGTTATTAATCCCAGATGCCAAAGACTTTCATACTGAACCTGGACTTGGCGTATCTGCTGTAGTAGAAGGCATAAACGTAATTTTAGGTAATTGCGACTGGTTAAGTTGGCACGGAGTTTCTATGAATGAAACTGCACGCCAGATGGCGGAGGAATTGGCAGCAAATGGTAAAACTGTCGTTTACGTTGCAGTAGAAGGGATTTTAACAGGGTTAATCGCGGTTCAAGATACCCTCAGACCAGACGCTAAAGCAGCGGTTGACAAGTTACGCTTGATGGGTTTGCGGGTGATGCTGCTGAGTGGCGATAGATTAGAGGCAGCTAGTGCTATAGCCAACCAATTAGGGCTAGATAGCGAGAATGTAATGGCAGGTGTCCCTCCTAGCAAAAAAGCAGCTGCAATTGAGTCTTTGCAGAAAGGTGCAAAGGTCACGAACGTTGAGCAAACTGGTGTGACAAGCAACTGGGGACTGGGAAAACTTCTTCCCAATCACCAATCCTCAATCCGCAATCCCCAATCCTTAGTGGCGATGGTCGGGGATGGTATAAATGATGCTCCAGCGTTATCGCAAGCCGATGTGGGAATTGCTTTACATTCTGGGACGGATGTGGCAATGGAAACTGCTGAAATTGTGCTGATGCGCGATCGCTTAACCGACGTTGTAGAATCTATTCAGCTTAGTCGTGCAACTTTCAACAAAATCCGTCAAAACTTATTTTGGGCTTTTGCATACAATACATTGGGCATTCCCTTAGCTGCTGGTGTGTTGTTCCCCAGTTTCGGTTTTGTCCTGAGTCCATCTGGTGCTGCTGCTTTAATGGCGTTTAGTTCTGTTAGCGTCGTTAGCAATTCACTATTATTACGTCGATTTGCACGCTAGTGCGTAAAATCCCCCTCTAGAGGTAAAATTTTTCAGCGCAGGTCTTGGTTTTGCCCATATCAGGTTAAACTAAGTCGTTAGTCAGCTTCGGATCGCATCTCAGAAAGCCTGTTGATACTCTTAAAAGAGCAACAGCAGCCAAAACAGTAGAACCAAGTTCTTCTTTCATATTGCAAGTCAATATGCAATTGAACTGCATATTAAATTAGTAGTACAGACTTTGAGTGCGCGAGAATGGCAAGAAACTACACTAAACAAATTTTAATTAATTACACAACCACTTCTAGCAACGATTTGTCAATGGCAGCAGAAACTAAGCTAGCAGAAACTAATGAAAGCCATCTACTGATTATTGAAGATGATCAAGGGCGCAAAGAATTTACGCTTGATCGCCCTTTGTATTCTATCGGTAGACGCGAGTGCGATATTACTTTAGTATCGCAGTTTGTCTCACGCCGTCATGCCACATTAGTTAGACTGCCACGAGACGATAAAAGTCATAATTATTATTATCGCATTGTCGATGGTGATGCCAAAGGCAAGCCTAGCGCCAACGGTTTAATGATCAACGGTCGCAAGATACCAACACATGATCTCAAAAATGAAGACGAGATTGTTTTTGGTCCTGAGGTACGTGCTATTTATTATTTGTTAAGAGATACTGCACGACCCGTAATACAAACAGATGCCACAGAGTATGATATCACACTCATAAACCCCGGCATGGCTGAAGATATAGACGAGGATATTGAAGATTGAAAACCTGCCAAGACTGGTGTGTTTTTATTATGATCTTCCTTTCCTTTCCTTTTTTGCCAAAGGCGTATTGCTTAAGCTAGCTTGATATTCTCGCGCTAGCTACAGCAAACGCCTTGCTCGTATGTGCCACTGGCTACCCCGCAATGCTTTCAATCAAATGCCAATGGCGATTATGTTCGATCGCCTGCTTGACGTATTCAAACACTTGTCGGCAGTGATTATCAAGTTGAAGAGGCAGTTCCTCATTTTTAATCACAATACTCATCCGGGTTTCGGTTTCAGTAGCTGTTGACTTATCAATCAAAACTTCCACCCTCACTAACTTCGAGAAGGAAACACTACCAGGAATTTCACGAGCCATAATGTAATCGGCTGTATAGTACTGAACATCAAACTCACAGTCATGTAGAAGTTCTACAAGCAATGGCTGGAGATGGTCAATAGTCACAGAAACAATAAATGAACACGTATAGCGAGCCATAATAGCCCCAAGCCTTGCAACACTCCGTCCATCCTATAATATCGAAGCATGTAAAAGCCAAGTAAGTAGGTTGGTACAATTAAATATCACTTTGGGCAGCGTTTACATGTGGCGTTTTCCCTCTCAATCACAAATCCGTGCGATCGCCTGTGCCGGCTCTCCACCAAGCTGAAGGTAGGTCACAAACGTTGTTCGCCTTGGTCTCCGTAAAAAGAGGGATCTGGCATCATGGGACATAGGAAGAAAACATGCTTTTTACATTTGTTTACATCGATATTTTTATTTATGCATAGTTATTTAGTTATAGATTCATGAGAAAGCCAAAGTTGTTAGTGAAAAAATAAAGCAAAACAACAGACAATCAAATTTCTGTTACCTAAAGTGGAAGGTAAAACAAGCTAAAAATTTGATAAAAAACTTTAATATACTAAGCTGGGCAGAAAAGCAAAATGAAAGTAGCAATTACCGGAGCAACAGGATTTGTCGGCAGTCGTTTGGTAGAGCGACTTCACAAGGAAGGTCAAACAGTGGTAGTGTTAACTCGTAACACCGCCTTTGCCCAAAAAGTTTTTCCTTCTCAGGCTTTCCCGAATGTAAAAATTATTGCCTATACACCAACTGTCTCTGGTTCTTGGCAGGATACCTTATCAGGTTGTGATGCTGTAGTTAATCTTGCTGGAGAACCCATCGGTGAGGGACGTTGGACACCAGAACGGAAGCAGGAAATCCTCAACAGTCGCCAACTCAGTACGCAAAAAATTGTCGAAGCGATCGCCAAAGCTAACCCTAAGCCAACTGTGTTAGTAAATGCTTCGGCTATTGGGTACTATGGCACTAGTGAAACCGCTACGTTTGACGAAAATAGCCCTTCTGGTAACGATTTTCTCGCTCACGTCTGCCAAGCTTGGGAAACTGAAGCGCAAAAAGTACAAGCATCTGGTGTGCGATTGGTAATTCTACGTTTCGGTATTGTTTTGGGAACCGGGGGTGCTTTAGGCAAAATGATTACCCCCTTCAAACTGTTCGCTGGTGGTCCCATTGGCAGCGGTCAGCAGTGGTTCTCGTGGATTCACTTAGATGATATAGTTAATTTAATAGTGGAAGCCTTAAGCAAACCAGAAATGCAAGGCGTATATAATGCCACTGCGCCTAACCCCGTCCGCATGGGAGAATTATCGCAGACTATGGGGCAAATAATGAATCGTCCTTCTTGGTTGCCGGTTCCTAGTTTTGCAATTGAAGCTCTTTTGGGTGATGGAGCAATTGTAGTTCTCGAAGGTCAACAAGTCCAGCCTAAACGCACCTTAGAAACTGGGTTTAAGTACCAATATCCTAATTTGAACCCTGCACTGGCACAAATTCTTAAATAAAGGCATCAGGAGTCAGGAGTCAGGAGTCAGGAGTCAGGAGTCAGAAGTGGAAAAGGCTTTATATTTAGCTTTCTTTCCTTAGATACTGTACTTCATAAACCTGCAATCTGCTGTATTAGTTGGTAGTGAGCGGTTTACCGCTCATTATTAGTAGCTTATGTTAGCCGAAGTACGGCATCAAAAATACAAGTTTTTTTGTGCGTTAGGACGACTGTCCGTAACGCACCCTAAATTTTATATTTTTTATGGTTCTTCGTGAACAGCTAACTATTGACTTGAAAGGAATTTCCGCGAAACCCAACTGATAATACCGCTAAGAATAGCACCACCCATGAGGATGCCGATCGCAGGGTTAAATACAGGTTGCCAAAGTTGATGCCATAAATCTAAACCTAGATTTATTCCAGCAGCATCACCAATCGCAGCGATCACCAACCAGGCAAATCCTAACAAAACCAAGAATACATCAGCCACCAAAACCAAGTTTAACCAGCTTAACAATTTATCTTTCATATGCAAAATGGGCATAGCTTGTAGGGAATGGGCAGTGGGGAGTGGTTAGTGAGAATTTTTGATAACTAACCACGCTCCCACTAACAATTACCAATCATTAATTACTCTGGAAACAGCCAGTTTTTGACTTTTGTCAAACTCTGCCAATCTGGTTTTCTGGTTAAACCGTCTTCAATGCTGCTCTTGATATCATCCCGCCATTCTGGGTTAACAAATATTAATTGTTGGGCAAAATCAATATGTTGCCTTAACCCTTTTTCGCCTTTTTCGAGCATCGCCAGGGCAAGATTAATTCTTGCCTGAGCGTCTTGTGGATTTAATTTTACTGCCTTTTGCGCGGCTTTATGAGCAGAGTTTGGTTTATCATCTAGCAGATACAACCACGCCAAACAAGTCCAAGCGGAACTACTTTTAGGAGCGCGATCGCATACTTCTTGAAACACAGGGATTAAAGAATCTACTGATTCTCCGGCTTTATAGCGTTCTAAACCTGTATCAAACAGAGAGTCAACAGTATTAGTCATATCAAGAGTCAAGAATCATTAGTCATGAGTCAATAGTCATTAATTGCTTGTGTATTAGTCAATAGTCAAAAACCCTTCAACTGTGGACTGTTGACTATGGACTTTGAACTAATGACTAAACACCAAATGACTTACCGCAACCGCAGGTTTGATTGGCGTTGGGGTTAGTGAATTGGAAACCACCGCCGATCATGGCATCGCTATAATCAAGCATCAAGCCATAAAGATATAATAAGCTTTTGCGATCGCAAAGAATTTTGAAGCCATCATAATCAAACATTTCATCTTCGGGGGTAATCTTACTAGCGTCTTCAAAATCCATCATGTAAGACATCCCAGAACAGCCACCTTGACGCACTCCTACCCGCAAGCAGAGGTCTGTACCTTGACTATCCCGCAACCGTTTCACTTGTTGCAATGCGGCTTCACTCAGTTGAATTCCCCGTTGAGATACTTGTGCTTGTGTCATCTGCTTTTCAACTCCTTTATGTGGTATAACCAGAACTTTATCTGGGCAAGTTTGTAAGTTGAAACCCCAAGCTCTCGCGCCGAGGTCGCTCCTTGCTGTTGAGTGTATCCATTCTAGCGACATTGATGTCCCAGAGTACCAAATTGTAAATACTCCTTTAAAAGCCGCAAAAAGCTGCCAAAGATTTTTATTCTAGAATTGAGGGACTCGGTCTTTCTAATTTGGTGTTTTTGAATAGCAGGCATTGGTAGCCAGCAGCCTAACCCCTATAAAAGTGTAGCCGTGTTAATTAATTTTTAGCTAACGGTCGCCATTTTGCTTAATTTTACTTGCACATTGCTTGTTTTGACCTTCTTTACTTTATGACAAGTTTTAATCGCTCTACCAGTCGTCGGTTGCAGAAATTAATTCAAATTCCTTCTGTATGGGAGGGCGATCGCCGTCCGATGTCATCACCAAGTAGAGATGACTCGGAAGGAAAAGGAGAATGCATTCTTTGGGTGGATGGCTCTCAAGGAATTGTGCGCGGAATGGATGTTGTCGATCCCGACACTGGTCCAGAGGCGATCGTTCGCACTCTCATGCGAGCAATGGAGCATCCCCACAGTCCCGCTAAACCAGCTCGTCCGCAAAGAATAGTAGTTAGAGACCGGGAGATCCAATTTTACTTGCGCGGGGTACTGCAAGATTTGGATATTGCCATTGACTACGCACCCGAATTGCATTTAATTGATGAACTATTTCGCGGATTTGCGGAAATCGTTGATAGCCAAGTCCCCGAATTACCTCCACAGTATGCCTCAACCCTGCGCGATAAAGCATTGGCAATATGGAGCGCAGCTCCTTGGGAATTTTTGGAAGAACAACAAATCTTATCAATAGAAATTAATAAGTGGGATGTTGGTACACTTTACGCCTCAGTCATGGGAATGCTGGGGATGGAGTATGGGATTTTGTTTTATCGCTCAGAAGATTCTCTCAAGCGATTTCGTGCCACGGTTTTAAGAGATGATGAATCGCAAGAGCGTTTAGAAGAAGCTTTCCTCAAGCAAGATTGTCTGTTTCTCACCTTTGAGCGTAGCAACGCCATTGATGAAGATGAGGATGATGTTGACGATCTTGCAGATTTGCCGTTATCGGAAATTGACCCTACATTCGGCAATATCCACCCTTTAGAAGGGCTGCGGTCTGTTTTGTATGACGAAGAAGGTATTGTAGTCTTGGTGGCTCTAGAAAGCTTCTCTCGCTTTATCCGCGACCATCGACGCCAGCTTCAAGGAGAAACTTTCGTTACCCTAAGCCGTCGCTATCGTATTACACTGCCATCGGATGAATTAACTAAATCAGTGAGTGTTACTGTCTCGACGATGCCGCAGTTAGCAGGCGAATTAGAGGAAATGGCAGGCTTTGGCAGTCAAGACGAGGGGGATTTTCCCGATAACCCGATGTTCCGGTCATTGCGAGATGACTTGATTCCCGAAGATTCCTTCCTCAGTTTGGGGGTGGTGTCTTGGGAAATGTTGGAATATTTACGCAACGGTGTAACATACCATCAAGCAGGCGAAATTGAACAAGTAGGTGACGGATTGCCTGTGATTTTAATTCAGACTTCTCGTCCCAAGGCGAAGATTGTAATTGAAAATATTGAAGCGGCAGGGAAACTTAAAGCAATTTGTTTTAATCCCGGTGCCGATGCCTTCGATGGCGATCGCTACGACTTAGGTTTATTGCAAACTAACAACGGCGAATTATTTCTCTTTGGTGAGTTTTTGGATGATGACCCGATTCATGTAGAAGCACGGAAAAAATGGAATCAGCGGTGTAAAAATACTCATGGCTACTGTGGCTTAATTATTGCCAAAGGACTTACAGGTGCTTCTCGCGGAAATCCTCAGTTGCGCGATATGATGGCTTTATTTGAAGCGCGATCGCTTTCGCCGAAAGAGTTAGGTATTGGCACTCTCCAGCTGATGCCTCAACTTCAATTTGAATGATGTTCTATACAATAACCATTGAAAACCTCACGCCAAACCCCTCTCCTTACCAAGGAGAGGGGAGATAAAGCGAAGCTTTATCGGGGTGAGGTCATAGCCTGTACCTCACCAAACCGAAAATCGCTATATTAACTCTTTGTTTTTGTCGAATGGGAAACAGTTTCTCTTTCGACTACAGCTGTATCTGTTTGGAGTTGATGCCGTCGATTAGGATTAGTAAAACGCTCGGTTGTCATTTTAATCACGATGTACAAAATTGGCACTACAAACAAACTTAGAAAAGTAGCAATCAACATACCGCCAAACACGGCTGTTCCTAAAGATTGACGACTTCCCGCACCTGCACCTGTGGCAGTAGTCAAGGGGAAAATCCCCAACAAAGTAGAAAATGCCGTCATCAAAATTGGACGCAACCGCTCTTGAGAAGCTTCAATTGTCGCTTTCGTAATCGACATACCTTGTTCTCGCAATTGGTTGGCAAATTCCACAATCAAAATAGCATTTTTACTAGCCAAACCAATCAACATTACTAGACCAATTTGACAGTAAACATCATTAGAAAAACCGCGCATTGATTGAGCGATAAGTGCGCCAAAAATCGCCAATGGAACCGAAAGCAGAATAATGATTGGGTCAATATAGTTTTCATATTGAGCCGCTAGAACTAAAAAGACAAAGACAAGTCCTAAACCAAAGATAATCGGTGCTAAATTACCAGATTCGATTTCTTCTAAAGCAGTTCCTGACCATTCATAGCCATAGCTTGCTGGTAAAACTTCTTTAGATACCTGCTCCATTTTCTTAATAGCATCTCCAGAACTAAAACCGGCAGCAGCGGCACCGTTAATTTCAATTGAGCGGAACAAATTGTAATGATTAATTGTTTGCCCTCCCACAGTCGGAGTAACTTTAACTAAGTTACCTAAAGAAATCATTTCATTTTTTTGAGAACGAACATACAGTTGTTCGATATCTTTTGGATTAGAGCGAAATTGTTGGTCGGCTTGGACATACACTCGGTAATTGCGCCGTTGGAGATTGAAATCATTTACGTATTGTGACCCCAAAGCAGTTTGTAAGGTGCTGAAAATATCATCTATAGAGACTTGCAATGTTTTAGCTTTGTTGCGGTCTACTTCAACTAGCAATTGTGGTGTGTTGGCGGCAAAAGTGCTAAATACAGCTTGTAATCCTTGTGTCTGATTGGCGCGACCGAGTAACTGTCCCATTGATTTAACTAAATCTTGTAACTCAGTGTTACCTCTGCGGTCTTGAAGTTGATATGCAAAGCCGCCAAAGTTACCCAAACCTTGAATAGCAGGTGGATTCACAGGCAAAATTCGCGCTTCTGGAATTGTGGATAATTTCCCACGCAACTTACCCAAAATTCCCTGGACTGATTGATCGGGTTTCGAGCGCTCGTCCCAAGGTTTTAAAGTTGTAAATATGATGCCACTATTGGCAGTGCTACCGCTAAAACCAAAGCCTCCCACAGCAAAAGTTCCTAGAACTTCAGGAAGTGGTAAAATTTCTTTTTCTATCTTTGCCATGACTTCGCTGGTGTATTGCAGCGAAACTCCTTGAGGTCCTTGGATAATTGTCAGGAAATAGCCTTGGTCTTCTTCAGGTAGAAAGGCTGTAGGTACTGTTGTGTAAAGCCAAGCAGTCATCCCTAAAGAGACGATAAACAGCCCAATAACGATGCTTTTAATGCCTGTTAAAAAGGTAAGCGATCGCTTGTAACCCCGCGTTACCCAGTCTAAAAAGCGATTAATTTGCTTAAAAATCCAACCAAGCCAGCCGGAAGCTTGTTGACCTGGACGCAGTAACAATGCACACAAAGAAGGTGTCAGCGTCAAAGCCAGAAATGTGGAAATGACAATCGAAAAGGCGATCGTTAGCGCAAATTGCCGATAAAGCGCTCCGGTTGTTCCCGGAAAAAACGCCACCGGCACAAACACCGCCATCAATACTAGTGAAGTAGCAATAACTGCTCCAAAAAGTTCAGCCATTGATTCACTAGCAGCTTGGCGGGGGTTAATTCCTTTATCTTGAATAAAGCGGCTGATTTGCTCAACCACAACGATAGCATCGTCTACTACCATCCCCGATGCTAAAGTTAAACCAAACAAAGTCAAACTATTAATCGAAAAGTTAAAAGCTCTGATGAAAATGAATGTCCCAACCAAAGCTAGAGGAATCGTCAGCGTTGGAATTAAAGTAGTGCGCCAGTCCTGCAAGAAAACAAAAATAACAATAATAACCAGCACTACCGCTTCAATCAAAGTCTTGACAACTTCTGCCAAAGACTCTTCCACAAATGTTGTTGTGTCAAAACCTATCTGATATTTCAACCCAGGCGGAAAACTAACAGCCAATCGCTGCATTTCTGCTTTCACGCCTTTAGCAACATCCAAGGCATTACTACCAGGAACCTGATAAATACCTACGCCTACAGCATCTTTGCCGCGAAATCGCAAAAATGTGTTATAATTTTCTGCTCCTAATTCTGCCCTGCCGACGTCTTTAAGCTTAACTAAAGTGCCATCATCCTCAGTTTTCAGAACAATTTCTTGAAATTCAGAGGTATTTGTCAATCTGCTGGTAGCACGCACGTCAATTTGATACTCTTGTCCCTTTGGGGCTGGTTCTTGTCCAATTCTCCCAGCGCCGACTTGCAAGTTTTGTTCGGAGAGTGCGTTGATGACATCCTGAGTCGTTAATCCCCGACTAGCAAGTTGATTTGGGTTTAACCACAACCGCATTGCGTACCGACGTTCGCCAAAAATTCGCACATCACCAACGCCTTTGACTCTTTTTATGGCGTCTGCCACATAAAGGTCAGCATAATTGCTTAAAAAGATATTGTCGTACTCATTGTTATCGGTATATAAACCAAATGCTAAGAGAATGTTGCTAGATTGCTTTGATACTCTAACTCCCGTGCGCTGTACGTTATCTGGTAGTTGCGGTTGGGCTACAGAAACACGATTTTGAACATCGACAGCAGCAATATCTTTATCCCGCGATGCTTCAAAGGTGGCTGTAATTGTACTGGTGCCATCATTACTGCTGCTGGAAGTCATATATCTTAGACCCTCAACGCCGTTGATTTGCCTTTCTAAGATATTTGTTACCCCACTTTCGACGACTTCCGCACTGGCTCCACTATAGTTGGCGGTAACGCTGATTTGGTTGGGACTAATTTCTGGAAAACGAGCGATCGGCAGTGTTGGAATACTAATTAATCCCAACAAAAGGATAATGATAGCGCAGACCGTAGCAAAGACTGGTCGCTTAATAAAAAAATCAACAAACATTGTTTTGTAATATTAGGGATTGGGCATTGGGAATTACTAATGGCTAATTGCTAAGTAAGTGGGCGTAATTAAACATAAAATACGCTTTGTTCGTAGTGAGCCAGCGCGGTCTTCTTCAAAGGCGAAGCGCCTCTCTATGAGAAAGAAGGGGAGACGCCAAGGGCGAAGGGGAGGCAGTGCGCTATCGCGGCTTTGCCAACACTCCCGCACCTGCCGTGGTTCCCCCTACTCGCTGAGTGGCGACACGGAACGTGCACCGTCTTTGCGAGCGAGCGTTTGGTTTATTTACACTCATTTACTTATTAGCCATGTTAGGGATTCTGATTGCTGGCTTCTTCAGGCTTGATAGCAGCGCCATTAGTTAAGTTGAGAATGCCGGAAACAACGATTTTTTCACCAGCCTTCAATCCTTCAACAACTTGATAATTATTTCCTTCAATTGCTCCTAGCTTCACGGGTTTTTGTTGAGCCACTAAAGTCGGCATTCCCGCTTTGGGATTTTCTGCCGCTTGAGCCACAAATACAAAAGTCTCTCCACCGATAGGAGAGACTGCTGTAACTGGAATTAAAATTCCTGCGCGCTGATCCCAGATGACTCTGGTTGGCACTGACTGACGATTGAGCAATGGTCCACCGGCATTGCCAAAAGTCGCTTTAACTAAAACTGTCTGCGAATTTGCACTAGCATTTGGAGAGATAAAACTTATTCTACCGCCTGCTGTTGGTTTGCCTTGGGCATCGAGCATTTGTACTGCTAATCCCAAGCGCAATTGTTTGGCTTGGTTGAGAGGAACGTTTATATTCAGTTCCAGAGAGTCGTTTTTGGTGAGTGTGGTGAGTTCGTCTCCTTTGCCTACATAGTCTCCCACTTTCACCGGGATATCACCAACAACGCCAGTGAAAGGAGCTAGAACTCTTGTATACTTTAGTTGGGCTTGTGCAGCTTGCACTTGTCCTACCCCTTGAGTAACTTGCGATCGCGCTTGGGCAATTTCTTCAGTGCGCGGTCCGTTCTCCAACTGCGTCAAATTTTGTTTTTCTTGTTCAACGGCTGCGGTTAACTCGCTAATATCAGAGCTTCTACTTTTGCGAAGTTGCTCTAGCTTTCTTTGAGCCTCTCGCAGTCTAGCTTCAGCACTTCGTTGTTCTTGCAGATATCCTTCTAGCTGATCTTGGGAAACCGCACCCTCTGTTCTTAATTGTTGGTATCGCTTGCCTCTTGACTGTGCCAAGACGACATCGGCTTGAGCTGCTTCAATTTGCGCTTGAGCCTGAGCAATTTCTTCTGGTTGCGCTCCGGCTTGGGCATCTGCCAGACGGGCTTGTGCTTGAGCTAACTTGGCTCTGGCTTGGGCAATTTCTTCTTTGCGCGTACCCGCTTTTAGCTGGGCAAGACGTGCGTTGGATTGTTCTAGTGTTCCTTTTGCTTGTACTAGTTGAGCTTCCGCATCGTCGCTTTGCAGGCGAACTATTACTTGCCCATCTCTGACGCGATCGCCTTCTTTCACTAAAATCTGACTTACTCGCCCTTCAATTTCTGGCTTTAATGTTACAGAGCGTCCAGCCTCTAAAAAGCCAATAAATTCCGAAGTCTGTCTTATAGTTGCCGTCTCTACAGTAGCTAGCTTGACAGGAATTGCCATAGGTTTACCAGCCATTGCCGCAGCACCTGAGGCTGCATTCTCGCCACGACTTTGCCACCAACGCCAACCAAAACCTGCACCTCCAATCACTATAAGCATAATTCCCAATATCACCAGCCAATTTCGCTTTTTACGTGGCTGCAAAAATTGCTCTTGTGCTATGGACTCTTGTTCAGACTGACGGTCATCATTAACAGCAACCTGTTCTATTTCTAGGGGTACAGAAGACTCAGATAAATTAGATTGGGACATGCTTGTTTTCTCTTTTTTTACTTAGACTTGGGTAACCTGTGGTTAGTTGAAAAATCATTTACAGAGATTTTTCAACGATTTTTTGTCTACGTAAGTTTCTTTTATGTGTGTTTTATAAACCTATATTTATAGTTATAAAAAACTCAGGTCAATGCTCTTCTAATTTTTTGACAGAGAAATTCTCTGTATTTATTGGCATAGTGCTAATACCACGGATAAACAAATCAACGCAAGCATCGATGTAGCATTCACAGCTATAGCTTACTGTAGTTGGGGTAGCAGTGCGACGCAGCATTCCAGAAAGCAGCATACCTGTAAACATATCTACTGCTATTTCTGCATCTATATCTGGACGTACTGTGCCGTTTTTCTGACCCCTTTCTAAGTATAGAATTAGCTTTTTATACAGCGATTCAGCAGAATCATGTAATATTTGACAGGCAGCATTAGGATGTCGCTTCGCTTCCCCAATAAATGTCCGAATTAAACCTTCATGTTCCTCCAACATCTGATTGAATAGTATTGCATAATGTCTTAAGTCTATGAGTAGATCCTGAGTCCACTCATCCTCGTTGGCTAAGGCTTCAGCCTGCAAAGCTATCATTTGCTCGATCACGGCTGCTAGTAGGTGCTCTTTGTTTTGAAAATGACGAAACAAAGTTACTTCGTTTACCTTTGCAACACGCGCAATCTCACGGGTTGTCGCTCCAGATAAACCTTCATTCGCAAATACTTCAGTTGCTGCTTTAATTAATCGCGCACGAGTTTGTGCTGTCTTCGATCCAAAATTCTCCACAAAACGAATGCAAGTAATTACTTGCTTATATTATAAGCAGATACAGGTGAAGATTTGTCAAAATTAGATATTGACAATAGGCAATAGGGCATGGGGCATGGCGGAGCCAGTGCCGTGACAAGGGTTTCCCGCATTCGCTCGCGCAGAACTGAAGATTCTATCCGGCAGACTTTGCGACAGTCGCGCATAGCCGCGTCATGGTGGAGGCAGTGCGTTGGGGAGGCAGTGCCCGACAGCCGCGCATAGCCGCGTCATGGAAAGAATCCTATTAGAACACGCATTACTTTATTAAACTTGTTTAATTCCCATTGCGAAGGTGCCCATTGCCCAGTCATTGGGTAGGCGAAAGACAGCTACAATGAAACTAGTTAGACTTTATTGAGATTTGTAAATTAGGGATAAGCTGTTGTCATGGCTCCCGCTGTTTTAATTCAAAACCTACAAAAACGCTACGGCACAGTTGAAGCCGTGAAGGATGTTTCCTTTCAGGTAGAACCAGGAGAAATCTTTGGTTTACTCGGTCCCAACGGAGCCGGTAAAACAACTACTTTGCGTACCTTATGTACTCTTACCACACCAGATGCTGGCAAAATCGAAGTATCTGGTATTTCTGTGCTGGACAATCCGAAAGCTGCCAGACAAAAGTTAGGCTATGTAGCTCAGGAAGTTGCTCCAGATAAAGTGCTGACTGGACGAGAACTGCTACAACTACAAGCGGCACTTTATCATTTACCCGGTGCAATGATAAAGCAGCGGGTAAATATGGTATTAGATTTACTCGGTTTGCAGGAATATGCCAATAAAAAGACAGGAACTTATTCTGGGGGTTTACACAAGCGTCTAGATTTGGCGGCTGGCTTACTTCATGCACCGGATGTTTTAGTTTTAGATGAGCCAACGGTAGGACTTGACATAGACACCCGTCTTGTGGTATGGGATTTTTTACGAAAGTTGCGTGCGGCTGGAACAACAGTACTAATTACCAGCCATTATTTAGAAGAGATTGACGCGCTAGCCGATCGCGTCGCGATTATTGATCGCGGCGTTGTAATTGCTGCCGGCACACCATCAGAGTTGAAAGATAAATTAGGGGGCGATCGCATTACTTTGCGAATCCGTGAATTTTCCCCCGTCGAAGAAGCCGAAAAAGCTAAAAGCCTATTGCAATCTTTGCCTTTTGTCCAAGAAGTCATCATTAATAGCGCACAAGGTAATTCTCTCAACTTGGTGGTGACACAGCAGAATGATGCTTTAATTACCATCCAACAAAAGCTGAATTCCGCAGGCTTACCGATGTTTGGTATCGCCCAATCTCGCCCTAGTTTAGATGATGTTTACCTCGCTGCCACAGGACGCACATTGATGGATGCAGAACTAGCAGCCGTAGCAAATCGCGATCCGAAAGCAGAAAAGAAACAAAATATGAGATAAGGGCATCGGGCATCGGGCATGGGTCATGGAAAGAATCTCTCATTTTCCGTTGCCCATTGCCCATTGCCCATTGCCCATTGCCCAATCTAAAATCCAAAATCAATATGAGTGTTACTCCTAAATCTGATATAAGTTGGCAACAACTAGCATCGCCATCAATTAAGGCTGATGCGGCTCCTAATTTTGTTGGTGAATTGGTGCAAGAGACGCTTGCTTTGACTCGTCGCTTGTTTATTCAGTTGCAGCGTCGTCCATCAACTTTGCTTGCGGGAATTATTCAGCCGGTGATGTGGTTGGTGCTGTTTGGTGCTTTATTTCAAAATGCGCCAAAAGGTATATTTGGCAGTACCACAAATTACGGACAGTTTTTGAGTGCAGGGGTAATTGTTTTTACTGCCTTTGCCGGAGCGCTGAATGCGGGCTTGCCAGTGATGTTTGACCGAGAATTCGGGTTTTTGAATCGCTTACTTGTGGCACCTTTGGCATCGCGCTTTTCGATTGTATTGGCTTCGGCAATCTTTATTATCAGCCAAAGTTTGTTGCAAGCAGCGGTGATTGTCACGGCGGCGGCGTTTTTGGGGGCTGGACTACCGGATTTGGCTGGTTTGAGTGCGATCGCCTTAATTGTCTTTCTCTTGGCTTTGGGCGTTACAGCTATCTCCCTCGGTTTGGCTTTTGCTTTACCCGGACACATCGAACTAATTGCGGTAATTTTTGTAACTAACCTACCGCTATTGTTTGCTAGCACTGCTTTGGCTCCTTTATCCTTCATGCCTAAATGGTTGCAGGTTGTCGCTACCCTTAATCCTCTTAGTTACGCGATCGAACCAATTCGCTACCTTTATCTTCACAGTGATTGGGGACTCGGTAGTGTAGTAATGCAAGCTCCTTGGGGTGCTGTTACCTTTGGCGAAGCGTTGCTGATATTGTTGGGCTTTGCTGTTGTCGCCTTATTGAGCATTCAGCCCCAATTGCGCCGGACTCTTGCTTAAGATAAAGCATAATTGATGTGGAAATATATTCAACAAGGGGCAAAACTGCATGAAAATCCCATTTTTACCGCTTACCAAACTCTTTATTCTTACTGTGACTGGAATTGGCGTTACTTCCTTGCTAATGTCTGAACCTAGCTTGGCTCAAATCGGCTCGATTAACGATCCGCAAAACGTCGATCCTCTAAACAGTACCGATCCTCTATCTCGCACCAATACTGAGCAAAATCCTTTCAGTTTGTTTCAGTTGATTCATAACGCTAATTTTGGCGGTTTGAACCAGGACTTTGCCAGAGAACAAAACCAACAACTGGATACAGCAGCGTTAGATTTTAGAAAAAGACAACAACAAATGCTACTTCAAGGTAAACAGCAGCCAGTCAACCCAGGTGTGGGGATAGCGCCGATAATTAGACCAGCTACAACACCCCAGTCGGGTAATTGATTCTAAAAAGAGACGATATCCGTCATACCAAACCTGTTCCTAGGCGTTGGGATGTTCAGGAGTGGGGACGCATAAAAGCGCGATCTGCCGAGCAACCTTCTCCCTGATAGAGAGGCTATGCAAAAACAAAATCCTTCGCGCAGCGTCTCCCCTTCTCCTTCATAGAGAGGCGCTTCGCCAAGGGAGAGCGGCATAAAAGTATCATAACTATACCGAAATCTTTTTTCCCGCTCCGTAAGTGTTTGAGAGATCTAGCAGTTGTAGTGCAGATCATCAAAAAGGTTGCTCGTAATTCTGTTCTTTTGTTCCACCCCATGAGTTGAAGCATTTGCATCTGTTAGTGTACCAAGCTATCTCTCAAAAATGTCAAACAAGCCAGTCAAGCTATACCTTCACTTTCTTGCAAACCTGTAAAGTAAAGTAGTAAGTTGAACATCAGGAGCAGCTATGTACGTGCTAATTGGTGGAGCAGGCTTAGTGGGCGTGAGTTTGGCTCAAAAATTGGTAGAACTAGGGCATACTGTTGCTGTCATTGACATTGATGCTAACGCTTGCCGCTATGCGCGTGAACAAGTAGGAGCGATGGCTTTTGAAGGCAGTGCAGTGAGTACAGAAGTATTGTTAGAAGCTGGGATTCGTAAAGCCGACTCTTTAGTGGCTGCTCTGCGAAATGATGCTTTGAACTTGGCAATGGTGACTCTCGCCAAGCATTACGGTGTTCCTCATATTCTGGCTCGGATGCGCCACTATGATTTTGCTGAACCATTTCGTTTGGCAGGAGCCAACCATATCATTGGTACTGTTGAGCTAGCGGTTTCAACGATGGTAAATGCCATTGAGTATCCGCAAGTACAATCGATGATGCATTTTGACCAGGGGCAGATTGAAGTTTTGAAACTTTCCATTCCCAACAATTGCTACGTGGTTGGTCGTACCATTGCCGAAATTGCTCAGGATTCCCGGTTTCCCACTGGCTCTCTAATTATTGGCTATCAACCCCATCCCCACGAAGATTTGATGATTCCTAACGGCAGTACAGTACTGGAACCGGGTTCAACTGTGCTAATTGTGACAAAACCAGGCTCATTACATCAAGTCATTGATTTTATCGAAGGCTGTAAATAATTTTAATGAAGCTGTATCTAAATTTTTATTTAGCAATTGCTGTTATTGTTCTTGCGTCTTGCACATCGTCTAAAATTCAACCAAAGTCACAATCAAATACCGAAGGGGTAACTCCATCTCAAAAGGTGGTCACTTTGGATGAAAATTTCAAAATAGCAATGGGTCAAACTATCTATGTCCCCGTCTATTCTCATATCTATCATCAGGATCAGCAGGATCAGCAGAAGATTTTCAATTTAGCGGCTACGCTGAGTATTCGTAATACAGATTTGACTAAACCTATCATCATTACTTCTGTACGCTACTACGATTCAAATGGTAAGTTAGTTAAGCAATATTTAGAGCGCCCTATCGAACTTAGTGCGATCGCTTCTACAGATTATGTTGTAAATAAAACTGACACCAGTGGCGGTTTAGGAGCAAACTTTATTGTGGAGTGGGTAGCCCAAACAGAAGTTTCTGAGCCTGTGATTGAGGCAGTTATGATTGGTACTGACTTCCAGCAAGGAATTTCTTTTATTAGTCCTGGCAGGGTTATCAAAAGTCAAAGCGATCGCAAGCGCTCATCTTCTGTGCAGGGTTCTTAAAAAGCTATCAATCATCCTCAAGTCGGAGCAGTTGTTCATCTATAGTTCGTATCCGCGCTTGAACAATTTCTTCTGAAAGAATTCGTTTACGCATTGCCTCGTTGAGTGCAGCTTTCTCGGCTAGCAGTAAACGGCGACGAATAGCATCAAGTTTTGTGTGTTCCCCACTTGTTGTGTCAAACTCCTGTGGACGGCGATTATAAAATTCACGCAATGTCTTTTCTGCTCCTGCTACTCGCACCTGATAAGCCGATCGCATTTCTTCATAAACGGCTTTTGGCAACACCCCTGACTTCAACAGGCTATCTAATTCATCTTGTGCAGCCTTACCGGTGATTAACTGAGCTTGTAATTCTTCAACTTGCTGTTGAGCCTCTGAAAATTTAGATAATTTTAAGCGTTTTACCACCCACGGCAAGCTTAAACCCTGTCCCACTAACGACACCAGCACACTGCCGAAGACTAAAGCGATGAGATATTCTCGCCCTGGTAGCGTGGTGGGTAAGCTCAACGCCAGAGCCATTGAGAGTGAACCTTTAATGTTGCCGAAAAAGAGTAAATGTTGCCAGCGCAGCGGAATTGGGCCGTCAATCCAACGAATCCCTGCTAGCAGCGGATAGACTGTAAAGTCCTCCAGAGTGTTAACAGGTTTATTTCTACACCAATCAGCAGAAAAATAAAGGTGTTGACGGTAAAACTGGCATATTCCCAGAAACTCAACAAGGTGATCCGACTGGAAGCAGAAGTATTGCCAGAAATCCCAAAATTCCCGAAAATTAATCCAGCTATAACTACAGCCACAGCACCTGATACACCAAGAAATTGCCCTACCTGAAAAGTTCCTAATGCAACTGCTACCGTCAGTAAGAGACTGCTAAGGGGATCATCTAAACGGGCAAATACAGGTATGCTCAAGTAGCCTAAGACTAACCCCACGAGGCAGCCTCCTAGAGAGATAAATAGCAGTTGTTGGATTCCCTCTAGTAACGTGAGCGAACCTGTGGAATATACTTGCAAAATCAGGTTGAACGAAACTAGGGCAGCCGCATCGTTGAATAGAGTTTCTCCTTCAACGATGGTGGAAAGCCGGGAGGGTACGGGTATCTCCTTAAAGACGGCAATCATTGAAACAGTATCAGTGTTTGCCAGGATGACTCCTACAAATAGAGCGGGTATCCAAGCCAGTGCCAGCCCAAATTTTAAAAGGACGGCAACAATAGCACTAGAAAGCACAGCCCCCGGACCAGCCAGGAGAGCAATCGGTTTAAAGGTGCTGCGTAGGCGGCTAACATCTGTATTGATACCAGCTTCAAAGATTAGAATTGGCAGGAAAAGATTCAAAACAAGGGTTGGATCTAAACCAATGCGACGAGACAATAGCTCAGTAATTGGTAAACCTGCCAATACTAAACCTGTTACATAAGGCATTCGCAACCGACGGGATAGCAGGGCTACACCAGTGGCAAGGACCAGAAGAATAATTAAAATCTGTACTAATTCAGCTACATCCACTTTGGTTCTAGAAATTTGTTGTGACTTCTGCGATAAACGCCATTACCAAGTTGGATCGCTAAACAGATTAATCGTCAACTCTTCATCTGCTGGGGGTACTGAGGTAATACAAGCGCGAATGATATTACCATCATCTAATTCCACACTGCAAGCATGACATGACCCCATCAAACAACCAGTGGGAATGAATACCCCGGCTTTATCTGCTACATCCAGCAGGGATTCTCCCACTTCGGCATCAACCGTGACATCATCTGGTAAAAAGCGAATACGGACACTCATAAAACACCACCCTACGGAGACAAAAATGGAGTTAAGTCTAAATGGCGTTCTATTTCCGTGGCAAGGGAGTCTAGAATACTTTCTCGCTCTTCGCGGTAGTTGGCAACGCCTGTAGGTAGAGATTTTAAACCCCGTTGTTGACGCAGGCGATTTAACCAAGCGCGACGCCAGGGACCATTGTCAAAAATCCCGTGGAGATAAGTACCCCAAACTGATTGGCAACTATCTACTAAACCTAAATTAATATCGTCAAATAAAGGTTGGAAAGCTTTGGAATCTGTTCCTGGCATTTCGATGCGCGATCGCCCTTGGTGAATTTCAAAGCCATTTACGGGCAAGCCCATTTGCGGAAAATTCGAGGTTACTTGACGCTGGCGAGCGATTTTCTGCCCTGTAATCACGGTTTTTATCGGTAATAGATTCAAACCCTGATATCTGCCGGCGTGCCCTTCTATCCCCTCAGGATCGGCTATCATCTGACCGAGCATTTGATACCCGCCGCAGATACCCAAGACTGTTCCACCAGATGCGGCATAATGTTGAATTGCTTCTGCCATACCGCTTTTTTGCAATAATAGCAAGTCGGGAATTGTGGTTTTTGTCCCTGGAATAATTACGGCATCTGGATGTCCTAAATCTTGCTTTGGGCTTAAGTATTTTACGTTAACTGAGGATTCTGATTCTAAGGGGTCAAAGTCGGTAAAATTGGCAATTCTCGGTAAGCGAATAACAGCAATGTTCAGTTCGCTGATGTTTTTGTGAGATTTCCGATCCAGTAGGTCAAGCGAGTCTTCCGCTGGAAACATATGTTCTAAGTAAGGAATTACGCCAACAACGGGGATATTAGTACGTTCTTCTAACCATTTGATTCCCGGTTCTAAAAGCGATCGCTGTCCGCGAAACTTGTTAATTACTACACCGCGAATTAAAGCGCGTTCGTCTGGGTCTAGTAACTCCAATGTTCCCACAACATGGGCAAAAGCACCGCCCCGGTCAATATCAACTACAAGTAGCGTGGCTGCATTCAAATGTTTTGCTACCCGCATATTGGTTAAGTCGCGGTGCTTAAGATTAATTTCCGCCGGACTACCGGCACCTTCGCAAACCACTATATCAAACTCTGTACTTAAATGCTGAAGCGATTCTTCAATTGCTCGCCAACCCACTTCAAAATATTGCTCGTAGTAATCTGCTGCACTTACTTTGCCTACAGGCTTACCCTTGATAATTACCTGGGAGGTCATGTCTCCTTGGGGTTTAAGTAAAATTGGGTTCATTTCCACCCAAGGGACGATTCCAGCCGCCCAAGCTTGTACTGCTTGCGCGTAACCCATTTCCCCGCCATTAGCAGTCACATACGCATTCAAAGCCATATTTTGACCTTTAAAGGGAGCCACTCGCCAGCCACGCCGCGCCAGAATGCGACAAATAGCTGCGGTTATCAGTGATTTCCCTGCGTGGGATGTTGTTCCCACTACCATAATTGATTTCATAAAAAACTATTGATTTTTCCAGATAAGGGCTGAATTTTAAGGGAAAGGGGGATGGGGAAAAAGGAAAAGGGAAAAAGGGGAAGAATATCATACATGTATTTAAATAACTCTTTATTTCCATACATGAGTATTTCTACGCTTTACCCTTTTCCCCTCTTTCTCAATCGCTATAGTAAAGACTTCATAAAGGGGATGAGACTTCGGTATATATTGTTCCCTTTGATTCCCTAATGCTAACTCTTTATCTTTAAAATCTAAAAAGGTAGTCTAAACCAGCGAATTAAAGAGTCATAAAGGCGATCGCGCCATGAAGCTGAACGACTTGGGTTTTGTTGTAATTTTTCTACGACTTGGCGACCAAGGGGAGTGAGGCGAAAACTATCTGTAATTCCCTGACCATCAACTTCGCGTCGCAATATACCGACTTGAATTAGCCAATCCAACGCGTTGTCACATGTTAATTCTGACAAAGGTCGTTTGGTGTAGGCACTTTTTACACCAGAATCAAGGGCGATCGCACCGACTGGTACACTCTGATGACGCATCGTTACAAATAAACACAGATTGAAGGGAGAACATACAAGCGATCGCTCGGCTCGTTCTACTGTGCTGGGAGGATAAGGAAAACTATTTTGGCTTTGCAAATCAACCGCAGGCATTTTGTATTTGGGTTTTTTTCAAGAACATAAAAGAATTTGTCTGTTTCCGCACTAATTATTTTCGATGTGTCACAGCTTTCTTTACTTATTCATTGTAAATTATTGTAAAATCTCAGATGCACCAACAATCAACAAATAGGAAAGGTCAAGTATGCCTCTAGCAGTTGGTACGGATGCACCTGCATTTACCGCCAAAGACACCAATGGTAACACCGTTTCTTTATCTGATTTTGCAGGTAAGACGGTAGTTTTGTATTTCTATCCCAAAGATGATACTCCAGGCTGTACCAAACAAGCCTGTAGCTTCCGGGATGCTCAAGCTGAATATCAAAATAAAAATTTCGTCGTCTTAGGTGTTAGCGCCGATGACGAAGCCTCTCATCAAGCGTTTACCGAAAAATTTAATCTCAATTTTCCCCTTTTAGCTGACAACGACAAAACTCTAATCAAAGCTTACGATGTCGATGGCGGCGGTTATGCCAAACGCGTCACTTATGTGATTGACCCTAACGGTAAAATCACCCACGTTGATGCTAATGTCAGCACAGCCAGCCACGCCAGCGATGTATTAACTGCTCTTGGGCTATAGCCGAATAGCAAAAATATAACTAAGCAATAGGGTTCGCATAAGCCCGCAGGCTGAAACTTAAACGACAACGGAGGCAGTGCTCTATTGGGGAAACCCAAGTGGAGCACTGCCTTAATTTGGGATGGAAACGCTATGCCAGGTGCGCGTCTCCCATTTCCTCGACTGCTGAAACAGTTTTCTGTCAACCGTGCAAGTGAAATGTCTCCGGAAGTTAAGCATAGTCGTCTTGGAAACCAGGAAAATTGCGCTATTACGTAACTTTACCAAAAACGGAAAATCACATCACCTTTGTGGAATGTTTCAAAACTAGTGAGAAATACGCGCTAAAGCGGCTTTTGAGTGGGTACACCAACAGCGCGGGGAAATTTAGCTGGCGTATTAGTTACCTTCCGCAAGTACAAACAGTGACGAATGCTGTTACTTAAGGGAGTTGTAAATTTTTCAATTAATTCAATCGTCCCACCTAGTTGTTCAACAGCATTCTGTAAAGCTGTCGTTTCATCTTCTGTCCAATTGCCCCGGTAAATTACCCCTAAACCTTTAGTTTTCAATAATGGTAGAGCATATTCTGCACAAGCAGATCCTGTGCCTACAGCGCGGATTAAGGCAAGATCGTAGCGTTCTCGATGCTGGGGTTGTTGACCTATTTCTTCGGCTCTCCCAACAAGGGTTTTCGCGTTGCTTAAAGTAAGTTCGGTTAATATTTGTTCAATAAAAGTAATTTTTTTTCGAGTTGAATCTAAAAGAGTAATTTGACAATTAGCGATCGCAAATGCGACAGGAATACCCGGAAAACCCGCACCTGTACCAATATCAATGAACGCGGGAGAAGTAGAGGAAACAGCAAAGTTTATCTTACCTGATAGCAATGGCGCAATTCCCCGTAAGGAATCCCAAAGATGTTTTTCCCAAAATTCTTCGGGGTCGATGATGCGAGTTAAATTTAACTGGCGGTTGCCTTCTAGAATTAATTCATAAAGTCGCTGGAATTGCTTTTGCTGTTGAGTAGTAGGTTGCCAATTTAAAGTTTGCTGCCAAATGTCTACCATAGATGGCAGTAAGGGAGTTGTGAAGTTAGTCATTGTTCATTAATAACGCATTAACTACCACAAGCTTATTTCAGCGCTGTAGACGCGCAGGGACTTACCGCAGGGTAGCGCTAACTATGAAATCATACTAAAAAGCGCCCCCCGGTTTCCCAGGAGACGCTTTTTATTTAGCTAAGACTTGAAGATTAGCCGTTGATAGCAGGTGCAGTCAATGCAACAGGAGCGAAATCAGCAGCAGCCAAATCTAGAGGGAAGTTGTGAGCGTTACGCTCGTGCATTACTTCCATACCTAGGTTAGCGCGGTTGATTACGTCAGCCCATGTGTTGATTACGCGACCACTTGAGTCAATTACTGATTGGTTGAAGTTGAAACCGTTCAGGTTGAACGCCATCGTGCTCACACCCAAGGAGGTGAACCAGATACCAACTACTGGCCATGCTGCCAAGAAGAAGTGCAAGGAGCGGCTGTTGTTGAATGAAGCGTATTGGAAAATCAAGCGACCGAAGTAACCGTGTGCTGCAACAATGTTGTAGGTTTCTTCTTCTTGACCGAATTTGTAACCGTAGTTTTGTGATTCGGTTTCGGTGGTTTCACGAACCAACGAAGAAGTTACTAGTGAACCGTGCATTGCAGAGAACAAACTTCCGCCGAATACACCAGCTACACCTAGTTGGTGGAAGGGGTGCATCAAGATGTTGTGTTCTGCTTGGAACACAATCATGAAGTTGAAGGTTCCGGAGATACCCAAAGGCATACCGTCAGAGAATGAACCTTGACCGATTGGGTAGATCAAGAATACTGCGGTTGCTGCTGCAACAGGGGCACTGAATGCTAGGCAGATCCAAGGACGCATACCTAAGCGGTAAGAAAGTTCCCATTCACGACCGAGGTAGCAGAATACGCCAATTAGGAAGTGGAATACTACCAATTGGTAAGGACCACCGTTGTACAACCACTCGTCTAAGGATGCTGCTTCCCAAATTGGGTAGAAGTGCAAGCCAATTGCGTTAGAAGAAGGTACAACTGCACCGCTTATGATGTTGTTTCCGTAAATCAATGAACCTGCAACAGGCTCACGGATACCATCGATGTCTACTGGAGGTGCTGCGATGAACGCAATGATGAAGCAGGTGGTTGCAGCTAGCAGGGTGGGGATCATCAATACGCCGAACCAACCGATGTATAAACGGTTTTCTGTGCTGGTAATCCAGTTACAGAACCGTTCCCATACGTTGGCGCTTTCGCGACGTTGTAAGGTTGTGGTCATTTTTTTATGATTGCTGTGAATTTTGAACAATGTATGAGGCAAATTTGTTTTTGCCTGTATTAATACTTTACATGTTTTTACGGAATTGTGGCATTTATATCTACTTATGAATTCAATGAAGTTAATAAATTTATCTTATGAATGGTGTAGGATAGAGTCGTCCACCTTTTGAGGTGGTTGAGAATACTACTTAAGTTGAGAACTGAAGCCAGCGAATGCTAGAAATCAAAGTAAATATAAGGCAAGCTGCCTTCAGGTGCTAATAACCAAACAGCGTAGAGACATAATGGCACGAAGAAAAGCTTGACGGGCCAATGGAACTGTAATTTTAAGTTACGGTTAAAGGCATACACTACAGACATAAGTGCAGCTAAAATCGTTAACACCCAAGCGAGTTGGGATTGGCTAAGATTCAAAGCTTCTACATAGACCTTTTCGGCAAACTGCGCGTCTGCGGAATGACCCCAAAGATGCTGAATTACTAAAGAAGAGTCTTGGAGGTTGGGTAAGCGGAACCAGATCCAAGAGGTGAAAACCATTATTTGAGTCAGCAGCCAAGCTAATACTATACCTATGGGATTTTGCCAGAAGTGTTCGAGATTTTCAAAGCGATCGCTTATTGCATCAGTAAGTCGATGAAACACCAAGGCTAAACCATGATAAACACCCCAGACTACATAACCCAATGCTGCACCATGCCAAATGCCAGCAATTAACATCACAATAAATAAATTCAAGCAGGTCCGATCCAAACCGCGACGAGAACCACCCAAAGGAAAATATATATAGTTACGCAGCCAATCACCGAGAGTCATATGCCACCGTCGCCAAAAATCAGCAATATTTGTACTGAAATAAGGAAAGTCAAAATTCTCTGGCAAAACCAAGCCAAAAAGCAAAGCACTACCACGGGCAATGTCTACGTAACCATTAAAATCTAAATACAATTGCAAACCGTAGGCAAATGTAGCCAACCATAAATCAGTACTACCTGCCCTTTGCAAATTACCAAAACATAAATCTACAAAAATCCCCAGACGGTCTGCAAAAATACCTTTTTTGACTGCACCCCTAGCAATTAACCATAATCCCTCTGCCAGAATATCAGGAGTAGGAAATTTCAGCGCACTGAATTGATTTTCTAACTTATGAAAGCGAGTAATCGGACCAGAAATCAACTTTGCAAAGAAAAATTTGTAGCTAGCAAACTTGATAAATTCCTCAGTAGCCGGCGCACCGCGATAAACATCAACTAAATATGCAATGCACTCAAATGTAAAAAATGAAATGCCTAATGGTGCAATTACTTTAAAAGAATCGCTTGATGCAGGTAACTGGAAAACAAACTTAAAAAAAGGTTGCAAATATTTGAAACCTAATAGAAGTAAAACATTTAAAATTACACCCAGCCACAAAATTTTTAAACGCCGTCGATTCCAATCTGCTTGAGCAAATTGCCACTCTTCGTTAGAAATTCGCCAATCGAGAGTATGTTCTCCTGGTGAGGTGTTTTCTCCTAACGCCAAACCAAGACGAAAGTTAATAAAAACTAGTGCTAATAGTAGCGGTATGTATTGAGCTTGCAAAGATGCATAAAACACCAAGCTAGCAATCAACAATGTCCATAGCCGGAATTTTTCTTCTGCTAAAGACCAATAAATGCCCAGTACACTGAGTAAGAACAGCCCGTAAAAAATTGATATAAAGCTCATTTAATTCATAACTTATGATTTAAAATAAACAATTGTTAGCAGTTAATTTTAATTTTTTCGTAACAACTAACCACTAACAATTAACCAGTAACCACTTATCTACTTTGCCGTCCAAGGAATCATCGGGTCATTCGCCAGCTTTTTGGAGACTTCGTATGCTCCGAAGCGGTTAAGGTGGCTAGGGTCAGAAAAGTTTTTACTCGTCTTGGGAAATAGTTGACTTAAATCTCGATAAATAAAGCTAGAATTTGCTACCTGACTCGTCATATATTGTTTAAATTCTTGCTCATATTTGTTGCGTACTGGGTCTAGATAATCTGCCGTCAAGGGCATATTTACAAAAACTAGGGAGATTTTTTGAGCTTGGGTAAACTCTAGCACTGATTGGAAGGCAGCATCTTGTTCACCTGCTACTTGAAATGATTTGTAATCGTTGTCGTAATTTCCACTAACTTTGGGATGTTTTTGATAGTAATTCTTAGGATTGAAGCGAATAGATAAAGGTAAAAATCCATCAAAGTCAACTGTTTGTTGATAATCTTCTTCAAGGTTCTCAGTTGTTTGTGAATTTGACGCAGCGGTTTGAGAACTACTAATTATCGGCAAAGATTTGAATTTTTTGTTCAAGAAAGCTTTGAATTGATCGCGCTGTTGGTATGTAGCCGAAAAATTAGCTAAAGCTTCATTTAAAGATTCATTAATAGCTTGATAGCTGTTCACATTTTGATTTACGGCTTTTATTTTTTGTTCTTTGGTTGCCAATTGAACATTATTCGTACTACTAGCTAGTACTTTTTGAATTGCTTGTTGATAACCGGCTGATGCAGCGATCGCTTTAAACGTTAAATCATCTCGACCGCTATTAAAAGCACGGGAACCATCTGCCCAAATAATCAGTTTCGGTAATTCTGATCGCTCTAAAACTCGGCGAATGATAAAATCTACAACTTGTGCTGTGGCTCCATTTATACCAAAATTAAACACATCTACATTCGGATAACCCTGGCTCGCCAAAGCTTTGTCAAGTGCTGCTGGGTCTATTCCCCTCAAAGCGCGGGAGGAACCAATAATTAAAACATTTGGCGGAGTACCATTTTTAGCTAGACGCTGTTTATACAATGCCAGTTGCTCATCTAACTGTCTTGCATTGAAACTCGGCATTTGCGATCGCGCTGCTAATAAAATCGCCGTTGCGGTTGCCTTTCCTCTTCGGGGCGTATTATCATCTTTTGTAAATCCAGAAGCGTTGAATACAGAGCCTTGGGTTTGAGATTTTTTCCCGGAAGTATCCGCAAAAAAGGCAGTTCTCTTATCATTATTCTCGTCATCATTCACAGAAGTCGATTTCGATGCGACGTTAGCAACTTTTGGTTTCTGCGTAGTCAGAGCAACGATTTGACCTAATATCCAATCGGTTTGCAGGGTAAGCAATAATCCCAGCGTTCCCCAAACCAAAGCGGTTTTTAGCCCTTGGTAATCAGCATTTCGCTCGGTTGAGTCTTTTTCTATAAATAGCTGCGTCGCCAAAAGGCTTTTTCTCGCGGTTGCACCCCAATCTCGAGCCACTTCGGTGACAAAACTGTGAACTTCCTCGGTTGTTAAATCGGGACGCAAAATTGGCTCACTACTCTCGGAGGGTAAAAGCTCGTTAACGTAGGCAGAAGTCGCTGCAAACTCTGGGGTAGCTTCTGGTACTAAACGTTCGCGTTGCTCAAAATCAACGCCATAATTCCAAAAAGGTTCTTTATTACCAGCACGCCGACCGTACACCCTTACTCCGATTATATTAGGTATTTTTAACTGGCGGACGCACTGAATAACTTTCGGGGCAACTTTTTTTCTTCCTGGACAAACAGGTGCATCACACATGATGTGTAGTAAGTCACCTTTACGAAGCAAAAGTACGCGAATACCACCTGTTTTCAGACGTAAATTTAAGTCAGGATTAAGTAAACGCTCGATTAAAAAATGAATCGCTGGCTCATCCCCAGAACTTGCCAACTCCAAAGCTGATGCGGAAAGCGCTGGATGCTCAGAAGCGGGTAAATTGAGCCAATCAATCCAATCTGGTTGCTGTTCTGTAGTTTTTTGTCCGTAGACAGTGGCAGCGAGAATTCCTTGAGGAGCGATCGCTTCTAACTGAGTTACAATTGCGTTCCAGCACGCTGTTTTATCTGGGACAATTGCGGACTCAGCAGTTGAGGTGCAAAATATATGCAGCGTCGATTCTTTCAAAGAAGCTTGCACCGTAACTTTTAATTCTGACAAAGCTGCACTGACAATGCGAGCGATCGCTTGTATATCTCCCCAACGTGCCCATTCTTTCAGCATTATCTCTTCTGGCGTTAAATCTATCCGCAGCAACCACTCCGGCTTGATTTCGCCAACAACTTGCGAAACGATAACAGCATCTTTATAGCCTCTAAGTTTCAAATCCCGTAGTTTCTGAGCTACAGGTTCGGCAATTAAAGATGGATCGGGACTGTAACTCGACTGACAAAATATCCACAGACGACTTTCTTCAGGAGAACCCTTGTCTTCTGGCTGTTGGTTCTTAACCTTAACTTCAACTGACACACCCAAAGTACTCAAAGTTTCGCTGAGATAACGAGCGATCGCATCTGGGTGTCCTTGACGTGCCAAACTTTCATTAGAGACTATCATCGCCCCACCAGGTTTGATGCTGGATTTTTCCGCATCTTCTATCAAGGCTTGATTTACCTGTTCTAAATGTCTGTCGAGTTGATTTAAATAAACTCGATGACACCATTCCGGTCGTTTTTCTCCTTTTGTGCGACCATAAACAAATACTTGGTAAATAGCAGGTTCCTGATTTTTTGTCAACATTTCTAAATCGGTTTGCTGTAACGCTTGCAGCAAGTCCGACAGAGTTTGCCAACGTTGAGGACAGTCTCGACCTTCACAAAGAATGTGTAAGTCGTTTCCTTGCAACTGGACTTTTACACCGAAAGTGTTGATACCTGTTGCTTGGCTGACCCACTGCGCTAAAGATTTCTGGCGTTCTAGTGATGCTGTATTCATGCTCAGTAGACTTTACAAAAAGCTAGTTTATAGGGAATGGGGCATCGGGCATGGGTAATCGGTAATGGGGAACGTATTTTTATCATTTTCACGTTGCCAATGCCCATTGCCCGATGCCCATTGCCCGATGCCCATTGCCCTTCTTTGCCCACTTGGACGATGCCCGAATGCCCTGTAAACTAAAACCATAGATTTATTACCCAACTGAAGTTTTTTTTAACACTTTTGTTAGCCTATAAGCTTGCATAATAAACAATGAGAGTTTTGTGAAGCCAGTTGCGTTTTGAATGAATTTTACGTTTGCTTCAATTATTCCTTCAATAATCACCTCTTACCGATACCTTTTATGGAGCACTCATCCAACTCTGGATTAAATCTGGGTTTAATTACTATTCCCCAGTCTTTAATGACGCAAACAGGTACAGCGTCTATACTACTGTTGCTTTTAGCACAAAAAGCAACCCAATCTGCCCTAGAAGCGATGGGACAAGCCAGTGAAGAAATTTTTCGGGGCGATCGCTTACCCATCCTCAACTTCCCAAATGAAGACGAATTAAGCCGAAGTTAGAAATTATAGTCTGAAGTTTCTCAAATTAAAGTTAGTGTGATCACCTTAATGATGACGCGCTAACTTTACAAACCAAGAATTGTAAACAGTAATCGGCTCTACTAAAATAGAAGATATGAGTTCCGTTTTATACTCTTTGGCTCAGGCTGAGAATATCTACCCCGCTTCAGAATTATTTTTGCGCCATCGTCTCCAAGTAGTCGAAGACTTGTGGGAGTCGGTTCTGCGGCAAGAATGCGGTCAAAAAATGGTAGATTTATTGCGACAGCTACGGGATCTTTGTTCGCCAGAAGGACAAGCTAGAAATGATCAAGCCGCAGAAGTCTTCAATTTGATTGAACAACTCAATATTAACGAAGCCATCCGCGCAGCTCGTGCCTTCGCTTTATATTTCCAGTTGATCAATATTATCGAACAAGACTACGAACAACGGCAGCAATTAACTCGTTATGAAGTAGAAGCAGATTCGACAGAACCGGAAAATCTAGCAAACATCACTTCATCATCCAACCACGGAGAAAACGATATACCTGTAAACAGCGGATTGGGAGCGGATATGCTAGCAAAAAGCTGGCGTGTATCTGCCAACGACAAACAAAAAGGAACTTTTGCCGCGTTATTTCCTTTACTATTCAAACTTAATGTACCACCACAGCAAATTCAACGCTTGATTTCTCAGTTGGATGTGCGTTTAGTGTTTACAGCGCACCCGACAGAAATTGTCCGTCATACAATCCGCGATAAACAGCGACAGGTGGTAATACTATTGCAAAAACTCGATGCTGTAGAAAACCGCGTCGGCAACACAGGTGGAGGATATCCTTGGGAAGCAGCAGATTTACGCGAACAATTGCTAGAAGAAATTCGCCTGTGGTGGCGTACTGACGAGCTGCATCAGTTCAAACCAAGTGTACTCGATGAAGTAGACTACACGCTGCATTACTTCCAAGAAGTCTTATTTGATGGCATTCCCCTACTGTATAAACGCTTCAAATACGCTTTAGCTAACACCTTTCCTTGGCTAGAACCACCTAGCAAAAACTTTTGCAGGTTTGGTTCTTGGGTAGGTTCAGATAGAGATGGAAACCCATCAGTCACACCAGAAACCACCTGGCAAACAGCTTGCTATCAACGCAAAATGGTGCTAGAGAAATATATTCAGTCAGTGAAGCAGCTGATTGAATTATTGAGTGTGTCGATGCACTGGAGTGATGTTTTACCAGACTTGCTGGAATCTCTAGAATTGGATCAATCGCAGTTAAGCGAAATATATGACGCGCTAGCGCTGCGTTATCGGCAAGAACCGTATCGGCTGAAGCTTTCTTACGTGCATAAAAGGCTAGAAAATACACGCGATCGCAATATAGCTTTATATAAACGGGAAACGCCCAAAAATGAAGACGCACCAATGTATCGTTCGGGAGTCGAATTTTTAGCAGAGTTGCGATTGATTCAACACAACCTGACAGAAACAGGTTTAAGCTGTCGCGAACTAGATAATCTGATTTGTCAAGTCGAAATTTTTGGCTTTGACTTAACCCAATTGGATATCCGACAAGAATCATCTCGCCATGCTGATGCATTGAATGAGATTCTCGAATACCTCCAATTACTGCCGTTATCTTACCACGAGCTCTCAGAAGCTCAAAGAGTAGCTTGGTTAGTAGGAGAATTGCAAACCCGGCGTCCGTTAATTCCCTCAGAATTGCCATTCTCGGAAAAAACTAACGATGTAATTGAAACTTTCCGCGTAGTGCGATCGCTCCAACAAGAGTTTGGTCTCAATATCTGCCAAACTTATATCATTAGCATGTGCCGCGAAGTTAGCGACGTACTCGAGGTATTACTTTTAGCCAAAGAAGCAAGACTTTTTGATCCAGGTACTGCGATCGGCAGTATCCAGGTAGTTCCTCTATTTGAAACGGTGGAAGACTTGCAACGCTCAAGAAGCGTCATGCGTCAACTTTTTGAACTACCTTTATATCGCGCTTTATTAGCCGGCGGTTATAAAGTAGACGACAAGGAAGATAAGGAGACAAGGGGACAAGGGGACAAGGAGAATCTCCCCCCCTCTCCCCCTCTCCCCCTCCCCTACCCCCTCACCCCCAACTTGCAAGAAGTAATGCTGGGGTATTCTGACAGCAATAAAGACTCTGGTTTTTTGAGCAGTAACTGGGAAATTCACAAAGCTCAAAAATCATTGCAAAAAATAGCCGAAGATTATGGCGTGAATGTGCGGATTTTCCACGGTCGCGGGGGTTCTGTGGGACGTGGTGGTGGACCTGCTTATGAGGCTATTTTGGCGCAACCGGGTCACAGTATCAATGGTCGCATCAAGATTACAGAACAGGGTGAAGTTTTGGCTTCCAAATACTCTTTGCAGGATTTGGCTTTGTATCATATGGAAACCATCACCACAGCCGTAATTCAAGCTAGCTTGTTGCGAACAGGGTTTGATGATATTGAACCCTGGAATGAGATTATGGAAGAATTGGCAGCGCGATCGCGTCAGCATTATCGCTCTTTAATCTACGAGCAACCCGACTTTATCGATTTCTTCCATCAAGTAACCCCAATTCAAGAAATCAGCCAATTACAGATTAGCTCCCGTCCTGCACGTCGTCCATCTGGTAAGAAAGATTTAAGCAGCCTAAGAGCTATTCCTTGGGTATTTAGTTGGACACAAACTCGATTTTTGCTACCTTCTTGGTACGGTGTCGGCACAGCTTTACAAGAATTCTTGAATGAAGAACCCGAAGAACACCTAAAATTATTGCGTTACTTTTATGTGAAGTGGCCCTTCTTCAAAATGGTAATTTCCAAGGCAGAAATGACCTTGGCAAAAGTAGACATTCAAATGGCGCAACATTACGTCCAAGAATTGTCGCAACCAGAAGATAAGCCCCGCTTTAATAAGGTATTTGACCAAATCGCCAGCGAATTCTATCTTACACGAGATTTGGTGCTAAAAATCACCGATCACAAACGACTTTTGGATGGCGATCCGGTTTTACAGCGTTCAGTGCAATTACGTAATGGGACAATTGTCCCGTTAGGCTTTATACAGGTGTCTATCATAAAACGGTTACGGCAGTCCATGACTAATACCACCTCTGGGGTTATCCATTCTCGTTACAGCAAGGGTGAACTGCTACGAGGAGCATTGTTAACTATAAACGGTATTGCTGCCGGGATGAGAAATACGGGTTGAGGTGTTAGTAAATGGGTAGAAATTCTCTTGAACCTAGTAAGGGCTGAAGCCCTTAAAACCTTAGCTTTGAGCGGTAAACCGCTCACTAAAATGACTAAAAATCGAGTTCTAATTTGCACCTTTTTAGCACTAACCTCAGGATTGGTTGGTGGTTATATGAGTGGGCAAATTACTTCAATGCTTCATAGCCAAAAGTGTCAAAATCAAGGTTGGCTATTAAAGGAAGCTTGTAACGCTTGGGTGACACCAGGAGCAATCTGGCAAGGTAGCACTACCGGACTATGGACGGGGACAGTCTTGGGAGCTTTTGCCGGCGGTTTAGTGACGCGTCAATCTCGTAGTTAGTCAAGAGTCAAGAGTCAATAGTAATTATTTTTGACTTTTGACTTTTGATCTATTAATTAACTATCAGTTGGCGCAATTGGTGTGTGTAAATTACTCAAGGTTTTCCAAGAGTTGGTGCTAGTATCAAAACAGCGCCAATTACCCCCGGTGCGTTCTTTATAGCAGAATAAACTGCGATCGCTATCATTCAATTCATCTGTTAAATAATATACCATTCCTCGAAAAGGATAAGTTTTACGACTCAAGCGTTTAGCTACGGCTTGATTGGGACATTCAACGACAAACACTGCTTGTCCATCTAAATAACCCAAAGAGAAGATGCACATCCGCAAAATGGCTCGCAGCCAGCTTTCCGAGTAAGCAAAACAATCATCTATTATTTTATTGGTCAGAGCTTTTTCTAAAGCACGCTCTTCTTGATGAGGAGTATGAGATTCAGACATAGCACCACCTATTGCTACACCAAAGGCAGTCACGTGCAGGGGGTTCACCCCGCTCGTGCAATCTGCCATTTGGTTTGAGATTAAACCAAAAACTCTAAAAGTGGCAAGCGTATCTGCAAGCAATATAGAGAGTAATAAGATTGTAGAAAGCACAAAATTTTTCTTTGACTACTGCCCATTGTCTATTCACCACTACTCAATACCTAAGGCTGGTAAAATATACTTATAGCCTTTAGACTAAATTAAACTGCCATGCCTGCTGAAATTAACCCAGGAAACCAAACTACGACAGGTGCTGATGCGATTGATCAAGCGATCGCGCAAGGAATTGATTTCGACGGTTCTCCGATTCCGCCTGCCAAATTAGAATTGTACACCCAAGTGATGGGGCTAGAGGCAAATAGACAGCGCAGTGGCGTATCTAATACTATGCGATCGCGCATCGTGCGGATTGGGGCAAAACACATTCCTCAAGCAGAACTCGACAAAAAACTTGTAGATGCTGGTTTTGCTCCTTTAAAAGAGAAAGAAGTTGCTTTTTTCTACGGCGGAAAGTGAATTTAAGAGATGGGGAGAAGTCAGGTTACTATCATATTGCCCCGTCTCATCTTTACAAATAATCGCTAAACTGCTCAGGTACTAATCTCAATTCTCTAGATTTGAACCGGGGAATATCTATCCACATCGCTTGATGTTGAGAATTACCGGCTTCAAAAAAAACTAATTTTTCAACTTGATAAAATCTAGAATCGACAAAATCACATTTATAAACTTGAACAATTTGGTGTCCTGGTTTACCTTCATAAATAAATAGGTTTTCTAGACAACCTAGATAGCGAATATTTGTTAATTCCGCTTGAATTTCCTCTTGAAATTCTCGTTGTAGCGCAGCGTGGCTAGTTTCACCAAATTCAATACTACCACCTAAAGCGCGATAATATGTTTCTTTTTTGAGGCTATCGTAGTCTTCAGAAACAAAAAGCTTTTCTTTATTGCGAATTAAACCAAATACTTTCACTCGTATTTTGCCTGATTGCTTCATTATAAATACTCTAAGAACTGCTCAGGTACTAACTTTAATTCTCCTGATTTAAAACGACTAATTTCTACCCAAAGCGCTGTTTTTTGTCTTTCACCTTCAGCAAAGACTAAGTTTTCTAATTGATAAAATTTTGGCTCTACAAAATCACATTGATACACCTGCAAGATTTCGTGACCTTGTTTACCATTGAAAGTGAAAAGATTTTCTATACAGCCTAAATAATGAATGTTAGTTAATTCCGCTTGAATTTCTTCTTGAAATTCTCGCTGAAGTGCGGTCTTACTGGTTTCGCCAAAGTCAACACCACCACCCATTGCGCGGTAAAAAGTTTGCTGCTTTACTGGATCGTAGCCTTCAGAAATAAAAGTGCGATCGCCTTGTGTAATCAGTCCCAAAGCTAAAACGCGAATTTCGCCTGGTTTATGCATTGTTATAGTTAATAATTAATTATTCTGCGAAAAGTGACGATTGTCGCTGTCTTCAATAGACCAGTCATCATTTTCGCCGCCGATATATAATTGCTCAATGGTGACATATTCCTCACTCAATTGTGTGAGAGAATTGATCAAAATATCGAGAGCGATCGCATCACTAGTTCCCAAATCAAACCAACAACGCGCCCAAGTTCCCTCATATTCAAACTCACCCATGTTATGCATCAGCGCTAGCAAACTTTTGTCATAACCTTGGGAGTCATAATTCATGTAACTCAAATCAACTCCGGTTTCCTGTACCTGGAGATTTTCTGCATTAAATGCACCTAACTTGCCTAAATAAAACCAGGAATTGAAAACTTCTTCTACATACTGCTTTTCTCGTTGAGAAGGTATTGTAGTAAAATTTAACCAAATCCATACATCAAAAGGGTTAAAATCGCGAAATTGAATATGCATTTGTGGCAACTATTTTAATTACTATCATCAAAAATAAGCATACCAAACATGGGGGATGGGCAATTGAAGAGAGTTAAAGGGGAAAGGGGAGCCACTGCGTTGGGCGGCTGGCTGTGCCGACAGTCACGCATGTGGCGTTAAAGGGTAAAGGTGAAGAAGTAATTTTAAATAACTCCGTCCTCTTTCCCCTGTCTTGAAAAAGTCTGATGCCTGCGGCAACGCTTCTCTACGAGACGCTCCGCGAACGCGAACGGAGGAAACCTCCGCTCAGATTTTCCGCTTTTTTCCTTTCCCCCTTCCCCCTCCCCCATGCCCCATGCCGAATTAGCTTTTAGTATTATTGAGGCGGTTTGTAGCGCTACGGCGTTCACGTTCAATCTGTTTGACTAAATCACCCGGAAGTTGGGATTTTTTCGCCAATGCTTTATCAAAATTAACGATCGCTTCTTGTATCATTTGCTGGCTTTTTTCTTTTTTACCCTGTTCTTGCAAGATTTGCGCTTTTAGATAATACATCTCCGGGTTATCAGATGTCATTTTCAGCGCTCGGTTTGCATATTCTAGTGCTTGAGAGTACTGTTTTAAGTCACGGTACGCAAGTGCAACACCGCGATCGGCTAAATATTGAGGAGCTGCATTTTTTTCTAAACGTTCAATTGCTTGCCCTGGATTAGCAAAAGGCAAATTGACAGCTAACATCAAATCCATGTAGCCCTTAACTAAATTAAGTTCTGGATCGTTGGCTGAAACGGCTTCGGCTTTGTCTAAATGTCGATAAACTTGTTGCAGCCTAGTTAAAGCTTGCGGTGCACCGTTGAGTGTACCCTCGCGCTGGAGAATTACCGCACCCTCTAAAAAATAACCCACAGCAGCGTATAAATTGCCACGTAATGGGTCAGTAGCAATTAGATTTTGTCCGGTTTCCAGGGTTTTTTTGCTGTATGTGTTTAGGGTAGCCCTATCTTGATTAACGTATGCTAAAGATGCCTTCATGGCATAAGCCAAAGGTTCATTTGGCTCACTAGATTCTGCTTGTTGTAAGTAACGCTCTGCCTCTTTGTAGTTGCCCTGTTGGAAAATTGCCTTAAAAGCTGCTTCCGTTTTGTCGCCTATTTTCCTTTGGTCGTTAGTACGAAAAGGATCGGCAGCTAGAGATGGATTTATCCACATGAGGGCGATCGCTACTGCAAAACCCGCTTGAGCCAACCTAGAAAATTTACCAGGCAATATTTTTTTAGGAGCGTAAAACCATTTAGTCATTGTTACCCTCAGAATAATTACGGTTGAAATAGTTTTATGTGTTACTTAAAATGCAAAAAACTTAACTTCTATGGGGAATTTTAGTAATTACTTATACCGGATATTAAAAATTATTAGGTGTAAACTATGAATCATAGAGTGAAGAAATTGCTTGATGCTCTGCCCTTCTGGAGGGTTACTTTAGCATTCATCCTTGATATTTTATCCTTTTTTGAGGCTAGTAAGTTTTCAAGTTTCCATGCTAGTTGTAGCTATTGACCAAGGGTAAGTCTGTCACAATAAAGAAAAGTACACTTCGGTAAAAAGGTGGATTTTTCTTGCTGCTAGATTAATTTGTTTAGGTAGGTAATTAACTAGAGAAAATTTTCGGAATTTTTTAGTTGCTCTTAGTGTAGTTAATCAGTAATTGGCTGACTTTTTGGTAATCTTAACAAATGCTCTATCTCAGAAATCTAATTTATCACCCCACAGCTTGCCCTACACCAATTCTTAAATCACTCAATTTGGACTTACCAGCGCAACAATTAGGTTTGATTATTGGTCCGAGTGGTTCTGGCAAAAGTACCTTATTAGAAATTTTATCTGGATTAGCCGAGCCGACATCTGGCGCCGTCTTATGGCGCGAACAAAGACTTATACCTGAACAACTACAACAATTAGCCGGGTTGGTGTTTCAGTTTCCAGAGCGGCATTTTTGCGGTGGTACTATTTTACAAGAATTGCGCTTGGGGCATCCAGAACTAGGGTCAGACCGAGTTAGACAAGCGTTAAGTGAAGTTGGATTAGACCATTTATCTCTGAACACATCACCTCACGCCTTAAGTGGGGGGCAGCAGCGGCGTTTGGCTTTGGCGGTACAATTGATTCGCCAGCCACATGTACTGCTGTTGGACGAACCGACAGCGGGATTAGATTGGTCAATGCGTCGGCAATTGGTAAACTTATTAGCGAAACTGAAACAACATTGGACCCTGTTAGTGGTGACACATGACGCGGGCGATATGTTACCGATCGCTGACAGCTGTTGGACACTTAACCACGGTGAACTAAAATCAGTTGACCCAACGTCGTTAGCCGCAAAAGTCAAAGAACCTCAACCGATGACGTAAAGCCGACTAGGGACTGTTTTCGCTCTTAACCGACACCCTGAAGGATAACTTATCAAAAAATCCTCGTAGAGACGTTCCGCACCGAACGTCTCTACAATCGTGTGAAATGACGAAAAATCCTTCTGTGAGGTGCGATACCCCTAATTCGCTCTTCTGCATCTTTCAGTATAAAATCAAATATTTAAAATCTCAAATCACGATGGTAGTCTTAACACCTAATTCGAGTTTTAGTTTGACGATTCGCTTAGAAATTCCTAACCGTGTAGGAATGTTGGCATCAGTGACACAAGCGATCGCTAACAATGGCGGTAATCTTGGTCAAATTGATTTAATCGAGCAAACACGCTCTTTTTCCACCCGCGATATCACTGTAGATGCAGCTAGCACCGAACACGCGGAAACTATTGTGCAAGCAGTAAAAGCTTTACCAGACATCAAGGTGCTGAATGTCTATGACCGCACCTTTAATTTACATCGCGGCGGTAAAATCAGTGTTACTAGCAGAATTCCCCTCAAAAGTGTCTCTGACTTAGCAATGGCTTACACGCCTGGAGTCGGTAGAATTTGTACAGCGATCGCCCAAAATCCAGAAGAAGTTTACAACCTAACCATCAAAAAAAATACTGTAGCTATCGTTACAGATGGTAGTGCAGTTTTAGGTTTAGGTAATCTCGGTCCAGATGCCGCTCTGCCAGTAATGGAAGGGAAAGCAATGCTTTTTAAAGAGTTTGCAGGCATCGATGCTTTCCCAATTTGCCTTGCAACTCAAGATACAGATGAGATTGTCCGTACAGTAAAAAATCTCGCTCCGGTTTTTGGTGGAGTGAATTTAGAGGATATTGCGGCTCCTCGCTGCTTTGAAATAGAACGGAGACTGCGAAGTGAGTTAGATATCCCCGTTTTTCACGACGATCAGCATGGTACGGCAATTGTCACTTTAGCAGCGTTATTTAACGCACTAAAGTTAGTACATAAGTCAATGGCGGAAATCCGCATTGTGATTAACGGTGCGGGTGCTGCTGGAGTGGCGATCGCTCGCTTACTCCGCAAAGCCGGCGCAGAAAAAATCTGGATGTGCGACTCAAAAGGCATTATCTCCACCAGTCGCACCGACTTAACCGAGGAAAAGCGCGAATTTGCTGTGAAAGCGCAGGGTACTCTAGCTGGTGCGATGCAAGGTGCAGATGTCTTTATCGGCGTCAGCGCACCCGGAGTGTTGACACCGGAAATGGTACAATCAATGGCAAAAGATGCGATCATCTTTGCAATGGCAAATCCGATTCCCGAAATTCAGCCAGAATTGGTGAGTAAGGATGTTGCTGTCATTGCCACCGGACGCAGTGACTACCCAAATCAAATTAATAACGTCCTGGCGTTTCCTGGAGTGTTTCGTGGCGCTTTAGATTGTCGAGCGGGGACGATTTCCATCAGAATGTATCTGGAAGCTGCTAGTGCGATCGCTTCTTTAGTTAAACCTTCAGACTTGAATCGCGAACATATAATTCCCTCAGTCTTTGATGAGCGAGTTGCTAGCGCTGTTGCTGCTGCTGTGCAACGTGCAGCGCGTGAAGAAGGTATCGCTCGTAGTTGAATAACTGATATTTTGTTTTAACTACAGAATTTAGGAGTCATACCGATTCAAAAAATGTTTGCGACAGATCATCACCCCACCCGCCCTATCGGGCACCCTCCCCTTAGTAAGGGGAGGGGTTTTGCCAATGTGTTGCATTCTTTTTTCAAATTGGTATCAGAATTCAAAAATCAGAATTTAAGAGTCAGAATAAAAGTGTGGTTTCATACCAAATTTAATGGTATACCGATGTTGGGAAAGATTTAGCTTCTTCCTTAAACCCATTTACTCATACTGAATACTGGCTCCTGACTCCTGAATTCTGGCTCATGGCTCCTTCTTTAGTGTTTATCTGTAGTTCATAGAAAGTTTACCAAACCAAGCCGCAATATCTCTCGCGTGAAGTCACACGAATATCCGATCCAAGCATCATTCAAAAATTTGCCTGTCTGATACTCCTTGGTGATTCCAGAGCCACCGAGAATCTCAACTGCTGTTTGCGCGTTCTTAATTGCCACATCCACAGCAAAGGTCTTGGCTGCCGGTGCCTTAACCGTCGCCGCAAGTTGAGGATCGGTGTCTGCTGCGATCGCTGCGTCCCATACCATCAATCGTGCAGCCTGCGTATTCACCATCATGTCAGCTAGCTTTAAAGCCACAGCCTGATGCTCAATAATCGGACGACCCCAGCTTACCCGCTGCTTGGCATAATTGAGCGCGTACTCATACGCTGCACGAGCCAAACCCACATGGCTAGCTGCGAGTCCGATAGACACCTCAGGAAGCAACATCAAAAGCGCACCGGCTTGTCCCTCTTGCCCAATGAGATTTTCCCCAGACACCCGCACGTTGTCGAGGTAGATTTCAGTGTGATGAGAGGGTTTCCAGCCAATCATCTGAGTTCTCTTGCCGAACTTAAGACCTGGTGTATCAGCTCGAACATAGAACATGGACATGCTCTCTCGCATCGGTTTGTCTAAAGATGTGCGTGCCATGATGAAGTATGCATCAGCGATCCCAGCATTTGTAATTAACCCCGACTTATTGCCGTTGAGGACGTAGCCATCGCCATCTGAAGAAGCAAATGTCTTCATTCCAATTTCGGGATCGGGTGATGGACAGAAGAGATCCGAGCTTGCCACGTTTGGCTCACTCTCTGCGACACTAAACAGATGAGGCTCAGAAGAGCTTACATACGACAACATCCGCTTTCGCTGTTCTTGGGTGCCAGCTCTGGTAAGGAAAAGGGACATACTGGCGGTAAGATTGAAGTAGCTACAGGCAATGCTGACATCGGCAACGCCGAGTTCTTCCTGAACCAAAACCAAATCTATACACTTTCCACCCATGCCGCCATATTCTTGTGGAAGCAGCAAAGACGTAAATCCTAAATCGGCTCCTTTGCGAAACACCCCTTGACAAAAATCCCAAGGAATGATTTCAGGATCGTTAGACTCGTCAATTATCTTAGCGATCGGCTTAATCTCGCTTTCGGCAAAGTCACGCGCTGTCTTCTGCAACAAAAGTTGTTCTTGAGTCAGGCTGAAGTCGATCATAATTTGCTTATTCTTTGTTGGATGTTCAAGGACTCTATAACTTGGAGTAGTTCGCTATATAACTGCGACTATATCGAAAATATACCGTCTCGTTTACGATTCAGTCACCCTTGAGACTTGTTATTGGATGATTTAACGGCATCGGTTAAATCATCCGCTACATCCGCTGCACGTCTTTGGACGAGGTTTATTCTGCGTTCACAAATTCTAAATACCCGTTGCTAAGTTCTTTCACAGCCAAGTCATAAAACTGCTTACCATGTTCTGGTGTCGCTAAGGCAGGATTTGAACCCATGCGTCCATCGGGGTAATCTTGGCGAAAGTTAGCCGCACCATAAATTTTATGTCCAGTTGCGACTTCTGTTGACAGGGGTGCTTGCTTAATCGCTTCTGGATAAACGTATTGGGTAACAGCTACTTCACTCGGAGTTGCGTGAGAGCCTTCTTGATTGCCGTATAATTCTTTAGCTAGTTTATATACAGAACCGCACATAAACCAGTTTGCAACTTGACATTGCACTTTTTCTGCGTTGGCAATCTGCAAGTCTTCTAAGTGCGCGTAAGTTTCGGAAAAAGCGGCTTTCAGGGTGGCGATATTACCACCGTGCCCGTTGATAAAGTAGAACTTAGTAAAACCGACTTTGGTTAAACAAGTTACATAGTCTTTAACCAGCATAATCAAAGTGCTGGGACGCAAACTGATTGTACCGGGGAAAGCGGTGTGATGCAGTGCCATGCCGACATTGATTGTCGGACCAACTATTGCTTGAGTTGCTTCACCGACACCACGAGCGATCGCTTCTGCACAAATGGCATCAGTACCAATTAATCCTGTTGGTCCATGTTGCTCGGTGGAACCAATAGGAAGAATGATACCACCAGACTGCTGTAAATAAGCTTCGACTTCCTGCCATGTACTCAAATGTAATAACATCTTTTTTCAGAATCCCGATCCAAATTGCGGTGGGAGGAGCATTTTTATCTGCTAAACACCCACTAACATGATTATGAGCGATGTCTGAAGAATAGGTTTTACTTAGTACATCTCCAGAAATTAATTATGCGTTACCTGAAAGCCTTGTAGAGACGCGAAATTACCCTGCGGGAACGCGAAGCGCGAACGCGTCTCTACATTCTTTTTTGGAGATGTCTTTAGTACATGGGCACAACTAAACGCGCTTCTTTGTAGTAACGGCTAAAGCCGTGCAAATCGAAGATATGAGCGCTAAAGCCAAAGGGTTTTCAGCCTACACCCTTATAAAGGTACAAAAAGCTGTTAGCTATCAAATGCGCGGTGTGAAGAGAAGAAAAAATTTTTGCAGACTGCTATCGTATCGAACTTGCCAATTAGTTCAATTTAAAATGTCTAGCTGTCTTTTATAGCGTTTCAGCTAAAAGCTCATTGCTTTGATTCTTGACTAATCAAAGAAATAATGTTTTTTCACGTCGCTGGTAATTTCCCATATACAGGACATTCCCGCTGGAAAGGTTACTAAATCACCCTGACCCATTTTTACAGGTTGTCCCCCGTCAGGGGTAACTATGACATCACCTGCTAAAAAGTAACAAATTTCTTGAGAATCATAACTCCAGGAAAATTTTGATATTTCCTTTTGCCAAATGTCCCATGTGAACACACCTAAATTTTTCAAATGTTCTTGACTAGGTTGATGCTCAACTTTAATTTCCATGCTGCCTTAATCGTAATTACAATCAGCAGTAAGACTGGATGTCTTCACCACATTCATCTACTAGATAGCACAAAGCGCGAAAACGCAAGCCAACAAACTGATCGTAAAGAGGATTGAGCTTGCACATCGGTGGAATATGAGCTATTTTGCGACCAAACAGCATTATATCGCGCTCGAAAGGACATTGTGCGGGAATTAGTTTAGCAATAAATTTCGCTAATTTCCGATTTTGAATCTCTAAGGAATCAAGCCATTGACGTAATGGTTGCAGGGAATCAGGCTTAGGTTGAGCAAATGGACTTTTGGTTTCTGCCTTTTTGATTTCTTCTGCCGAGTTAATAAAAGCAGAGAAGATAATCGGTCGATTGTTTGTTCTGAGCATATTCTTAACTAAGATTTTCCTGGTTTTGATGAATGAATTGCCAAGGATTAGGTATTAATACACTATCTATTTTAGCCATTTTAATTGTGTTTTAAATACAATCATGGCAACAGAGAATGAATTGATTTACACGAACGACAAAATAGTCAAATTGTGTAATCAATTGATATTTAAACTCACCCTCCAGACTTAGAACTGTCCCGTTAAATACAAAATAACAAAGAAATTATAAAATTGGTATTTTTTTAAATTATTAGTCTGTTAAGCGCCGTTGTTAGCTGCATGGTTTGATAATTTCAATGTAAATGGATTAACCGTAAATCAAACAGTATCTGGAGATGTACTTTTTCTGCCTAAAACGCGGTTTTACTATGACTATAGCCAGATTTTGCCGGAGATAGCCAGGAAAGTAACTCATTTTAGGCTACCCACTCTTCAGTGAAATGTTATCTAGATTACAAAACTTAATAATATATTTTATCTAGTAATTAACAGAGCATACTTTGATAAGTTTAAGCAAGTAAGTTGATAGAATTAACTAATAAAAAATGGGGATCGCCTAGCCTGCTTAAATTTGGGAAAATTCTCAGTCAATAAAACTGCGGATTGTCAAAATAGAGCGGCAACGAAAAACGCTGCCGCTCTATAGCTCTGCTAATGTGCTTTCCTATGATGAACGTATGGGGCGATGGATGAACGCAAAAATCGCATTAATGGCAATTAAAGCGCGATCGCCCTCCACCTAAAATAAGGTTGCTCGTTTGCGTAACACTTCGGCAAGGGTCAGGTTTAACTCAGCTACCCCATTAAACACTGTCCCAACCTCACCTTGATTGAATTGAACCAAATCCAGATGATAGACTTCCTCTGATAGAGGAATGTAGCCAACCTGATTAACCAACTTCGGAGCCTTTGCCAGGTAGAAATCTACAAATTCCTTCACTTCGGGTTTGACTTGGGCAGAGTGGTAGTTGATGTAGATAAACAATGGGCGAGTCAGGGGTTGATATAGATTTTTAGCCATTGCTTGAGGTGAAGGCATCGTAGAACCCTTGCCGCTGTCAACTGCTAAAGCTTTTAGTTGAGTTGTGTTGGCTTCGTAATAGGCAAATCCAAAGTAACCTAAGCCATTCGGGTCTTGGCTGACTCCCTTGACCAGCATATTATCATCTTTATTACTGGTGTAGTCGTTGCGCGTCGTTTTGGATTCATCCTTTATTGCCTCCATGAAGTAGTCATAGGTGCCAGAATCCTTGTCTGGACCATACAGGTTGAGGGGTTTATCGGGCCAGCTGCTACGGATCTGGTTCCATTTGGTAATTTTGCCTTGGGCAGTAGGTTCCCAGATTTTCTTTAACTCGGCAATCGTGATGTCGTTTGCCCAATCATTTTTGGGATTGACTACTATGGTGAGGGCATCAAAGGCAATAGGGAGTTCTATATACTTGACCCCGCGTTTTTGGCAGACTGCTATTTCCTCTTTGAGGATGGGGCGCGAAGCATCGCTGATATCAGTTTTACCTTCACAGAACTTTTTAAACCCGCCAGTGGTACCGGAGATGCCAACGTTTATTTCCACCTTCTTGTTTCGGCTGCTGTTGAACTCGGAAGCCATCAACTTTGTGATCGGATAGACCGTGCTAGAACCATCAATCTCAATAGCCTCTTTTCGCGTTTCGGCTTTACTGAATGGATCGTTGACTATTGCTGTAATAACAGTCATTAAAGCAAGAATTCCAAGGGGGATTCCCCACCGCCGTACTGTTGTGTTCATTACATTAATCCCATACTATGAAATAACTTAAGTATCTTGCCTGTCGTACACTTGATCTTGCTATCAATTCACTATGAAGAACCATAAATACTGTACTTAGGCACGATTTTTAGAGCCGCTGAAAGAAAAACGTGTGCCTTGAGGAATTTGCTCGCCCCTTTGGGAATGTGAGCCTACCTAATTGACTGGCAGGAAGGGTAAAGATCATCAATATTGCGAAGCATTGTCTTACAAATGACATCTAAAGGTAAGTCGTTTGGATCGTGACCAAAAGGCTCTTCAATTTCCGCCCCGATTTCATCAATACCAAGCAATATACAGCTCAAGAAAGCTAATATCGGTCCAGTCCACCAAGTTAGACCATTGACTAATTCCCAAGGAAGTAGCAGGAAATAAAACGTCAACAGCATCTTGAGAGTAATGGTATATACTAGGGGCACTGGTGTTTTCAAAATGCGCTCACAGCCACCCAAGAGATTAACCATTTCATCCAACAATTGATGTAGAGCATTCGACTCCATGTCATCGATACATTGACGCTCATATTGATGCTGGAAATAATCCCCAATCCAGTAAGCAATCTTTAGCGGGGGATGATTTACGTCTTGGAGCGTGTAATACTTCGAGGATGACATTAAAGAAGCTAATTCAGAATTCACTGGTTCTCTTCGCAGTTGCAGCTTCATTGCCACAGCAAACGCAACCACTAATCGCAATATTGCTTCTTTTTCTATTCTATCTTCTGGCTCGCGTTCTTCAATTACGATGCAGATTCTCCGAGTAATATTGCGAACAGTGTTGACCATTCCTCCCCAGAATTTACGAGCTTCCCAAAAGCGATCATGCGCTGTGTTTGTTCGGAAAATTAATAGTAACGATAAGACAATGTTGAGAGAAATGAGAATGTTAGGAATAGCTTTAAGCTCAGTATTAACTTTTGCTAGATGCCCAGAATAGTTGAGCAGTGAAATCAAAAAGCCGTATCCTCCCCACAAGATTACCCAAGGAAGAATTGCCAGGATCACTGACTCGGTAAGGTGTAAGATGACTTTAATCGCAGAAAATTCTTCGCCAGAGTAGAGTCCAAACCTTTCGCTGAATGATCTCTTCGCAACCTGTTTCTCTCCTAAGAAAAATCTTTTTTTAGATTTTCCTAGGAAAATGTTTCTTTGAGTACTCGAACTCGAAGGCTTTTCTTTAGATTCTCTAATGTTATTTTGGTTATGTTCTGGAGGATAATAAGTCTTTTTATTATTGGGATCTTGCATATCTAAACCTCCGAAAAATGTTCTTAAATTGATATTTTACAGAAAATTAGGTTATTACGGGAAAAGGATAAAATCATGAATTGAGTCACTTGAGAAACCAAAAGCAGCTATGCTTATAAATGCTTAATCAATATCTTGATAACTGCACTTTGCTTACTGCTAGCTTCACTTAAGGAATGGTCACTCATTCATATTTTTCAAAGTAGCGACTACTGAAGGAAAAATTTGACTGAGGTATTGGAATATTTAATATTTATGGCTGCAAGGACAGATGACGTTAGAGCGTTGGCGATATAGGAGGCGATCGCTTCCTATATCGCCTTTGGTCATCCAACCTCAAAGTGCAGCAACAGATAATAAGCGCAGTTCCCATTTTTTAGTTGAGACTTGCAGGTCTGTGATCAACCCGGTCCTTATATCCACCACCCAGCCATGAACCTCAGGCGCTTTTTGCTGTTCTAGTGACTGACGCATAATGCTAGTTTGGTAGATATTTTTAACTTGCAGCATCACATTTAACTCTGCTAAACGATTCAGACGTTCTTCTTGTGTTGGCAAAGCATCAATTTCGTCTTGTTTCTGTAAATATATTTCTCGAATTGGATTCACCCAATTATCAATAATTCCAATTGTTCTGCCTTCTAAAGCAGCCTTAATTCCACCACAACCGTAGTGACCAGCAACAATAATGTGTTTAACCTCAAGATGAGAAATCGCGTAGTTTAAAATTGCTAAAAAGTTCATATCTGTGAGAGAAACTTGATTGGCAATATTGCGATGGACAAATAACTCTCCGGGTTCTGTGCCGGTAAATCTTGTTAGGGCTAGACGACTGTCTGAACAGCCAATGTAGAGATAAGGCGGTTTTTGTCCACATGCCATTTCTTCAAAGTAAGTGCGGTCTTGGGCTTGTTTTTGTGCAGCCCAAGCCTGATTATTTTTGAGAATTTGTTCAATGCTGTTATATTTCATAATCTAATCCTCGAATGTATGTTGTTGATTTTTGTTCTTTGGCTACAATAGCAGCCCCAGTTTCAGATATGTTGTGGATTATAAATTAGGACTTACGGATTGGGAAAAAGCTGCTCTCTGTGATTAAGACTTACTTGCTTTCTTTTTTATATAAGCGCAAGCAAAATTAATTTCTGCACATAGTTAGATAGAAATAGGAACTTTTTCCTGAGTCTGACTATTGCAAAACCGGACTAATATTAGCACCCACATAATGCTCTATTTGTCAAGTTCGTAAGTCCTATAAATATCACTCATTCATGGTTTTAAGAGTTGACAGTGCTGAAGGAGAAATTCGGCTGAGGTATCGGAATATCCAATACTTACAGATAGAATCTAAAATCACTGGGAATGTCGCAATGAAAAGAGAGATAAAGCTGCGATTTGCAGGGACGCCCAAATGATCCGATAATGCTTCAAGAATCACTTCCCATCCGTGGGGTGAGTGAAATCCTACAAAAATATCGGTAAATAAAATGATGATAAAAGCTTTAGCACTGTCGCTGAGACCATAAACCACATCATCCATGAACGACTTTAAAATGGCGATTTCTCTTCGGCTCATCAACAGTACTAAACTAAAAGCGAAGAGTCCTACTAAATCTGCAAAAACATTGCTGATAGAACTATTGCTTTTTTGCCAATATTCTTTGGCTATCTCAGCCGCTTTATATTTTATTCGCTCTTCAAGTGCTTCTTCTGACATTCGAGGAGCGAGATTTATTATATTGTCAAATTTGATTTCTTCTTCAAAACTTTGCAAATCTCGCAAAGCTGACTCTTTCATTTCATAATGAAGAAAAATTTGCGGGATACTTTCAACTCTTACACGGTCTACGATTGGATTGATTAACAAGTTTTTCGATAGCAACTGAGCCAAGAGCGGAACAATAATCAGCGTTAGCAGAAACCTAACAGCAGTTTTTGTCTTAGCTCTGGAGCTACGAAACTTTCTGATCAGTTCTTCTTCCTCCTTCGGATTGAAGTCATTTTTTATTCTATTAATCGTTCTCCCGATTGACCTGGGGAGCGCTCCTCTCTGATTATTAATACTCTCAACCGGAATCGGTTCTATAGTGGAATTTGATTGAAGGTTAGCTTGGCTCGAATTATTCTTTACAGTTTCCGAAAGTGGGACTAAAGCTTGGGAAGTATAATCTTCGGCTACATTTTTATACTTATCTAATACTTCATCCACCAATTTTAGCTTTGCCAAATGATTAGGGTTGAGATTACCAAAGACAAAAGTACTCGTTTTAAATTCTAGTACTCTCAGCTTGGCAATATTCAACTTTTTATCTAAATCTGCTTGCAGACATGAAGTTACAGAAGTAGTATGATTGGTAGATTCTGTGGAGATCTTGTTGCCATCAAAGTACTCATCTTCAATGGCTTTAATTTTTAACACAGCTTGATAAGCTTGCTCAAGAGAACGTTCACATGTTTGCCGAAAATGTTGATTCGCAGATCGCAAAGAGTTTTTCAATTTTGTAACTAATTGACTTGTTTTATTTGACAAGCTAAGAGACATAGGCAAACTCCAGTTATTAGATGCATGGGCTTCAGTCAAACTTTGTCTGTGCAGATATAGAATTGATACTTTAAAAGTATCGTCATGTATGGAAATTTTGCTGAATCATACAAGATGAACTAAATTCTTGAAGAATTTATATTAGTGATAAATCAGCTTTAGAAGCTAACAGCATGAGTATTACGCTTACCACATAAGCGTTTACTAAAAGCTGAAGCATTGTTACAAAAAAAAATTAGAGATTTATTAGTCTGATTAAACTAGTAGTCCACAATTCAAGTTTGCGGTGTATAAATATTCTCCCCGTACCCGTATCGACCTGTCCTAATCTCAGCCTACACCTGTCAATTTCGGGTTGGTTAAGTACTAAGATTCTTTTACAGTATTGCTTCGGGTTGTCTTAATAAGTTGCTACCTCAAAAAAATTACTTTACTTGTGAATTTTACTAGAGATTATTTTTTAGCCTCAGTATCTACTTGGCTACAGAAAACTATAGTAGAAGAGAAAGTAATCCTTGTCAATCAATTTGAAAATATGAATATGATTTCAATTAATGTTATTAATACTACAAAAATAAATAGTTGGACATTCCGCCAAACTATTAGTTAAATTGCCATTAACTTATGTTTAAATTACCTTTAAATTTAACTTCATTGAACATAAATTTATATTCAAATACCTCGGAAATACTACTAATTGAAGATGAATTTATCAGGAGTTACGCAAGGATCACAAAATAATATCAACTGGCACATATATTTAAATTTGACGTTAATACTTGTAACCATTGATTTATAAACGTTAGAGCCAAATTAATTTAATGTGCCAGTTTGAAGATAAATGTGCCAGTTGCGTAAGTCCTGTTTATATTCAAATACCTCGCCAAAACTACAATTAATCGCTTGTGGAAATGTGAAATTAACACCTTCTGAAAAATCTGCATCAGTCATACGAAAGATGCTGTGCAAAGTTTGAACCTCACGGCTACGAGCCTTGGGTTTTATTTAGGTATGTGATAATATGCGTTACTTTGCACCCATCAGGCTAGGTGTGTATGCTTTGAGCGCAACTTTTGCATTCCTCCGAACCCTAGCAGCCAAACTAGTAATATAACCCAGTGGATACAGGATATTGTCCACAAACAACCGGTCAATGCATAGGCGATCGCACAGACTAAACCCAACAGTGCCGTTAATACAAGGAAAACGGGTTGAAAAAAGGTGGGTATTCCCGCTTTGTAAAAGGTTTTGGCGTTGAACGGGTGGTAAACGACAAACAGTAATAAACAGAATGCTGCCCACAATGACCATGTTACCCAGTTGACTAGTTCTATCGGGTGGGGAAGCATCAAAACGCGAAATACAAACTCTTCGACAAAAGCGGGAATTATCGAGGCTCTTAATCCTTTAAATAGCTGGTTAGGCAAATTGACTGGGGAAAAATTAAACCGCAAAAATCCGGATAAGAAGCCCAAGGGTAAAGCGATCGCGCTATAAATCAATAATGCCACTGCCACTATCAGCCAATCTCGTTGATTGGGTATGACAAAAGAGGCTAATACACGATTGAACAGAATCGGGATCGGTGCAACATTCGTAAAGGGAAGCTTCAACCTGCCAAGTACTGCCGTTGCTTCCTCTGGAATAATATCCTGTTGCCATCCGCCAATTTGGTTGCTTCGCAGAAACCAGAGTTTGGCATTTTGGCTTAAGAAGATACTAGCGAGTTCATCGTGCGCTTGTCGCGGTAACATCGTTCGCCAAGTGGTCAGTGCTGCCCAAATACTACGCTTTTGAGACAACCTTGGCTCTTCTTCATTACCGATTCCGCTCAAAGCAGATGCATTGCTTTCCCAGTCTGCGCGGACTATCCCCAAAGGACTCAATTGCCGTTCTAAAGATGAACCGAGAGAAACTAGTTGTTGAAAACGCACAGTTTGGGGATCGTTAGGATGAGCGTTGAGCCACTTTTGAATTGCAGGATTTGAAGTAACTCGCTGTTCGATAACTTTCAAGGTAATGTAGAGTGCTTGACTGGCATCTTGAACGCAAGAAGTTGCAGGGCTAACTGTCGCACTTCCCGTTCCATCTCCGACTCGATAGCGAGCCATCATAATCTGCAACTGGCGTGTAAATTCCTGCAAGGGTGAAAGCTTAATGCCATCAAAATCATAATCTTGCGTCACAGGTTCAAACTTGACAACAACATCTGAAACGGGTCGCGTTGCAGCCCATCCCCATTGAAGGTTGCCCATATAGTCTGCCCAGCGGTGTGTCCCGGATATGATTGCATCAGGACTGTGAGCGTAAACCTGATGATATTTGATGTCAAACCGTAACTCTTGCGTGAAGGGATCGCGAATTACTTCAGCTACCCCAAAGGCAAAGTGTCCGGGGACAGTGTTTGCTAAACGCATCACTCCACTGATTTCACCTTGTTTGCCACCAATACCGCCAAATAGGTGCATGACGATCGCTTTATCTCCTGCTTTCCAGTTTGATAGCGCTATCAGTGGTTGGGCTACTGTCGGATCGAGCAAAACTGTTTCAATCTTGCCTTTGTTTTGCTCGGTATTGCGCCAGTTATCTACTTTAATGTATTTTAGCCCTGCGGATGTTCCCAACAATACCCGATCTGGTTCTATTTTAAAGAGCGATCGCGGTGCTACTGCTTGAGCAACAAACATACCTTTAGGATCTCTTGCCCCGTATATATACCACCCTTCTTTGCCTGCGGGGGATACTTCTATTTGGCGGGGAGTAGATGAGAAAAATGCCCGTGAATCTAAAATTTGCTGGGGAATCCTCACTGTTCCCTCTGGTCCATCAAAGTCACCGGATGCCTGATTGTAATGGCGAACGCGGAAGTATTCGCTCGGACAGGGGCGCTTTCCCGGACAAAATTTCGGTGCAGGATAGGTACTGCTTGCTACTTCTGGCTTCAGAATTTTCACTAAAGCATAAAAGCGCCCGGTTGCCTGAACTGGTTCTTGCTCAATTTGCAGAACTGGCTTACCGTCGCTACCCGCGACGACATCGGCACTGTCTAAGGTGACAATCATATCATCATTCGGTTTTGCGCCAGCGAGTGACTGGAGCGGTCCGACACCAAGACGACCGTCGAGACGATTTGGATGGACTATGCCTTTATTTTGACTCTTGATAGTGCCAGGAGTAAAACGTACATTTCTGGTTGCCGTTTTTACGTAAGAGTTTAACTCTGGCTTGTTTTTCCATTCCAAACGAACGACTTGACCGATGAGGTTTTGCGCTTGTGCCGGCGCATGTTGAACTAGTAACCACGACCAGTCCGATTTTCCCTGCATCTGTTCTTTGGTAGGTAGGATTAGTTTTCCTACCCACTCACCAACAGGTCGGTAGAGTTTTAAATTTTCGTTTGTGTTGACTGGGTAAAATTCCGGCTGATTAAATTCTTGCCGTCTATGAATGGCGTAATTGCTTTCGCGTTTGACTACTTGTTGCGGTCGGGGGTAAAACAGAAAAATAGCGATCGCACTAACAATCAAGAGTAATAAAAAACTCCAAAATCGTAACTTTCGCGCCTTATTTACCCTCGGCTTGATTTGTGATTGCTTGCCCTGCATAGAAGCTACATAGTTTATTTTTACATAGCATCAGCGAAAACCCGGAGCAAGTGCAACTTTTTTATTTCATCTTAATATGATTTGAGTAGTGTGATAAAAGCGTTGCAAATTAAATTACTCAGTATCGGGATCTATACCAAGCGATCTTAATTTTGCTTTTAACTTTTCTACCTCTGCTTGTGCTTGTTGTGCTTGTTCTTCTGCTTGCTGCCTTGCGACAACTTCATCTCGTAGCGCTTGTGCTAGTTCACCAGGGATGAGCAGCTTTTCTCCGGTATCCTCTCGATAAAAATTAATTAGTCGTCCTTCAGCTTGTAAGCGCAATTTTAAGGGTTCGCTGCGATTATCAGATATTGGCTCGTAAATTTCTCCCCGCAAGCGATAACCGCGTAATTGTTCTTCTTGCCACTCGCTTTTCGGGTCAAATAGCCAGTATTCTTTGACTCCTAACTGTTCATAAAGAGTCTTTTTAAAGATTTGGTCTTGATCCTTAGTACCGCTGGATGTCATTTCAAAAATGACACTGGGTACTTGACCTTCTTCCCAAATTTTATAATTGTCTCGACCTCCTGGGGTGACATTAAAAATCACCATCACATCTGGTGCTACCCGCAATTTAGGATATCCCTGAGCATAATACATAAATTGATTTGCTAAAACAGTTGCCTGAGTATCTGCTAAATACTGTTTTAATACTTCTAGGGTGGTTAGCAAGACATAAAGGTGGTCGTAGGTTTCTGCCACGGGTTCACCATCAGCACTGGGGTAGAAAATTTCTGATTGAGCGACAGGTAAAGTAGCTGTCATAGTTGTATTTGGTGCTACGAGTTTATTTTAGATGAATTGAGAATGTAGTGAGCGCTGAAGCGTTCTTGACAAATACCTATTATTTTGTATTGTAGTTAATGCTTCAGCGCTGAAGCGCCGACTACGTGTTATTCAGTATTTTTACGGTTTGCAACAAATAATCAGATAACTCGCAAAATCCTGCACCTTCAGCAGCAGTGGTTATATAAACAGGCTTATGCTGCAACTGATTGGCATATTCCATTACATTCGCTACACCCACAGAAACGGGAAAATAACGTTGATCAAATAAACTTTCATCATTGGGACTATCGCCAACGGTGACAACTTGTTGAGGTGAATAACTAGGAAAGTGTTCTCGCAATATCTGCAATAATCCTACAGCTTTATCTTGCCCCAAGGGTTTGATGTGACACTGCACGTTGCTGTAGGTGAATCCCCAACCAAGTTGTTGACAGAGATTATTTAAGGTTTGCAATTCGGCTGAAGTCAAAGAAGCTACATCAAAAGTCCAATCAGTGACGCGAAAGCGATTGTCGGCAGATTCTTGAATTTGGGGAAAGTGACTTTGTAATTGTGCAAAAGCTGCGGCTAAATGTTGACGATGGGCAAGTAAATTGGGAATGGGGGTTAAAGCCACAGTCTCACTATTAGATGAATAAAATATACCGCCATTTTCAGCGATCGCACCAGCGATGGGCATCAAGTTACTTAGCCCACTCACCCATCCGGCTGAACGTCCAGTTACAATTACTACCTTTATTCCAACTTCCGCTAAATTTTCTAAAGCTTGCAATAAGGCAGAAGTAAATTTACCTTGCCGTGTTAAAGTACCATCCATATCTGTAGCAATCAGACGAATATTGCTAAAAGAATTGATTGGGACAATGGGCAATGGGCATGGGGCATTGGGCATGGGGGATGGAACATAAAAGGAATCTTTACATCATGCACTTTCTGAGCCATCTTGAGTAAGCTTTTAGCCAATTCTCAATTCCTAATTTCCAATGCCCTAATTCGTAATACTTAAGTCCTTTAGTAAAAAATTAACAAATATATCGCAAGATAACATCAGGATTTGGGCATCCTATAAATCAGCAGTTAAGTATTTTTCTTTGCAACCATGTCCATTTTGATATCTGTTGCCCAATCATTAGAGTCAAACACTACTAAGGCAACTCAGCAAGTCTCAGTGATGCCTGCAAACAATCCGCAAATACCGCACTTGTCAGTTATAACCTCTGGAATACTAACTTTGACGGTGATTGCTTTAATTGTATATGGCAAACTTCAGATTAAGAAGCTGGAGAAGAAAATCAAGTTTGAAAAATTTCGAGCGCTAGAAATAGAGAAAAAGTTCAAGTTAGCGCTGGAAACGATTAGAAAAATGGAGACTAATCCTGATTTGATTAACTCACGGGATTTTAATCTAGATTATTTGCGAATGCGGATGGCTGAGGAGGTGTTTCATTTTGCGATTATCAATCAAGTAAAAATCAAAATCAAAGATAAAATTTCTCAAGTACTACGTCCAAATCAAGCTCAACAAGGAATTGTTGGGATTGCCAATAGTTCTGGACGGCAGGTAGATGAGGTTTTTGATGTAGAATACGAGACTAATATACAGGGAGTCCTTGCCAAGGGAGTGCTATTTCGCATTCAAATCCGGTTAACGAAGTTACCCACGCAAGCAACTTCTACTAGCATTAGCCAAATAATCGATTGTATTGAAACTTATCTTAGCCCTGCTGAAGGTTATGATACTTGGCAACCGACGATTCAAGGTAGGATTGCTTATATGCATTGGGATCAAAAGGGTAAACCTACGCCTTTATTGGTACTGGAACAGTCAAATGAAGGGGTGAATGTGACTTTCCGTACTAGTCGTCAACTAAATCCTCCGTTACCAGATAAGCTATCTGGAACCAAAGAATCAGATGTTAGGCAATAATTATGCCTTGAGTATTCAATCTGTGTATATTAGACCTCTTGCACTTATTTCTTTTTGCACCCCAAGTTAGAGAGATTCTTCCTACTTTTTTTCTTTTTGGGAGTGCAAGAAGTCTATTTATAACTTATCAGCGACCAGTTATGAGTTAGGAGTTATGATGTTTAACTTTTGACTCATCATTATTGAGGGTGCTTTGGGAATTGCGAGCTAAATGACCATCTTCCATTTCCAAGATGCGATCGGCAATATCCAAAATGCGGTTATCGTGCGTTACTAGCAAAATAGAGGTTCCCTGCTCTTTGGCAAGAGTTTGCATTATTTCTACCACATCGCGTCCTGATTGTTTGTCTAAAGCTGCTGTGGGTTCGTCTGCTAGGACTAGAGGGGGATGGTTGACCAAAGCGCGAGCAATCGCTACTCTTTGTTTTTGTCCCCCAGAAAGATTATCTGGGAAATAATTAACCCTGTCATTTAAACCTACAGCTTGAAGCATCGCTTCTGATTTATTAACCGCATGTTGCTTAGAAACCTCTTTGTTCAGTTCTACTGCCATTTGCACATTCTGCCTAGCGTTTAAGAACCCCAACAAGTTATGAGCTTGAAAAATATAACCAATATTACGTCTCATTTCTACCAGTTTACTCTGGCTGGCTCCAGATAGTTCTTCACCTAAAAATTTTAAGCTTCCTTCTTGCACAGACCTCAGCCCACCAATCAGGCTCAGTAATGTTGTTTTACCTGAACCTGATGGTCCGGTCATAATTACAATTTCTCCGGCATAAATCTCAAGGTTTATATCAAATAAAATTTGTTTTTTCAGCGAGCCTTTACCGTAGTAATGGTTAATGTTTTTGATATCGATTACAGGTTTTTTTGTCATTGTCATTATTGTTACAGGTTAGGAGTTAGGGCTTAAATTAAAATATATCTGCTGGATCAGCGGCTTCTAATTTACGCACGGCGATCGCACCGGAAATAAAGCACATTAAGATAGTTAAAATTAGCACCATTATAGCGCGTTCCAAACTCATGAAAACTGGTAAAAGTGTTGCATCTTTAGCCAGATTATATAAAAACATCGTAAAAGCCCATCCAGGCATGTATCCTAAAACTGCTAAAATTAAAGCTTCTTGAAGAATCACAAATAATAAGTACTTTTGTGTATAGCCTATTGCCTTTAAGGTAGCGTATTCAGCTAGGTGTTCTGTAACTTCGCTATAAAGAATTTGATATACAATCACGGTTCCGACAACAAAACCCATGATTGTACCTAAGGTGAAAATAAATCCAATCGCTGTACTGCTTGCCCAATAATTTCTTTCAAAGTCGATAAATTCTTCTTTAGTTAATACATTGATTTCTTTCGGCAAATAACTTCTCAATTGTTGGACAACTAAGTTAGCATTTGCTCCCGGCTTTAATTTAATCAAACCAATATCAATCAATCCTCGCTGTCGATTGCCAAATATTCTAAAAAAATTAACATCGCTAGTAATTAAATTTCCATCTGCTCCAAATGATGCACCTAAAGTAAATAGTCCAGCTACTTTAATTTGCCTAGCTCCAACTTCTGCTGTTACACTTTTGCCTTGCTCAAAGTTAGCAACAATCGGACCATATTCTGTTCGAGAAGAACGGTCATATAAAACTACATCGGGCAGTTTAAGTTTATCTAAATTTTCTTGAACTCCAGGCAAGTCAAATACATTAACTTCTGGGTTCATAGCTAAGGTGAGAATACTACGAGGGCGACCTGTAACAGGATTTTTCCAAGTTACGTACCCTAAATATATAGGATGAACAGATTGTACTGTTGGTAAATCTAAAGCTTTGTATAACCGCCTTTGTGAAAAGCTTTTCATTGCCAGTACGGCGTTAGATTGAGAGTTAATTAAAACAATATCACCTTGCAAACTGCTATGCATCCGGACGTTACTATAATATAGGGCATCCCGGAAACCAAGTTGCATAAACATGAGAACATCGGCAAAAGCAATTCCTGCCAGAGCCACGATAAGGCGAGTTTTTTCGCGTGTTAATTGTAGCCATGCTAAAGGTATTTTGGAACTCATTTTATGGTAAAAAAGTATTAGTAGATAATAGTTAATAGCTAATGGCTAGATGTTGATTTCGACAACTACTTTGGCGTTAGTTAAACCACCTACTTTTTGGCTAGCTTCTTGAGGTAAGGCGATTTTTACTTCTACGACTCTGGCATCTACATCTGCTGCTGGATCTGTATTTAAGACATCTTTTTTGCCAATTTTTCTGCCAACTTCAACGACAGTTCCCTGGAATTCGCCACTAAAAGCACCGTTATCGCTGGCAATTGTGGCTTTTTGACCCAGACGTACTTTGCCAATGCTGTCTTCGGGAACTTCGGCGATCGCAATCATTTGATCGGTTCTTCCAATCTCAGCGATGCCATCTACACTCATGTTTTCTCCCGCTTTAGTGTGAATTTTGATGACTTCTCCGGCGATGGGTGCGGCAACGTAGCTTAATTTAAGTTCTGCTTGGGCTTTTCTGACAGCTGCGATCGCATTACTAACTTGAGCTTGTGCTATCAGTGCATCGGTGGGACGAACTTCTAAAAGTCTGTTGAATTTGGCTCTTTCTTCGTCAATTTGCCTTTGCAATGTCGCTATAGTTTTGTCGCGGTTGACTTTGGCTTCAATCAACTGCTGTTGTAAGGTTGCTTGACTTTGTATTTGGTTTGCTCTGGCTTCGGCAAGTTGTTGTTGTAAAGTTGCTTTTGCTTGCCTCAAGCTGGCTTGGCTTTCAGCAACTTGCTGAGAAGAAGTTACTGCACTCAAGCGTCTTCTGTCCCATTCTTGCTGAGAAATCGCACCTTCTTTGTATAATGTTTCATAGCGTCGAGCATCGACTTGGGCGTTGTTAGCTTCTGCTTGGACACGATTAACCGTGGCTCTTAAAGTATCTCGTTGTCCTTGTAGCTCCGCTTCTAGACGATTAACCGTTGCTTGTTGGGCGATTTTTTCTCCACTTAACTGAGCAGCAATGCGAGCGATCGTTGCTTGTTGAGCTTGACTTTCACCTCTTAACTGAGCCTGTAAACGAGCAATTACCGCTTTTTGAGCTTGAATGTCTCTTGGTGAACCGGCTCTTACTTGGGCTAAATTGGCGCGGGATTCTTGCAGTTTTGCTTTGGCTTCTTCCACTGCTGCTGTTTGGCTATCGTGGTTATCCAAAATCGCCACTATTTGACCTTTCCTAATTCGCTCTCCTTCTTTCACCAAGATTTGGTCAACTCGTGAAGAAGCTTGCAGTCCTGCGGTTGGAGCAGATAATTTAACTATTTCTCCTCGCGGTTCTAAGCGTCCTACAGCACTGATACTAGTAACAACTGGTGCTACTGGTACAGAGGTGCTAAGTTTTTTTAGCTGCTCAATTCTGGCTGTAGCTAGTACTCCAGAGGCAATGACTACTGGTAGGGCAACAGCAATACCCCACCAAATCTTAGGTTGATCAAGTGGTTGTTCCCTTGACCTTAAATTTTCATTCACCCTTGACATGGTATATTGTCCGTTTGATTGTGGTGATTGAAGTAAAAGACGTAGTTGGATTAGTCAAAAAAAATTTAGCTTTCTAGCTGAATAATGATAAATAAACGCGGATTTAATCTAGTAAAGGCTTTAGCCCTTAAAAGCAAAGCTATGAGCGGTGAGCCAGCGCGGTCTTGGGGAGCCACCTCCGTGCGCGGGTTCCCCGCGTTGAGGAGAGTGGCGTGGTTTCCCCCATGAGCGACTGGCGAACCCGAAGGGTTTACCACTCACTACGAATTCAAAGCATTTTAGCTATTAACTAAGCAAATAAATATGCAGTGCAGCATCTAGCCTTTTACGAGCAAAAGGCAATATTTACTAATTATTTAAGATGGCTATAGTTACTACAAATTTTGCTTGTCTGGTCAGATACACCTGGTTAATTTTAGTTCATGCTATAGCAATCTTATTTCCGGATTGAAAATTGCCATTTTTCAGATACCCGATTTATTAGACAAGTCGGGCATTTTGTTTTTTTAACAAATCATTTACGGAGTTTTACACGCAAATGAAGTTATAGTATTTCTCATTCAAATCCTAGACTACACGTCTCACAGGCAAGTGATAAAGCACTTGTACCTATCAAAATTTGGTTTATTCAACACTACTGGTTATTGATTAATTACTCTTCTAATTTGAAACAATTTAGAGTATTATCAACTTCACAGTTTCCTGAGTTTTATAGTCATCCTGTTAGTATAATTACTCGCTGCTTTGTGTCGTGCTATTTTTTGACTCCGTTAAACTGTTGTTTTCTGAATTCTACATTCATGATTTGTAGGAAAACGTAGCAGAGCTTACAGATAAGGAGTTTTCAGCATTTGAGATGATAGTTATGCAGAAAAAGTGACAATAATTATAATTATTGAATTATTGTCACTTTATTTTTTTGTATTTGTGATGTTGCTTTATTTCTCTCAGGCTGGAAGCCTGGAGCTAAACGAACAAAGCCCACCTGCGTGGGCTGAATTAAGCGCATCTTAATCGGTAAACGGTATAAGGCTAATAATTAATTTGGTAGGTCAAATAACACTGTAGTCATATAATTTTCAGCCCAATCTGAACCAAATGCTTTTTCAAGTACGCGACGGGTTTTGTCGTTTTGTTGCTGTTTGGTGCAGTAATTATGCTGTCCGGCGATGATTTTTAATACTTGTTCTGGGGAAGCAGGATTGGAAGCGATCGCTCTAGTACAATGAATATCTAAAAAGTCTCGCACACGCGACAAAAACAGCGTTTCTTCTTCCGGAGAACCGGGACGAACAAAGATACAAAATTCCGAAAAGATATCTCCCCATTCTGGTAATTCACGGGGTTGAGAAAAGTTGGGTGCAGGTAACGCAGAGAGTTCAGAGTTATACGCTTCTGGTAAAGTGCGTTGTGAAAGCGGAGATAAATCAGCGATCGCAGCACTAATTTGACCTCTACCCCCGACTAAATCGCAACCAAACATCGGTAAGTCGTATTCTGGACGGGGAAACATAACACAGTGCAGAATATCTAACATAGTTCCCACTTTGGCTAGTTCCAAGTGCATCTTGCGGAACTGCGGTGTTTGATAGCAGCGATTTTCAATCGTCAGCTTTTCACCTTCGAGTCTACCTTCTACATATCCCAACTCGGCTGGCAAATGGTAAGGTGATAAATCAAGGTGCTGATGCCAAGCAGCTTCAATAGTATCAGCCAATTGCCGAATTAAAGGATGTTGTTGCTCGCGCAGTGAGGGTGTAGAAGCTAGTGACATGTTGTGATTGGGGAATGCTGATAAAACTATTGTAATTGTCTGTGGTATTATTTTAAGTTTGATTTGGTTGACTGCCAGCTTGAAAAATTTGCTTTGCGGTTAAATTTAATTCCGGAAAAGCGAAAGAAATAATGCGGTCATCACCTTTAAATTGAGCAACCTGGTATTCATCATCAACCAAGTTATAAATGGACAAAGTAGGTTGTTTTGGCTTGCCTATAAATTTGACACCACCATTACCTAAATAATCTACAATCCAATATTCAGGTATTTTAATTTCTTCATATTCACCCAGCTTTTTGTGATAATCATCGCGCCAGTTGGTACTAACTACTTCAATTACTAAAGGAATAGAAGCACCGTACTCAACAGTGGAATAGTTTGTCCAAAGTGGTTCAAGCTTTAGGGCGGTTTTATTGAGTATTAATAAGTCTGGAGAATAAGTAGATTGGCTACTTGCTGATTGTACTAGAGCAGTTTTGGGAATAGAGTATGGTAGTTTCAAACGTTTGATTTCAGCAGAGATTTCAATGTTTAAAAATCCCGTTACATCTTCATGTTCTCCTGTTGGTTGTGCCATCTCAACTACTGCCCCATTATGCAATTCGTAGCGCTTTGGTGAATTTTCGGGAATCCATTCTAAAAATTCTTTAACTGTTATTGGCTTGGTTAGTGCTTGAGTCATGCTGGCTCCTTTTTATCACCCTCAGCATGGAATGCTGGGGCTATACGAACAAAGCCCACCTGCGTGGGCTAATTAGGCGCATATATATAAATGGTATTACGACAACTTGCGCGATCGCTACTAATGTTAAAGCTGTGGTAACGACACTCAGCGCGATCGCTACAAATATTCAACCTGTGGTTATGACACTCAGCGCGATCGCTACCAAGATTAAAGCTTTCATTACAAACGTTGAAGCTGTGGTAACGACACGAAGCGCGATCGCTACACCATTTAACTTTGACGTTGATACAGATAATTTAGTCCACTTAAGTGGAATGAGCGCTATTAGCCTTGGATTTCAATCCGAGGTGGGTAAGGGCACAGTTTTAAGATGAGAATGGTGTGTAACATCACAATCGCCTAGGGTTATAAACCCCAGGCTAATAACGAAAGTCGTCTCAAGACGACTGAATAAAGAATTTAGTCCACTTTCACTTTGCACTACCAACCCCATCGCACAGATGCTTGTCATTCTCACTCGCAGTCTGATTATTCTGCAAATAATTACGCACCCAATCGCAACCGCGCACCATTAAATTATCTAAATCCAAATTCCACAAAATTACTGTTTTGTCATAACTGCCAGAAGCCAAGGTTTTGCCATCCGGGCTAAAAGCGACGCTATTGACCGCATGGCTATGCCCACTCAGGGTTTGCGAAAGTTTGCCTGTTGCCACATCCCAGAGTTTGATGGTCTTGTCTTCACTGCTAGCCAAGGTTTTGCCATCGGGGCTAAAAGGGACGCTATTGACCCCATCGCTATCCTCAGTCAGGGTTTGCTTTAGGTTGCCTGTTGCCACATCCCAGAGTTTGATGGTCTTGTCTTCACTGCTAGCCAAGGTTTTGCCATCGGGGCTAAATGCGACGCTCTTGACGATATTGCTATGCCCAGTCAGGGTTTGCGAAAGTTTGCCTGTTGCCACATCCCAGAGTTTGATGGTGCTGTCAGCACTGCCAGAAGCCAAGGTTTTGCCATCGGGGCTAAATGCGACGCTAATGACCCCACTCCTATCCCCAGTCAGGGTTTGCGAAAGTTTGCCTGTTGCCACATCCCAGAGTTTGATCGTCTTGTCTTCACTGCTAGAAGCCAAGGTTTTGCCATCGGGGCTAAATGCGACGCTATAGACGACATTGCTATGCCCAGTCAGGGTTTGCGAAAGTTTGCCTGTTGCCACATCCCAGAGTTTGATGGTGCTGTCAGCACTGCCAGAAGCCAAGGTTTTGCCATCGGGGCTAAATGCGACGCTAATGACCCCACTCCTATCCCCAGTCAGGGTTTGCGAAAGTTTGCCTGTTGCCACATCCCAGAGTTTGATGGTGCTGTCAGCACTGCCAGAAGCCAAGGTTTTGCCATCGGGGCTAAAAGCGACGCTATTGACCGACTCGCTATGCCTAGTCAGGGTTTGCGAAAGTTTGCCTGTTGCCACATCCCAGAGTTTGATGGTATTGCCTTCACTGCCAGAAGCCAAGGTTTTGCCATCGGGACTAAAAGCGACGCTCCTTACATACTCGCTATGCCCAGTCAGGGTTTGCGAAAGTTTGCCTGTAGCCACATCCCAGAGTTTGATCGTCTTGTCCCAACTGCCAGAAGCCAAGGTTTTGCCATCCGGGCTAAAAGCGACGCTATTGACCGACTCGCTATGCCCACTCAGGGTTTGCGAAAGTTTGCCTGTAGCCACATCCCAGAGTTTGATCGTCTTGTCTTCACTGCCAGAAGCCAAGGCTTTGCCATCGGGGCTAAAAGCGACGCTATGCCCAGTCAGGGTTTGCGAAAGTTTGCCTGTTGCCACATCCCAGAGTTTGATCGTCTTGTCTTCACTGCCAGAAGCCAAGGTTTTGCCATCCGGGCTAAAAGCGACGCTAATAACCACATTCCTATGCCCAGTCAGGGTTTGCGAAAGTTTGCCTGTTGCCACATCCCAGAGTTTGATCGTCTTGTCTTCACTGCCAGAAGCCAAGGTTTTGCCATCCGGGCTAAAAGCGACGCTAAAGACCAGATTTCTATCCCCAGTCAGGGTTTGCGAAAGTTTGCCTGTTGCCACATCCCAGAGTTTGATCGTCTTGTCACCACTGCCAGAAGCCAAGGTTTTGCCATCGGGGCTAAAAGCGACGCTATTGACCCACTCGCTATGCCCAGTCAGGGTTTGCTTAGGGCTGCCTGTTGCCACATCCCAAAGTTTGATCGTCTTGTCACTACTGCCAGAAGCCAAGGTTTTGCCATCGGGGCTAAAAGCGACGCTATTGACCGACTCGCTATGCCCTTGCAAGCGGTTGCGTTCTTTGACATTATAAACAGCGTTGAGCAACGTACCTACAACTTGTAGAGGAGGATTATGTTTTGAACGCAGTGGTTTTGCAGAACGTAAAGCTTCGATGAGGGCATCAAACTTTTTGCCTTGATTGAAAAGTTCAGTGGAATACATAGCCAGAGCCTCAATTTGACCAAGCTGATTTTGTTGTGCTTGCTGCAATTGCCAAAAGCCAAAGCCAGCCAATATCAAAGCACCTACAAAACCACCAGTCAACCCAAAAATAGTTTGTTGTCGCCGGCGTTTCTCTTGCTGCTTCTCCGTATCTCGTTGTTGTCTGCTAACTGCAATAAAATCTCGTTCCTCCTGGGTCATTTCCTCCCCGCGTTTGTGCAGCCAATCTTCTGCTACAGCCAACGGCGCACCTCGCAAAAACGCTCCATAATTGCGATCGCTATTTTTCCACTCTCGTAATCCTACCTTTAACCGCTCTTGCCAAGTGCGAAACTGACGGTTAGCATTTATCCACTCTCGCAAAGTTTCCCATTCCCGAATCAGCGCTTCATGCACCACCTCTACCGTATCTTCCGGAGAAACCTCTCCCCCAACCCCTCCCCTACGAGGGGAGGGGCTTTGAGAATCCGTCTCCCCCTTCCCTTGCAGGGAAGGGGGCAGGGGGGTTAGGTCTCCCCCCGTCACCACCAACCGAGCTTGATATCCCGCTAAATAACTCACCAAGCCCCAATTATCTTTCCCAACCTCCGCACGAGTCGCGATGCGTCGAGTATCCTCCGTTCCCTCCCCAGGACGCACTAATTGCACAAAAATTCGCTCTGCCTGTTTTTGCTGTGACTCATTAAGTTGTTGATAAACCAGTTCTGCATGATTAGCGATCGCCTTCTTCACACCGCCAATTTCATCGTATGCTTGGTGAGTTAACACCCGGTTTTGTTGCTTCTCCCACAGTCGAGTTAAAGCAAATTCCAACAAAGGCAAGTTACCCGGTTCTTGTCCGACATCATCCAAAATTCGTTGCGTCAGTTGCCCTTCTAATTGCACCTCTAGCTTTTGTGCCGGTAGTGCGATCGCTGCTTTCAGTTCCTCCCGTTTCATCGAACTCAACAACTGAGGTGTAAACTCCTGCAACGCATCCCGAAACGGACGGTAGGAAAGCACATAACCGTAAAAGTCAGCTCGTAACGTGAAAACCAGTGTCATTTCTGGAGAAATAGCCGAGAGGATTGCATCAGCAAAGCTTTCTTGTTCTTCCTTCTGGCAAAGCGTATAAAGTTCTTCAAATTGGTCTGCAACTAACAACAGACGTTTACCACCGTTGCGTTCTTTGATGCTATACGCTACTTGCTGCAAAGTAATTCTACTGGACTGCATATCACCTGCCAGTCCCGCAGCTTCCCGCAGTAGTCCAGTTTCACTCAGTTCTGGCTCTAATAAACGCACCAACGCACAAGCCAACTGATAAAATGGTTGATTACCAGGACGGAAAGATGAAATCAGCCAGTTTCCCTCACTTCGCAACTGCGGAATCAGTCCGGCAAACACGATAGAAGATTTACCACTACCACTCGGACCAACCACACCTACCAAAGGCTGTTTGCGAGTCGTCTGAACTAACTCATTTACAAAAGTTTCCCGTCCAAAAAAGAAAGCTGCATCTTCTTCCCCAAAAGCAGACAATCCCTGGTAAGGGTTGGGTGGAATAACATCAGTTTCAAAAGTAGTCGAGACATCAGTTAATTCATTTTTCTTCAAAACCGGAGTCTGATGCTCCAAAAAACCCATCATCTGAGTGCAGCCTAACTCATAGGCAAACTCCACATCTTCCCCAGCACCGAGCGCATCGTAAAAAGCCACAGCAAAGGCAACAGCTGCTTTATCACCCACAGCTTTATTCATGCCAATGACATATTTTACATATTGGCTAATAGCCTCTGCTTGCACTTCTGAATAACAAGCATTGAGAACAACACACTCTACACCCTTTCTCGCAAACAGCTTAAACATACTTGCCAGCGCATCAGCTTGTACATACACCGTCTGCTTCGTCTCATTTTCCAGGATAATGCCATCCTCAGCAGTCCCGTGTCCGCAAAAGTGAACAATCTGCGGTTGAGTGTCGAGAATAGCGCGGTAAAAATCACGCGATCGCACTGCCCACTTTTGCTTTAAATCAAACTCGTCCCGCTTATTTGCTCGTTGCAATCCCTCATCAATTTCCCGCACTTCTACATCAAGTTGCAGTTTAGAAGTATCTCTGGGATTCGCTGCCAACAGCAAAATCGTTTTTACACGCGCTTTATTATTCATCAGAGAATAAGTGTAATGGTTTGTACAAGCCCGTACTATTACCAGTACCACTACAACTGCTCATCTAGTCTTTACAGATAGAGTAATTTTATTATTGCCCTAAATAAACATCAAGACGCGATTAATCTTGGCACAGACGCGATTAATCGCGTCTCTACAACGGTTGCGGACATGATATTGCCTATTCAAGGTAATTTTATGGCGATCACACTCACCATTTCACCAAACGTAAAGTTATAAGACAAGCACTTTGCAACAGAATTAGTTATTTTGTAGTCTAGGTTACAGAAATATTATTAGATAGACCAATCAATTAAAGGGAACACAAAGCCATGAAACTAGATTCCCGTAAACTAGGTTTTAGGATAGCAGGGCAAAGACTGAATCTAGATCTATCAAGTAAGTCTTACCCCAATTCGCAGCAGAAGTTGCAAGCTTCAACTTGGGTAAAGCTTTTAGAACTTCCCAGCGCCTATAGTTTTGACCAAGCGCTGTTATTATGTCAGGTTACAGAAGACGAATGGCTAGCCTGGATTCCCGATCACGGGGAAGCGCTACTCAATACCAGGCAATTTAGTTATTAGTAGAGACGCGATTAATCGCGTCTTATTGGTACAGACGAGATTAATCGCCTCTGTACGTACTTATTAGTTAGTCGTTGTACCAATTGTCTAAAATATACCCTTAATAAGCCCGCGCAGGCGGGCTTTGTTCGTATAGCCCCATCCTTCTAGGATGAGGGCAACTGCCAAAAATCAGTAACCTCGTACCCCAGTTGCGCCAACATTTGCCGCAGCAGAGGTAAACTCAAACCAATCACGTTACTGTGGCACCCTTCGATTTTTTCCACAAATAAACTACCAAAACCTTCAAGGGCAAAAGCACCTGCACACTTGAGGGGTTCACCTGTGGCAACATATGCAGCGATCGCGCGATCGCTTATTTCCGCAAAATAAACTCTTGTTACCTGACACTTGACTAAAGTTCTATTTTGATCTTTGTCAATCAAAGCATGACCAGTATACAGATCGCCAAAATTACCTCGCATGATTTGCCAACGAGCGATCGCTTCTTCAGCGTCTGCTGGTTTACCATGAATCTCACCATTTAGCGCCAAAACCGAATCACAACCCATTATCAAGCCAGATGCAAACTGAGGTGCTACAGTTTCCGCTTTACACTGAGCAAGAGTTTGCACCAATTGTCCTGGCTCAGTCAGTTTGATTTGCGACTCATCAAAATCACTAACGCAAACAGTCGGCTCAATTCCAACAGTTTGCAACAAACGGCGTCGTGCCGGCGAAGCAGAGGCGAGTATGAAAGTGGGAATACTCATAGGAAAGCAGGGGGAGCAGGGGAAGCTCTTGACTTTTGACTTTTGAACGCCAGTTGCTTCAAGTCGGCAGAGCCGCCCAACGCACTGGCTCCTTTTGACTCTTGACTAATATACAGAAAAAGAATTCACACAGCCTTCTATTATCTGTTTAACTCTCTGCCAACGGTTTTCGGCAACAGAGGCGTTAAAGGTAAAAAGTTTACCTCGGCTAACAGCAACACTGGCGAGGTTGTGGCGTTTTTTGTTATTGGGGAGTTTAACCTCATACTCTAACAAGTAGTAAGTTTTACCGTTAGATTCTCGTTGTGCAGCGTTGACTAATTCCGCTTTGCGACCAGAGTCAGGAGGAGCGATCGCATTTTTTGACAACTTATATCCTACCTCTCCCGGCGTGCCCAGTTCTGTCAAAGTTTTGTTATCTGGAACCGGACTAATCACCACAGAAACATTTTCTGTCACCTGAATCAAATCGTGAAACACTACATCCGGTCCGTTGGCAACTTTAACTTGCACCCAACCGTTAGGATATAAGAACTGATAGCCATCAGTAGTGTCTACAAAGCTGTTGAGTCCAGCGGCAACCGCTACACCAGAATTACTCAGGCTGAAGCTAAACACCAATAGCAAAATCAATACAATTCGTTTCCACATTTCTACAGATTCCTTTGGGCTGGAAGCAACACAAGGCACGCTAAATTTACCGTTTTCATTCTCCCATCAACAGGGACATTTAGGCACTGGGGAATAGGGCATGGGGAATGGGAAATGAGAGAAAATTTTTCAATAATCACCAATTCTTCATGCTGACTCCTAACCCCTAACTCCTGACTCCTGATTCCTAACTCAACAAATTATGCTGAACAGTAACGAACTACGTTGGTTTTACCCTGGCAGTATACCGGAAGACATCGAACTTTGGTTCAAACAAAATTGCCTGCTTGACCCGTTGCAGTCACCAGAAGAACGGGAAGATGTATATTTGTACTCACCATCTGACTTTTTGGGAATCAAACTCCGGCAAGGACGTCTAGAAGTCAAATGGCGCAAATCAGAATTAGGGATAATCCGTTTTGGCGATTCTGTAGAAGGCAAAGCAGAAAAATGGGGCAAGTGGCTGTGCGAAGATTCTGCAAAAGAAAGTTTTCAGCCAACAACGGTTGCAAATACCCCTTCATGGGTGAGTGTGCAAAAAGTTCGTTATTCGCAACTTTACCAAATTGTCCCGGAGTTTCCACCGCAAGCTGTTTCAGCTAATGAAGGTATCGACAACGGTTGCAGCGTAGAACTTACTCGTCTACTGATTCGGGAGAATCCTTGGTGGAGTTTAGCATTTGAAGCTAGCGGTCAAGAAGCTTGTTTGATGGATAATCTTCAAAAAACAGCTAGTTGGATATTTAATACTTATCACTGGTCAAAGTTGCTTGCTGCGGATTCTTTCGCTTATCCCACTTGGCTAGAACTTGTTTGTAGGTGACTGTTTAGCTGCGATGCAAAAACCACCCTCATGGGTACTACCGTGCCTCATAATACTAAGTTATCTTCTAGAAGAGCGCCGTAATCATTGCTACCCTGAATAACTACAGATTACTTAGCGCCACCTTTTACAAAAGCTTAGGGAAAAGTTAAGAGTAAAAGGTTATACTATTCGCGGCTCTTGCGATCGCGAATAGCTGACTAAAAAAATACCGCGATTCACCTTTTGGAGTCAGGCATTTCCAAGCTTTCTTGCTGACTTCTGTAATTGCAATTGCCTTGCAAATAAATTTCGATCAATTTAATTAAAAAGGAGAAAGTCCAATGAACTTAAGCGAAGGTTATGGTGTGTTAAAGTGTCATGCGATCGCTGGCAAAATGGAACTTGGCACAGATACCCCACACTATCAAGTTCATGTAAATGACGGTAAGTTTTCTTATCGCCTTGCAGTTAATGTTAGATCAAGTCAAAAACCTTTTGATTTGTTGTATCTTGTCGAGAACAACTTTGAACATTACATCACCGACAAACTCAATAAATTAGACTTTGGCTTTACGAAGATTGCGGAGACAGATAGAAAAGCCGGAGGAATTGCGCTGGACTACATCAGAGCAAATTTATTTAAAGTCAGTGAGATGAAACCTTTGCCCTTCAACTTACCAGGAGAAAACAACGACCTCAACGAACTAATTGACTCCTATATTCAAAGGGCAATTGAGACTAAAGCGCTTATCTACGTATTCGGGGAACCGTGGGGAGTCGATAAACCGGAACCTAAGCCTGACAAAATATTCGGCTTTGAACCAGGGAGAGGGGTTCATAATATTCACATGAATCAAGGCAACAGCGGAAGCTTTGCCAAGGAAAATGGAGTTTACCAAGATGGGGCATTGTTGATTCATTTTCCGAGTGCGATCGCATCCCAAGAATACTGGGTAGCAGCATTTTTTGCCTTTCAATCGCAGTCTTTCCACACAGACGATACTACAGGAAATCCAATAGATAAGAAAGTAGGAACTGAACCACCAGATCCCAGCGTTCCAGCAGTGAAGGCACGAGTAAAGATCGTTGCTGCTTTAGTAAATCCTCCAGGAGAAGATTCAGGAAAGGAGTCAGTTACTTTAATCAATTGCTCACCCGAAAAAATAGACTTTAGCGGTTGGACACTTACTAATAAAGTAAAACAAAAACAACCTCTTGATGGATTAAAAATCGAGCCTAGTCAATCTGTCGCAGTGCCTTTAGATAAAGAAAAAATTCAGCTTTCTAATGATGGTGGAATTATCACCATTCTCAATCAAGAAGGTATTAAAGTTGACGGTGTTTCTTACACAAAAGATGATGCCAAAGACCAGGGATGGACAATTGTGTTTTGATTAGTTCTTAGTTGATAATTGATAGTTGGAGCGTTGTTAACCAATATCGACTTTCCACTATCCACTATCGACTATCCACGCTCCCACTACCTCTGAACTTGTAGCACAACCAACGTCATATCATCGGTGTTTTGTTTATCAGCACCGATGAATTGATAAACTTGGTTAAACAGGTAATCGAGAATTTCTTCAGCTCCACTGCAATGCCTGCAAGCCAAGTTAAAGGCATTAACAAAGTTTTCTTCATCGAAGCGATCGCCTCCGGCAGAAGCCGCCTCAGTCAAACCATCTGTATAGTAAATAATTGTATCCCCAGGTTCTAACTGTACCTGAGCATCTTCATATTCGCTGTTAGTATCTAACCCAATCAACATTCCCAATGTATCCAAACGTGTCACCGTTCTTGTAGCTGCGTGCCACCACAAAGGAGGATTATGTGCTGCATTGCTATAAGACAAAATTCTATTTTGGGGGTCATACTCTGAGTAGAACAGTGTCACAAAACGGTGAGAATTTTCCAAATCAGCATACATGACTTGATTTAAATTCTGGAGAATTGCTGCTGGTGAATTACCGTGTAATACTTCTCCTCGTAGCATTCCCCGCATCATGGTCATAATTAACCCAGCTGGGACACCTTTGCCCATGACATCACCAATGACAAAACCCCAACGACCAGTTTCCAAGCTGATAATATCTTTGCTATTTACTTGAAACTGATTCTGCTTGGTAGGAATAAAATCATAATAGTCTCCCCCCACACGATTTGCCGGTTTACAACGCGCTGCCAAAGCTATACCAGGAATCGAGGGACATTGACGAGGTAAAAGCCTCCGTTGAATTTCTGCACCAATTTCTAATTCTTGATCTAAGCGTTCTTTTTTTCGTAATTCTACAGCCAGTTCATCATTTTCAATCGCTACTGCTGTTTGGTCTGCCACTAACCGGACTAATTTTTGTCTAGTTTCCGTCCACGTATATTCTGGATCGCGGCTCAAAACATACAGCCATCCTCGTTCTGCATGTTTCACCAGAATTGCCGTACCAAATATTTGCATATCTGATCCTAAGTAGCGGTGCATCTGCTCATCCAAAATACCAGTAGCGTTTGCTAAAGGTGCCGTATTTGGTAGAAGTGTGATTTGACTGGTAGCTGTTTCCAGGGCTTTACGAATATGTTTGCGCTGGTGACTATCCTGCCAATGCAACTGCTCTAATCGAACTTGACCATTTGCTTTATACAGAAACAGAGCGCTGCCATCTGCATCTGTAACTCTTGTAGCCATCAAGGGAATTAGCTCTAAAAACTGATTCAAATTATTGAAACTTCTCAGAGCAAATCCTAAAGAACTTAACAAATCTTGAATTTTGTTTTGTTCTCGGTGCAGCCGTGCCACGAGTTCTTTTAGCGCTACAACTGGAGTGACATCCGTTGCAGCACTACTATTACTATCAGTTGGTTGAGAGGGCAGTTGGGACACAGGCACAGCTATTATTTCACTGAACTTAAAAACTGAATTTAGATTACTTATAAATTCCTTGGCAAAGGCAATTGCTAAACCATATTGAAACAAGGTTTGTCAATTTAGCAAGAGTAAAAAGACGTAATATGTGGATTTTAGAAGTATTGCATTTGCTAATTGTATTGATGGGTAAAAAGATAACTTTTAAGTAAGTTTTTTGCTCAAAAAGAGACTGATATTGACAGCAATTTCTCTTAGATCCTAGAAAAACTTCAATTCTTTCATAACTTAATAACGAAGTCATATATCTTGAGATAGAGAAAATACTTGGGTAAACAGATAAATTTTTACGCTCTGGGAGTCAGTGTTGAGACTGAGGGGTCTGGGGGTTGGGGGGCTTACAACCTTATGGGTGAAACAGTTGAGGGCAGATATACTTACGCTTATTTCCAAGTTTAAGTTATGTAAATAATATTGATCATACTTCCATGACAACAAATCTACAGGCTTAGGAAACAAAAGCCAGAAAAAGCATAGCACAAGACGTTTAACCTGAAAGTTAGTAATGGTGTTTTAGTTTAATCAATTCACTTCAAATTTATAATTTTTTCACAGAGAATATTCAGAGACGTTTTTTGAAGCAGATACGGGTAATACATATAAAAGTATTGCTCCAGCTTAGTTATGCCAATTCACTTAAGGGGTGCTAAAGAGCGAAAAACCCCACAAGGGTTGGAGAAAGACGGCATTAGTGTCAGATTTTAGCACTGTTGTGACGAATTAATAATTTTAGGACTTACGAATAAAGGCGATTTTTTGTTTTGACTTAATTTAATTGAGAACACGAAGTCGGTAAGTCGTAAATTTATTAATCTGGAAAAAAATTTTCATAAGGGACTAGTACACGTTGGCGGAAATAAAGCTACCGTTCCAAATCAACGAAAAGCTTACATTATAAGCTTTTTGAATGCGTGACTTTTGACTTTTGACTTCCGCGCAGCGGTACTAGGGACTACTCCCTAGTAGTCCGCCAAACTAACTTTGCTATGGCTGCAACATTCTCAACAACTTCTACGAAGTCGGTAATCTGACCACCCGTAAAGAAAACTTTCTTTGAATTGGTCGAGTGCTAGTCCCCAGTCTCTTGATCAACCACTCAATAAAGCTTCCACAAACTCGTAGCTAGAAAATGGACGCAGGTCTTCAATTCCTTCTCCAGCACCAATAAAGCGAATCGGTAGACCTAGCTGCTGAACAACGGCGAGGGCAACACCTCCTTTGGCGGTACCATCAAGCTTAGTTAAGACTACGCCACTGAGTTGTGCAGCTTGAGAAAACACCTCGGCTTGCCGCAATCCATTTTGACCTAAAGTGGCATCAAGAACCAACAGCGATTCTACTTTTGCGTTAGGGGCTTTTTTGTCGATAATTCGCCGGATTTTACTAAGTTCATCCATCAAGTTTTTCTTGTTTTGCAGTCGTCCTGCGGTATCGACCAGAAGTAATTCTGTTTCTCGTGCTTGTGCTGCGGCGATCGCATCAAATACAACGGCTGCTGGATCTGTATTCTTGCCGGGATTGGAAATAACTTCCACACCGCTTCTGCTACCCCAAACCTTCACCTGTTCAACAGCGGCAGCACGGAATGTGTCTGCCGCACCAATCAAGCATTTATAGCCGGATTTTTGTGCTAAGTGAGCGATTTTGCCGATGGTGGTGGTTTTGCCTGCGCCATTCACGCCAGTTATTAACCAAATATTAAGATTTTCTTTTTCTGGAGTAAAACTTGGCTTGTAGGATGTTTTGTTCGGCGCATCCAACATATCCCGCAGAATTGTTTTCAGGTAGGCGATCGCCTTGTCTGGTGGAGTAACTTCTTCTCGTAGCTGTTTCTGTAGTGCTTTGATAATATAGTCTGTCGCTTGCACACCCACATCGGCTTGCAACAGCAACGATTCAATTTCATCGACTGCTGCTTGATTTAGCGGTCCTTGACCGACAATCGCCTTCAGCTGGTTAACAATACCACGACGAGTTTTGTCTAAGCCTTGTCGCAGCTTTTTCAGCCAGTTAATTTCTTCAATAGAAACGTCTTCTGCACGCCTACCTTGCGCCGCCAAAACTTCTGTTGACCACACAAATCCATCATCAAAGGCAAGTCCGGGTATTTCTTCGATTGTCTCTGGTGTAGGTGGCTGTACTACGTCGGTTTCTGGTACTTCAATTGCAGTTGCTATCAATCGTTCTTGTTTTGCTTGCCTTTCTGCCGCTGCCCGTTCTAAAAAGGATAAACTTGCTGGTGCTGCGGGTTGTACATCCTCTGGACTAACAACTGCTTCGGTGGAGGTTGCTTCTGCCTCAGTCGCTGTGATATCTATAATTTCAGGAGCTGGCTCATCAGCAGTTATTTCATCTGCTAACTGTTCAGGAGCTGGCTCATCAGCAGTTATTTCATCTACTACCTGTTCAGCATCTGTTTCTTCTGATGATGCTGTTTCTACTTTTAGCGCTTCTGTTGGCGCTTCTGTGACCTCCACAGAAGCAGTTTCTACTTCCAGCGGTTGTTGCTTTTGCTGAATGTTTTTGTAAGCGGATTTAGCGAATGCTAACAAGTCTGTCGCTGCTACAGGTGAATCATCATTGCTTGAGGTTTCGGCTGACTCTGTTTGTGATTCCTGTGTAGGAGGAGTCTCTGTTTGTTTTTGTTGATCGGGGGTGTTAGTAGAATCGTTATGTTGACGACGGAACCAATTAAAAACCATTGCAGCTATAAGTGTTAGTTGTTATGTGAGTTATGAGTTATGAGTTATGAGCTTAATTTAACTTCTCACGCTTTTATGAATTTTAAACTGTGGTTATCCTCACTCTTGCTGGGGTGAAAACCCCAGGTTATCCTCACTCTCAACTCAAAACTTAGCACTCATAACGGCGACACTAAGCTAATCAAACCTTACGCAGTTTTTTTCTGCTCGGTGACTCGACGCAGAACACCATTGATAAATCGATGACCGTCCTCTCCGCTGTAGCGTTTAGCTAACTCTACTGCTTCGTCGATTGTCACCCTGTCTGGAACTTCTAAGAATTCCATTTCAGCCACAGCGATTCGCAAAATATCTAGGTCGATTTGGGCTAAACGAGTTACTTGCCAATCTACCAAAGCGTCGGAGATTAATTGATCGATCGCTTTTCGTTCTTCATTGACTGTTTTGACAATTTCAATGGCGTATCTAGCAACATCCTTGTCTTGGTTAGCTAGCTGAATCAATTCTGGAAACTCAATCGCGGTGGCAAGTTGATTAATTGCCGTTTGCGTATATTGGATCGCCTCTTGTACCATACTTCTGGCAGTATTTACATCGGTGGTGCGAGTTTGGCTGCTTAAAAGGCGATCGTTACTGCGTTGCAATTCTCCAGCAGCATTATCCAGAGAGTCTTGCACTTCTAGTGTCAGGGTACGTACTGCGGCTAATACTAATTTAGGTAGTTGTTGTTCTGTCAATTTTTTGGGGTTAATTGGCATTTGACTAATACTCAAAAGCGCCAACTCACGAGAAATTTGACGGGGTTTACGGGGTTGCATAAAAGTCTATCTAAGTATCTGATAACTGAATTGATTTTGGTTGCGGATTAGGAATTGCAACAGCGGTGAAACTGTGAACCAGTTTCTCCCGCACGCATTCTCTCTATAAATCTCAAGCTTCTTCTAGAGGTATAATCTGTCGTTGTGTTTCGGTTTGTGGCGCTTCAAGTTTGCGGTCTTTGGCGATAACTAAGGGAGGTAAGGGGGTATTTGGGGCAACAATCCCACCAGAAACAATGATTTTAAAGGCATCTTCTATCGAGATTGACAGATTTACTACCTCATCTTCTGGAAGTACTGCATACCAGCCAGTGGTGGGATTCGGAGTGGTGGGGATAAAAACGCTCAACACCGGGCGAGACATCTGAGATTGGATCTCACTACTGATTGTGCCAGTGACGAAGCCGATCGCCCACATTCCCCGGCGTGGATACTCTACCAAAATGACGCGGCGAAACTTCCCATTGGTATCTTTTAATAATGTTTCTAAAAGCTGTTTCAGTGTTTTATACACCTGTCCAGCTAAGGGAATCGCCTGCAATACTCGCTCACCAAAATCTAGTAACCACCGCCCAGCAATATTCCGAGCCATCAAACCAATCAAGAGAATACTGAATAGCGGTACTGCCAAACCAACTAAGAGATTCAGTAGATTTACTACAATAGGATGCATCCCATCAAAGGGATTCACTTGTTTAGGAATTTGGGTGAGAAAGTTGATTACCCAAGTGGCAATGGTAATCGTTAGCCAGATGGTTGTTGCTAGGGGAATCACCACCAACAAACCAGCAATCAGGTCATTTTTGAAGTCCTGTTTTAGGCGATCGATTAACAAGCCCCTATTCTCCTTTTTTAGGTTATTGGAACTTTTGTTATTGGTATTCATACACCAGCAGATTCGTCAAATTGCACTACTGTAGTTTGCTATCCTGCTTGGATCTGCTGCCCAAATCCCTAGTAAAAGAAGGCAGAAGCAAATGATATTTATATGATCTACCTTTTGGCTTCTCTATAACTGTCTAGTTTTTTCTGCCGACCTATACTAGCTTTTAGTCAATGGGATTTGACCCGCTTTAGCCCAAACCGCCTGAAATTCTAATTCCGAGTAAACCTCAGCTTTAGCCCATAAGGAAATATACCAACCAGAATCATGGCTGGTTATTCTCAGACGCTGTTACTTTTCTTTGTCAGACTTGTAAATGATTGTTGCAAGTCTTTTAGGGTTTTATTGATCCTATCGCGCTAGCTAAAAAGCTGCTCATAATTCTGAAAGCTTTATTCCTTCAGCGTTAGTATCTGTTTAGCTTGGTGAGTAAGTCTCACACTGGCACGACCGAAAATGATAAAAAGTTATGTTAAAAATCTTAATTTATAATAAATGTAACATTATTACGGAATAGGGAAGAAATTATTTCTTATCTAAGGGACTTCCAAAGAATAAAATATTCCAAAAAAAACAAAAGACAGCATCTTTATAAGAATGATAATCATTAGGAGGGGGGAGAAAGGGGTTGCCGACGGCAACCCCTTTCTCCCCCCTCAATT
>JAHHID010000010.1 GCA_019359015.1 Spirirestis rafaelensis WJT71-NPBG6
CGCTAACGAAGGGACTGCACCTAAAGGTGCTTCGCATTCATCCCACCCCTGAAGGACGTAACAGCCTGAAAATTTTTTGGATTTTCAGGCTGTTACTGGTGGGCTTTCTGCTTCAATACTTGTAAAGCAATTCAAAGAAATCAGTACCAGCCCCGCCGGTTAGCGTATCGCGTGCAGTTTGGGTTTCTGAGTCTTCTCCGCCAAAGAGAAGGTCATTGCCAGCACCACCGATCACGCGGTCAACACCTGCGCCGCCATCGATGAAGTCATCGCCTGCACCGCCATTAATCACATCATTACCAGCAAGGGATTCATCGACACCGAGATCGCCATAGATGGTGTCATTGCCACCGAGACCATTGAGGTTGTCAGCACCCTCACCACCATCGATGAAGTCACCATCAATACCACCATTGATGGTTTCTAAGCCAGCACCGCCCAAAAGGGTGCTAGAACCTGCTCCACCATCAAGAATGTCATTGCCGTCGCCGCCATCGAGGGTGTCAATACCATCTCCACCCACGAGGGAGTCATTACCGGCATAGCCGTAGAGAATGTCATCGCCTTCACCACCTATGAGGGTATCAGCACCGCCTGAACCCAATGTGTCACCTTCACCATAGAGAGTGTCATTACCCTCTGCACCATCGATGTAATCAGCACCACCCGAAATGGTACCTTCTGTGTCATCGCCGTACAGCACGTCATTAGAGAAGCTACCAATTACGGTGTCATTACCCGCACCGCCCTGTGCAGTATCCTCAAAACCACCATAGACCCAGTCAGTACCAGCACCACCATCAAGGAAGTCTTTGCCGTCATTGATATCATCAACGTTCGTGCCGCCAATTAGGGTGTCATTGCCAGCCTCACCATAAAGGGTGTCCTCGCCTGCATCCCCAAATAGTCTGTCGGCACCGGCTCCACCATAAAGGGTGTCTTTATCGTTTCCACCTCGAAGCAGGTCATTTCCCCCTAAGCCATATAAGGTGTCATCCCCCCCATTGCCGCGAAGCGTATCAGCATTCGCAGTCCCCGTAAGGGTATCAGATAGTTCTGTTCCGTTTCTTACCGCCATAGTTGTAATTTCCTGTTTTAAAAAAGTATTTGCAATTTAGAATGTGTAGATGCACAATACAAAGTCTCTTTTCACTGTCACTATTGTTTTCCCCCTACTTAAAGTTGAGAGAGGGGTGTCAAAGACATAGCAGACTTTCACTAAATTCGGTAGACTAAGAACTATTTATGGCTAACGCCAAACTGTGCTAACATGTTTGTTGTGTACCAAAGTTCATCCAGACTTATAGGGACTTCCCCCAGGGTAAGGCTGAGTTGAAGTTATACTACCGTCAAGCAGCTATGCTGAAAAAATCAAAGCTTTGACTTGCCAGTGCAAGAGATGAATTGATGATTTAAATACCAGTTAAATCAAACCCGATAAATTAGAATCGACGAACATTTTTCATGGTTTGCAACCATAGTAGATACGCAACCCCTTCAGCAGTTAAGACTGCCTGCGCTGTACCCACTCAAGTATCATTTTTGATTCTTTGCAAGTCTTCCTAAAGCTTTACAGATTAGGACAAAAATTTTTTTTCATAAATTAATGCTTTTTATCTAAATAGATAGGTAAACAACGAGTTAAACTGTTTTTACCAGCACGATAAAATATCAAACAAAATTTTCCAAATTAGAAGGAAATTCAGTTTGTTCTACAGCAAGTAGCATACTACTAGTATACTTCCCTGGTTTCGGCTTGTCAATCCGGTAAAGATGAAAATTTTCTCATGAAACAAAAGGGGAGCAATGCGATTTTGCTAGATGAACCCGAAAAAGTGCGATCACCGAACACTAATACTGAGAGTAGCAGCAAATTTTATTACAGCAATGTGATGACTCCGCACCACAATTTATCTTATTGAAATATCCCAAGAAGATTTCGGTTAAATGATTTGATGCTTATTAATCTTGTTACTGTCTGCGTCAGTAATCAATAAAAAAGTATTTATTATTACGATTAACTCACAGAAGATGCATCGTAAGTATAAAATTTATCCAACTGTTTTAGGATTGATGAAAGAGGTTAAAATTGAATTGCAAAAATTATCCCAACTTCCAGCCATCCATTGACAACGGAGATGTAGCATAATTTCTGCATTATGTTTTAACCAAAATTTTTCGCTCTCCAGAAACCGAGTCTGGTCGGCGTGGGCAGATAGGGAGTCATACCTGAGTCTGGCAGACGGGGCTTTCACCCGTATCTATCCGAGAGTTCAACCTTGCCCATATTGGGTCGGGTTGGTGAGCTTATTTACGGGCTGGTTACCGGGATTCACTCACAACGAATCGCACACCGAAAAGTTTTGTCAGTCAACGCAAGAATACGGGTTTCAGGCGAGGTTTTTGGGATAGTTCAGAGCGATAAGAGTGCGATCGCACTCCTAACGTCCACGATCCTATTGCTCAAAAGGTAGATTCTGCAATGATTTTGGCTGATGGGGTGTCCTCGCTCAAATGAAGGGGGTGTAAATTTGCACAATTGGTGCTGGTGCAAGTTCTGGCAAATTAACCGATTTTAACAATTTAGTCCAATCTTCAACAAAGGCGCCAACCCCTGAATTATTGCGGCGTAATTCTCCTAAATTAGTTATCGCATCATACCAAATATTGTTAGCTGCATAAACTTTGTACTTCTGTGATTTTGCGTTATTTAATTGTTGTTGCAGTTGAGGGGTTAGTGTCACTCGTCGCACCCACGCATCAACAAAATACGCAGAACTCTTTTGAGCCGGACTGCAATAAACGTTGAAATACCAATGATATTTCAAGTTTGGCTTAAGAGCGTATTGAGGATTTTGCGGCAGTTTCACGGCGATCGCTCCCGGTTTTCCTGGTAAGGTAATTGGTGTACGCCAAATATCGTTACCTTCTTGATCCTGCAAGACAAACTCTCCAGAACGGATATCGCTGGCTAACTGTGGAAGATAAACCCAAAAGCTAGGATACTCGCTGATTGTTGTTCCTAAGAAAGATTTATTGTTAGTTTCCTCACCAGGAACTAAAGCTGTCAACGGCGTTTTTAAATTGGGACAATCACCACGACGGCTTGTTCCTCCTCGACGACGACCTGTAGGAGCATCATCATCGGGAAATTGTTGATCGGTGGGTTTATTTTGTTTGTTATAAATTATGTTATTGAATGATTGCGCTTGAACTTGTGATGTCGCCAGACTAAAAAATACTAAAGTAATGAAAGTAAGTTTTCTCTGCTTTTGAAAAGATTTATTTTGATTCATATTCACGAATTTAAATGTTTTTTGTTTATACGGGGACGCGGTAATATTTTCAGGACAATTGCACTTGCAATTAATGCTAATGCTGATGGGACAAGTGGTATCCACCCTGCGAATGTAAATATACTAAAACAGATGCTAAAAATTGCGTAAAGCGATATAGCGATCGCTAATCCTAAATAAAGTGGTTGCTGAATCCTCCAACCAATTATTCCTCCTAGCAATGACCATCCCCACACCCAAAGCGTTTCCATCCACCCAGACCACCACCACAACAAAGGTCTTTTATCAAGTACTGCACTGAGAATCTGGCTGATCATATGTGCTTGGACAAATACCCCCGGAATTTGCTTATCATTGTCTGCTGCGTTGCTGCTGTAGGGGGTTTTCCAATAATCAGAACTGCTTGAGGCTGTAACGCCAATTAAAACGATGCGATTCTTCATTGATTCGATTAACTCAGGCTTAATTTGATCGCTTAAAACATCTTTTAAAGCTACTTGCCGAGCAATCTTTTGTGGAGAAGGTAAAGAACGATAATTCAGCAATATTTGATAACCGGATGCATCAATTTTTTGGTAACCGCTAGTGTGGGATTTTAATTCCTTAAATTCTACATCGCCAATCTGCAAGTATTTGTTTGAATTTATTTTCCATCTAATACCTTGTGCGTTCAAATAGTGTTGTGCTAACTGAAAGTTAAAAGAATATTCTGCCACACAGGGAGATTTCGCCGGCGGGGTTAAGTGTATAAGTTGACGACGAGCAATATCACCTTCATCGGCGACAAAATCACTAAAACTCTGGCGTTGTATTGGGACTTTAGGTGGTGGGGGAACGCCATCCTGTGCCTTATCATTCGGAGCGGCAACTTTACACACTGCAAACAGGCGATCGTCAGAAAGCAACCGATTAGCTAAATCAGGATATTTACTATCAAATGGAAAATCATGATATATATCTAAACCAATAGCTTTTGGTTGATATGAGTCTAGTTTTTGCAAAAGTTGATTGAATGCTTGGTCTGATAGCGACCAACGCAGATTCATTTTTTGCTGTATTTGATATTGAATATCTGCTTCATCAATTGTGACGATTAATAAGCGTGAATCTTGCTTTTCATCAGGCGATCGCAACTGCATTAAATGGTCATAAGATTGTAATTCCCAAGGTTGCAGCATCCCTAGATAGCGTACTCCCATGACTAAGGTTCCCACAAGTACACTGGCAATCAACAGCGTTGACAAGCTATGCTGACGATGTTTTACGGATGAATTATCCGGTTGAAGTCGAATTTCGTCGCTTTTGATAGCCGAAGATTGTTTTTGCGTAGAAATAACCGTTTTTGGCGATTGTGACCAAATCATTGGTGCTACAGCGGGGTTTTGACAGATTGCGGGTAGCCAAGTAGCGCAGGGATATTCATTTTCTAATCCTTGCAATCTTTCTCGCGCATAACGCACCGCTGCATATAAAGATTGTCCGTTGGAAAATTCCGCCAGAAAATACTTTAAAAATTTTTGCGCTACCACATCCGGGACTGGTTCTCGCATAACAATCACTTGCGGAATCTGCAAACTTTGTAGTTGCTGCGCTAAACCCAAACCATCGCAAGAGTTAAAAATTGCTAACTTTAAATTGTGTGCGATCGCTTTCCTGAGAGCATACTTTAATTGATCTAGTGTTAAACTATCTGTCTGATTAATTTGCAACCATCCTTTCTCTTTAGTCCAGCTATGACCGGCAAAAAAGAGAATGTCCCAACCTTGTTTCCAAAGGCGATCGTTTAAATCGTTTAACGATGGTTCTACTAAAAATTCAATCTCTGCTTGATGCGATAATTGTTCTAAAAAAGTTCGATCCTGAGTAATTTCAATTCCTTTACTGTCACCAAAAATAGCCAATATTTTAATTTGTTCACTGCTATTTGCAGTAATTATATTCGGTTGTTGGTATTCTGCTGCACTTAAGGCTACTTCCGCGTGAGGATAATCTGTAAAAAAGTTCCATAAATGCCAAGGAAGATGTCGCAGTTGATTATCATTGGTTTCAATAATGAAGCGAATTTCTGCGGATGGTTCTAATTGCGTGCGTAATTGCTGGTCAATTTTGTGAAACTGCGTTGAATTAAGCCATGCATTGATGCTGTTGTCTAACTGTTCGGATAAATCGTGTAGATCGACTTCGGAAACATTAGTTATATAAGCTTCTTCAATTTCAAAATCGTCGTCAACTTCAATGTCGGTTTGAACACGCAAACCGATACGTTGATAAAAAAATGAATAAAGCGATCGCCAATTGCGGTATAGTACAACAATTTCTGGTGCGGCTGGCAAACTAGCAGTAAATTTCATTCCGTAAGGGTTGTTTTGTTCCCCAAGCTGGACAGTGACCGCTGGAAAGCCATCCTCTAAATTACCCTGTCCTAAGCTTAAAACAACTAACCTACTCATCTTTGTCTGACAAAAGAACGGTTAGATAATAGATACCCAAATTAAACTAGCATTTCCGCAAATTATTTACATCACTCTTGCGTTGTATTTGTCAAAATTAAATCATGTTATCTTGTTAGCTAGTATTAAATATTACACATTCGCCATACCTTTTTATCAAGAAATAATTTAGGATTCAGGAGTCATTTGGGAGCGCATAGATTCTGTATAATATCAGGTTCGGTGATTACTTATCATTCCTGAAGAACCCCACCCCTTTATCCCCTCCCCGATGCCTTGGGGAGGGGAGCCTAAGCGTAGCTTTGGCGGGGTGGGGTGCAGTCAACGTGGCAATCATAACTAATTAGTTGAAATGATATAACTTGATGATGAATAAATAAGTTTAAAATTACTACGTTTCTTATAAATTTGGTGGTCTACATAATGGTAACTGTAACAAAGCCTACCCATATTTTATTTTGACTTCTGACTTCTTCATTGTTGAACAATCTTTATTTTACTTGCTGCTCTAGTTGCCTTTTCCCGTGCTTCTTGAACATTAACACCTTTAGCTAACGCTACCCCCATTCTTCTATATGGATGAGCATTAGGTTTACCAAATAGTTTAATATCAACATCTTTTTCTGACAAGGCATCAGCAACACCAGTAAAAGCGATATTATCTGACTTTTGTTCAGCTAAAATTACCGCACTGGCTGATGCTCCCAACTGTTCTATATTGGGAATGGGCAAATTTAAAATAGCTCTTAAGTGCAATTCAAATTCATTCAAATTTTGGGAGATTAACGTCACCATGCCTGTATCATGAGGTCTAGGAGAAAGTTCTGAAAAAATCACTTCATCTTTGGTTATGAAAAACTCAACTCCAAAGATTCCCGCACCTCCTAAAGCATCAGTAACTTTTTTGGCAATTTCTTCAGCATCTGATATCATTTTCTCTGAAATTATAGCAGGTTGCCAAGACTCTTGATAATCTCCTCTTTCTTGACGATGACCGATAGGAGAACAGAAAATAGTTGGTGTATCCCACTGCTTAATTGTCAATAAAGTTATCTCAATTTCAAAATTGATAAATTCTTCAACAATTACCTTTTGACTGTCACCTCTAGAATTAGCGATCGCACTCTGCCACGCTTTCTCAACTTCACTTGAATTATGCACTACAGATTGACCTTTTCCTGATGATGACATCACAGGTTTAACAACATTAGGAAAGCCAATTTCATTACTAACAGCAATCAACTCTTCTAAGTTTTCAGCATAACCATATTTAGCAGTTCTGATGCCTAATTGCTTATGTGCTAATTCCCTAATTCTGTCACGATTCATTGTATAGTTAGTAGCCGCTGCCGTTGGAATAACCCTAATTCCTCGTGACTCAAACTCCTGTAATTTTTCGGTTCTAATCGCTTCAATTTCGGGTATGATAAAATCAGGCTGATGTTTAGTAACTATAGCCTCCAAATCATCTCCACTCAGCATCGAAATAACTTCAGAACAATCAGCAACTTGCATAGCTGGAGCATTAGCGTAGCGGTCAACCGCAATCACATAATTTCCTAGACGTTGAGCCGCAATTACAAACTCTTTGCCTAATTCTCCCGAACCTAGCAGCATCAACTTTTGTGGTAACTTCATATAATTACTCATTAATATAGTTCTACCTGTTCTTGGCGCTCTTGCCGGTTCGTTATTTTAATTATCATCTTCCTAAGAGTCAAACCTAGCACCGCGAAGTTGTAAATCTTTACGTTGAACCTCTTTTAAACCAATACCCTTACCAAACTGACACTCATCTACAAGAGTATTTAACCATATAGTTTCATTCAGAGTTGCGCCTCGCAAATCCGCGTTTATTAAATTTGCATTAGTAAAATTAGCAAATAGCAAGTCTGCGTTTATTAAATTGGTGTTTTGCAAATTTGCTCCTGATAAATTACCACGAATCAAGTTTATTTCATCCAAAACCAAATTAGATAAATCTGCCTCTATTAAATTAGGAAATTTTAACTGACTTGGATTTTGGAAAAAGCGCATTAAACAATTTATATTTGCTTCGTTAAGACGTATTTTAGTTAAAAAATCGTAACGAGCTATACCAAGTTCTATGAGAGCTTGCAAACGTTGTTCGGGACTTTGTTCTAAAAAGTGGATAGCTTTGTACCGGAGGTCTTGAGTTGTGAGTTTTAACATAACTGTTGGTAATATTTTTTCTTTTGTCATGGAAATAGGTAACGGTGCTATTCTCATAAAATTAAAAATTATATAATAAACGTATTACATAAAATTCACGCGAAGACGTAACTAAATAATTTAACATTATAATCTTTGTGAAAATTTTAATAATTAATAAATTAGATGTTAATTTTTTGGGAAATATTTTCCGGAAAATCGCAACAAAGATTTGTTTAGTATTTACAGTATTAATCGCTAAATTATGAAAAAAATATTTAGACGCCAAAAAATTAAAGGTCGTGGACTAACAGTCATAACGTTTACAGCAATTTTCTTAGGATTATTTACCTGCTTGATGGCTGATGTTGTCAGAGCCAGAATTATAAATGTTGATCATTTGCTTAAAAAATTAGAAGAACAAAGCCAAAAAAAAATAAATAATCCTGGCAAAATTGCTGTAAGAAGGGGTTCTGGGTATGAAAAAGGACTCGATTTTAAATGTCTATCATGGTCTACATATCCGGTGGGTAGTGGCTGGACAAATAAAATTGACGATCGCGATTTTTTTATAGATTTTTACATTCCACCAGATAAAAAAGCGATAATTTGTACGACACCAGCTTTAGCAGCTGCGTTAACTGCTGAAACTAGAAAACCGTTTTTGTATGAGGTTTACTCAACTGATTACGGGTTGCATGTTCGGATTACCATCGGTCTTTCTGAAGTTAGAGATGCTTGTAAAAATTTGACGGCAAATGCTAATTGTGCAGATTATATATTATCGCGTCAGGTGATTGTACGGTATGAGCCGTAGAAAATTAGTTGTTAGTTGTTATTGGTATAGTAGAGACGCGATTAATCGCGTCTGTACAAGTTAGTTGTTATTGGATAATTGGATGATATCATGTCCGTTTTGATATTAACTTTTTTCTCATGTCGCGCAAACCACGAAATCATCAACCGGGCTTTTGCTATCACATCACTACCCGCTGCAATAATCGGGAGTTTCGTCTCACACCCATAGAGTGTCGAGAGGTGTTTCTCTACGCTATCAAAAAAGCTCAGGACAAATATCGATTTAAGCTTTATGCGCTCTGCCTCATGAGCAATCACGTCCATTATTTGCTAGAACCTGCACAACCAGAAGATTTACCCAAAATTATGCATTGGCTAAACTGGTACACTGCCATGTGCTTTAATCGAATGCTCAACCGTACAGGACATTTTTGGGAAAAGCGTTATCACAGTAGTGGCTTTGCCAACACAGATAGTAAAAGAGCATTAAATACTTTAAGATATATCCACGCTAACCCAAAAGCCGCCGGAATGCAGCAAGGCTTTTTCTATGATTTTAGTAATTATGGCATTCACGATAGATTAGGTGATGATGGTATCACTCAATGGCATCCAGCGTTTTTGAAGTTGGGTAAAACTCTAGATGAATGCGCTGCAAAGTATCGAGGATTCTGTAAAAAATATCGCCCTAAAGCCAAGCCAGAAACTCGCAACTACTGGGGAAGCAAGTTATTAGCAGGGTTGAAAGCTAAAAAAAAGGCGAAGAAATCGTTTCCAGGACAAATGAGACTGCCTTGGGATGAATGGGAAGCGACTAACGAAGAGGTAGAAAATGTTGCGTGCAAGTTTATTTTTGCTAATTGTTATAACCCGCAAATTGCCAGCATCGTACTACAAAAACAACAAGATGCTTTTTGTCATGCCCAGTGCCAGGTAACGGAAACCTAGAACCCGCAATACTTCGTGGTTAATGACTTGTTTATGAATCTTTACAATTTCCTGTAAGCCTTATATGTTACAGTTTACAAGTCTCGACGAACCAGAAGAACCACTACCCCCCAACTCAAAACAAAATCCACACAAACCCACAAGAAAGAACCGAACCCAATCCTCATCCTCCCCCCACTTCAACGCATTACGACGAGCGAAAAAAGGTAGGTGTCCCTCGGAGGCACTTAAATTATATGTGAGGTCGTCAAGTTGAAGCCATCTCGCCTCGTTCGTTTCTTGTTGTTTCAATCCAAACCATTTTTCTATTACAACTTTCTCATACTTCAGCCAACCGACGCGATCGCCAAACTTGTTGTAGTCTTTTCCTACACTTTCCCAAATGCGCTTTTGCACACTAAACCCAAATCGCCCATTACTGTATTTTACCCACAGTTGGTCAATGGTGCGTAAGTCTGTGCAAGGAAAGTTTTCGATGGAATTGTAATCTAAATAGCCTTCTTCTTCTCTGCCAGCGGCTTTGAGCATCACTGCCAGAGTTTCCTGATCTGCGTCTTTCCACTTGCCTGCTGCTAGCAAATCGCGGAGTTTGGTGTAGTCTACTCCCTTTTCAGAAAGCAGGTCATTTGTCTTCTGTTTCTGTTGTTGCAGTCTTTGGGCTTCATTTTGTTCCCGTTGTCGTTGCAGTCTCTGGGCTTCTACTTGTTCCTGTTGTCGTCGCTTCTCGGCTTCTTGTTGTCGTAGTTTTTCGGCTTCTTGTTGTCGCTGGGCTTCTTGTTGTTCCCGTTGTCGTTGAAGCTTCTGAGCTTGTTGTTGTTGTCGGAGTTTTTCGGCTTCTTGTTGTTCCCCTTCCTGCTTCAGTAAATTTACGAATTCGTCTTTAATCTCATAGTAGTTTTGCAACTTCTTTAATTCAGCTTCAGCTTTTTCCCCCAGTGGGTATCCTTGTTCAGCTACTTTCTTGGTAAATTGTTGCTTGTAAATCTTTAATGGTTCTAATACTTCTTCTTGGACTGCACAAGCTTGTTCATCCGTTAATCCTAACTTTTTCTGTAAATCATTTAATATGTAGGATTCAATATCATCAATCACCCCATCAGAAGCAAATTCTTCAACTTTCTGACGATACTTAGTAATAGTAGTTTCTTCCTGTTTGGTTACAGGGGGAGTTGGTATTAGTGTGGGTGAAGAAGAAACAACGCTTGCTTTGCGAGCATCCTGTGGGGGTGAAGTGAGTACAGGGGTGGTATTTATACTTTCTCCCTGCAAATCTTCTTTTCTCAACAGTTGAGGTGTCAAATGCTCTCGAATCCCTGCTGTGCTGATGGCATTACAGCCAAGTTTATATGCAAATTCAACGTTTTTTCCAGCCCCCAGAGCATCGTAAAATCCAACAGCAAATTCAATGGCGGCTTTCTCGCCAATTTCATGACTCATGCCGATAACATAATTAATATGTTGGGCGATCGCTTTGGCTTGAATCTCAGAATAGCAAGCATTAAGTAATACACACTCTACTTTATCTGCGAACAAGTCAAACAATCCAGCTAATGCTGCTGCATCCACTAGCTTTTGTTGTCCGGTGTTATCTTCAAATATTAAACCCTCTTCCCCTGCACCATGTCCGGAAAAATGGACAATGTAGGGATCGTGATCCAGAATAGAGCGGCGAATATCTCTGACGCGCACTGCTTTTGCCGACTCTATCTTAAAGCTGTCGCGTTGTTTCGCTAGTCGTAACCCTTCCTCAATATCACGAATCTCGTCACCCAAACGCAGTTGTTTCATACCTTTGGGATTCGCTAACAACACTAAGATTTTTTTGACTGGAATTTCATCGTTCATCACAGGGAAGGGTTGTATTACATAATATTTTAGGGTTAAAATCTTCCTTTGAGCCTCTGCCTAGACATTAATAGACTTCTTGCACTCATTCTATAACACCCCACCCCCAACCCCTCCCCGCTTGCGGGGAGGGGAGCTAAAGCACAGCTTTTGCGGGGTGGGGTTCTTAATTTTTGATTTATGCAAGATATCTGTATCTACGCACTGATAAGTTACACTTTCAAATTCTACGATTCCGGTCAGAAAAAAGATAGTTAAGCGATCGCTTGTCGATTTTATTTATACTAACGCCAAAATCCCTCAACTATAGCGATTGTCGGTTGAGTGAGATACATAAAACCTCACCCCCTTCCCCTTGTTAAGGCTACGGTGTACACACAAGTCATCGAATAACTCAAAATTCCCTCAAAACCTCACCCTGTCCTTCGGACATCCCTCTCCTTAGTAAGGAGAGGGAAAGATTTACCCGTAGGGTAAAGCGAGGGTGAGGTTTTTCGACTTGTGTACACCACGGTAGCTTGTTAAAAAGAGGGGTGTTGTGGAACTGCATCCAAGTGTTTTTAAATGCATCGGCAAGCGATCGCATTAGCGATAGTTGTGATGACTGCGTGAATGAAGGAAAATGAGAAAGCAATTAGGCATTTTGAGTAAGTAAAAGCTCATTTTGCTTGCGGAAAACACCGAAATGAGAAAGTCAAATGGCATTTTGAGTAAGTCAAATGGCATTTTGCTTGCGGAAAACACCAAAATGAGAAAGTCAAATGGCATTTTGAGTAAGTCAAATGGCATTTTGCTTGCGGAAAACACCGAAATGAGAAAGTCAAATGGCATTTTGAGAAAGTCAAATGGCATTTTGCTTATTAAATTCGACTTTAGCCATAAATCTGACACGAGAAGAATTATTAGCTGATATCCGCAAACATCCTCGTCGGTGGAATTTAATTCTCTCAATCCATCTCTGCTAATTCCATCCAACGTTCAGTCGCTACATCAATCGCTTGCTTGAGTGCTTCTATCTGATCGTACAATTTTTGCACTTGAGTATAATTCCCTGAGGGGACATTTGTCAGCGCTTTTTCGGCTTGTGCTTTCTCGTCTTCTAACTGAGCAATTTTACCTTCCAACTGATCAAATTCTCGCTTTTCCCAAGTGGATATGCGGCGTTTTTTATTCTCTGTGTTTTTCGGTTCAGCATCTACAGTTTTTGGCTTTTCTTTAGCAGGAGCAATTTGTTGTAGTGCGGCTTCTTCGGCTTTTTTGTAGTCGAGATAAATTGAGTAATTACCGGGATATTCACGGAAATTTCCGCCATCTTCCAAGGCGAAAATTTTGTCAATTGTTCTGTCTAAAAAGTAGCGATCGTGAGAAACTACAATTACACAACCAGAGAAATCTTCTAAATATTCTTCTAACACCGCCAATGTTTGCACATCTAAATCGTTTGTCGGTTCATCAAGAATCAGGACATTAGGCGCACTCATGAGAACGCGCAACAAAAATAAACGCCGTTTTTCCCCACCGGAAAGTTTATGAATTGGTGAATATTGCTGGTTTCCAGGAAACAAAAATCGCTCCAACATTTGCGAAGCTGTAATTTGAGTTCCGTCAGAAATTTTGACAAATTCTCCTTCTTCTTTGATATAGTCAATTACGCGCTGATTTTCGTCTAACGCTGTGAGTAATTCTTCAGAATGCTGGTCAAAATAGCCGATGTGAATCGTAGAACCAATTTCTACATTCCCCGAATCTGGCTGAATGCGTTTGGTGATAATATCCATTAAAGTCGATTTACCTGCACCATTACCACCAATGATCCCGATGCGGTCTTCTGGACTAAATTCGTAGGTAAAATCTTTAATTAAAGTGCGTCCATTGTATGCTTTAGATATATTATTTAATTCAATAACTTTTTTGCCAATGCGACGACCAACTGTAGAAATATCAACTTTACCCTGAACTTGTTTAAACTCAGTTTCTTGCATCGCATGAACGCGATCAATTCTCGCTCTTTGCTTCGTACTTCTGGCTTTGGGTCCTTTTTTTAGCCACTCTAACTCGCGTCGCAATACCCCTTGATGTTTGCGTTGACTGCTAACAGCAGATTCTTCAGCTAAAGCCTTCTTTTCTAGATAATATGAGTAGTTACCTGAGTATGTGTAAATGTCGCCTCGGTCAATTTCAATGATACGATTTGTAACGCGATCTAAAAAGTAGCGATCGTGAGTAATTAATAAGAGTGCGCCGCGATAACGATGCAGATAAGTTTGCAACCATTCTACAGAAAGAGCATCCAGATGGTTTGTTGGCTCATCCATGAGCAAAACATCCGGTTCTGATAGTAAAGCTGTTGCTAAGGCAATGCGCTTGCGATAGCCTCCAGATAATGTGCCGATAATGGCGTTAAAGTCAGAAATTCCTAACTTTGTCAGGATGATTTTGGCGTTAGTTTCTAACTCCCAAGCGCCAGTCGCTTCCATCCGCTGCATTACTACAGACAAGCGGGACATTAACTGATTATCTTCTGGATTGTGAGCTAATTTATCAGAAAGTTCTTCATACTCACGCACTAAAGCCATTTGTTCACCGCTGTCAGCAAAAACTTGCTCTAAAACTGTGCGATTTTCATCTAAGTCTGGTTGCTGAGGAAGATAGATAATTTTAGAATTATTAACTAAAATTTGACCACTATCAAGCGTTTCTAGTCCGGCGATCATTTTTAATAATGTTGATTTGCCAGAACCGTTAGTGCCAATTAAGCCTACTTTATCAGTAGCATCGAGACTAAAACTGGCATCTTTTAAAATTTCTTTAATGCCAAAGTCTTTTTTGATTGATTGTAATGTAATAATACTCATATCAATGGTTAGCGGTTATTGGATAGTAGTTAGTTGTTAAGAGTTAGGCGACGCTCCGGTTGCTCGCGTCTCTACAGAGTTAAGAGTTAGTTGTTATTAGTGAGTAGGATGAGCAGTGGTGCTCACCCTACCTTTGATGAAGTTATACAAATAAATCCAGGGGCAAGTGTCCATACATTTCGTTAATTCCCCCTTCCTTGTAAGATTGGCAAGATACCAATACACCTCGATGATGTCCTGCGTAGGAATCGAGATAACATAAGCCGTTTTTGCCGTTTAATTTGATATAAACTGGACCTTCGATTGGCGGCAAATTACTCGGTACTTCATAACCCAAAGCTTGGGAATAAGTTTTCGTGGCAAGCATTCCTTCTTCTTCTGTATCAGCGCAAATTCCTAAAATTTGATAATCAGAAAGGCTGGTTAACAAAAGTAAAGCCTGACGGATTAAAACTTTTTCTGATGGCTTGACAACAGGTGCGATATCCAGACAGTTGAATTTATTCAGAATTTTTTTCGCTTCTGAGACTTGAAGATTGCTGTGGTTGGGTGTTGACATAAATATGTTTATTATGTCCTTGGTGTTTATGGTTGTATTTTAGTTGAGGATTGCTCACTTTAATATTTTAGGTGGTCATTGCCCTACATCAGGGTTCATTTTGAAGATTGCCCATATTAAAGAGAAAAGGCACGCTGCTCTTAGAATCTCCACCCATAACGAGGACTTTGGGCATTTGAGCACCACCGCTTTTCCAAGCTTCAATGGCTTCCTTTTGTAGAACCAATTGCCCTCCTTGAGCCTTGAGAGTGTCTGCTAAGAGTCTTTGAGCTTCGGCTTTTCCTATAGCGCGATTAACTTCTGCTTGCGCTTCTTGTTCGGCTTCGCGTGCTATGTAGACGGCTCTTTGTGCTCGTTGTTCCGCGATTTGTTTTTCCTCAACTGCTCTGGCAAATTCTGGCGAAAAAGTTAAGTCAACTACACTCGTATCTAATACTATTATTCCATATTTCTCTAGGCGTTCGCTTAACGCCTTATCAAAATCTTCTTTTAAATCAGTTCTTTTAGTAATTGCTTCTTCTACTGTTCTTTTAGCAGCCGCTATTTTGAAAGCTTCTTGTGTTTGGGGAGCAATGATTTTTGAGACGATATTTGCTAAAGTTCCTTGTTTCCTTCTGACTTCGACTACCTTTACAGGGTCGAGACGAAAGTTGATAGCGAATCTTGCAGTTAAATTTTGCAGATCCTTAGTAGAACTTTCTCCCGGCACTTCAAATTTTTGCACTGTCAAATCATACACATCTATTACTGAAATCAAAGGCGGTTTCAGGTGGATACCCTCCCCTAAAGCACCATCTCTGGCTTTACCCAAGATACTGATTACCCCTGCTTGTCCTGGGTTAATAATGATAAAAGCATTCAGGCTGATAATAACAATTATTGCCGCTACAAATGCCGCTACTGTCGTTTGCCAATTCCCAAATTGCTGAGTTTTCAACTTTTTTTCTCCTTAGTAATGCTGAGTTCAAAGTAAAATACTACGCATAAATGCGACAGTAGCAAATAGTGCGAAGTTCTGCTAGCTCAAGAGTATCATCAGTTACGCAAAGTCTTGAGTTCTCAATAAAGTCTTCCATTTTCATAACTCAGTACCTAAGAATCAAGACTCAGGACTTTCTAACGTGCTAATATCAATGCTCACTCAAGTGTAAACGGCTGTGTCTACTGTATTAAAATCTCGTCGGATGTTAAGAAGGCGTGGAAATTCAATACATCCCTTTCGGCGTCTCCTTGATTATGGACATGAATATCGTCAACAAATTTGGTTCGCGACTATTTGTTCTATTCTCAATAAAGTTTTTGACTTAGCGCCACCAGCTTTAATTGGTATCGCTTTGGATGTGGTGGTAAAAAAGCAAGATTCTATTATTGCACAGGTGGGAGTAAAAGACACCTTTGGGCAATTTTTGATTCTAGCGTTCCTGACTGCCGTTACTTGGATTTTAGAATCCGTTTTTCAGTACTTTTACAACTTGCTATGGCGCAATTTGGCACAGAAGATTCAGCATAATTTGCGTTTGGATGCTTACAGCCATTTGCAAGAATTGGAATTAGCTTTTTTTGAAGAACGCAGTACTGGTGGTTTAATGTCTATCCTCAGTGATGATGTTAACCAATTAGAACGCTTTTTGGATGTGGGAGCAAATGATATCATCCAAGTTCTTACAACTATTGTAGTTATTGGTGGTGCTTTCTTTATTCTAGCTCCTAGTGTGGCGTGGATGGCAATATTACCGATGCCATTTATCGTTTTTGGTTCGGTTGCTTTTCAAAAAATGCTGGCACCACGCTATGCTGATGTGCGCGAAAAGGTAGGCTTACTCAATGGAAGGTTATCCAACAATATCAGCGGCATTACTACTATTAAAAGTTTTACTGCTGAAGATTATGAGAAGGCACGTTTAAGAACAGATAGTGAAGCTTATCGGCAAAGTAATACGAAAGCGATCGCTCTCTCTTCTGCCTTTATACCATTGATTCGGATGCTGATTTTAACAGCTTTCACAGTATTACTCATTTTTGGCGGTATGGAAGCTGTCGCGGGAAGAATGTCTGTAGGAACTTACAGCGTTTTAGTCTTTTTAGTTCAACTGTTATTATGGCCCTTAACTAGATTAGGAGATACTTTTGATTTATATCAAAGAGCAATGGCTTCTACTAATCGCATAATGGATTTGTTGGGTACAGAAATCGCTATTCATCCGGGAAATGTGTCTTTACCTGTTGAGACTGTACGCGGCGATGTAGAATTTAAAAATGTCAGTTTTGCTTATCAAGATAGACAAGCAATAATTGAAAATTTATCATTACATATCCCAGCCGGAAAAACAATTGCAATTGTTGGCTCTACTGGTTCCGGTAAAAGCACTTTAGTCAAACTTTTGTTACGGTTTTACGAAGTGCGATCGGGAAATATTACAGTAGATGGTATTGAATTACAAAAGTTGAATTTGCGAGATTTACGCCGCTGCATTGGCTTGGTAAGTCAAGATGTATTTCTGTTTCATGGTACTGTAGCAGAGAATATTGCTTATGGTAGCTTTGATGCCACTGAAAAAGAAATAATCACGGCAGCTAAGGTGGGTGAGGCTCACGAATTTATTACGCGACTGCCTCAAGGTTATGACACAATTGTGGGAGAACGAGGACAAAAGCTATCTGGTGGACAAAAACAACGAATTGCGATCGCTCGCGCAGTTTTGAAAAATCCACCCATTTTGATTTTAGACGAAGCTACCTCGGCGGTGGATAATGAAACAGAAGCCGCAATTCAGCGATCGCTCGAACGGATTACCGCGAATCGGACGACGATAGCGATCGCTCATCGACTTTCCACCATTCGCAATGCCGATTGCATTTATGTCATGGAATATGGAAAATTAGTAGAATCCGGAACCCATGAACAACTGCTAGATAAAAATGGCATTTATGAAAGTCTCTGGCGTGTACAATCTGGTTTAAAATGAGTTTCGCCCACTCGTCGCAAAGACGCCTTGAGAAGCTTTGCACCTTGGCACGAGTCTAATTTTTTTTTAATCTTGAATTTTGAATTTTGAATTTTTATGATGTTTGGTAGTACCCAGTCGGAATCAGGAGATACCAAGTGGCGTCGCCAGTTGGATAAATTTGTCAAAGCAAATCAGCTAGAATTAGCGGCGTTATCGTGGGCGTTATGGTTAGAAAATAGTGACACTCAGGGTACTATCGGCATTGATTTGCAACCCAAACCGCATTTTGTTTATTGTCCCAAAGAATCCGTAGAGAAACTAAATGATAGAGTTGACAATAGGCTTCAGGAACTGTTAGGAATTATCGAGCATTATCAACCGGAAGTAGAAGTTGTGATGATTGGTATTGGTAGCGGTGAAGTTAAGTTAATTCAATTTGCACCGTCACCTGCACCACCGAATTGTTTTGAGCAAATTGGTAAGGATGTAGATACTTTATTAGAGCTTTTAGAACAGCGGATGAGCGAGCAATTTTCGGGTTGAATAATTAGCCCTCAGACTGGAAGTCTGGACGGCAGGTGCTACAACGGAGGACACCTCCCTTCTCAGATGCGGAGACGTTTCTCTACGAGACGCTCCTTGATGTGCGAACGGGTGACGCTCGTTCCGACGCTCGTTCCTCGCTAACGCTTCGCTATCGCTACCGCTGCGCTATCGCCACTACGAATAGACGGTACAGGCAACCGCCGAGTGGACTCACCGCAACGCACTGCCTCGGCTATACAAACAAAGCCCACCTGCGTGGGCTTCTCGAGGCTGCCTACACAGCCTTCGTTCGTATAGCCACAGGCTTCTAGCCTGTGGTTGGTGAATAAAGCGCTGTTTCAATTTTCCTGTGCTTTCCGCGAACGATAAGTAAAAACTCCGTGTTGGGGACTGAATAAAAATGTCAAGAAAAACAATCCTGATACTACCAAAACAATTGCCGGACCTGAGGGCAAATTATAAAAATAGCTCAGGTACATACCGCTAATACTAGAAATTACCCCAATTATTGCCCCCAAAATCATCACTTGATGCAAGCGTTTAACTAATAAATAAGCAGTTGCTCCTGGTGTTATCAAAAGTGCTAAAACTAAAATCACACCGACAGCTTTCATGCTGGCAACAATTGTTAAAGCAATCAGCAGCATTAATCCAAAGTTTAGCCGATTTACTGGCAATCCGGCGGCTTGAGCGCCTAAAGGGTCAAAGGTATAAAATAACAGTTCTTTGTATAACAAAAAGACGACTATCAGCACTATCGCGGCGATGATTAATGTGTCTCTAACTTCGTCAACTGTCACACCGAGAATGTTACCAAAAAGAAAGTGGTTGAGGTCGATTTTGTTATCTTTTTGAATGACAGTAATTAGGGTGACACCAAGAGCAAAAAACGCAGAAAAAACTATCCCCATTGCTGCGTCTTCTTTGATAGGCGATCGCGTTTTAATCCAGGCGATCGCCATTGTACTGAGGACACCGGCAATAAATGCCCCAATAAAAATATTTGCACCCAGCAAAAATGCGATCGCTAATCCTGGCAAAACTGAGTGACTGATAGCATCACCCAGCAAAGCTAATCGCTGTACCATCAAGTAGCTGCCAACAACCGCACACAACAAACCAACTAAAATGGCAATTACAAGCGATCGCTGCATAAAGCCATATTGCAACGGCTCAATTAATGATTGAAGCATAATAATTTGTAATACGAACCGTTACGCGAAGGAGAGGGGGAGTGGAGCAGGGGGAGCAGGGGGAGCAGGGGAAGCAGGGGAAGAAATATTTCTTCTTTTTTACCCTTTAACGCCACATGCGTGACTGTCGGCAGAGCCGCCCAACGCAGTGGCTCCCCTTTTCCCTTTCCCCCTCCTCAAATTGCCCAATGCCCAATGCCCAATGCTCAATTTACGCTGCATCAGAAAAGTAAATAACTTTACCACCATAGGCACTTGACAAATTTTCTTCAGTTAGTACTTGTTGACGGCTTCCTGTGGCGATTAAGTCACGATTTAACAAAATCAAATCGTCAAAGTGGGTGATTGATTCACCTAAGTCGTGGTTAACAACCAAGACGATTTTACCACTGGCAGCGAGTTCACCAAAGACTTGAAAAACTACTGACTGGGTTTTCTGATCTATCCCTACAAGCGGTTCATCAAAGCAGAAAATTTCCGCTTCTTGCGTTAAAGCACGGGCTAAAAATACTCGTTGCTGTTGTCCTCCGGAAAGTTGTCCAATTGGGCGATCGCTATATTCGCTCATTCCAACTCTTTCTAAGGCACTTTTTGCTACCTGACGGCTAACTGTCGAAAAGTTACGAAACCAACCTGTTTTCTTGACTCTTCCCATCATCACCACATCCCAAACTGTAGCGGGGTAAGTCCAGTCAATTTGCGATCGCTGTGGTACATAAGCAACTTTATCAAGTTGTTGCATCAAAGGTTTACCGTGATACAACACCGTACCCCTGCTAGCAGGAACCAACCCTAACATCGCTTTCATCAGCGTACTTTTACCCGCACCGTTGGGACCAAAAATCCCTGTTAGCCGACCTGGTTTGATCACACAATTAACGTCTCTCAGCGCTTCTTGCGTGCGGTAGTGTACCCCTAAATGAGCAATGTTAATCGCTTGAGTGGAATTTGCCTCACTAGCTTTGACAACTTCTAAAGGCATCTCGTCTAGCTTCCTTTTGGATAAATCAAATTTTGGGTACGAGACAGTTTTCATAATGAAGTTAAATATTGCTTTACTTGAGCTTACTATAAATATGAGACAAATATGAAAACATCTATAATTGGAAGTAATATCAGATATAAATGGAAGTAATACCCCAGACAGAAGTTCGCACCTCTAGCCAGACAAAAGCTCAAAAGTTGAAAACAATCATTACTTTTACCCTCGTTCCCAGACTCTGGCTGGGAATGCTTTTACCCTTTACCTTACTTAGTTGTACCCAAACAAACTCTAGCCGTAACACCCCAAAGGCAGATGGCAAACCTTTGGTAGTAGCGACAAGTACCATCATTGCTGACTTAGCGCAAGATGTTGGCAAAGACGAAATCAAGCTGACAGGAATTCTTAAACCTGGTACAGATCCTCACGTATATGAACCAAGACCAGAAGATAGTAGATTTTTAGAAGAAGCCAACTTGATTTTGTATAACGGCTACAATCTGGAACCGGGACTGATTAAAATCATGAAAGCTACTGGGGGAAAGGCACGTCAGGTAGCGGTGGGGGAAGTCGTCAAGCCATTGCAGCTAGATAAAGGCAAAGGTGAAATAGTACCAGATCCGCATGTTTGGGGTAACGCAGAGAATGCGCGAGCTATGGTAAACGTGATTCGGGATGCTTTAATTGAGTTATCGCCCGAAGATAAAGAGAAATTTACCCAAAACGCAACGCAACTAACTAAAGAACTACAACAGTTAGATAGTTGGATTAAACAAGAGATTGCAACTATCCCACCTGATAAACGCAAATTAGTGACAACCCATGATGCATTTCAATATTATGGACGCGGTTATGGAATAGCGATCGCCGGAACTTTAATTGGCATCAGCACCGAAGAACAACCCAGCGCTCAAACAGTACAACGTTTGGTAGAGTCAGTTAAAAAGATTGGCGTTCCCGCCATTTTTGCCGAAACAACGATTAACCCAGCTTTAATTACCACGGTTGCCCAAGAAGCCGGCGTAAAATTAGCACCGCGTCAACTTTATTCTGATTCCATTGGTGCGTCTGGAAGTGAAGGTGATTCCTACATCAAAATGATGGAAGCGAATACGCGCACCATTGTTGAGGCTCTAGGCGGTAAGTATACACCATTTCAACCTCAAAAATAATATCAGCATTAATACCATTTCTCTCTGAAGATGCGTCTAAGATCGCCCACGCAGGTAAGCTTTGTTTGTATAGCATAGCCCCACCCTATAAGAGTGAGGGCGAATAAAACGCAACCTCACATAGAATTGGTATAACCTAAGAAATTCATCATTTAGTAGTATGCTCAAAGTCTTTCTTGAGAAGGAACTCTTCACGGCTTTGATTCTATAAAGTGATGTAAGTAGATGAATTCTGGAAAATTAAAAATTATGGCTAATGAATCAGAAAATGAAATTAAGCAGCCAGTAAGTCAAGATTGGCATTCCAGAGAAGAGCCTACAGTTAAGGAAAGAAACTTAACGGCGAATCCGGGAGATGTAATTGCCGATGAGTCTGAATCAGTTGAAGAAAAGGCTAAACAAGTTGCTGTAGATTCACCAGACATTACAGGCGACCATATTACAGTACCGACATACTTCGTTGTCGATGAACCAGATGGAGAGAAAAAGGCACTTCACCACGTTAAAGATGCAGAAGAAATTTCTGATGTGATTCGTCAAGCAAGAGTTGACGAAGACGGAAATCGGACTTGGCGGTAGATATCAATGAATGCTGCTAGTTAACCAATAAGCCAGGAATTTTTATTTCTGGCTGAGAACTAAACTCTGTCATAAAAGCGCGATTTTTCTAATTTTTTTTAATAGACCTGGCATAATCGAGACGCGTAATTAACCACACATTGTGGAAACTAATTAAATAACTAATAACTCAGTAGCGTCTTTAGGCATTGCTGAGTTTACTTTTAAATCCCTAACTTCAGCGCGGGGGAAAATCGCGACCACCGCATCGCAATATCCACCGCAGTCAAAGCTTTGGATAAATTTATTGATTAATTAAAAATCATTCAGTCGGAGCTCCCTGAATTTTAGTTACATCTGATATGGATTACTTAAAATATACACATATCTGCATCAGTTAATTAATGACTGATACTGGGTTTGCTCATTTGATTTTTCACGACATCCTTTTGGTTTATGTATTACCAGCGCGAATTAAGTAAAAGTAACCTGACGTAATCATTTGTACGTGTCCTATATTTTGATAAGAATTAATAGTATTTAAGGTGTAACTTGTGGTCGAAATTAACAGTAAGGAACTCTACACTTGCCTTACACCTGCTCTACACCTCACCAAAAATCCTACACTGGTGTAGCAAGGTTTAGGGTGTAGAGGTGTAGAAGGCTTCTACACCCCGTTCTTGACCCATTCGCTACACCTCTACACCAGTTTAGTGTTGCAATTGAAGCAAAATAGATATGTAACTTGTTATCAAAGGCGAGAACGTGCCTAATCTGCAAGAAACTCATTTAAACCGCGCTCGTGCTAGTCTCAGACAAGTGCTGTCTTGGTATGGATATCTTCGCAAGCCAGGACAACCGCAATCAAACCTGGAATTAGCATCTTTTGTGAAACCAGAATTAGAGGTATTGACGAATACTCTTAATAAACTAGACTCTAACGTAATTAGAATTGCCGCTTTTGGTTTGGTGAGTCGTGGTAAGTCAGCAGTTTTGAATGCCTTGGTGGGACAAAAAATTCTGCAAACAGGTCCCCTAAATGGCGTGACTCAGTACCCTCGTTCCCTGCGGTGGACTCCTAGCGGAAAGGTGCAGATAGAATTAATTGATACTCCCGGATTAGATGAAATTCAGGGGGAGGTAAGAGGACAAATGGCGCGAGATGTAGCGCAGCAAGCTGATTTAATATTGTTTGTCGTGTCAGGTGATATTACGCGCACAGAGTATCAAGCGCTGCTAGAGTTGCGGCGATCGCAAAAACCGCTAATTTTGGTATTTAACAAAATAGATTTGTATCCAGATACAGATAGAGCCGCTATTTACAAAAATTTGCAACAACTGGGCGCAGGACATCCTCAACAAAAGCCTTTATTGCCTGATGAAATTGTCATGGTAGCAGCGGAACCAGCACCTATGGAGGTGCGGGTTGAGTGGACTGATGGTCGTGTAACTTATGAATGGGAGACACCACCAATCGAAGTAGAGGAACTCAAACAGACAATTTTAAATATTCTCAATCGTGAAGGGCGATCGCTTCTGGCTTTAAATGCACTGATCCAAGCAAGAGATGCAGAAGCAGCGATCGCTCAAAAAACCATCGACTTACGCGAACAACAAGCAGAAGACCTCATTTGGCAGTTTACCAAATACAAAGCTTTAGCAGTCGCCTTAAATCCTGTCGCCTTTTTAGATGTCCTCGGTGGAACTGTTGCCGACTTAGCGTTGATTCGCTCCTTAGCAAGATTATACGACTTACCGATGACCGGTTACGAGGCAAGCAAAATTCTCAAGACGATTTTCTTTAGTTCTGGTGGCTTACTTCTCGGAGAATTAGGAAGTAGCTTGCTTTTAGGCTTAGGCAAAAGTACCGCAGCCTTAGCCAGTGGTGAAAATCCCACCAATATTACAGCCTTCGCCGGAGGTGCGATCGCTCAAGCTGGTATCGCCGGTTATGGCGCATACACCATCGGTAAAGCCGCACAAGTGTATCTTAAAAAAGGCTGCACATGGGGTCAATTGGGCGCTAGCACCGTCATTCAAGAAATTCTCTCCCAAGTTGACCAAAATACAATTTTGTACCGTTTGCAACAAGAATTAGGGTTGGGGGATTAGGGAATGGGGACAGGGGGACAGGGGGACAGGGGGACAGGGAGACAGGGGGAGATGAGGGAGCAGGGGGACAGGGGGACAGGGGGAGATGAGGGAGCTTTCTTGAGCAGGGGAAGAAATATTTCTTCTTTCTTGCCTTTTACCCTTTAACGCCACATGCGTGACTGTCGGCAGAGCCGCCCAACGCAGTGGCTCCCCTTTTCCCTTTCCCCCTCCTCAAATTGCCCATTGCATTTTGTCAATTTATCTCAAGTTTGTTAAAGTTTTTCAACATCTTACAATAACTTGCCAAAATAGCCAGTTTGAGGTATTAGATTTTTGCTAGCATCTGCAACGTGTGGCGAAGCCTTCATCTTGTTGGGAAACAAAGATAACAAGATGAGGATTCCCACTATATTTTGCTTACAAGATGACGGTTTTTCCCACCGACATTTTTTGTGAAGCCTATCTAAACTAGAAATTAAGCTCCTGAAATCATCAGAAGCTCGCAGTCGGTTTCTAAATCAACCCACAAAGGTAAGTATCATGGCTGACATCTCAAACGTAGTCCAGGCTGCCATTAACTCCGACCAGAATCAAACTCAAACCTTGGAAGAAGCAATATTTGAAGCGATCGCTGAAGCCCGTCAAACCTGCGATTTAAGCGGTAGCAATTCTGCTAACTGCGCTGTAGCTTGGGATATCGTCGAAGAATTGCAAGCTGAAAAAGCTCATAAAAAGCAAGCAACAAAAGGCAAAACCTCATTAGAAAGTTACTGCGATCGCCATCCCGAAGCAGTAGAGTGTCTAATCTACGACCTTTAATTTCTCAATTCAGCAACAGCAGATTTAGTAACTTGCTGAACAGCTTCTAAATTAGGCGGTGGTGTTTCGCTTTCCATATCCAGCCACAAAAGATATTCAATATTCCCAGCAGGACCAGTGATCGGCGACCAAGTTAAGCCCTTGTAGTTCCATCCTAATCCTTGAGCAGTTTGCAAAACCTGAAAAATTGCCTCAGCTTGGTCGCCAGAATCACGAACAACGCCTTTTTTGCCCACACGGGACCTCCCAACCTCAAATTGTGGCTTCACCAGTAAAACAGCTTCTCGGCGAGGTTGAGTTAACTCCCACAAAGCAGGCAAAATCTTGGTTAAAGAAATAAACGAAACATCCACCACCGCCAAATCAGCTTTTTGTGCCTGACTATATAACTCATGCGGTTGTAACTGTCGTAAATTAGTCCGTTCGCGCAACACCACACGAGAATCATTTCGCAAACGCCAGTCAACTTGACCGTAACCGACATCAACCCCGTAAACTAGCTTTGCCCCAGCTTGTAAAAGACAATCAGTAAAGCCTCCCGTGGAAATACCGCCATCCAAACAAACGCGACCTTCCACAGATATATTAAAAAATTCTAAAGCCTTCGCCAGCTTCTCACCGCCACGAGAGACAAAACGCGATCGCTCCTTAATTTTAATATCCGCCGCAACATCAACCTCCGTCCCCGCCTTATCCACAACCTGTTGATTAACAGTCACCTCCCCCGCTTGAATCAACCGCTGCGCCAAAGCACGGGAAGCACACAAATTTAACTCAACCAATAACATATCCAATCGCTGCTTAACCAATCCCTCTGCGTCCTCTGTGTAAGAGTGCGGTTCGTAAAAAAAGCGAGTCTCCAAAAGAAACTCGCCCTATTTCATCTTGTAATACCATTTTTGTAATTAATAGCCTGCGTAGGCAGGCTTTGTTCTTATAGCCCCAGGCTTCCACCCTGAGGGAATAAAGCGCAACATCACAAACAATTGGTACAAGGCGAACCCTAATTAACTAAATATCCTGCTCGCTCAACTCACGCGTCATATAATCAAAAGGCTCATCCAAAAAAGCAGTATTAGCAACACCAGCTGCCGCCACTTGCTCCTTGATAATATCCTTCATAATCTGGATACCGCGAACCGTCGGACCAATAGGCACACCTAAAGAATTGTAAGTTTCCCGCAGCCCTTGCAGCACCCGCTCATCTAGAACATCCATACTACCAGCAACCAGCGCATAAGTAGCGTAGCGCAAATAGTAATCCATATCCCGCAGACAAGCCGCATAGCGACGAGTAGTGTAAGCATTTCCACCAGGGCGAATCAACTCCGGCTGTTCTTCAAATAACCGAGAACCAGCCTGTTTGACAATTGATGCCGCATTAGAATTAATTGCCCCAGCTGCTTGTACTCGTGCTGTACCACTTTCAAAGTAAGACTTAAGGCTGTCGATCGCATTCCGGTCAAAATACCGTCCGGCTACGTCATAATTCTTAATTAAACTTGTTACTGCATCCCGCATTCCGTTTTCTCCCAATCAATCCTATTTATGGTTTGATATTTATCTGGCTGCTTTTATGCGCCTATAAATCTTTGTGCTACGGCAAAAGTCTCAGCACAAAAAATAATCCATCGGCTACTTAAAGGATTCTATGTCAAAGTTGACCTTGTGAAATGAACTGTTAACTTTTGTGAAAGTGGTTAAGCAAAGGTGAATATAAACTTTAATCATAGTATTTTGTAGCCTAGGCTACAAAACTACCTAATGTCCTATCTCTAGGATATTTCAGGTATTTCACAATTTGGTTTCACCAAGCAGGGTCAGAATGCATTGAAGATTTCAGTTCTACCTTAGTAAATAGGCATACAAGGAGTAATCATGACAACCCCACAAGAAGTCTTGAAATTGATTCAGGACAACAACATTCAGATGATCGATCTGAAATTTATCGATACGCCAGGAACTTGGCAGCACCTCACGCTGTACTATAACCAAATTGATGAGAGTGCATTTACTGACGGCGTGGCTTTCGACGGTTCGAGTATTCGGGGTTGGAAAGCGATCAACGAATCAGACATGTCAATGGTTCTCGACCCCAACACAGCCTGGATCGATCCGTTCATGGCAGAGCCGACGCTCAGTATAATTTGTAGTATCCAAGAACCGCGTACAGGTCAACCTTACAATCGCTGTCCCCGCGTTATTGCCCAAAAAGCAGTAGATTACTTGGTTTCCTCAGGAGTTGGTGACACAGCTTTCTTTGGTCCAGAAGCGGAATTTTTCATCTTTGATGATGCTCGGTTTGACCAAACCGCCAATTCCGGCTACTATTATGTAGACTCTGTAGAAGGTGCTTGGAACTCCGGTAAAGAAGAAGGTCCCAACCTCGCATACAAACCACGCTTCAAACAGGGTTACTTCCCAGTTGCGCCCACGGACAGTTTCCAAGACATCCGCACCGAAATGCTGCTGACAATGGCAAAGTGCGGCGTACCCATTGAAAAACAACACCACGAAGTTGCCACCGGTGGACAGTGCGAACTCGGCTTCCGCTTTGGTAAATTAATCGAAGCTGCTGACTGGTTAATGACTTACAAATATGTCATTAAAAACGTTGCTAAGAAATACGGCAAAACCGTGACCTTCATGCCCAAGCCAATCTTCGGCGATAATGGTTCTGGGATGCACTGTCACCAATCTATCTGGAAAGATGGTCAACCGCTGTTTGGCGGCGATAAGTACGCCGGTTTGAGTGAAATGGCATTGCATTACATTGGTGGTATTCTGCGCCACGCACCAGCACTGTTAGCAATCACCAACCCCACCACCAACTCTTACAAGCGCCTAGTACCTGGTTATGAAGCACCTGTAAACTTAGCTTATTCCCAAGGAAATCGTTCTGCTTCTGTGCGGATTCCTCTTTCTGGTAACAATCCCAAAGCAAAGCGCTTAGAATTCCGTTGTCCGGATGCAACATCTAACCCTTACTTGGCATTCGCTGCTATGCTTTGTGCTGGTTTAGATGGTATCAAGAACAAAATTGATCCAGGTGAACCTCTAGATAAGAATATCTATGAACTCTCGCCAGATGAGCTGGCTAAGGTTCCTTCTACACCCGGTTCTTTGGAATTGGCATTGGAAGCACTAGAGAATGATCACGCCTTCTTGACCGAACCAGGCGTGTTTACTGAAGACTTCATTCAAACTTGGATTTCTTACAAGTTAGATAACGAAGTCAACCCAATGCGTCTGCGTCCTCATCCTTACGAATTTGCTCTTTACTACGATTGTTAAATTCGTAATCACTAACCGTTTCAACCCTTAAATCAAAAACGCGCATTGCTTGCCTTGCTGAAAATAGCAATGCCAGTCAGCCTAAATGCGGTATTTGAGAACATAAAAAAGCCACCACTAAGGGTGGCTTTTTTTTTTGACTAGCAAGCAGGCTTATTTTCATTTGTAGCCTTTAGCCCCAAATCCTAGCTCATTGTGGCATTGCTGCGATCATAAGTCATACGAACGGTAGGATCTATCTTGCCTTGAATCGGGTTCCAGTAGTGGGATGCTTCGCCAGCAGGAAGACCAAGTTCTTCACCAACACGTTCCAGCATTGATTGTTGACGATTCTTAACTAGCTGGTAATGACGCATCATCAAAGCACGCGCTTTTTCTTGGGTAGACATATCAAGTTCCTCTTTATTCTTTAAATGATTTATAGATTCATTTTTCATCTACATTACTAGTATATCAATAAATTCTGTAACCAAAGTTACAAAATGCCTTTTCTCAATAAAACTTAATATTTATGATTTTCGACTAGCTATTAGGCTTATTTTCATTTCTAGTCCCCAGTCCCCAGTCCCTAACCAACATCTTTCTGAAGATTGATGAGAAAAGTTTTACAATTATTTACAACAAAGTACTACAGCTAAAATAATCCCAGCCATTCTCACTCATGTCTGACACTTTAACTAAACTGACTTATCAGACTTTTCAGCAAGGTAAAAATTACTTTGGTCTGGCACACAAAATTTTAAGCACGCGCTTAATGAATATCATCTCTCCCACTCAGCAGCAGACTAAACCGATCCCAACTGAGCTTTTAGTGAAAGTTCAACAAAGGCTAAATAACTTACTTGAAGTTGATTGGCAAGATGCTGAACGAGGTGTATATCCTACAAGCTTACTATTTGATAACCCTTGGGAAGACTTTTTCCGATACTATCCAGCAGTGTGGCTAGATTTACCACAAATTTGGGAGCGGGCTAACCAAAAGAAATATCAAGAATTTTCCTCAAATGTGGATATTGAGGGTTATCCCAGCTATTATGTGCAGAACTTCCATCACCAAACTGATGGCTACTTGAGTGATTACTCAGCTAATTTGTATGATTTGCAGGTAGAAATTCTCTTTGGTGGCTCTGCGGATGCGATGCGGCGTCGGATTCTCGCTCCGTTGAAGGAGGGACTGAAAGTTTTCAGTGACGTGTCACCTCGGCAAATACGTGTTTTAGATGTAGCTTGTGGAACAGGTCGCACTCTAAAGTCGATTCGCGCTGCTTTGTCTCAAGCGTCTTTATATGGTACAGATTTATCGCCGGCTTATTTGCGTAAGGCTATAGAACAGTTATCCCAAATACCTGGGGAGTTACCGCAACTCGTACAAGCTAATGCGGAAGAGTTACCTTATTTAGATAACTATTTCCATGCTGTAACTTCTGTTTTCCTTTTCCATGAGTTACCCCCGACGGTACGTCAGCGGATAATTGAGGAATGCTTCCGGGTGACAAAACCAGGTGGGGTGTTTATTATCTGTGATTCAATTCAGATGAGCGATGCTCCTGAGTTGGAACCGCTGATGGAAAACTTCCATGAAACTTTCCATGAACCTTACTACAAGCATTACAGCACAGATAATTTGGTGGAGCGTTTAGAGAAAGCGGGTTTCTTGAATATTACAACTCAAGATCACTTTATGAGTAAGTATTTGATTGCTCATAAGCCAGCGTAACATTTTTGCGGATACTGGTTGCACGCGCGATCGCCCTACCTTCCTTGATAAAAAAGGTAGGGCGATCGCTACATTTTATAATTATCTACCAAGATAGTACTAAGCTACTATCAAAATACTGATTTATAAAACTCAATAAAAACTATGACTGTTGCTTACCCACGTAAATTTCAAAATGCTTTGGGTGCGAGAGATATCTTAAATCAGGTAGTGCGCGATCGCGAAATTCATTTAATCACCCTCAACCGCTACCGCTACAGCGAACAACGCAGTTGCAAAGACCTCACTGAGGTAATTGAAACACTCAATGGCAAACCACCAGAATTAGTGCGAGATTTATCGCACCATATCTCAGATGAAGCTCGTCACGCGATGTGGTTGACTGATTTGTTGATCCATTTGGGAGCTGATGTCGGAACTCCTCCTGGATCTTCCTATATCGATGAATTTGATCGGCTACTGGACAAAAATGCCTACGATGGCAAAAGCAACTTAGAAGACGGTATAATTGCAGCTTTGGCAGCGATTAACATCACTGAAAAACGAGGTTGCGAATATTTCTCGGCACACATTTACGCTCTCAAGCAAGCACCGCAAACCGAAGAAAATATTAAAATTCGGGAAACGATTGAGAAAATCCTTCCAGAAGAAGCAGGACACGTTCGCTGGGGTAATCGTTGGTTAGCAGAAATTGCTCGCAAGAGTCCAGAACACCAACAAAAGGTGGAAAAGGCAAAGCGGAAATATGCAGCAATTGAACAAGCAGCTTTTGAATCCGGAATGGATATTACCTTAGGAGCGGAATTGCGTCGAGTAGCCAACTTGGTAGAAGTGGCAAACACAATGCCTGTTTGGGAACGTCCCCAGTATTTAATGGAGCGCTTACCGCAGACTTTATTAGCACCTGATTTGCAGTTTACCAGAATTATGGCGGCACAAAAGGCTTGGCAGCGCGACCCACAAGCCTTTATGGATAAATTCGTGCCGATGTTCCTTAACGGCATTAAGGGCACAGAAAAGACTAAGCAATCGTAAGCTCATCTTTCTTTAGTTAGGGCTTTAGCGTTGATTTTTGTAGAGACGTAGCAATGCTACGTCTCTACAGTATTTATATGTATTGCGGTCGTGAAATGGTATAATGGTCAATAATTCATCAACACCAAATAACTAGCTAGCTGCTTTCGACGCATGAGAAAGGCTGTGAATGCACGAGAGTAAAGAACTACTCACGCTATTTCCTAAGGCAAACAACATTGCAAATATCTAAAGCTCGAACTACTAAAGCTTAATTCATAGCCTTAATAAGATTTTTTCTAGATAAGTTCAAGTTGAGCTTGGGATTTTCCCATTTTCAAGAGGGAAATTGTTGTAATTGAAAAATTTTTGATGCTGTCGATGCAGAAAGCTAGTACAGCTTGGCGTTTTGACGCACGGTTTAGGACTAAGTATGTATACAGAAGCTTACTGACGAAGTACTGAGCGATCGCCTGAGTTTTTGTATCTCTACTGTTATATATTTACTAAGGGTATATGTATGAACTATGTTTTGCATAATACCCTGTTTAACTGAATGAAGATTTTCTTGCTACAAGAATATTGTCGCTTTAACAAGTTACCTTCCCTTATAGTTATTAAACAGCAGGATATGTCTGACTGACATATTGCATTAACTCTCTGCGTCCACTACCCCGATGAGGTATTGGCAGTTCTGGTTGGTTAGTTCTGGGTTTGGACTTGGCTTTCACCGATATAAGTTCTTCTGAATCAGAAAAGGATAGCAGCATATTAGATAAGCGATTTGCCATCGCTTGGCAGTTAAAAGCTAAGGAGCCGAATACTAAGCTAGTGATTAGAAGTGAAATAGTTGCACGCATAGTAAGTGTCTATTTTGGAACTCTCCACTTCACTTATACTTAGTTTGTTTTACTGCGTCCGGACATTTTGACAAGAGTAACCTTTTTTACTTGAAAAAATGACTTAATTATTGCTGAATATGTTCAACTAATAACCAATTACCGGCACGATTCCAGTGACCGCAAATTTGTAGCGGTTGCTTATCAAGAAAATTTTGCAGCTGTTCGTCTATATGCGATCGCAAAGTTACAAGCTGTAGAAGCAATTGGTTTTGAACTGGTGTAGTGATGCTAAATCTGTAATCCTGTTCATCTAGGCGATGGAAAATGCCCCGGAAGCATTCTTGTTTAAGTGATTTTACGTTGTTTTCTTTCAAATCTATGTACTGAATATTAGATGATATAGGACAATTCCCAGTGGCTGGATAAGCGTCTGGGTTGTCTAAGTAATACAGTTGCCAGTCCAGCCATTCCGGATGATCGGGAGGTAAATTAAATAAGGGAATAATTGCCGCAGGAGAGCGTAAGTCTTGCAATAAAGCATTTTGCAGCTTTCTGACAGGTAAATCTCTCGGCTGAGTGTTCAACTCAACGCACATAGCAGCTGCCATTCCTGCCGCTTGACCGATGCCCATCACCACAGGTTGCAATCTTGTAGCGCCGTTAGTAATATGTGATACAGAGATATTTTTCTCACAAACTAATAAACCATCCGTTTGAGCGGGAATTAAGCAACGGTAACCAATTGTGAAAGGAGTCCCTGTCCAACGTCCCCCCCACCGGATGGATTTGGGTTGCACCTGGTAGTTGACTCCGGGATAATGGTGGTCATTGGCGTAATTACCAATAGCGATCGCTTCGCAAACGCCAGGGGGGAAGGCTTCGATATCCAAAGATGCAACTCTACCCCCAGCTACTGGCAAAATATCCTGTTCTCGCACAGTAGTTAGTCCCACCAAACGGCGGCTTTCCCGATAATAGGGATGTAGGGCGTAAGCCGTGTTGCGATTTTGGTATTCGGGAAAAACTTGTTCTGCCAAGCCGTAGCGATGACCTAGCTGATTTTGGATAAAACGGGCAAAATTTTGGCTGTGCCAGCGACATTCTTGTAAAAACTCACTTCTTGATGCCTCTCTTTCTATCAAACGCCCGGCTCCTTTGCCGTAGTCATTGCCACAGATGGGCCAATTTATCATCAACAGACCCCCCGGTAAGCGTCCGTAATTCAAAAACTTCTCGCCACCATAACCATCCCAAGCGCCTGCAAACATTGATAAATCTTCATTGGGTGCAGAAGGAATTTCTGGAGCGACTTCTTCACCAAAATCTTGCATCATCACAACCCAAGTCGGCGCTTGCACAGGATATTTTTGTGTGATAGAATTAAAATCTGCTGGGGCGCTTGGTTCTCCCCACTCAGATTGCAATTCCCAACCCCAGCGATAAGGTATCTCCCCTAAAGCTAATAAATCTCCTAATTCTGTGCCATCGAGAATAATCTTTGCCTTGACAGTAAAATCAGCAAAGCGAACGCCAGTAACACAATCTCCCTGTCGCAAAACTTCTAACGGAACTTTGCCAGCAATCCAATGCAGATTTGGTAATTCTCGCACCCAATCAGCAAAAATCGCCGCTCCAATGCGGGGATCGTAACTAAAAAAGCTTACCCAACTATTATTTAATCCTCCCGGCTGTCGAGAACGCAATTCTCGCAAAAACTCACCCCATAAACCTGTCTGAAACGCTTCTAATTCATTCCCATCGGGTGCAGATACCCCGGCTGAAGTCAGCATTCCCCCCAACCAAGGAAATTCGCTCACCAGGATAGTTTTTGCTTTTCTTCTCCTGTCGGAGACGCTAAACGAACGCGCTGCTTGGATAGCAGCAGCAGTTCCACCGGTTCCCCCACCGACAACTAAAACATCAGCCGTGTATGTCTGATTAATCATTGCTTCACCTTACGAGTCGTCATGCGTAAAGCCCCCGTGATTCATCCGGGGGATATAAGCTTCGGGGCTGAATAAATTCAGCCGTCAAGCAGCTTTTTGCTATAATAATAGTGGCACTGCGAGCAAACGCCTAGATAGCCACTCCTTGGGTACTCCCCAGCTACGTGATCAGCTGCGTGCGACATAGGTAGGAAAGAAAAAAAAAGCTATTTGAATAGTCTAAACGCGGTCGGGCAGACCGTGTAAGCTTGTGGAGGGCAAGGTCATTAGATTCCCCGTGAAGCAAGAATCCTCATACCTTTAGGTCGAGGAGTGTCAATGGATGGACATATTGTCTTCAGATGGCTTGGCGTTATACAAGTGGGAAGGTGGTAATTCAAGAAAATTATTCAGGCTATGACGCGAGGGAAAGTTAAAACTGAGAAATAGCTATCTTTTATATTCCCCAATTAAAAAGCGCCTGGGAGTGTTACCGTGTTTCCACCCCAAGCGCTTTTTAGTTAAACCTTTCTTCCTCACACACGATTTAAGAATATCATCGGTTCTATCAAACCGCAAGTATGTCAAGTGACAGTTAGACAAGTGGACACAGTTTTCTTTTTACGCGCTCTTTTATAGCCATGAAAAAACGCCTGGGAGTGTGACCGTGTTTCCACCCCAGGCGTTTTTTACTTTTAACTTGCTCCTCACACACAACTGAAGGATATCACTGCTTTTATCAAATGACAAGTATATCGAGTGACACTTGCACAAGTGGACAGAATTTTCTTTTTACGCGCTCTTTTATAGCCATGAAAAAACGCCTGGGAGTGTGACCGTGTTTCCACCCCAGGCGTTTTTTACTTTTAACTAGCTCCTCACACACAACTGAAGAATATCACTGCTTTTATCGAATGACAAGTATATCGAGTGACAGTTGTGCGACTGGACAGAATTTTCTTTTTGCTCGCTGGTTAATAGACACAAAAAACGCCTGGGAGTGTGACCGTGTTTCCACCCCAGGCGTTTTTTAATTTTTAACTTGCTCCTCACACACAACTAAAACATATCATTAGTTAAATCAAAATGCAAGTATTTTAAGTGACACTTTGTAAAGTGCTTATTTTATTTAAAATAATTTAATCTTATATTGGGCACTTTAGCGCCCAATATAAGCGATGAATCGCTTACTACGTGAGTAAGTCTTAATTAATGTAAGAAGTGACGCACACCTGTGAACACCATTACCAAACCGAGTTCGTTTGCAGCTTTGATTGAGTCAGCATCTCGCAAGCTTCCTCCTGGTTGAACGATCGCACTAATTCCCGCAGCAGCAGCTGTTCTCACGGAGTCATCAAAGGGGAAAAATCCATCACTAGCGAGAATTGCACCTTTTGCTTTGTCTCCAGCTTGTTCTAGAGCTAGTTTAACTGAGCCGACGCGGTTCATTTGACCGGCACCGACACCTAATGTAGTGCGATCGCTACTGACCACAATCGCGTTAGATTTAACGTGCTTACAAACTTTCCAAGCAAACAATAATTCTTCTAACTCTGTCTGGGTGGGTTGGCGATCGCTTACAAATTGCCATTGACTCGTATCAGCGATGATATCATCAGCAGCTTGCACGAGAAACCCGCCGGCGATCGCTTTAACTGTTTCTTTCGGTCCACTGCTCAAGTCTGGTAAAATCAAAACTCGCACCTTAGATTTAGCCGCGAGAATTGTTTGAGCATCTTCATCACAACCGGGTGCAACTACACATTCTAAAAACGTCTTGGTTAACTCGCTAGCAGTCGCAGCATCAATCGGACGGTTGAGCGCGACAATTCCCCCAAACGCCGAAGTTGCATCCGCATTAAAAGCCTTTTGATAAGCTTCGTTAAGATTGCTTCCCAAAGCCGTACCACACGGATTAGTATGCTTAAGAATCGCCGCTGCGGGCGTGTCTGGGAATTCAGAAATTATCCGCCGTGCGGCTTCTAAATCAACTAAGTTGTTGTAACTAAGTTCTTTGCCTTGAAGTTTGGTAGCAGCTGCCCATCCGGTTGGAGTATTTCCAGTTTCATACCAGCCGGCGCTTTGATGGGGATTTTCGCCATAGCGCAAAGCTTGTAATTGTTTGCCAGAAAGCGTGAATTTTTCGGTTGATGTTGATTCGGTAGCTGACTGCTGGCTGAGATAAGAGGCGATCGCTTGGTCATAACTCGAAGTATGCAAAAATCCTTTTAAAGCACACTTTTGACGAAACTCTAAAGAAGCTTCACCGTTATTTTGCCGCAATTGCTGCAAATAATCGTGATATTGAGCCGGATCGCATAAAACTGTCAAATGAGCAAAGTTTTTCGATGCCGCTCTCAACATTGCTGGACCGCCGATATCGATTTGTTCAACAGCTTCTGCTAAAGTGACACCAGGTCTGGCTGTCGTTTCCTCAAAAGGATAAAGATTCACCACCACTAAATCAATCGGGCGAATTTCGTTACTTGCCAAATCACTCAGATCATCAGGTACATCTCGCCGTGCTAAGATTCCTCCATGAATTCGGGGATGCAGCGTTTTCACTCGACCGCCTAAAATTTCTGGTGAGCCTGTGTAATCGGCAACTTTTGTAACTGGTAATCCTGCATCTTTGATTGCTTTGGCTGTTCCCCCACTGCTGATTAAATCAAAGCCAAATTCTTCTACCAAGCTGCGGGCAAGGTCAATTAAACCAGTTTTATTAGATACACTCAGCAGTGCCAGACGCGCCATAATTCCCCAGTTTCCTTTGTAAGATGCACTTTATTTTACCGAAGAAAGGTTAGAGGGCATAGGGAAGGGGAAAGGGGAAAGGGCGAAGGGACTTTTTTCGGAGGGGGAAAGGGGAAGAATTATTACCAATGACGCCAGTTGCCTCTCCTTAGGGAGACGCTGCGCGAACAACAAAGGACACCTCCGCACGAAACTAGCGCTCCCCAATGCCCAATGCCCCATGCCCCATGCCCAATGCCCAAAAGAAGTAATATCTATAAAGAGAGTTTATCGCTGGAGAAAATATCTATCGCGTGGAATTTATTACCTTTCCGCCAAAAATGGGGCAAGTACCTAAAGGCTTAATTGTCACTTTGCACGGTTGGGGTGCAAATGCGGACGATTTAGCATCTTTATCACCGCTTTTTAATTTGCCAGATTATCAGTTTATTTTTCCCAATGCACCTTTTCCCTTTCCTAATTCCTCTCTCGGTAGGGCATGGTACGACTTGAGAATGGAAAATATGTATCAGGGATTGGCAGAAAGTCGGCAAATTCTCATAGATTGTCTGGAATCTTTAGAAAGTAGTACCGGAGTACCATTGTCGCGAACAATTTTGAGTGGATTTTCTCAAGGTGGTGCGATGACTTTGGATGTAGGATTAACTTTGCCCTTAGCAGGTTTAATTTGTATGAGTGGGTATTTGCATCCTGGTGCAGCAACATCCGTTCAAAGTAGTTTTCCGCCGGTTTTAATTACGCATGGTAGACAAGATACCGTCGTGCCATTACAAGCTGCGATGAGGGCTAGGGAAACTCTGGAATCTTTAAAAGTTGCCGTAGAATATCATGAATTTGATATGGGGCATGAAATTCGTCCAGAAGTGTTAGATATAGTACGGAATTTCGTGGTGAATCTGTAGAATTTCTAGACATTATTTTGTCACAGCTGTAAACTTTTTACAAATTCAGCTAAAAATCCGGAAAAATTTCACGAAATAAACGCCCCCAAATGAGTAAGATATATTGGGTGGCTGCGTCAGCACGCAACTCAATTCATGCGCTATGGCGAATGCTGCATAAGGGAGGGGCAAGCATAATGGAAACTCTAAGCATTTCTAGAAAAGACATTGCTGTCATAACTGCGACAGAGGTGGAACAGTTGGCTACACGCTTGGATCAAGATAATTACAGCAATGCTTTTGAGGGTTTGAATGATTGGCATTTACTGCGAGCGATTGCATTTGCGCGTCCAGAGTTAGTTGAACCCTATATCCACCTTTTAGATTTGGAACCCTACGACGAAGCTTGAGAATTTAAGAGTTAGGAATTATGAGTTATGAATTAACAATATTAACTCATTATTCCTAACTTTTTCCTATGCCCAATCCAAAGTTGAAAAGAGTTTTAATTGGTGTGGGTGGTGGTATCGCTGCCTATAAAGTTTGTGAAGTCGTTTCCAGGCTGTTTAAAGCTGGGGTGGAAGTGCGGGTGATTGTCACTCGTTCAGCACAAGAATTTATTACACCTCTGACTTTAGCTACTTTATCTCGTCATCAAGCATACACAGATGACGACTTTTGGCAAGCCAAATACTCGCGTCCGTTACACATAGAGTTGGGTGAATGGGCAGATTTCTTTGTCATTGCTCCCCTAACAGCTAATACATTAGCAAAGTTAGCTCACGGGATGGCTGACAATTTGCTCACGAATACCGTTTTAGCTTCTACTTGTCCGGTATTGCTGGCGCCGGCAATGAATACGGAGATGTGGGAACAATTGACGGTGCAACGAAATTGGCGAGAGTTATTGACAGACAGCCGATATCATGGAATGGGTACAGCATCGGGGTTATTAGCGTGCGATCGCGTCGGTGCAGGCAGAATGGCAGAACCACCGGAAATTGTCGCTTATATTCAATCACTCTTACACACCGCAGGCAAGCGAGATTTAACTGGTAAGCGAGTGTTGATAAGTGCTGGGGGAACGCGAGAACATCTCGACCCAGTGCGGTTTATTGGCAATCCTTCCACAGGTAAAATGGGACTAGCTTTAGCACAAGCAGCACTTCATCGAGGTGCTAATGTGACATTAGTACATGGGTTAGCTAGTTGGAATGCACCTTTAGGAGTGCAAGCAATTCCCGTGATTAGTGCCGAGGAAATGCAGCAGGTAATGCTAGAGTATTTACCCAATGCTGATGTAATTGTCATGTCAGCAGCGGTGGCAGATGTAAAGCCACGCGATTATAGTATGGAGAAATTGCCCAAGCGATCGCTTCCCGAAACCTTACCTTTAGAACCAGTACCCGATATCATTGCTCAATTAGCACGCGAAAAACAACCACATCAAAAGATAATTGGATTCGCTGCACAAAGTGGTGATATTGTCAAGCCAGCTTTAGAGAAATTGCAGAGAAAGAAATTAGATGCGATCGTTGCTAATCCCATAGATGAGCCGGATAGTGGTTTTGGTAGCGATAATAATAAAGCGATATTTTTAGATAATCAAGGTCGGCAAATAGTAATTGAACCTTGTTCTAAATTACAAATGGCGCATCATTTATTTGATTTTATCTGAAATATTAGTATAGCTAGTGAAGCACCGCGCAAATTGACTTATCCGAAAATTAGGTTTTGACAAGACTTTGATCCTCATTTGCGGATATGTCTAATAAAGCAATTATTAAATAACCAACACTCTGCCTTTATATGTCCGCGCTTATTAATTTAGCCATTCTTTGATTAAAAATGTAACCCGTTTCATGCAGCACTATGATTAATTTGAGTTACCTCTTACATATTTAATCACAGGATCTGTTTGCAAAACTTTGCCATTTTTGAGAATCTCTAGGCTTGCACCATTGACAACATATTCATATTTTCCATTCTTAGCAATATATCCTGTTCCCTCTTCTGAGTAGGCTGGAAGAGAACGGATACCTTTACCATTAAGCTTGGAAGTGCTTGTATAAAAAAGCTTTCCACTCTTTTTACAAATATAAATAGAAAAATTACGAGTTTCGATTTGCGCTTCTAATATTCCTGCTCCTGCATACTTAGGGCAAGTATATGCCGAGGCTATAATCTCAGTATTTATTGCTGAAGCTTTAGTAGCCATTACTTCTGAGGCAACAGCAGAGGAAGATGTCCCAAATGTTCCAGCCAGTAGTGAAGCGGTAGAGCAAGCTGTAGCCAAAATGAGCGTAAATGATTTCTTTTGTTTCTGATTAAAGCTGTTCATTGTAGGTCTTGAAGTTTGATTACTCTAAGCTTCAAATTCAAGTTGCAGCTTTTCGGATTTTTTGGCGAAAAAATTTGACATTGTTGATTTCCTGTCTTGGCAAAAGCGTTGTGTTAGCGAAGCTGGTTGCCTCACAACGCTTTTTCCGCTTTAAGTCGGACTCTACATTTTATATTTTTTAATGTTGACGTACTTATTCAGGCGATCGCCTGAATATTCACTGCCAAAGATAGATAAGAACAAACAGAATAATCCAGATTACATCAACAAAGTGCCAAAATAGAGAAGTTGCATTAACACCGAAATGTCCTGAATCGAAATTGCCGGGAATGAAAGAACGCACAAGAATAATCGTTTGTAACAGGATACCAGTGAGAACGTGTAAACCGTGGAAACCTGTTAACAGATAGAAAATTCCCCCAAATACACCAGAAGTGAAGCCAAAAGCAAGATTGCTCCATTCAATTCCTTGCCCCACTAAAAAGTAAGTTCCCATCGCCATTGTTGCCGAAAGATACAAGCGATATTGCATCAATTTATGGCTTTGCAAAGCGCGTTCTGCCAAATAGATGACAAAGCTACTAGCAACCAGAACCACCGTATTAATTGCTGGATCTTTAACTTCAAGTCCAGAAACACCGATTGGTAGCCAGTTGGGAGTCGTTGTTTTGTAGATAATATATCCGGCGAAAAAACTTAGGAAAATAACGCTTTCAGATAGTAAGAAAACGATGAAGCCAAACATCTTGTTGCCTTCTTCATCATGAGTATGCTCATGCAAAGGTGGCTGCAATTCTTCGGAAATTAAATAACTGTCCATTGCTTGAATTCTCCTTTATCTTGTGTCTAGTTCTGGTTCCCAGTCAGAGACTGGGAATCCATTAAAGGAGGCTCTGCCTCCTTTGTTGTCAAAAAATTCTTGCTTGTTTAGGAAAGTCCTATGAGGCAGAGCCTCACTCTAGGCATTCCCAGTCAGAGACTGGGAGCGAGGTTACGGGGTTAATCTACCCCTGTCAAAGTTGGGTTTGTCGGCTCGTATTGATGGCTATGAACTTCTGCAATTAACGGTTCAGACTTGCCATATCCGTAGGGTTCGCTGATGACAATAGGAATTTCTTCAAAGTTCTCTACTGGAGGTGGTGAAGAAACTAACCACTCTAATCCAATTGCTCTCCAAGGATTATCAGGTGCTTTCTCACCCTGCATCCAAGAAACTATCATGTTGAAAATAAAAGGCAAAGTAGACATTCCTAATAGAAATGCACCAAGACTAGCAATAATATTCCAGAATTCATATCCTGCATCTGGTGCGTAGGAAGAGACTCGACGTAACATTCCTTGCAATCCTAAGGGATGCATGGGGAAAAAGTTGAGGTTGGTACCGACGAATGTTAACCAGAAGTGCAATTTACCCCAGCCTTCGTGATACATGCGTCCAGTCATTTTCGGGAACCAGTGGTAGATGGCTGCATACAAGCCCATCGTCACCGTACCGTAAAGGACGTAGTGAAAGTGACCTACTATAAAGTAAGTATTGTTTACGTGAACATCAACAGGCACTGAGGAAAGCATGATGCCTGTGATACCTGCAAAGACAAACATGATCAATCCACCAAGAGCAAACAGCATTGGTGTATTCAGCCGCATCTTGCCGCCCCAGATGGTTGCTACCCAAGCAAACACCTTAATTCCCGTGGGTACAGATACGCACATCGTTGTCAGCATGAAAAACAAGCGCATCCAGCCTGCTGTACCGCTGACATACATGTGGTGTACCCAAACAATACCGCTGACTCCCGCAATCAAGAGCGATGAAATGGCGACTACTTTGTAGCCAAATAGCGGTTTGCGGGAATAGACAGGAAATATTTCCGAGAAAATACCGAAGATGGGCAAAATTATTACATAAACGGCGGGGTGGGAGTAAAACCAGAAATAGTGCTGGAAGAGAACTGGATTACCTCCCTTGCTGGGGTCAAAAAAGGCAGTACCAGCGGTGAGGTCAAGTAACAACATTACCGCGCCTGCTGTCAGCGCTGGCAGTCCAAACAGTTGGATAATCTGGGCGCTAAACACTGCCCAAACAAACAGAGGCATTCGGAAGAAGCCCATGCCTGGTGCGCGCATCTTCACAATTGTGGTAACAAAGTTAACCGCACCCATGATGGAAGATACGCCGGATATTGCTACCGCCAACAGCCAGAGAACTTGACCGTTAATTAAGTTACCTGTGGGGTTCTGGAGACTAACTGGCGGGTAAGACCACCAGCCTGCTTGGGCTGGTCCACCGGGGACAAGAAAGCTTGCCATGAGGAGAATTCCGACGACTGGCACCATCCAAAAAGCGACGGCGTTGAGGCGCGGAAATGCCATATCCCGTGCGCCAATCATCAAAGGTACTAGATAGTTGGCAAAACCAACCAGGGACGGAAATGTCCACAGGAAAAGCATGACGGTGCCATGCATGGTGAACAAGCCATTGTATACGGTGCGGTCTACTAAGTCTGAATCTGGTGTAATCAGTTCTCCGCGAATTACCATCGCAAACATACCGCCGACAAGAAAGAAGATGAACGCGGTAACGAGATATTGAATACCGATTACTTTATGGTCGGTGCTAAAGCTGAAGTATTGCCTCCAGTGGTTTGGGGGTTCGTGGTGAGCCTCACTAGGGATTATGATGCCTTCGATGGGGATGTTGGTCATTTGTTTGTTGGTTGTTAGTTGATAGTTGTTAGTTGTGGGTACTTACAATCAGTTGCTGTAGTTGACTAGAGGAGGTGCAGCAGGGGCAACTGTTGCCCAACCAGGTTTGATTGACTGATTTGATGCTTGGGCATATTCAGAGGCTGCTTGGTTGGTAGCGATCGCCTGTTTGTGATTTGCTGCTTGTGTCAGCCATTTTTGGTAATCTTCTGGTGATTCAACCACTACATCCGCTTGCATGGTTGCAAAGTAGGTGCCGCTATATTGAGAATCAGTTAGGCGATATTTGCCTGGACGGATGGGAGTAAATTCAAAGTCGATAGTTTGGTTGGGAATGATGTCTTGCTTGAGTCGGAAAGCGGGAATATAAAAGCCGTGGAGAACGTCTTCAGATTGCAGTGCTAAACTTATGCGGCGATCGCTTGGTAAATGCAGTTCGGTACTGGTGACGTTTTTTTCTGGGTAGTGAAATACCCAAGCCCATTGTTTAGCAAGTACGTCAATTTTTTCTACAGGTTCAGTTGTAGCGTCTTTTGGTGCAGCATATGCCGATTCTATTCCCATCGGATTATGGAAGTGTACATGCTCCATCGGACCTTGAATACCCATTTGCTCGTAGGTTTGGTAGCTATAATTTGCAATCCAAAACACTAACAAAACTGGGATGACCGTCCAAACAACTTCCAGAGTTATATTACCTTCAATCGGGGGACCATCGCTGTAGTCATCTTTGATTGCGCGATGGAAAATAACTGAATACATCAAAGTTCCGGTTACTCCCAAGAAGATGAATGCACCTAGCGTGACGAGGAAGCTAATCAAATCATCAATTAGTACCGATTCGGCTGCCGCTTGGGGGGGAAGCCAGAAATAAGCTTGTTTCCCAATCCAAATACTAGTAAAAGTGAGAGCGATCGCGCCTGTAATTAATGTAAAAATCCGCAATATTTTCTGCATATCAGTTGAGTGTTAGTTGTTAGGTAATAGTTGATGGTTGATAGTTGATAGTTGTTGGTTCTTCTACTAACTCATAACTTTGTACAGACGCGATTAATCGCGTCTCTACTTCTATCCACCAAACCTTAAAACATTTCGTTCAATTTTTTGCCAGATCGCAGCAAATTATCTGCTGTATTGTGTACTCCAAATTCTGTTGCTAATTGTGCTCCTAGTGTGCCGTGCAGGAACATAATAAGCATGATTACCATGCCCATCAGCAGATAACTTAATTGCACTTGTCTATCTGCTTCCTTTGACCAAACGAAGCGCTGCCATCCTCTCCAGACGGTCATGCCGACAATTAGCGTTAATAATAAAACTCCACCCACACCATGCCAAAGCATGGTTTCCATTGCTTGCAATCCCCAGGCACTTTTGACGTCAGCCGGTGGTTTTGCCAGCATCATTTCATAAAAACCTGCGCCGACTGTGAAAAATGTAATCACAGATGAAGCTAGCATGTTGTACCAACCAACATCAAAAAAGCTGGCACGTTCCACAGGAATTGCTAAAGATTTGAAGACCCATTTTTGAAACGGAAAGAGTACACCAATAATATCAAAGGTAATCCCAATAATAAACAGACCTAAAGTCAAATGAACTAAGTTGGGATGAATGGGGATGGTGTAGGGTAATCCGTTCGCGCCTAGTTGATTGTTTAATTGGTCAATTAGTTCTGAATTCATTGCAAAATACCTTCTTTTACTGCTTCAACAACTGGTACTGTATGCAGTCCATATACCCAAACAAGTTCATCACCAAGATACACTTGTAAGCCAACTACACAAGTTAAAAGCAGTCCTACTCCAAGATAGTAAATCGATATTTTGTGTGGGTTGCGGATACGCATTACATAGCGCCATGCTGTAATCGCCGTAATGATTCCTGAAAGCGACCAGCCAATCAGTGTATGCATACTCAAAACTGATTTAGCGGCGTTATAAGGTTGTGCCAAACCTGCTTCAAATTGCCCGAAAATAACAGCGACGAAGATGGCGATTGTGGCAAAAAACATATTCCACCAACCCACTTCAAAAAGGCGAGTTTTACCAGTGAAATAGCCGATTACATCGCACAAGAACCCAAACAATACCAACGCGATGACGAAGTGGACGACGATGGGATGAATTGTATCGGGATACGGTAAGTTGTGGTCGTTCAATGAGGTAAAATACTTAAGCATGATAATCTCCTTAGCATATTTATTTCACCTAAATTTCCATGATTATTAATCACTAAAACCCTTCAGATGTAACCGGAATTTTTTGAGATTTTTGCAGCGTTATCCGGTGACTGAATTTTTCAGCTTTTTCGCCAAATTAGGTAAGTTTACTTTTATTTCTAGTTCCTTGATTTTTACTTCAATTCATTTGCTTCTGCCTAAACGTGGCTAAAAATAATCTTTGTCTGACGCGGGATTAGTGTTACCTAACTTTTAGGTTATGCAAAATATTAAGTTTTGTCAAACAAATCAAAATAAAAGTTTTAACTGTAGCTTTATATCAGAAAAAGATTTTAAAAATGTATCTAGTTTAGATTTTTGAAATAATCAGAATGTAAGTTAACTGACAATTGCTAAAAAGGTATTTGTTATGAAAAACACAGATGAGAATATAACCGAATAAAGTTGAGGCGAATCTTTTCAGTTTAATGGTTTTTATGCACTGATGAAAATATTTTTTAGTAGGCGTTGTAACGCCTTTTTTTAGCACCAAGAGCGCTTACTACTTTTTACTTCCACTCCCCTTGAAGTGTAAATGCTGCCCAATAATATGGGGCAGCAAAGCTCTCATTTTTTAACATTTCTATTTGTGCCGATCGCAATGCTGCCGCAGGTTTTAATTTGTCTTGCAGCATCTTTTGATAAAATTTTGTCATTAATTCTGATGTGGCTTCGTCATCGACACTCCACAAGCTCACGACGACTCGCGGGCTACCAGCATACATAAAGCCTCTTGTCAAGCCCACCAACCCTTCTCCTTTGATTTCTTTGCCTAAACCTGTTTCACAAGCACTGAGGACGATTAATTCTGCTGGCAAGTTGAGGTTAAAAATATCGTGAAGTCGTAAAAAACCGTTTTGCGGCATTCCTTTGTTGTCAAATAGCGACAGCACTACCCCAGATAATTCTGGTTGCGTGCTATTAAGGATGCCGTGAGTTGCAAAATGGACAATCTTATATTGACTAAGTTCCGGGCTGGTGGCGATCGCACGACTGGCAGCAAAGTCAAATGCTTCTTTGCGTAAAGCATCAGGAACTAAAGCCAAAATGCGATCGGCTTCAGTGCGCGTAAACGGCAAGCGTTCAAAAGATACACCCGTATCTCTAGCGGCTCTTGATAAGTCGTTTAGATTACGCTTGTCTAGTTGTTGCGGTGATTTGAGACGTGGATCGTCGCTGCTAAAAACCGGATCGGCAATAATAGCGATCGCTTTGGGTGCGGGTTGGCGATCATTTGACTCTTTCCGCAAAACTGCTAAAGTGGATACTGAGGGTAAGTTGACAATTTCGTGTTCGACTAATAAAGGCGTTAATTGTGTCTTTTGTGTTTGGTTATTCGGCTTCAGTAAAGCCCCAAACGGCAAATATTGCAAAGCACCATCACTAACAATTAGTAAACGTTTATTACCTAACTCTTTGGTGACGGGTTGCAAAAGCATCTGACTCAATTTGGTTGCGACTTCCACATCTTTTGGTTCACCAAAAGCAGATCCCTCCGACATTCTTCTAGGTTTCTTCAGCGATTGATAAAATTGCTTTGCGGTAGCTTCTATTTCTGCACGTTTGGGTAGTTCGTAACTGGTAATATTTGTTTTGCTGACTGCCCAAAGATAGCTGCGTTCCTCGCCTAAAGAGTATTCTAAAAGCAGGGTATCTTTATCAAGTATTGAGGACTGAATTTGTGCTAGAGTCAGCGATTGAGGCTGTGTTAGTGCAGCATAACGGGGACTGGTGGCTCTAATTTGTGCTTTTACTTGTTGATATTGTTGTAAAAGTGCAGCGATTTCTTTTTCTAACGCTTGTATCTGCGCTTCTGTATTTTGTTTGCTGGATAATTGAATTTGGCGTTTCTCGCTAGCATCTAATTTTTGCTGTAAGTTGCGTTCAAGTTCTAGCAACTTGGGATCTACACCTTGGCGAATATCAGCGTTAGCTTCATTCAACAATTCTATAAGACTGCGGGCGCGAGCGCGTTCGCTAACTTGCAAAGCTATTGCGTTGTATCCTTTAGATGGTTGCTGTTTGTGCAACCGCATCAATAAGTCGATGTAAAATTGATAATATTTCTGTATCGAGGCAAAATACGAGCTTCGCAGTTCTTGGCTGGTAACTTTGGTGCGGATATCTTCAACGATCGCTATTACCGATTCTATTTGAGTTCGCGCTGCCTGAAAGTTATTGCGATCGCTTTCGGTAACGGCAATATTATAAAGCGTATCCGCAACACCTGTGCGATCGCCTAACTTTTGCCGCAACTTTAGTTCCTGATTGTAGCTGTTGATTGCCTTCTCTGGCTGCTTTAATGAATTGTAAGCTTTGCCAATATTGCCTAAAACGTTAGCTTTTGCTATGGGAATACCGATTTTTGCAAATCTAGATGCTGCATCTTGTGAGACATCTATAGCTTTTTGATAATTTCCTGCTGCTAGATATACCCTTGCGATAAAAGCATATGCGGAAGCTTCAGCAAAGCTGCTTTGTTGTTTCTGGGATAATAAAAGTCCCTGGTTGGCAGCTTCCAGCGCTTTCGGATAATCTTTTAATGATTCGTAAACTCTAATTACACCTGTGAGTGTGGCAAATTCTTTAAATACATCTTTTTGTTCACGCCACAATTTTAGTGCTTGATTGTAATATTCTAGTGCTTTAGGATAATCTTCAGCAATTCGGTAAACTGTACCAATATTATCAAGAATTTGCGCTTCTGATGAGCGATCGCCTATTTTTTTAAATATCTCTAATGCTTGCACGTAAGTATCCGTACTTAATTGATAATCCCCTAAATAACTATATACTTGAGCAATATTTTTTAACGTCTTCGCTTCTCCAGAACGATCCTGCACTCCTTGCTGAAGAGTTAATGCTTGATTATATGTATCCAGCGCTTTTTGATAATCGCCGAAAGATTGATAAATGTCGCCGATACTACCAAGAGTAAAAGCTTCTCTGGCGCGATCCTGATTCGCTCGCTGAAGTATTAAGGCTTGATTTAAAGATTCCAGAGCTTTTTGTTTATCGCCCAATTCATCGTATACTATACTAGTCTGCGCTAAAACTTCTGCTTCGCCATAAGGATTTCCGGCTTTTTGTAAAAGCGATCGCGCATTATTGAAATATGAAATTGCCTTCGGATAATCGCCTAATGATTTGTAAGTAGCAGCGATACCGATGATAATTTGCGCTTGCTCAAAAAGGTTGAAGACAAGCGCACTTCCAGAAAGATTTCCTTGCGCTTGTTGTTGCAGTTTCAAAGCTTGATTTAACGACTCAAGCGCTTGCTGATTTTCGCCTAAGGAAAGATAAACTAAACCAATTCTATTAAAAATCTCAGCTTGTCCGTTAATATCTTTTCTCAAACGTTGAATTTCCAATGCTTGATTTAAGATTGGTAAAGCTTTTTGCGACTCACCTAAGGTCGTGTAAACTAAAGCGATCGCATTGAGTGTACTAGCTTGAGAGGCAGTATCTTTTGTGGTACGCTGAATTTCTAAGGCTTGATTGTATGCTGAGATTGCTTTTTGCGTCTCGCCCAAATTAAAGTAAACTCCGCCAATACTGATTAGCGCGATCGCTGCAAAGTCAACTTTTTTCTCAGCTTGAAATAATGACAGCGCTTGGTTATAAAATTGTAATGCCTTTTGCTTATCGCCCAAATTCGAGTAAGCGCCAGCAACAGAAGAAAGCATCACAGCTTCGCCAAAACGATCTTTCAGTTCGCGTCTGATAACTAAAGCTTGATTGTAATATTCTAAAGCTTTTTGGTTTTGCGAAAGCGTATAATAAAGCGTACCGATGCCTAAAAGTGTAGTAGCTTCCGAATCGCGATCGCCTATTTTTCGCCAAATTAACAGAGCTTGTTCATAAAGTGCGATCGCTTTTTGTCGAGATTCACCCGTACCTTGCTGCAAAAGCTTCTGTGCTTCATCCAGCAATTGTTTTCCCTTAACGTATTCTGGAGATTTATTTGGTACTTGTTGAGCAATCACACCTGTGATAGATGCAGTTGCCATAACCGGGTGTGACAACATCAGAATACCAACAATCGCCGCTAAAGAACGATGAATCAGGATTTTACTACTTTTGATTTTTGGGTTGATCACCGTAATTCTACTTTATATAGATACTTTCTCAGGTTTCATAAGTAAAATTAACATCTATGTAGCCACTATCTTGGCAATGTTACATATTTGAGAACATTACAAGCACCGTTATAGATTAGTAGTAATGTCTGGAAAAACTGACCGTCGCCCGTGCGAAAATTAAAAAAAATAGATTGAAAATGCTTACTGCTTCAGAAACTCCTATTCTTACGGCAATCGTGCTGGTTTTTTTCGGCATTTTGGCTTGGGGCTTTTATCGCGCCAGACCTTTTGGTAAATTGGGCATCTTAGCCTGGTTGCAGTCGGTGGTGTTGATGACTCCTTGGCTGTTGTTTTTTGGCTTGTTTGCCGCTGGAATTTACATCAATATAGTTGGTGTGTTATTTTTATTGGTGGGATCGACTATCTTGTATATCTTTCTGGGAAGAAAGTTGCGAGCAGCCGGACAAGATGCAATCCTCAGAGAACGTGCAACTCAAAGAATAGCCGCTACCCCAGCACCAGAAACTGTAACAAATACAGTAAATGCGGAATTAAAGCTTGAAGATCCGCCAATTCCCGAAGAGGAATTGAACGCAATTAAAGGTATTTTCGGTCTAGATACATTTTTTGCCACAGAAACGATCGCTTATCAACAAGGAGCGATTTTCAAAGGTAATTTGCGGGGAGAACCAGAAGAAGTTCACAAACGTCTCACCGCTAGTTTAGAGGAACGCTTGGGTGATAAATATCGCTTGTTCCTCATGGAAAACCCAGATACCAAACCTGTAATTATCGTCTTACCCAGCAGCAATGACCCGCGTCCGTCAACATTATCGCAAAAAATCTTTGCTGGGATTCTATTTATAGCAACAATCGCCACCAGTCTGGAAGCCGCCGGTTTACTGTTAAGATTTGATTTATTTGACACACCATCGCGGTTTGCTGAAGCCTTACCCATCGGTGCGGGTCTTTTGGCGATTCTGCTAATTCACGAAATTGGTCATTGGTTACTCGCGCGTCGTCACCAAATCCGCTTAAGTTTACCCTTCTTTCTTCCCGCAATACAAATTGGCTCATTTGGGGCAATAACTCGGTTTGAATCTTTATTACCGAACCGCAAGGTATTATTTGATATCGCCATAGCAGGTCCAGCCGCAGGCGGAATAGCTTCTTTGGTAACATTGATAATTGGCTTGCTACTTTCTCATCCGGGTAGCTTGTTTCAATTGCCAAACGAGTTTTTCCAAGGTTCGATTTTGGTAGGAAGCTTGGCGCGGGTGATTCTGGGTTCAGCGTTACAATCGTCTGTGGTTGATATTCATCCTTTAGTGGTGATTGGTTGGTTAGGATTGGTCATCACCGCGATAAACTTAATGCCAGCTGGTGTATTAGATGGTGGACGCATTGTCCAAGCGATTTATGGACGCAAAACCGCAGGAAGAGTCACAGTAGCGACTTTAATTGTTTTAGGGATAGCATCTTTAGCTAATCCGCTTGCCATGTATTGGGCGATCGTCATTCTATTTTTACAACGGGATTTAGAACGTCCCAGCTTGAATGAAATCACCGAACCCGACGATGCACGCGCCGCCTTGGGTCTTTTAGCTTTATTCTTGATGATAGCTACCCTTTTACCTTTAACTCCCGCTTTGGCTGGACGTTTGGGAATTGGAGGGTCATAACTGGACTTTAGACCTTGAAAGATTACAAGCCCTATCCGATTATAGGATGGGGCGTTTGATTGGAAAATTATTTAGCGACAAAATCGCCAATTAAAAATTGGCAGTTCTAGACTTACGACGAGCAACGACCATTCCACCTAAAACTAAACCTAGACCGATCAGAGCGCTTGGTTCTGGAACTTTAGTACCAGGTCCTGATGGCACTTTGGGAACAAATAATGAAGCATGAGATAGATCCTTACCTGCGTCACCACTTCCGTTTAAAGCAACACCAATGGTATTGAAAATTCCTTGTAAACCACCAGGTTTAGAGAAATCAATATCTTTGAAGAGATAAGCGCTGTATGCAGTACTGCTCTTGAGGCTAATTACAAATGTACCGCTACTTAGTGGCTGCTTCAGACTCCAGTTACCAATATTTGAGTTATCTGCTTGTATAGAAAGATTTGATTCATCTGATTTTCCATCTAAAATCCAGTCAAGGTTAGAACCTACACTACTTGCAAACAAACCTTGATTCAAAGCATGAAGTAAAGTGCCTTTATCTCCTGTGTCATTACCTTCAAAAGGTCCTTTACAATCAGTAGCAGCAGTTCCTCCAAGCGATATATTACTAACGTTACACATCACGCTAGTCGCAACTTTAGCAGTTTCTTCTTTAGCTACTGATTTCTCTTCTTTAGCTACTGATTTCTCTTCTTTAGCTGCTGCTTCTTTAGGTGGTGCTGCCTGTGCTGGTGCAGCTACAGCCGCAACTCCAATAGCTAATGAAGCAGAAATTAGTAGAGCGGAAAATGTGTTTTTCATATCTAACAATCCTTAGATTTATTAATTTTGATGCTTTAGATAGTTGACAAAAAATAATTTTGTATTCTTTTTGTCGGTAAATTCATCATAAGCGCATCACCAAGGATATGTCTGGGTTAAATATGTTGCTCAGTTAAAAAAAGTGTAATGTTATCTTATTAAATTTGTTCATCTAATCTTTACATTCATGAAGTTTGCTTAGAAGTATTGCAAACACTTGGGAAATAGGAAAAGCTTTTTAAAATTTGGTGGTGAGTCAAACCTCCCACCATAATTTTTCGATTTGGTACCCAATCCTAATCGCTTTTACTTGATACTTTCTCCGGTTTCCAACTTACTAGTAAATTCGGGTAAGGTTTAGGTGTGGGAAAAAGCTTTCCAAAGCTAGTTTGGCGTTGCAGGGGTTTTTCGTTAGCGAGGTTCCATAAAGTTTCGTAAAAGAAGAAGGATACACCGGCAAACTTGCGATTGCGTACACTCTGCACTTGTGTCTGAATTTGTTGCATCGGCACATATCGACCTTTCAAACCTGATAAAATGCCGATACTCACGGGAATATGACTGCGTGCTGCTTTGACTTCTGGATACTCTAATTCAGTGTTAAAAACATTCAAGTCATTGCGATATATCTGCACAATCAATTCTTCGATTAGTCCCATGCGTTCCCACTTCTGCCAATCTGCTAGAAAGAAGTCGTAGGAGAAGCGCTGCGGATTAGGTGCAATGGAAACGATGCAATTCTTTTTCGTTGCTTTGATGGCTGTGAATACCCGCTTCATATAGTTGGTGATTTTGTTTGCTCGCCAACTCACCCATTCTGGATTTTTAAAGTCTGTTGGTGGAGCTTTGCCATTATGCTCTTTTTTGTAGAGTCCAACAGTATAGGGATCATATCCCAATTCTGATGGTAAACCAAAATGGTCATCAAATTGAATGCCGTCGATGTTGTAATTTCTGACGATTTCGACGACTAAATTTTGGATAAATTGTTGTACTTCTGGGTGAAAGGGATTCAACCAAACGCGATCGTGAGTGCCTTCTTTGACAATCCGCGTACCGTTAGCGCGATTTGTCAGCCATTGCGGATGACGTTTAGCTAATTGCGAATCAGCCGGTGCCATAAAGCCAAATTCAAACCAGGGAATGACTGTCAAGCCTTTTTTATGTCCGACATCGACAATTTCTTTGAGCATATCTCGCTTTTGCAATCCCGGTGTCGGATCGAGCGATCGCCCAATTACACTTTGAGCTACTTTGCTAGGATATAATGTCCAGCCCCAATTCCAAACCGTCGGATATACAGTATTAAAGTTTAATTCGTCTAAGCGTTGCAAAGCTTTATTCAGACGCGATCGCTCAAACAACACATCGCTATCAATATTAGTTAACCACACCCCCCGCAACTCCGCTGCTGGCACACGCAGATTTTGCGCGTTCAGAGGAAAAGACAACATTACCGTCGCTATTATACTTAAAGCTACCACCGCAGAAAAGAACGCCTGTTGTTTACTCACAAGCCTCATCAATTGCTTAACAAATTTCATTTTTTACCTCTGTTCACTCAACCTTCTCTAAAAGCCGATCTGGAAGTTGCTGCAATACCCTTTCAAAAGGTGCAGTACTATCAAGTCCTCGCGTTAAAACTAGCGCACCTTGAATCTGCATCACCGCATCTTCTGCACGTTGACGTGCCATCATTTGAGACAAACCCCCCTCTTCTAACACATGTGCCAAATTATCAATTTAAACATTCAGTGCCTCACTTATTTGAAGAGTGAAATAAATCATTCGGTTCCCCCAGGCTAAATAGTGCCTTAGCTCAAAAGACGGGGAAAGGGGGCAATACGCTTGGTCAATCGCGAAAGTTATCTGTTGAGGCAAGGAGGGGAAGCAGGGGGTGCAGGGGGAGAGAAAAAAGGCTTATCCGAACCGTATTGGGAAAGGGGGAGGGGGAAAATTGTGAATACTCATATTAGACAAAGGTAACTTTGTGGAAAATCCCCATGCTGGTCTGATTTTCTTGGATTTTGAGCGAGATATGTCTGTGCAAATAATTGGTCGTCCGGAAATTTTGTGGGAGTTAGACGACCCAACCCATGAAACTAATGGAACCCGACGCTATTGGACGCTTTTCGTTGAACAATGGTTAGAATCAAGCCTTCCCCAGTCATTTCGTTGGGAATTACTTGATTATTCGCCGTACAATCCGTCTTAAGATGGTTGCACTAAGTTGGTCAGCCTTGGGAAAATGGCGTTTAAAACCTTATTTAAGGATATTTTGCCCTTTTCACGACAAATGACGACCTCAAACTTTGTTAATAACTCAGGCATTGCGATCGCCTCCGCTCATATATTACTTTTTACGAACTTTTCCTGACAAGAAAATTAATTTAAATTCAAGCACTCATTGAACTGTATCCTAACGCCCAAGCACAATTGATGGTCAACACATTTCTCAATTAGCTAATTTCTATGTAGAAATGCGGGGTCTTAGACCACACGCCTAGTAACCGCATCAGTGGTAGAATTAGCTTATTAAAATTACCCCGAATTGCCAAAATTGCAAAACGGGGTAGTTTCCCCAAGTATAACAATTCAATTTAATTATTAAAATTTAGTTCAAGATTAGCAATGATTAGCTTAGTTAATTCCGAAGACAGCAGGACAAACTACACAGCAGCTATTACTCGTCTGGCACGGGCAATTATCATGTCTGATGGAGAGTTTTCACTAGTGTTAGTGTGCTGCAATCTCAAAAAGCAACAGCAAATACTAAACTGGTTAAAAGAATTTTCCTCAGCAGATATCCGAGAAGTCGTGATCCCACCTTCTGCTAAAACACTTTATACACCATTAATTGAGGCGATAGGTACTAGTCAACCCGAAGCTTTGATAGTCAGAGGTTTAGAATCGGTAGTAGAAATTAATCAACTCATCATCTCTACCAATCTCATGCGAGATGAGTTTAGAAAACAGTTTCCATTTCCTGTGGTGCTATGGGTTAACGATGAAATTGTGCGAAAGCTCGTTTGGTTAGCGCCTGATCTCAAAGACTGGGCAGGTAGTAGTATTAGATTTGATGTGCCAAATCATGAGTTTACTCAGCAAACAGCACTTTCAGCCTGATATCGTTAAAAAAGTCGATTAACAGTCGCTTGAAGCTTTGGTGGATTGTCGGTAGCCAAAATCACCCTTCCGGGTAACTCAATTGGGTGATGTTATTTAGCAGAAATAAATTTAGTCTAAAAGTAAGGAACAAGTAGCTCATATGGCGGTGTCTATCTTCACATGGATCACCGAATATAGCCGTTAATTTCATCCCAACTGCTTGTATTGTGGGATAATATACTTTTTTCTCCTTACTCGCTAGTTATAAATTCTTAGATATTAAACTAGCGCTTAATGATTAGCTAATAACTACTAATTAACTACTAAATTTTCACTCTGGCTATGAAAACTCTCATCAAGGTTTATCTTACCACAAATCAAGCGCGAATTTTTACTGCTTTAATTTTGACTGGCATTTTGTCGATTGGTAGCAATTTCACCCTCATCAAGAATGCTACCGCAGCGCCTGCGAATCTAATGCCAGAAAGCGCAAATGAATTAATTAAAGAAAATCTTACAACAAACAACTTGCCGCGTCGAGTAGCTAGTGCGGTGCTGCGAGATGCATCAAAAAGATGGCAAATTTCGCCCAAAGAACTGGAAATTATTGAATCTACTCCACAAACTTGGAATAATGGTTGCTTGGGATTATCACAACCTGATGAAATCTGCACCCAAGCGTTAGTTCCTGGTTGGAAGGTTGTGGTGTCTGACGGTAAACAAAAATGGATTTATCACACCAATAGTAACGGACGTTTGTTACGCATAGCTTCTACCCATCCTGAGCTTAACTCAAAAGCCAAATTACCAGAATCACTCAAGAATGCTGTTTTCCAAGCTGCATCCCAACGTTTGAATCTGCCGATTTCTCAACTAAATATCGTTCAGGCGAAACAGCGCACTTGGAATAATGGTTGTTTGAATCTAGCAGGTCCTGATGAGGGTTGTACTCAGGCGATCGTCAACGGTTGGAAGGTAGTTATAGGTGCAGTTGACCAAACCTTAGTTTATCATACCAATGCTTCTGGGTCTGCAATTAGGCTCAATGAAAAGGCTAGCGAAATCGCCGATAACGCAATTACACCTGTGTCAATTCCTATAAGTGAGTTACCACCACCAATAAATAGCAATGTAATTTTTCGGCAAATTTCTAGTGGTGGTTTGTTTCCCAGAACCTACGAAACTGTATTGCTCAATGACGGACGTTTGATTCGGTATGAGATGGGTGATGCTAACGATTCGGAACGTCAAGTATGGCAGATTTCCAGGCAAGAGATGCGAAAATTTCAGCGATTGTTAGAAAAAAACAAATTGAGTGAATACCAGAATCTAAGTTACCCAGCAACTAAAGGTTCTGCGGATTACATCACCTACACTGTCACCACCCAAGAAGTTACAATTCAGTATAACGATGTTTCGCAAAGTAATTTGCCTGAGAATTTGCAGACAGTCGTCAAAGCTTGGAATGAAATTCTCGGCAGTGCGATCGCTAACCAAATCCCCGATGAAATTAAACCTTTACCTATTCCTGTAAGCGAGTTACCACCACCCGTGGATCGCAATGTGGTTTTTCGACAAATTTCTAGCGGTGGCTTTATCGGCAAAACCTACGAAACAATTTTACTTAATGATGGGCGTTTGGTGCAGTACCGCATCGGCGATGCGAATGATTCCGAGCGTCGAGTTTGGCGGGTTTCTCAGCAAAAGGTGCAAGAGTTTCAACAACTCCTCAAAGAGCATAGATTCAATCAATCTGAAAATCTAAGTTACCCGGCAGTCAGCGGTTCTGCTGATTATATCACCTACACTGTCAGCAGCGATGACACTACAGTTCGCTACAACGATGTGTCTCAAAATAACCTACCCAAGAATTTACAGGCGATTGTCAAAGCCTGGAATGAAATTCGCAAATATCAGTAATTGGGGCATTGGGTATTGGGCATTGGGCATTGGGCATTGGTAATAATTCTTTTTCTAGTCTCCAGTCCCCAGTTCCTAGTCCATAATCTCCGGTTTGTATATCGGGATATAGATGTATTCATTTGTGTATTGTGATATAATATGCGGTGTAATTGATACGTATAACGATAGATGAGCAATCACGGGGGAAATTCTCATCATATTTGGGTGCAAGTCGATGATTCAGCCAAGCTGGATTTAAATCTGCAACAAAAGCAACAAGAGCCAATGTTTTATTATTTTGCGTATGGTTCTTGTATGTGTCCTGTAGATTTGAAGCGATCGCTTGGTGAAAACACTCATCTTTATGTGGTCGGTGCTGCCACGCTAAAAAATTATAAATTGGGGTTTTATCGCTTTTCTCCGACGCGCAAATGTGGCGTTTTGGATGTAGTCAAAGATGCTAAAGCTAGCGTGAATGGTGTACTTTATCAGCTACCTTGGCGATTAAGCGATCGCCTCGATATAAGAGAAGATGTACCTCATGGTGGCTATCGGCAAGAATTGGTAGATATTCATTGCCAAAATAAAGTATACAAAGATGTTCGCACCTATGTAGTAGTTGACAAACTGACAGCAGAAGTCGCGCCCAACGATTGGTATTTTAATATTGTTTTGCGGGGTGCCCTCACCTGCGGCTTACCAGAAGAATATTGCTGGAGTTTGTTTCATCATATGCACCAATTACAGCAAACTAAGCGATCGGCTTGAGACTTATATATAAGACAAATATTAATTATAAGCTCGTAGTAGGCACGAAGAGTGCCTTCTTCAACACTAACTATGAATACCAAGGTATAAAAACATGGCTCAAACTTGTTGCGGACCAGGCTACGCTTCTCCAGAAGCGGCGATGAAGGCAGAATCAGAAAAAATACTGTATACAATTGCACTCTACACGGGTACGGGTATCGAAGAGCCAGATTATCTTGCAACTGTAGATGTCGATCGCAGTTCTCCAACATATTCGCAGATTATTCATCGTCTGCCAATGCCTTATATTGGTGACGAGTTACATCACTTTGGTTGGAATGCTTGCAGTTCTTGTCATGGGGATGCAAGTAAATCGCGACGGTTTATGGTGATTCCTGGTCAACGGTCTAGCCGCATTTATATTGTAGATACAGCAGATCCAAAAGCGCCAAAACTGCACAAAGTTATTGAACCAGAAGAAATTAAGGCAAAAACCAACCTAAGCGCCCCACACACAGTACACTGCCTCGCAGATAGTAATATCATGATTTCTATGCTGGGCGACAGCGAAGGAAATGCGCCTGGTGGCTTTTTGTTGCTGGATAAGAATTTTGACATTGCTGGACGCTGGGAAAATAAAGCCAAGGAAATGCGCTTTAATTACGACTTCTGGTATCAGCCACGTCATAACGTAATGGTAAGTAGCGAGTGGGGCGCACCAAAAACGTATTATCCTGGGTTTGATCTCAAAGATGTCGCAGATGGAAACTACGGTCATCAGCTGCATTTCTGGGATTGGCTGAAGCACGAGATAATCCAAACTGTAGACTTGGGCGAAGAAGGGTTAATTCCTTTAGAAGTGCGCTTTCATCATCATCCTGATAGCACTCATGGCTTTGTCGGTGCGGCACTTAGCAGCAATGTTTGGCATTGGTACAAAAACAACGATAATTGGCAAGTAGAGAAAGTGATTGATGTACCATCGGTGGAAGTTTCCGGCTGGGAAATTCCAGTGCCATCGTTGATTACTGATATCTTGATTTCAATGGACGATCGCTATCTTTATTTCTCCAATTGGCTGCATGGAGATATTCGTCAATATGATATCAGTGATTCCTCTCATCCCAAACTCGTCGGGCAGATTTGGTGCGGTGGTTTGTTAGGTAAAAGTCCTGAAGTTCAAGGTAATAAATTGGCTGGTGGACCGCAGATGTTGCAATTGAGTCTCGACGGTAAGCGACTTTATGTGACAAATTCTTTATTTAGCACTTGGGACAATCAGTTTTATCCTGACTTGTCAAAAACTGGCTCATATTTGTTGCAGATTGACTGCGATACTGAAAACGGCGGATTGAAACTCAACGAAAACTTCTACGTTGACTTTGGAAAAGAACCAGCAGGTGCTTCTCGCGCCCATGAAATGCGTTATCCTGGCGGTGATTGCACCTCTGATATTTGGGTGTGACATTTGTAGTTAGCGCTTCAGCGCTGAAGCGCTAACTAGGAGTTTACGACTTATGCGAGTGTGACTTTTCCGGCATGACGATATTATTAGAATTTGCCTTACCGTTTTTACCGTTAGTGTGTCCGTTATTGTTGCGGGGATGAATTACACCATAGCCACCGTGGTTGCGTTCGTAAATGACATTAATTTCGTCGGTTTCCGAATTGTGGAACATATAAAAGTCGTGTCCCACCAGTTGCAGCTGTTCCAAAGCTTCGTTAACTGTCATTGGCGGCATGGAGAAATATTTAGTACGGACAACTTCTGAGGGTAGTTCCGGAGTGCGATCGCCAATTAAATCTGTAACTACCTCTGGTTGCACTACTCCTTCTATCGTTATTTGAGCATTAGTTTTCTTATCTTGACGCCGTTCTTTGTATTTTCGCAATTGACGGGCAATTTTATCTGCGACTAAATCAATACTGGCGTACAAATTTTCGCTGCTTTCCTCGGCACGGATGACGCTACCATTTGCATAAATAGTCACTTCAGCCGATTGTCTAGTACTATTTCGGGGATTGCGAGCAACACTAAGGTGAACATCCACTTGGTTTGTTAAGTTTTGAAAATGACTTGCTGCCTTTTCAATTTTTTGATGCACATACTCCCGAATTCCATCGGTGATTTCGATATTTTTGCCGTGGATGACAAGCTTCATCTTATATCTCCCGCTCAATGTTTGATGTGTATTTGGTTTGTTTGAAAGGAAATGACACTAAGGTTTATCACTAACGCCAGAATAAATTGCGAACATAATTTTTGCCGACTATATCAGAATCGTTCATTTGTTCTTTTTTTTCGTCGCGTGATGATTATTGCAGAGAATTCCTCCGAACACCATTGAGGTTATATATTCAAGCTAGCACTTTGTATTTTCCAAAGTGGAGTCCCTTGACTTTCCTTTAAAATCCTTTGCAAAGCTTGACATTTTTTGACTTTACATTGTACCTTTAGGCACTTTTTACTTCCTATATCAGTTGATTTTTGGCATGAACCGTAGTAATTCTCAGCCTTATAACCGTTGTTCGCTATATAACCAAGCATTGATGGGATACTCAGATGCTCTCTTGTGGCAGCGATCGCTTTTAAATGAACGCATCCAAAATCCGAATCTCGAGGACGTGTTAATCTTGCTGGAGCATCCACCGGTCTACACTTTGGGACAGGGAGCCACTACAGAATTTATCAATTTTGATATTGACAAAAGCACATACGATGTGCATCGAGTGGAAAGAGGCGGTGAAGTTACTTACCATTGTCCCGGTCAATTGGTAGGGTATCCAATTTTAAATCTGCAACGTTATTGCAAAGATTTGCACTGGTATTTACGACAACTTGAATCCGTATTAATTCGCGTACTGGCAGTTTATGGTTTGCAGGGCGATCGCATTCCGGGTTTCACTGGTGTTTGGTTAGAAGGACGAAAAGTAGCCGCTATCGGAATTAAAGTTAGCCGTTGGATTACGATGCACGGCTTTGCGTTAAACGTTTGCCCTGATATGACAGGCTTTGAGCAAATTGTACCTTGCGGCATTGCTGATAAACCTGTAGGCAGTTTAGCTCAATTCATTCCTGATATAACTTGTCAAGAAATACGCCCTTGTGTGGCAAAATCTTTTGCAGAAGTATTTAATGTGGAATTGATAGAAGTACAGTCAAGTAAAAATGATAGATCATGACCGCTTATTCAAAGAACTTCTGACAACATTTTTTTGGGAGTTTATTGAGTTTTTCTTGCCAGAGGTGGCTGTTTATCTAGAACGCGACTCAATCTCTTTCATTGACAAAGAAGTATTTACTGATGTTACTGCTGGGGAAAGATACGAAACAGACTTACTTGTAAAAGCTAGATTCCAAGGGAAAGAGTCATTTTTTCTGGTTCATCTAGAACATCAAGCACAACATCAAGAATCCTTTCCCCAACGGATGTTTCGATACTTTTCGCGGTTGTACGAAAAATATAATTTGCCAGTCTATCCCATTGCTTTGTTCTCGTACAACACGCCAAAAGACCTAGAGCCAAACATTCATCAGATAGAATTTCCCAACAAAGTTGTTTTGACTTTCAACTATGATGCGATCCAGCTAAATCGCCTGGATTGGCAGGATTTCTTACAGCAAGAAAATCCCGTTGCTACGGCGCTGATGTCGAGAATGAACATTGCAAAACAAGACCGTCGCCGGGTGAAATATGAATGTTTGCGCCTAATGTCTAGATTAAATTTAGACCCGGCAAAAATGAAGTTAATTTCCGGGTTCATAGATACCTATCTGCGGTTAAGTCCAGAAGAAGAAAATCTGTTAAAAGCTGAAATTGCTACTATGGAGCCAACGCAACAGGAGGTAATTATGGAAATTGTTACCAGTTGGATGGAAGAAGGACTACAGCAAGGAAGGGAACAAGGAAGGGAACAAGGAAGGGAAGAAGGACTACAGCAAGGAGAGTTAACCATCATTCAGCGCCAACTAATACGGCGACTTGGTGGGGTAACTCCTCAACTACAAGAGCGCTTGCGGCTGTTATCCCTGACTCAATTGGAAGATTTGGCTGAGGCGCTGCTAGACTTTTCTACTGAGGAAGATTTATTGAGTTGGTTACAACAAATTTCTGATGGTACGCACTCCTAATAAAAGATGTTGCGGAAACTGTACAACGATCGCATTACATAGTAATCTTGTACTATTGTTCATCTGGTTTACATGCTCGTTTGCGATCGCTTGATTATGCACAGGCGATCGCTTTCATTCAATAGGGAATTGGGAAAAAATTCACGCATTCAAAATTACCAATTTTAAACGGCGTTGAGACGACTGAGGAAGGTACGCAGGCGATCGCTTTGAGGATGTGAGATCACCTGATAAGCTGGTCCTTGTTCTGCGACAATACCTTGATCCATAAATATTACCCGATGCGCTGCTTCCCGCGCAAACTGCATTTCATGGGTGACAACTACCATTGTCATTCCTTCGCCTGCTAGTTGCTGCATGACTTGCAGAACTTCGCCGACAAGTTCTGGATCTAAAGCGCTGGTGGGTTCATCAAATAAGATAATTTGCGGATTCATGCACAAACTACGAGCGATCGCTACTCGTTGTTTTTGTCCACCCGAAAGTTGTTCAGGATATGCAGACGCTTTGTCAAAAAGTCCAACTTTTTCTAGATACAACCCTGCTAGTTGAGCGCTTTCTTTCGGCGTTTTCCCTAATACTTTACGCGGAGCAAGTGTCAGATTTTCTAGCACTGAAAGATGGGGAAACAAATTGAATTGCTGGAAAACCATGCCTACCTGCGTCCGCAGTTGTCGCAGTTGTCGATTACTGAAATTTCGATTGTGTAGGTCAATACCATTAACTGTCAGATGCCCTGCATTAATCGTTTCTAAACGATTAAAACAGCGTAGGAGAGTACTTTTACCACAACCAGAGGAGCCGATAATTGCCACAACTTCGCCTCGGTTGATTTCACCGCTGATTCCTTTGAGAACTTTGAGGGAACCAAAGTTTTTCTCGATGTTGTCAAAAGTGATGGCGGGGATGGAATTATTCATTTCCCTTGTCAACTACACTACAAGTAATCTGGTTTTAGTTTAGATGATTGTTGATAAAAGTTGATTTTATTTAACGAACTGCGTTCGGGAAGCGGGTTCTCTTAGAGTAGGGCACGTTCGCGCAGCGTCTCCAAAGGAGAAGAAAGGAAATGAACAGAGTTAGAGTTTGTTTGAGGGTTGTTGATTGGCTGCGGTTGAGTTTGGTTGTAAGTTTGAGTTGTCTGCTGTTGGTGCTTGGTGGTTGTAGTTTCAATTCTAATGTGACTAATGAAGGCAAGACTTTGCGGGTAGCGAATGAACCTGCTTTTCCACCTTTTGAGTTTAAGGGGGAGGGTGGTAAGTCGCAAGGTTTTTCAATTGATTTAATGAATGCGATCGCACAGGTAGCTAACTTTAAAATTCAGTGGCAAAGTATACCTTTTGATGGCATTATCCCGGCATTGCAAGCACAAACTGTAGATGCGGCGATTAGTTCTTTCACTATTACGGAGGAACGAGCGAAGACTGTTTCTTTTTCGCGTCCTTATTTTAAGGCGGGGTTAGCGATCGCCATCCGCGATAATAACAAAGATATTACTACTTTTGATGATCTAAAAAATAAAAAAATTGCTGTACAAATTGGCACAACTGGTGCAACAACAGCTAGGGAAATTTCCGGAGCACAAATTCGCAGTTTGGATTCAGCACCTTTAGTTTTCCAAGAATTAGCTAACGGTAATGTCGATGCAGTAATTCATGATGCGCCTGTTATTTTATACGCGATTAATACGGCGAATCTTAAGAGAATTAAACTAATCAATCAACTGCTGACAGAAGAATATTACGGCATTCCCACACCGAAAAACTCGCCAAATCTAAAACTAATAAACGATGGTTTAGATAGGGTGCTGCAAAATGGAACTTATTCCCAAATATACCAAAAATGGTTTAAAGTACAACCGCCAGCATTACCGTTGAAATTACCATTTCAAAATGAGACAACCGCTAGCGGATCGGGAATATCTGCCTCATTTGGCGTAATTTTGCAGTATTTTCCCATTCTATTACAGGGAGCGTTGGTAACGCTGCAATTGACAGTATTTTCTCTAGTGCTGGGTTTAATTGGCGGTTCATTAATTGGAATTATCCGCCTTTCTCATATTACGCCAGTGCGTTGGCTGGCGAGGGCGTATATAGATTTTTTCCGGGGAACGCCTTTGCTAGTGCAGATTTTTATGATTTACTTTGGATTACCTGCCATCGCTCAAGAACTTGGTTTCCCTCTCAACTTCAATCGTCTAGCAGCAGCGGTAATGGCATTAAGTTTGAATTGCGCTGCTTACATTGCGGAAATCGTCCGTGCTGGTATCCAATCGATAGAAACTGGGCAATCAGAAGCCGCACAATCACTAGGTTTGAGTTCAACAGAAACAATACGCTATGTGATTTTTCCCCAAGCTTTGCGACGAATGTTACCACCTTTGGGTAATGAATTTATTAGTTTGCTCAAAGATACTAGCTTAGTCGCTGTTATCGGCTTTGAAGAATTGTTCCGCCAAGGGCAATTGATTGTAGCAGAAAACTATCGCGCCTTTGAAATTTATGCATCTGTGGCGATAGTTTACTTATGCTTGACACTGCTTTCTTCACAAGTGTTTAGTAAGTTGGAAACGTGGATGAATCCGGTTAAGCGATCGCCTAAATCTTAAAATTATTGCTAGTGAGGGCTTCAGCCCTCAAAGATTATTTATACAAACTGCGATATTCCCACGGATTGATAAACTTAGCATCACTCCAAACGCCACGCTTTTGTTGCTTTGCCTCAGCTTCAGCTTGTTCAACTAAGTCTCTACTGGGACACTTATTTAAGTAAGGACGATACGCTTTTGCTAAACCTTCACGGAGCAATACTTCTTGAACTAATGTGCCATTTTTTAAGCGGATTTCGGCTACTTTGCGCCCATAGCGATCGTTATCAGTAATATTCAAAGTGACGCGATCGCTACTTTGTTGCACTAGTTCCTGCACTCTTTCTTGCGCTTTCGCACCCCAACTAAATTGATTGCGATCGCTTGCACGTTTACTTTCTCTTTCTTTTTTGGAATGCGGTACTTCTGGCGCATCCATACAAGCAAAGCGCACGGTAATATTGTTACCTTTAGCATCTTTCACTGTTAAAGTATCGCCATCACTGATTCTTTCTACTACATCTCCGGAAGGGGGGAAGATACGGTCACATCCCATCAAAGATAAAATCAGGATACCGGCACAAAACCAAGTTAGCGATCGCTTAATTAATTTGTTCATTTAAACTACCAAAATCTTCCTTTGGGATGATACTACTAAAATTAAAATTTACTACTTTAACTTTTTTATTATGGTAGAGAATCCATAAATTGGCGCGTCACGATTTTATAACAAAGTAAAGTTATCATTCAAATTATCTTTGATTAGTATAGGTAATGTAGACGACGCAAAATCAGCGGGAATCTTTGATGAACTTATTTACGCACTTCATGCATTTGCTGGGTTCTGGTGCTGCGGCTTATTACTCTGCAAGTCAGATGCGCGATCGCAAAACGCGCCCCAATGTGCTAGCGGGATTCCAGCTGGCTGAATCTGGTTCAGTACCTTTTCTCGAAGCCCTTAGCCAACGCGCGGCAAAAGAAGGCGATACATGGCTGGCGGAAAAACTTGCAAAACACGCATCAGATGAAAATAGGCACGGTCAAATTTTTGCCCATGCCTTAAAACAGCTTAATAAAGAAGTGATTGATTTTAAGAGTTTGCCCAAGAAAACAGACGAAAAGAAATCACAACAGAATCGCAGTCCCTTTTTTGCCGCTTATTTTGAAGGTTATTCTCAAGAACAGCTAAAACCGGACACCATTGACTGGAATGTGTTTATGGCTAGTACCTACATTCTAGAATTGGATGCCGGCAAAGACTTTCGGCGGATGGCGAACGTTTTACCTGATGATAACCCAAGCGATCGCAACCTCAAATTAGGAATGTTAAGCATTGTCACAGACGAAACCGGTCATGCTGCTTATCTTTACGAGGCAATGATGCGGCGGATGCCTGCTTTAGAAGTGGAGAAACTCACTACAGAGTGGCGCACCCGCAAAGTGAACGCCTTATTAGCAATGCTTGGCGGTATCCTCCAGCGCAAAGGCGATACCCCTTCCATAGTCCAAGATGCTGCACCAGCAGAAAACGAGCCTGAATTAATTGTTGTCTAACACTTAAGCTAATAGGTAAAAATTAAGTCCTGGCGACTAGAAATCGCGGCTAAACTAACCAAGTCCGCAGAACATCGCGCACTTAACAAAATCAAGGGTTCTTTAACCCTTGTCATGCGGGTGTTGTATGTGTAGCCGCGATTTTAATCGCCAGGTGCATTCCGGTTACTTTTACGTTTCCTGCTTTTAAGCGTTGGCAAACATCCCCAACATCGATAACAATACAACTAATCCACACACCCAAAGTAGCAATGACCCCCAACTGACAGAATCTTGTTGTACTCTCTGCCACAAATTGGTAACTAAGTTATTACGAACAGCCATTTTATCCCCTCTAATTTTTGCTAAACCTGTACTAAAGTCAAGTTAACTTCATCCTTGAAAGTAATAAGCTCAAAAGTGCTTACTTCCAAAGACTAATTAACAGCGATTTAAATACATGGAAAAATACAGCAGGGGCTAACGCGTTGCCTTGCCAAAACAAAAATTTACAAAAAGAAAATTTTTCTTTTTAACCTAATTTTTATCTTCTCATAATTGAGCGTTTAAACTAGGAAAATTTAATAAACTTGAAAACATTCTTAACGCACGCTTGATAACTCTTTAGTAGTCTACCCTACGAGAAAGCTCGGCTAACAGCGCTCTTTGCGCCGACTACATTGAGCAGTGCATCACTGAGCAATCACAACCAATGGAAAAATTCAAGACTTTATTGCGGGTTCGGCACTACGAAATGGATGCTCTGGGACATGTCAACAACGCCGTTTACCAAAACTACTTAGAACAGGCAGCCATTGAACACTCAGAACACTTAGGCTTAACTTTAGACGTGTACCGAGAATTGGCAGGCGTATTTGTGATGCGGCGCGTAGAGATCGAGTATCTGCGCCCAGCAGTCGCAGGGGATACCCTAGAAATCACTACTTGGTTACAGGAAATGCGGGGTAGTCGTGCCATTCGCCGTTACGAAATCCGCAAACAAAACCAAGATGAATTATTAGTTACGGCTGAGGCGCTGTGGGTATGGGTGGAAGCTAAAACAATGCGCCCGCGCCCGATTCCTACTGGATTGCTAGTAGAAAATTACACCGAATAGCTTTATCTGAAAAAAACAAAAGTCAGGAGTCAGAATTCAGGAGTCAGAATTCAGGAGTCAGCTTGACTCATTTTCTGCCGTTGAGCCTCGTACAACATTAAAGCTCCGGCGATCGCCACATTCAAAGACTCCACCCCTGGACTCAGGGGTATTCTGACTTCTAAATCTGCCATTACGGCTAAAGAAGCCGATAAACCCGCACCTTCATTACCCAATAAAATTAAACTTGGTTTTCGCCAATCTACTTGCCAATAAGTTAAAGTTGCACTTGGCAAAGTTGCCACGATCTGCATTCCCGCTTGCTTGGCTTCACTGACTGTATCTTTTAAATCTGTACTCACCGCCATCGGTAAGCGAAACCACTGCCCTGCACTGGCACGCAACACTTTGGGGTTATCTAAATCTACACTATCAGCACTCAGCCACAGCCCCGATGCTGATGCCGCAGCAGCAGTGCGAATCATCGTCCCCAAATTGCCCGGATCTTGCACAGTTTCTAAAGCTAGCAGCAACCCAGTAAACGGAACTTGCATTGCCGAGCCTCGTTTGGCGGTAGCGATAACACCATCGGGTTGTACTGTCGTCGCGATCGCTTTCATTACTTCTTCACTGACAATTTCAAAGCGATCGCACCGACTACAAGCTTGCTCCCAAAGTGCAGAATGACTCGCTTGCCATTGTGGCGTACAACACACCACTTCGAGCGGATAATTCACCGCACAAGCTTCTTCCACGAGATGCGTCCCTTCCAGTAAAAACAACTCCTGCTTGTCACGCTCCTTCGAGGAGTGCAATTTGCGGATTTGCTTTACTAAGGAATTCTGTAAACTCGTTAACATTAAAATTTATTAGTGATGAGTCAACAGCTACGAGTTAAGAGAGAAAAAATTTTACTCCTAACTCCTAACTCTAACTTTTAATTCATATGCGGAACCCGGGACTTGAACCCGGAAGCCTTGCGGCACTAGAACCTGAATCTAGCGCGTCTGCCAATTCCGCCAGTTCCGCTGGTATTATTTAATCACCGTTTTTTATTATCACTCATTTTCTAGCTTTTGTCAACGCCCTTGCCGTAAAATCAGGAATTGTCAACCTTGCGCGATGCGTAGGATGCGAGTATCTTTGATATTTCTCCCCCACTCCCCATTCCCGATTACCCACTCCCGCTATACTATGCATTACTGAGCGCACTTAATTTTACAAATCCCCAAAAGGGTTTCTCCAGATTGCTTTGAGTCGCTTATTCTGATTAAATCAATGCGCTTACCTAGGGCAAAAATGTAGACAAATCAAATCTTTACTGTAGAATCGAAACCAACTTCAAATCTTAAAAATTACTGAATTTATTTTGGAGGGTAGGCTTATTAATACGAATACCAGCTTACCAGATGCCAAATTACCTGAAGCAGACTCCTCAGTCTTGCAAATATGGGGTGGGCATCGTTTGCGAGGTCATGTAAAAATTAGTGGGGCAAAAAATTCAGCATTGGTAATCATGGCTGGAGCCTTACTATGTTCGGGAGATTGCCGCATCCGCAACGTTCCATTATTGGCTGACGTTAAGCGGATGGGTCAAGTTTTATCGGCTTTGGGTCTTCGTTTAGAGCTACACGACGATATTTTAGATATCAACGCTAGCGAAATTACAACATCCAAAGCTCCTTACGAACTAGTTACCCAACTGCGGGCGAGTTTTTTTGCCATTGGTCCAATTCTGGCACGATTGGGAGTAGCACAGATGCCATTACCTGGTGGTTGTGCAATTGGGGCAAGACCGGTTGATCTGCATGTCCGGGGACTACAAGCGATGGGAGCCGAAGTGCAGATAGAACATGGCATTTGTAATGCTTATGTCCCAGGTAGCAATGGTAGGCTCAAAGGAGCCAAGATTTACCTCGACAGCCCCAGCGTTGGCGCAACGGAAACGTTGATGATGGCGGCTACCCTTGCAGATGGGGAAACGACCCTGGAAAATGCCGCACGAGAGCCAGAAGTAGTCGATCTGGCGAATTTCTGTAACGCGATGGGAGCAAAGATTCAAGGTGCCGGCACTAGTACGATTACCGTCGTTGGCGTCCCCAAGTTGCATTCTGTTGACTACAGCATTATTCCCGATCGCATTGAAACAGGCACATTTTTAGTTGCTGGAGCCATCACGCGATCGGAAATTACCCTCTCGCCAGTTGTACCAGAGCATTTAATTCCAGTACTTGCTAAACTGCGCGATATTGGTGTGTCCATAATTCAAGAAGCGCCTGATTGCTTACGCGTTTTGCCGGCTCAAACCCTAAGGGCAACGGATATTGAAACCTTGCCCCATCCTGGCTTTCCCACGGATATGCAAGCACTATTTATGTCTTTGCTAACCGTAGCAGAAGGCGACAGCATAATTAACGAATCTGTGTTTGAAAATCGCTTGCGTCACGCTTCCGAGTTGAATCGCTTAGGGGCAGACATTCGCGTTAAAGGTAACGCAGCTTTCGTTCGGGGAGTACCGATGTTGTCTGGCGCACCTGTATTAGGTACAGACCTGCGGGCATCAGCAGCGTTAGTCTTAGCAGGACTTGCGGCTGAAGGCAAAACTACAATTCAGGGATTGCGCCATTTAGATCGCGGTTACGATCGCCTTGATATGAAGTTGCAACAATTGGGAGCAAAAATCCTCCGCGTGAACGAAACACCGACGGATGCAGAATTACCCGCAATAGCTAGTAATTCTCAAGCGTCAATTTCAACGTAGTAGGTAGGGCAAGGTAAAAGTAAAAAGGACTTTAATGAGGGGACTCGTGTTAAAGGGTAAAGGGCAAAGGGTAGAAAAGAAAGTTTTTTTATTCCTTTCCCCTTTCCCCCTTCCCCTTTGCCCCTCTTTCTCAGTTGTCGTTATACTAACGGTGGGAGGCTGTGTATATCAGCAGCTACATCCCACCATTTATTATTTTCTTTTCTAGCAATTGCTATGTCCTTTTTTAAGACTCAGCTGATTGGTATCAAAGCAGATTCTTTTCGTCATCCTTTAGACTTGGAAGCAACTCTTGCTCTAAAGCAGATACCAGGATTAGACATGCTCGTGCGGAATTTGCTCGGACCATTGGCAGAGCAAGTTTTTTATGTAGAAAATATTGCTTCCAGCGTTTTGGTAGGCGAACAACAACTGCCTCATTTACACAAGTTGTTGTTAGAAGCCTGCAAAATTTTGGATATGGAGCCTCCTCAACTTTATATCCGTCAGCATCCGGCTCCCAACGCTTATACTTTTGCCATGCGGGGGAAGCAGCCTTTTATTGTCGTACACACTTCCTTGATTGATTTACTCACCCCAGAAGAAATTCAGGCAGTGATTGCCCATGAGTTAGGACATCTCAAGTGCGATCACAGCGTTTACCTGACTCCGGTAAATTTATTGGTATTAGCAGCCGCAAGTCTACCAAATGTCGGAGCAGTGTTAGCACAAAGCATACAAGCACAACTTTTAGAATGGGTACGCTGTGCTGAGTTTACATGCGATCGCGCCGCTTTATTAGCCACCCAAGATCCCAAAGTTGTCATGTCAGTCTTGATGAAGCTTGCCGGTGGTTCCCCAACATTAGCACCCCAACTCAACCTTGATGCCTTTGTTGCCCAAGCTCGCGCTTACGATGATATTAGCAAGACAGAATTGGGTGAAATGGTCAAAGTAGCTCGCACCGCTCAATTGTCGCATCCAGTGCCAGTACTGCGGGCACGAGAAATTGATCGCTGGGCAAGCAGCAAAGAATATCAAAAGTTGTTGCATTCGTCAGAAAAAGAGTATAATAATGAAGTTGCACCCAAGGGCGGGTGGCGGAATTGGTAGACGCACCACACTCAAAATGTGGCGGCCTTACGGTCATAGGAGTTCGATTCTCCTCCTGCCCACTGTAAAAATATAGATGAATATAGGGTTTCAGCGAAGCGATCTGGAACCCTATATTTTTAGTTTTGTTTTTTATTGAATAGAAGCACTATCTCAAGCAAAAATTAGGTTATAGGAAAAAGATATTGCTGTTACAAGGGTTAAATTAGCCTGTAATATTTGCCTATCCAGAATTTTCACCATTTTTTGGTTAATCTGGATATTATACCAATTTGAAAAAAGAATGCAACACATTGGCAAAACCCCTCCCCAACCCTCCCCTTGCTAAGGGGAGGGTGCCCGATAAGGCGGGTGGGGTAATCTGTCGCAAACATTTTTTGAATCGGTATTAAATAAATTTCTAACATTTATTTGCGATTTATATATTTAATTCCGGATCGCGATGGAAAAATCATGAATCTATAAAGGAAGCTAGCAAGCGCTTATTTATATCATGTTCGGTAAATTAGTTAGTATTTAGGGTATCTGTGCAAAAATTTGAAAATCTTCTTTCCCCCTGCTCCTTACCCCCTGCGGTCTTAATAATAAGTCTTCAACCCAACACGATATTATGGCGGCTTAGAGGATGAGTTCTCTCCTATAGTTTTAATTGAGGCAATAAAATAGCCCAGATAGTTCTTCCTATGCGATGTATTTGAGAAATAAACTTGCCAAATATAGCAAAGATTGTTTCCATTGCCAATGATAAATGTAAATGGGGGTTTAGTTTTTTGATTGGCGATGTTGCATGGATAACGGCTTGTCAAGCTGCATCAAATTAAGGTAATTGCAGCCGTTTTTAATAATGGTGTTTGTTCACCTTGAACATTTTGATTTGACGATGAGATAATTATGAACTAAAATATATAATTAATATTACTTGCGAGAAAAATAAATTATCAGTTACTTCGCAGTAATAAAAGTTCGGTTTTCCTACAGCACTCATTTTTAGTTAAGAGAGGTTAATAGTTATGCGATTAAAGAGATGGGAATCTCCCCGTCGCGAAGGCAGAAACGATAAAGGCAGAGGTGGTTCTGCAAGACAGCGACAACTTAAAAAACAACGACAAATGTTGCGAAAAAGGCTGAAAGAAGGCGAGAACGTACACAACAACAAAAATAATAAGCAGGGGGAAGAAAAGTTAATCTTCCCCCTATTTTTTTGAGCTTTTTTTTAAAGTTAAAAGATTAGTGTTATTTTAGCTACATAACAGCAGGTTGTTTGTTAATTAATAAAAAAAATAAATATAAATTATACTTCTCATTTGCAATCCTCAAGTATTAATATTTGCCTATTTGACTGTCTAAGATTTTGCTAAGACACCTTAATATTTATGCAAAGTAAATATTTGTTTTCCTGTTTTTATAGCTATTGCAATGTTTATATAAAGAAAATAAAAAGTAAATATAAACTTAAGATAAAGATTACCTAAAAAATATGAAATCGGCTTTTTTTTAGGGTAAATTCTATACAGGCTAAGAAGAAATAATTATTACCAGGGAAGCCAATAATTTACAGTAAAAGCTATTGCATCTCCATGTGTTAACTTCTACCATGCTTCAATCCTTGAAAAAAGTCGAGAGTAATCAAATCTGACATTTTCAATATTTGAAATGGTTAGTCGTTGTTCTAAGTTCCCATTTGACACAAGGAGTAACTTATGGTAGGAATTTTTCTGCCTAAACAAAGAGTGCTTGATTTTCCGATTACAGCTTTACGCTTTGACGATCAGATACAGACAATACTGAGGTGGGCGATCGCTCGCGAAAGTAAAACTGTTTGCGTAGCCAACGTACACATGCTCATGGAGGCTCATTGGAATCCAGAGTTTGCTAGTGTTTTAAAGAACGCAGATATAATCACTCCTGATGGGATGCCTCTAGTTTGGATGATGAGGCTTTTGGGAGCACGTTACCAAGACCGCGTAGCGGGGATGGATGTTTTATTAGCATTGTGTAAGCTAGCTCAAACACAAAACGTCAGTGTTTTCTTTGCGGGTTCTCAACCAGATATTCTTTCGAGAATGCAAAAAAGGTTAGAGCAGGAATTTCCTAAACTGAAAATTGTAGGGATGGAACCTTTGCCCTTTCGTCCCATGACTGAAACGGAAGACAAAGCTCTGATTAAGATGATTAACAACAGTGGTGCTGGTTTAGTCTTTGTATCTCTGGGGTGTCCAAAACAAGAAAATTGGATAGCTCAACATAAAGATAAAATCCAGTCGGTGATGATTGGGTTGGGTGGAGTTTTCCCTGTTTATGCAGGAATTCATAAACGCGCACCCCGCATGATACGAGACTTGGGTTTTGAATGGCTATATCGCTGGTTGCAAGAACCTCGTCGTCTGTGGAATCGCTATACACAGACCATTCCAGCGTTTATATTGTTGGCTTTGAAGCAACTGTTGATGTCGAGTTCTTTTAGTACTCCATTTCGTATACGCGAACGCTACTTGGGATGGAGAGATTAGTAATTGTGGTGATTTAAGGTAAGCGCGATCGCTCAAGAGCAAAAAGTCCGATAGCAACGGACATTAGATGACTGTATCAAAGTTTTAAGCTATGCTTGCTGCTCAACTTTTATCAGGGGGCATCACAAACTTTTTCCTACGATTTAATCATGCTTTTGCACTGTTATTTCCTTCGTTATGCTGTTTCGACGTACATTTAGTTTTTGCATCAAATTCAAAGTAGTAGCAGTAGATTTTCTGAGCAAAATGTCCGGAATACCAGTAAGGCACTTAGAAATATATTACAGAATATTCTCCGAGTAAATACTAATGCATTCATTGTTCGTGAAGCATTTGACCATAAATTATCAACAAATAATTCGGAGAATTTTGTAGTTGTCTATGTCGCCTAAAGTAAGTTTGTGTAAGCCTCACAGAGTTTTAAAGCTAAAATTTCCATCTTGACTTAATACTTTTTGCCAAAAACTCCAGTTGATTTAAAGCTTAAACAAAATTATGTTTGTTTCCTGATATGAAGATTAAGCAAGGAAATACTAAAGAAATAACAAAGGCAGTATTTTTTCGGAGAAGTCTATTGACTGCAAAACAATCACACGTTCTCTAATTGATGCAACATACAGGTAAGTAGATGGACAGCAAAGAACTCATCATTGAGTCGGGTAGAACTGAAAGCCAGTACTGGAAAGACTTGTGGAAATACAGAGAGCTATTCTACTTTCTGGCATGGCGCGACATTTTGGTGCGCTACAAGCAAACTGTAATTGGGATGGCATGGGCATTGATTCGCCCATTTCTAACGATGGTAGTGTTTACCTTTGTGTTTGGAAATTTGGCGAAGCTACCCCCAGAGGGCAATGCACCTTATCCGATTATGGTCTTTTCAGCTCTACTACCCTGGCAGTTTTTCTCTGGTGCCTTAAGCGAATGCAGCAACAGTTTAGTTTCCAACGCCAACCTGCTTTCTAAAGTCTACTTTCCCCGATTGATTGTCCCTACCAGTGCGGTGATTGTCAGCTTTGTAGACTTCCTGATTTCAGGCATGATACTGCTGGGGTTGATGGCATACTACAACTTCGTTCCTGACTGGCGCATTCTGACTTTGCCACTATTTATATTGATAGCCTTTGCCGCATCAATCGGTGCGGGGTTATGGCTGGCGGCTTTAACCGTTGAATATCGGGATTTCCGCTATGTCGTGCCATTCATCGTCCAGTTTGGTTTGTATGTCTCCCCTGTCGGGTTTAGTAGCAAAATTATTGCTGAACGATATTCTGAACAGGTGCGGTTGCTGTATTCGCTTAACCCAATGGTAGGGGTGATTGACGGTTTCCGCTGGGCAATTCTGGGCGGGGAATCGCAGATATATTTACCTGGTTTTGCACTGTCTGTGGCTTTAGTGATTCTAATGCTTGTCAGCGGAATTTGGTACTTCCGCAAGATGGAACGCACATTTGCTGACGTGGTTTAACGAGGAGTAGATTGACGTGTCTGATACAGTTATTCGAGTTGAAAATTTAAGTAAGAAGTACGTTCTCGGTCATCAGAAAGAAGGCAGTAGTAGTTACAAGTCTCTGGGCGAATCTATGAGTAATGGGGCAAAGTCGCTCGGTAAAAAAGTTCTCAAACCCGGTATTAAAAAAGACTTTAACCCAAGCAGTCAAGAGTTTTGGGCGCTGAAGGATGTGTCTTTTGAGATTAAGCAAGGCGATCGCGTAGGCTTTATTGGGCGTAATGGTGCTGGGAAGTCAACGCTACTGAAAGTTCTCAGCAGAATTACTGAACCAACAAGCGGATCTATCCGGATTAAGGGGCGAGTTGCTAGTTTATTAGAGGTAGGAACAGGTTTTCACCCAGAGTTAACGGGACGAGAAAATATCTTTCTTAATGGTGCAATCTTGGGGATGAGCAAGGTTGAGATTCAACGTAAGTTTGATGAAATTGTGGCGTTTGCAGAGATTGAAAAGTTTTTAGATACGCCAGTGAAGCGGTATTCCTCTGGGATGTATGTCAGGTTGGCTTTTGCCGTAGCAGCGCATTTGGAGCCAGATATTTTAATTGTAGATGAAGTATTAGCAGTAGGAGATGCCCACTTCCAGAAAAAGTGTTTGGGAAAACTGGAAGATGTTGGCAAACAAGGCAGAACAGTACTTTTTGTCAGCCACAACTTAGCTGTATTACAGACACTCTGTAACAGGGGAATTTTTTTGAAACAAGGCTCTGTTTTTGCTGATGATTCGGCATCTGAAGGAGTAAGCATTTATCTGAAAAGCCTAGAACAATCTGCTTCCAAAAATTTGTTACAACGAACCGACCGAAGAGGCAAAGGACAAGTGCGACTCGCTCAAGTTGATGTTTCCCCAGGTGAAGATTATTCATCAACAATTTTAGCAACAGGTCGTCCGGCTCGTTTTGTTTTTCATGTCACTAGTATAATACCGGGAATGTCGTGCAATTTTAGCCTTTACGACCAACACGGTCAACCTGTTACAAACTTTAATAGTGCCACTAACAGTCAAGAAGATTTGAATATTCCTGAACTAGGAATGAAGCTGATCTGCGAAATTGGCGAGTTATTGCTTGTTCCTGGTCGTTACCGAATGAATGTTGCAATTACTACCAATGGAGAGTTACAAGATCATGTTGAAGCAGCCGCTATTTTGGAAGTTGAACAAGGGCAATTAAGAGGTCGTCCTGTAGCGATAGGAACTGGGTATGGAAGTGTTTGCATACCCCATCGCTGGAGTTTAGCTGGGTAAATTCATTAAATAAATAATTGACTAATACTTAAAATTTAAATTGCAATCATATCATGAGAATTCTTGTAGACAATGGTGCCAATAAATTACTAAACTTGGGAGATATTGCAATGCTCCAAGTTTTGATAGAAAGGTTGAGCAATTTGTGGCCCGATGCCTTTATTGAAGTGTTCACATCGTCACCAGAGGGGCTGCTCAAGTTATTCCCAAACGTACATCCTCTGTTACGCTGCGGTAGTCAAACCTGGTCTTCTCCTTTAGTGCATAGCGTATATAAGCTTATGCCTAACCATCAACTAGCTCAACAATGGTCAGACATGGAATGGGTATTTCGTAGGCGCTCGCCATCTTTAGTACGCTCTTTAATCAATTTCAAGTTAAAAAGGGAGCCAGAAAAGGCTAGAAATTTTGAGGCATATATGAAAGCAGTTTACAGTGCCGACTTGGTGGTTACCTCTGGAGGTGGATACATCACTGATCCATTTAAGAATGGTGCAATTGTGGCTCTAGAGACCTTAGGTTTAGCAAGTAGGCTTGATAAAGTAACAGCTATGTTTGGTACTGGTTTAGGTCCTATTCAGGATCGGGAATTGTTGGCTAGATCCAAAACTGTTCTACCCTCAATCAATTTAATTGCTCTTCGAGAAAAACGTGCTGGGCTTCCACTTCTTAATTCAATCGGTGTCTCACAAAATTGTGTAATGACAACAGGTGATGACGCAATTGAATTGGCTTACAAAGCTCGTAATATAGAATTATGTGATGGAATTGGCGTAAATCTTAGGGTTGCTGAGTATTCAGGTGTAAGCTTATCTCTCCTCGAAACAGTTCGATCAGCCTTACACAATGTGGCTAAAAAATTGAATACTCCATTGATTCCAGCACCTATCGACCATTCATCTGACGAGGGATATGCAGAATCTGACAGTGCAGCTATTCAGAAGCTATTAAAAGGTTATGATGATACCTCCGATGGAGGGAAAAGCCTTGATACACCACTAAAGGTTATTGAGCAGATAGGTCAGTGCCGAGTAGTCGTCACTGGTAGTTATCATGCAGGTGTTTTTGCTCTCGCCCAAGGCATACCAGCTATTGGTTTGGCTAAGTCTAAGTATTATGCAAATAAGTTTCTTGGACTAGCAGATCAGTTTGGTGTGGGTTGCGAAGTTATTTTATTGGACGATCCGGAATTGGAGAATAAATTAGTAGACAGTCTTGAGCGCGCCTGGCAATCAGCTGAGCAGTTAAGGCCACAGTTACTGGAAGTTGCTAAACGACAAGTTGAACTGGGGCATACTGCTTACAAACGGGTATATGAACTAGTTACTCCTCAATAACTTCAATACTTGTTTGCAGCGATCGCGCAGTCATTTAATTCATCTCCTGCACGGTGATAACTGTATAAGAGACGGCTTTTCTCGAAGGATGCAACAAGGCTCATAAATATTTACACATAACCAAATATCGCACTAATAGGCTGGGGGCATATGTGGGAAGACTTAACAAGAAAAATGTCGAAGCTGGTTGGGGGGTTAACTGTTATGAATAAACCACATCTCAATCGTGCAACAATTCAACCTGTTGCAAATGAGACACCACGACCTTTATTCATAGAGGTTGCAGCACGATGGTTCTGGAGGAAATTACGTACAGCCATTTCACTCTGCCAGAATCCAGCAAAAATTATGAAGCTCTATATTCGTCCTCTAATTCTAAAAACTACTATAAAACATATTTATGGACTAGATAAAATAAATTATACAATTGACGAGTTGATAGTGCTTTGTGTCGTTAGAAATGGAGAACTGTACATCAAATCATTTATTGAGCATTATCTTTCATTAGGAGTGAAGCATATAGTTTTTCTAGACAATAATTCAACAGATAACACTATTGAAATAGCACGGAATTATGACAAGGTAACTATTCTTCAAACGAAATGTCCTTACAGAAAATATGAAACTGTAATGAAACATTATTTAGTCAATCGATTCTCAAAGAATAGATGGAATATTTTTTCTGATATAGATGAACTATTTGACTATCCTTTCTCTGATGTTATTAGCCTAAGTTCTCTTCTAACTTATCTCAACAATAATTCCTACACAGCCGTTGTAGCACAGATGTTGGATTTATTTTCAGCTAAAAGTTTAGCTAGCTTGAAAAGTCAAAAGGATGATTCTCTTAAAGATATCTATACTTATTATGATATTTTTAATATTCAGAAGGAAAGGTATCCTTATGGAACTGCGTCAAACAAGAATGTAAAATGGCACTGGGGTGGGATTCGTAAAACTTTGTTTGGCAGTAATAATTACTTAACGAAGGCAGCTTTAGTTTTTGTTGACAAAAAAATTAATCTTTTTGTTAACTGTCATCAGGTTAATAATGCATATATAGCTGATTTTACATGCGTATTGCTACACTATCCCTTTTTAAGTTCTTTTTATGACAAGGTGAAGGATGCTGTAAAAACAGATAGGTATGCTATGTCTGCTAGTTATGAATATGAAATGTATTGGAAGAGATTGGAAGAAGATCCGGATCTTAACCTTAAGCAGGAGACAGCTTGCTTGCTAGAAAATGTGAATACTTTAGTAGAAAATGATTTTTTAGTTGTATCTGAAAAATATATGCAATGGATTAAAACAAATACCAAAACTAATCTGAATGATAAGACCATAACTTGATGTCAATGGATAAGTAGCTAGGCGCAAATAAATCTAATTATGTAACGAAACGTAAAACGCTCGAAACCCTTGCGATTGCTTCATTGCGCTTCGCTCCGTTCGCAATGACATAGTTATAAATTTTCCTGCCTACCTACTTAGTACGCACAATATTTTTAGCCTGCTGAGAAAAGTATGAGTTGCTAAGACGCTAATTAATGCCAACACACATGAGACTTTATTCTATGAATACTCATCCAGAACCGACCATCGCGCTATTGCCCTGGGGGCATGTATGGGAAGACTTCCATGACAGTATTGGAGTTTCATTTGAGACTTTCTGCAATGAAATGACAGGTGGTTGGCAGTTTGGTTACGTTGACGCTCTACGACTAGCTGGTGTACGCACAGTTATTATTTACCCATCGACTCGCGTTACCGAACCATCGCGCTTTACGCACATTCCTACAGGATGCACAATCTGCTTGCTACCTGTTCCTAAGAATTATCGTGCCATTCGCCGCCACATGATTAAACCCTACCCTTCCTTTGGCGGAAGTGTGGAAGAATTATTTGGCGACGTTCAAGGCAGCCGTCGAGTTGTGTTTAAAGCTTTCAGGGAGATAGCCCCTTATCTCACAACACCTTTAGGGTTGCTTGCTCGTGAACTTCGACGCGAGGGTTGCAGTGCCATCTTATGCCAAGAGTACGAGTATTTTCGCTTTAACGCTTGCGTTCTCTTGGGACAACTAATGCGTTTGCCCGTATTTGGGACTTTTCAGGGCACTACCTTTGATGCAAACCGCATTGGACGTGTTTTACGACCCCTAACTATACGAGCCTGTGCAGGCTTGGTCATCGGTCCCCAAACTGAGATCCAACGAGTATCTACCCGCTATAATCTGCCCCCTGCCAAGACAGCACAAATCTTTAACCCAGTAGATTTGCAAATGTGGAGTCCTGTTGAACGTGGTGAAGCACGAGCCACACTCAGTCTCCCACCTGATGCCCAAGTAGTAATGTGGCATGGTCGTGTTGAGTTACATATCAAAGGGCTAGATGTATTGCTAGATGCTTGGGAACGGGTTTGTGGCGAACGGGCAGGACGGAACCTGCGGTTACTACTTGTTGGCACAGGCACAGACGCAGCAAAACTGCGCCAACGCATCGCAGCGTTGCCAATGCAGAACGTACTTTGGGTAGACGAGTATATCAATGACCGTGCGGCTATGCGGCGTTTCCTCTCTGCTGCTGATGTTTATGCCTTTCCATCGCGTGTCGAAGGCTTTCCAGTAGCCCCCATTGAAGCAATGGCTTGTGGCTTGCCGGTGGTGGCAGCCGAAGCGCCTGGGATACCCGATATTTTGAAGGATGGCGAGATATCAGGTGGGCTAGTGGTGCCATGCAGTGATACAGCAGCATTTGCGTCGGCTCTAGGGCGTGTCCTCGATGATGAACCTTTGAGACGCGAGTTAGGCAAGCGTGCCCGTCATCGAGTGGAAGAACACTTTTCGCTAGAGGTAGTTGGCAAGCAACTACGCAACTTTCTCTTTAAATCAGATATATCAACCCTCAAGAGTTTAAGTGAGAAAACCTTGGCAAAGGAAGTCTTGAAGCAGGTAGGGGGTTAACTGTTATGAGTAAACTACATTCTTGCCAAGCTAATTTTTGTAAGCATCTTTGATCCTTAGAAAATTCTACACCTTGAAATATATTTCAATTATTTAACTTTTTGAAGTGATGACAGACCAACAGTTATGAGTGAGCAACACGAATATCGAGCTATTATTCCACTCGTGCCAGAGGATAGTCGAAGACCTTTGTGGTCTGTGATGATTCCTACCTATAACTGTGCTGATTATCTACGTGAAACCCTAACAAGTGTGTTGGCACAAGATCCAGGTCCTGAGGTCATGCACATTGAGGTAGTTGATGATCACTCAACCCAGGATGACCCCGCAGCAGTAGTTAAAGAACTAGGTCGTGGTCGCGTTAATTTTTATCGCCAACCAAAGAATGTAGGCAGCATTAGAAACTTTAACACTTGTTTGCAGCGATCGCGCGGACATTTAATTCATTTACTACATGGTGATGATTGCGTGCGGGACGGCTTTTATCATAAGTTGCAGCGTGGCTTTGAGGAGAACCCAGAAATTGGTGCTGCTTTCTGTCGCTACATTTATATTGATGAGCATAGTCATTGGCAACATATTTCTTGGTTGGAGCAGCCAGAGAGCGGTGTTTTAGATAATTGGTTGGAGAGAATTGCCGTTCAGCAGCGCATCCAACCACCATCAATGGTTGTGCAGCGTAGTGTATACGAGAAGCATGGAGGCTTTGATAGTCGTATATGTTGCTGTGCGGAAGACTGGGAAATGTGGCTTCGGATTGCATCCCATTATCAGATATGGTATGAAACTGAGCCATTAGCACTGTATCGTATTCAATCAAAATCTCTTACTGGACGTTGTGCGCGCACTGGTCAGAATATTCGTGACTTACGTAAGATTATAGAGTTTTCACAATCATATTTACGAACACCAATTGCGAGTCAACTGACTCATCAAGCTAGAGAAAATTTTGCACGTTATTATTTGAAAGAACTTGTACCCAAGATGATATCTGAAGGAGATTTAGTTGCAGCAACTAACCAGCTAAGGGAATTGCTCAATTTCAGTCATTCCTTAACGACTATTAAAAGAGTAACTTATCTTGCTCTACTTATAGGCAACCATTGGATTACAAAAAGAAATGACATAGTTTGAAATTGACATTGGCTCAAACATCTTTGAAAGATAATCAATTATTCTTGATAGTCTAAACTCCAGGTATTGACCGAAAATTCCTTGCTGTTATTGTTAATTTTTAGTCAGTATTGGATTAATAGTTAATTGTAAAAAAACAATAATTTGATAAAAGGTATAGCTTATGAATGTAGGAGTAATTTACGTTGCTACTGGTAGTAAATTTATTGCTGAAGCACTTAATTCAGCTGCAAGTTTAAAGGAAAAAATGCCCAATTTAGATATTACGCTTTTTTCAGATGAAAGTGTAAAAGCTGAATGCATTGATAAATGCATAGTTATAAAAAGCTCTCAAAATGGATATTTAGATAAAATAATGGGTATGTCTCAGTCACCATATGACTGGACTTTATTTTTAGATACTGACACATACATTTGTAGTGATTTTTCAGAGTTATTTACACTTCCTGAAAAATATGACATCGGTGTAGTTCTTGCAGAGCATCGAACAGGTGAAGCTTCAGGAGTAACTTGGGATTATCAAATTTCAAAAGACAGTAATGATAAATGGTTATATCCTATAGTTAATAGCGGAGTGATCTTATATAGAAAATCTAGTAAAATAAACAATTTTTTTTCAGATTGGTTTGTATTAGCAAAGCAACAAATGCAGGAAAGAGGAATCAAACATGGCGATCAACCTGCTTTTGTACCAACTCTTCATAAGAATGATTTGAGGGAGGTTATTTTAGCGCCTGAGTACAATTGTCGATTTGTATATCCTGTAGGAGTTTGTGGGACAGTTAAGATACTTCATGGAAGGCATAAAAATTTACAAAAAATAGCAGAAGAAATAAATAGTGATATTGGTCCTAGAATTTTTCATCCCAGATGGGGATTAATTTCTAATAGGAAGTTAAAGCTATTAAAAAAAATTTTCTTCATCTAGAAATCATGCTTTTTCAGAATAAATAGGTAAAATTACACGTACCATTTTGCAAAAAACTTTGTACTTTTGTTATGAAACCAGCTCTTAGCGTTATTATCTGTACTCACAATCCTCGACATCATTACCTTGATAAAGTATTGACTGCACTAAACTGCCAGACTTTGCCAGTTGAGCAATGGGAACTATTACTAGTTGATAATGCAAGTAAGCAATTACTTTCTGCTGAAATTGACCTTACCTGGCATCCTAACGCTCGTCATGTTCGAGAAGAGCAACTAGGTCTTACTCCTGCTCGGTTGCGTGGAATTCGGGAAGCACAAGCCGAAGTATTAGTCTTTGTTGACGATGATAACGTCTTAGATTCAGAATATCTTGAAATAACCTTAGGAATCAGTAAAGACTTCCCATTCCTTGGCGCTTGGGGTGGGCAAATTAAGGGTGATTTTGAGACAACACCCCCTGACTGGGCTAAACCTTACTTACCACAATTGGCTATTCGAGAGTTCGAGCAAGATAAATGGTCAAACTTGCTGCACCAGCATGAAACAACTCCTTGTGGGGCTGGGATGTGTGTACGAAAAGTTGTGGCACAGAAGTATGCTGACTTACTAAAACATGATTCGCTTCGATTGGGCTTAGATCGAAAAGGTGTAGCTCGTCAGGGTGAAATCTTACTCTCTTGTGGGGATTCAGATTTAGCATTTACATCCTGTGACCTTGGTTTAGGCACAGGACAGTTTACGGCTTTGAAGCTGACACATCTAATACCAGCCAGTCGTTTGACTGAAGAATATCTAGTTAGATTAGTTGAAGGCATCACATATTCTCACATAATCTTAGATTCCTTTCGGGGTAAAACTCCAACCCCATCGGTTACATCATGGGAAAAAAAAGTACTTGCATACTTTCGACTTTCAAAAATGAATCCAAAGGAGCGCCGCTTTTACCAAGCGAAAAAAAGAGCACAAGCTTTAGCAATTCAAGAAATTTTAAAATTTCAGCAATCCGCGATCGCATAATTCAACATTGTCGAGCGATCGCCACCCTACAACTTCAGGCACAGCGATACGTTGATTTGTACCGTCAGATTTTAGAGAAGCAGGGAGGAACATTGGCTTACTCGTGTTGATTTAGAGGAGAAGCGATCGCATTAGGAACCTGTAGCCATCCTTTAATCGCATCCTTGAGATTAGCCATCAACTCCTTCCCAAGTATCGCCCTCAATAATACAACCAGGTAGAGCAGGAACCTCCGCCCAATATTTGCCTTCTTCAGCTTGGTCAAGAATGACATAATACTAAATTTTACAAAACTTTATAAAAAGCTCTTGCAATTAATCCTGATTCTTTTGTTAGTTACAGAAGAGTTCAGTAGTTACACGGAAAATTTTCGGCTACTTTATCGCCATCAAAGAATAGTCCTGCAATCTGAAACAAGCCAATCATGATGATTAGTGTTATCACCCCAGTTTACAACGGCGCAAAATTTATCGAGTCTTGCATTAAAGTTGTGATTGACCAAAATTGCTCACATGTCGAACACATCATTGTAGATGGTGGCTCAACAGACGAAACAGTAGAAATCATCAAACAGTACACAGAAAAATATCCACACATCCGTTGGATTTCTGAGAAAGATAAGGGACAGTCGGATGCAATGAACAAAGGAATTGCAATGGCTCAGGGTGAAATACTGGCGATTTTGAATGTTGATGACTACTATGAACCGAATGTGCTAAACCGCGTATCAGAAATATTTAAAACATTACCAGAGCCTAGCTTGCTCGTTGGTAACTGTAATGTGTGGAATAATGAAGGTAAACTTGATCATATAAATAAACCAGCAAAAATAAAGTTGAATGACTTACTACTGGGATGTGAGTTAAATCCTCACCCAATGAATCCATCTGCCTACTTTTACCACACTTCGCTACATCAAAAGATTGGGCTTTATAAAGTGGATGAACATTATGTGATGGATTTAGATTTATTACTGAGAGCGGTTCAAGTAGCTACAGTTAAATATGTAAATGAAACTTGGGGAAATTATCGCCAATTAGAGGGAACTAAAACTGTTAATGATATAAAAACTGGTGAAAGTGCATCTCGTGGAAAACAGCTTTTAAAGAGTTATCAAAAACAACTGCCTCTAGTTATTCAGTGGAAAATATTTATGAAATTAGAAATTTATAAAAACAAACAAAAAGTGAAATATTTATTAAAACAGACCCAACAATTATTCTCGATTATTAGAACTAAGGTCGTAAGTAGATCGGCACAATAAAATAGTTTTTGCGGTTCGTAGTTGCGCTACTCTGCGAGAAGCCGCTCCACGTCTATAGCGCTAAAGCACAACTATTGATTTAATCACATCTACTTACTTAGCAATACTCAATTTCGGATCGCAAACTTGATCGGACACCAGTGCTTAATCATCTTATGAATTTTCCTGCAAAGATCCAAGAACCTGTAATGAATCGACCTATTAAGGTTCAGATTTTTAGTCGGCATATTCCAATCCAGAATACTGTTGGTAATGCCACTTATATCTTGGACTTCATCCGCTACTTACATTATGCAGGTTGTGAAATAGAGTACACAGTTCTGAGTTCATCACCAAATGGCGGAATTCCTTTCTGTATTATTCCATCGACCTTGGGAGCGATCGCCACTGTGTCCGCCAAGGATCACTTGCGAATTGGTCGTGTTCTGTTAAAATTCAACTCCTTATCACAATGGCTTCTTGCCCCATTACAGCTAGCTTACAGACAAGTGCCAAACAATTGGAAAAGTTTCTACCGAGCTGTTTGGAATAAACTACGGAACAAGCGCGAGAATGCGATCGCCCCTCAAACTTGGGATGCTTTGGCAACACCAGAAGAAGTAGCCTTTGCAAATTCACGCTTTGTCAGCTTCGAGCCAGATGTTGTGATTGCTAACTATACTTGGTTAGGGAGTTTATTAGAGGCTCTCCCGCAAAAGCAATCAGTCTTAAAAGCCATATTAACTCATGACATTCTTCACCAAAGAGTTGCCGATTTTAGAAAAATCGGCGTAGATTCCCATCTTTCAGACTGGAATTGGGACAAGGAATCTGCACTGTTGCGAAAAGCACAAGTTTTGTTAGCTATTCAGGAACAAGAGGCTGAAATTCTTAAAGAGATGGCTCCTTCAAGCAAGGTGATTAGTATGCCTATGTCTGTTGTTTGCCATGTTCACGAGACTCAGCAAGTTGATGGTCGCTGCTTATTTGTAGGTAGTGGATCGCCTCACAATGTTCATGGTTTACGATGGTTCTTGGAGAGTGTATGGCCACTTGTTTTACAAGCAGCCCCATATTGCAGTCTCCATGTTTGTGGTGACGTATGTGCTCAGATTCAAGGAAGTTTTCCAAATGTTCGCTTTTTAGGCAGAGTTGCCAACCTTAAGCCAGAGTATGGAGCCGCTCAGGTCTGTATAGTTCCTCTTCTTATGGGTAGTGGGCTGAAGATTAAGCTTGTAGAAGCTCTGTCATCTGGGCGTGCTTGCGTATCAACAAGTATTGGTGTTCAAGGACTAAGTGATATAGTCGGTCATGCTGTGCTTGTAGCCGAAACAGGCGAAGAGTTTGTAGCAGCAATTCACACACTGATAACCAATCCAGAAAAACGTAAGTGGATGGAGGCGCAAGCTCACCAATATGTAAAAGAGAAACTTTCTCCTCAAGCAGTGTATCAACCATTTTTAAATCAAATTGAACAGCATATACAGCAGGTAACAAACTCTGTCCTTAAATAATTTGTCAAATTTAATCTTTTTGATAAAGGTATCAAACTGCTGTAAGCAAGACCTGCACTCTAATACTTCACGTAACATAAATGAGAGAAAAGCCAAATGAAATTTGATTGGTTAATTATTGGAGCGGGCTATTCAGCTTGCGTTATGGCTGAACGAATTGCTAATCAGCTAGGACAAAGAGTGCTAATTGTAGAACAGCGAGACCACATTGGTGGCAATGCCTACGACTACTACAACGAGCATGGAATTTTAGTCCACAAATACGGTCCTCATATCTTCCACACCAAATCTAAAAAAGTTTGGGATTACCTATCTCAATTTACTGAGTGGAGACATTACTATCACCATGTCCTAGGAGTAGTTGAAGGCAAAAAAGTCCCCATCCCCTTTAATCTAAATTCTCTCTACGCCCTTTTTCCACCGCGCTATGCAGAGAAGCTGGAGAATTTGCTGCTAGAAAACTTCGGTTTTGGGGTGAAAGTACCCATTCTAAAACTGCGTGAAAGCGCCAGTGGCGACCTCACCTTCCTCGCTGATTACATTTATGAAAATGTCTTTCTCCGCTACACCATGAAGCAGTGGGGTGTGAAACCAGAGGAATTAGATCGGGGAGTTACAGGACGTGTTCCTGTTTACATCAGTCGGGATGACCGTTATTTTCAAGACCCTTACCAAGCTATGCCCAAGCTTGGCTACACTGAAATGTTCCGCAAAATGCTGGCTCACCCCAACATTAAGGTGCTTCTAAACACAGATTACCGCGAGATTATCAACGACATTAAGTTTAACCGGATACTCTGCACTGGTCCGATTGATACCTTCTTCGATTACATGTATGGCGAATTGCCCTACCGAAGCTTGCGCTTTCAATTTGAGACTTTGGATCAAGAGCAGTATCAAGAGGTTGGTACAGTCAACTATCCTAACGATTACGATATCACCCGCATTACCGAACAGAAATATCTGTCAGGACAAACCTCACCCAAAACCACGTTGGTAATGGAATATCCCCAAGCTTATGTACCAGGGAAAAACGATCCCTATTACCCCATCCTCAATGAGGACAACCGTGCGCGTCTAGACCTTTACCTCAAAGAAATAGAGAAACTCAACGGTAGCGTACTGTTTGCAGGGCGACTTGCAGATTACAAGTACTACGACATGGATCAAGCTGTGCTGAGGGCACTAGGCTTGTTTGAGAAAGAAGTGGCGCAGTGAGGCTAACAGGTTAGGAGGGAATACCTTTTAGAGAAGCCCTATGCGGTACTGAGCAATGGGAAAATAGCGAGCCGCAACTTGATGTGCAGTAACTGCTCTGACTTTTTAGAAGGAAACTTCTATTTAGTTCAATCAAGAGTGAGAGAGGCTAAAACTAACTATTGAAGACGATTGCTTTATTTGGCTTTACTAATTTCTTGGCTAGGACAATGGACGAGATTTCAATTAATCCTGATGCCTTAAGCCCCTAGACAATATCTAAAAACTGAAGCACTTTGGAAATCACTATGAAGATTTGGCATGTTGGTTCTTCTTCTTCTCCACAAACAGTGGATGGAATCAATACGACTGTTTGGTTAGTTGCTAGAGAGCAAGCTTTGCTGGGTCATCAAGTGACTCTGTTGCTACATTCCCCGTCAGATGAAGCCGCCAAGGTATCAGCTGAGGAAGCTGGTTTTCAGTTAATCCACATCCCAGCGAATACCTGGCGTTATGACCTGAAAATGCTAGAGTCACTTCTTTATTCTGACGCTCCGGACATTGTGCATATGCATTCTGTGTTTGTTCCTAAGCAAGCTACTTTAGCTAGGAATATAGTCCAACGCAAAATTCCCTATGTTATTACTCCAAATGGCGGATTAGACTCGTTGCGCGGGTGGGCGAAGAAAATTGTCTATAGTTTGATTGCAGAGAAGCGCAGATTTTATGAGGCATCTGCGATTACTGTAGTGACTCCCAAAGAGGAAAAAACGGTGCGTGCCTTTGCACCTCGTTACTCAGGCATAATCCGCTGGGTGGCAAATCCTTTTGATACCTGTAAGTTAGCGGAGCAAAACTGGAAAGGTAATGTGGGCGCTAAACGACTAGTCTACTTAGGTCGTTTTGATGTTCTACACAAGGGAATAGATATTTTAATAAAAATTGCACGCTTAGTGCCGGATATTGAATTTCATTTGTATGGAACTGAAGATTCAAAAACAAAGAGGTGGCTGGAGCGTATTCGAGGCAATTGTCCTTCTAATGTTCATTTTCATAAACCAGTTTTTGGAGTAGATAAGTTTCAAGTCTTGGCTGATGCTAGCCTTTACATCCAAACTTCCCGCTGGGAAGGATTTCCTCTCTCCATTGCTGAAGCTATGCATCTTGGCTTACCTTGTGCAGTGAGTGATATGCCTAATTTTGCTGAACTTTTTTGTCAGCACGAGCTCGGTTGTGTATTGCCATTAAACCCCAAAGAAGCTGCGCTTGAGTTGTCAAAAATTTTTGAGCAACCAGATCAGCTTGTGAATTGGTCAAAGCAGGCACAAGTCTTTGCTCAGGAATATTTCCAGCCGCGTACGGTGGCTATGAATTACCTCAAGCTATATGAAGATATCAATCAATCTTCTTATTCAGTTGCATCTAATACCGTTTCTTTATGAAGATGCGCCTAGTTAGTCCACGTAGTTGGGCTTTGTTTGTGTAGCCCCAGGCTTCTAGCCTGAGGACGATAAAGCGCAACTTCACACAGAATTGGTATAAGTAAATAGGCAAAATTCTAAATCCAATATAAAAAATCGGAGCTAGCCATGTTAAAGCATTCTGCAAAATTGGGTTATTTAGCCAAAAGGACATTTTCAGTTATTGCTGCTTACAAAAACTTTCCTCTGTGGTTTTTTGACCGACTTCATATATTACCTAGAAAAAAAGTTTTATACAAATTACGTAATGGAATAAATTTTGTAGCTGAATCTAACACTTTGGACTGTCAATTCATAAGTGAAATGTTCATCGATAAACAATATACGAGCTTGCCTGGTTTTGAAATTTCATCAACTGATATTATAGTAGATTGTGGCGCTCACAAAGGTATATTCACTACTTTTGCAGCTAAAAATGCCCCACTAGGAAAGGTGATATCTTATGAAGCTTCTCCTGAAACATATCAATCTTTGGTAGAAAATTTAGAAATTAATGGTATTCAAAATGTTGATCATTTTAATTCAGCTGTAAGACTTTCAGACGGAACAGTAAATTTTTATTTAGCTGAAGATCCAGGATGCAGCATGATTGTACCTGATAAAGATTTTCATCATGAACCAGGTTCAAAAGGCGTTATAACAGTTACTCAGGTGGGCTTTGAGAGTATTATCAACGGCTTATCTAAAGTAGATTTTTTGAAGATGGATATCGAAGGAATAGAATTTGCAATATTGATGAATTGCTCACATTCTTTGTTGCAAAAAGTAAAGCGTATTGCGCTAGAGTATCATCCTGAATTTGGCAGCCTTGATGCTTTAATTGAACATTTGCAAGGCATTGGTTTTCAAGTATCCTCCTGGCAGGAGCGTCGCCTTCTCTATGCATGGCGTGAGTCAGACTAAGCAGTCGCCTGGTTTTTTACCGCATCTTTTTGGTTTATGCGTTTACGCACTCCGTGTTGTCCTGTAGACCAGCCTGAAGACTTTCCACGGGGTTTTGGTAGTTGGGCTGGTGTGCCCAATCACAAATCACAGCTAAAACTCCTCCGATGGACCCATACGTCCTAGGGTCAATTTAGACATTCTATGATTAGAGATAGGAGTGAAATGAACTATGCATTACCCGAAACCCTTGTAGAGACGCGATATATCGCGTCTCTACATTATTTTTCCGAGAGGTCTATTAGTCTTTTTCGCCTTTCAACGGTTTAATTCTGTTATGACTTAGAGTGATCGTTGGAGTCTGCGTGAAAGTCACAAATTATTTTCCTTTACTGCCCTCCTACGTAGAGCGGCACTGTACTACCATTAGTGTACTGGAAAACGTGATCGCCAGTGAGTTTACGGCTTTGATTACCCTGTGCCTCTTGAACATGAATCTGGAAATCGTTAGCTCCATACTTTCTTGTGGCATAAGAAAGTGCAACCTGAGAATTGTCATTGATAAAAGCAATCTCATTAGGTGACACGCTTTCAGTCACGTACAACAGCGCTCCCAATAACTCGCTTGCACCACCTCCTTTGGTATGGATCACAGTGTTGACATTACCTCCTTCGGTCTTAAGACCTAATACCCAGAGCTTTCCACCATTATTGAATATCTTCTTATTACTACCTTCAACGTTAAGCTGACGCGCCCATACCTCTTGCGGATGCTTAAAGCGCCAAGTTTCTCCGGATACATTCTCAACAAAGAGCTTTCCGGCTCCTGGCGTATTCCGAAACACATACTTCTGGTCGTTGGTTCTCCATGAACAGCAGCTTATATCCTTCAGAACCAGTGTTCGGGAAGTGTTTTGTTCAAAACCAATCAATCCAGGTGAGGCGTCTGGAGTAATATTTATGATACCAACACGTTCAATGGTCACCTCAGGTGCTGTTCCATCCTCAATCCGAAAGAATGGTTTTGGATTGTTTGCATCCTGAAAGGCAGCCCCCCTAGGAGAGAGCGTAGCGTTCGCCGCAATGATTTTGCGAACATTCCCCCTGACGTATAGGGTGTCACTTACATAGTACCGACCAGGTGGAATGTAAACGGTGGATTTTCCTGAATCAAGCGCGTTTTGAATTGCAGCCGTATCATCGCCCCATTCTTCGCTTCCATCGGGGTGTTTCCCTTTTGCACCAAAATCCTCAACGTTTGCCCAGTTTGAGAGATCATTATCATGAAAGCTTGGCGGCTCCTCAACTGGAAGATTGAGAGAGGTGTTTGCGGAAGATGTAAACAAAGTCAAAGGAGTATTCGAGCTATATTCCTTTACGGTAGTTTCCGGCAAGACGTTGTTATCTTGCATAATTGCAGACAGATAACCAGATGCAGTCACATTCCGGGCAAACATACGGCTATTGTTCTCAATAGCACTTACTAACGGATTATTGCCATAAAGCTCGGCATCGATAAGGGTTATAAGACCCGTGGTACCCGTGTTGCGTATCGCCGGGACACTATTGCTGCTCTGAAGACGTCGTATTGCGACTATATTTCCCCCATTCTCTAGACCGACAATTTTCTGATTGCAGATACTAATGTGTTCGAGAGTTATACTGTTGACCTCGTTCCCAATACGAATACCATAATCAAAGCCTTCCACAACCAGGTTCTTGACCAGAGCAGGACCAATCCACTTTCGACTCATGTCAAGTCCTGCGAATCCTTTACCGCGAAGTGTGACATTGCGAACAGCACCAGTATTGTTCGCTAAATAATCGAGTGCGATCGCTCCACGGTTATTACCAGTGTCAATTGTCAGGTCTTCAATGTAGTTTGCAAAAGCCTCGTTCCCCTCTCCCTTAGCGGGATAGTCCTTTCCTCCGCCATAAGCATCTTCCACATACAGTCCCGACCCGGTATAGACTACTGCTCTAGGGTTGCTACGATCGTTGAAACCATCTGCATTGTCCTTCAACCGAATAATAGTGCTGGTGCGGTTCTGTCCTTGGAGCCTTAGCTGGGATTGCCATTTGCCGTTCGTGTCTTGCCATTTAAGGCGCTTGCTTACAATATAAGTCCCTTGAGGTAAATAGACAACTCTGTTTGTACCCACGTTCTCCCGAATCGCCTTTTGGATTGCCTGAGTATCATCTGTGACACCATCGCCTTTGGCTCCATACCGTGTCTTAACATTAATCACCATATTTTCGGGAAAAAACTTATCCTCCGAAGTATTGGCGGTGACACATTTATTTTCTGCGTTGACAGCCACCTTCTTAGAAACCCGGGGTCGAGAGGGGATGTTTGCAAGTGTAGGTTCGTTAACGGCAGCAATAGGAGAAAGTACTGCTATCCCACACATGACGGAAAGTTTAGAAGATATCTTCTTTCTGCGCTTAAACTTTGTCGCAACTACCTCGCTAGGTGTAGGTTCGTTAACGCCAGCAATAGGAGAAATTTCTCCTATCCCACACATGAGGGAAAGTTTAGAAAGTATCTTCTTTCTGCGCTTAAACTTTGTCACAGCTACGTCGCTAAGTGTAGGTTCGTTAACGCTAGCAATAGGAGAAATTTCTCCTATCCCACACATGAGGGAAAGTTTAGAAAATATCTTCTTTCTGCGCTTAAACTTTGTCACAACTACCTCGCTTATTAATAGGGAACTTATTTTGACGCTTCCCCGTTTCCTCCTTTAGTTAGAGGCGGGGATTCGTGCATCACCGTACATTAAAACTATTGATTTCTTGTGAGTAGTGCCTAAAGCAAATATCTGTCGAATGAAACCAAATATTGAGCTTATCTTAGATAGACCCATAGAGTTTCATGTCGGCAAAGATTTGAGGATGACTCGGAATATTTGTGTGCGCTCTACGGTAGACCAAAATATTCCGGCTGAATACTTGCTTTTTTTTTTGGAAGAGTCGCTTTTTGCCCCTTAAGCTTAGATTAAACCATACAGCGTAATTATCGTACTTCAGTAAAAATACTGAAGATGGAGGTATTAAAATACATCATATTCATTTAGACGAAATTCATTACCCCCGAAGAAAACCAACGGCTAAAAGCAGCAGTAACAGAAATCGCGTCAATCCTGTATAAAAACACATCACCGCAGGCGCTAAATACTCTGGAAGAAATTGAAAAAACAGTGCCACACTAGATGCTTGAGTATGTCAGTCCCCAAATTGCCTTTTTTTATCGAGCAAGCTACAGGTACAACAAAGGACGACCTAGACAAATTATGCATTTGTGTAGTCAAGCTGCCTATACAGACTCATAAAGCACAATAATTGGGGTTGCAGCCTTGATGGCACCTAGAAATTTCCTTCACTGCCTTCCTACATAGAGCGGCACCGCACGGGCATTACCATGCCCAAGGAGCCGATTGCGAGTGAGTTGAAAACGCTTAGACCCCCGTGTTTCTTGAACGTGAATCTGGAAGTCGTTGGCTCCATAATTAATTGTCGCATAAGAGAGTGCAACTTGAGAGTTGTCATTGATAAAAGCGATCGCCTCTGGTGGTACATTCCCAGTTACGTACAGCAGTGCCCCAAACAACTCACTTACACCACCTCCTTTGGTATGGAGCACAGTGTTGACATTACCTCCTTCAGTCTTCAAACCTAACACCCAAAGCTTCCCTCCGTTATTAAATATCTTCTTATTATTACCTTCAGGATTAAGCTGACGCGCCCATACCTTTTGAGGATGCTCAAATTGCCAGCCTTCAGCAGATACATCCTCAATAAAAAGCTTTCCGGCTCGTGGCGTATTCCGAAACACATACTTCTGGTCGTTAGGTCTTAATGAGCAACAGCCCACATCTTTCAAAAATAGTGTTCGGGAAGTGGCTTGTTCAAAACCAATAAGTCCAGCCAGTGGTGGGGCTTGTTGAACAAGATTTAGAACACTAACATGTTCAATAGTCACGTCAGTTGCTGTTCCATCCTCAATCCGAATCAGTGGTTTCGGATTCTTTATATCCTGAAAAGCTGACCCACCAGGAGAAAACGTAGCACCCATCGCAAAGATTTTGCGAACATTTCCCCTGACGTGTAGGGTATCACTAACAAAGTAGCGACCGGGTGGAATATAGACAGTGGATTTTCCTGAGTCGATCGCTTTTTGAATTGCAACTGTATCGTCCCCCCATTCATCGCTTCCATCGGCGTTTTTCCCTTTTGCACCAAAATCCTCAACGTTTACCCAGTTTGAGAGATTGTTATCATGAAAGCTTGGAGGCTCCTCAATCGGAAGATTGAGAGAGCTGTTTGCGGAAGATTTAAACAAAGTAAAAGGAGCAAACGAGGTAAACTCCCTTACCTTTGTCCCCTTTACGACCTTATTATCTTGCATAATTGCTGACCGATAACCAGATGAGCGGACATTCCGGGCAAACAAACGGCTATTGTTCTCAATAGCACTTAGCGAGTGACTGCCGCCACGAAGATCCGCGTTGAGAAGGGTAATAAGGCTCGTGCTGTTGCTGTTGCGTACCGCTGGGACACTGTTGCTGCTTGAGAGGTTTCGTATTGCGACAATATTTCCCAAGTTCTCTAAACCAACAGTTTTCTGATTGCAAAGATTAATATGCTCAAGAGTAATACCGTTGACCTCACTCCCAATCCGAATTCCATGATCAAAGCCTTCAACAAAGACGTTCTTGACCAGAGCAGGACCAATCCACTTTCGAGTCATGTCAAGACCGACGAGTCCTTGACCGCGAAGTGTGACATTGCGAACCGCACCGATGTTGTTGGCTAAATAATCGAGTGCGATCGCTCCACGGTTATTACCAGTGTCAATTGTCAGGTCTTCGATGTAGTTTGCAAACCCCTCGTTACCCTCTCCCTTAGCGGGATAGTCCTTTCCGCCGCCGTTAGCCTGCTCTACGTAGAGTGCTGACGCGGTGTAGACTACTGCTCTAGGGTTACTAGTAGAGTTGTAACCAGGTGCATTGTCCTTCAACCGAATAATAGTGTTGGCACGGTTTTGTCCTTGAATCCATAGCTGCGATTGCCATTTTCCATTCGTGTTTTTCCACTCTAGGCGATCGCTCACCAAATAAGTTCCTTGAGGGAAGTAGATAATTCTGTTTTGACCGACGTTCTCCCGAATCGCCTTCAATATTGCTTGAGTGTCATCTGTAACACCATCGCCCTTTGCTCCATATTTAGCCTTAACATTAATCACTATGCTATCGGGAAAGAGCTTCTCTTGTGTCGAACTATTGGGGATAACACATTTCTTCTCTCGTGCATTGAGAGACTTACCCTCAGAAAGCCCTAACAGAGGGGAGATGTTTGTAATAAGTGTAGATTTTTTAGCGATAACGACAGGAGAAAGTACTGCTATCCCACAAAGGATGGAAAGTATAGAAAAGACTTTCCATCTGCGCTGAAATTTTGCCATAACAACCTTACAACCTTGTTTCTTGCTAGAGAAATTATTTTCACGCTTTTCCATCTTTGCCTTTGCTAGAGGCAGGGATTTATACAACAACACTGTACTTTTTTAGAACTATCCATCTCTTGCAAGCAATACCCAAACTATATGTTGACCCTATTTTAGATAGACCATTGGAAAGCCGCTGTATGTCTAAAATACCGGCAAATCTTTGGGGATTACACCGAATATTTCTGTAAGCCTCACGCAACACCAAAATCTTCAAGCTGAATAGTTGAAAATTTTGGAAATGTCGTTTTTTGCCACTGCACCTTAAATTAAAGTATATCGCTATTAACTATGTACTATTTTTGATTTTGTCAAAAATAAAACTTTAATAATCACTTCTTCCTTTAATATCTATCCAGCTATTTTTAGAAAGTGTATTTAATGCTTAACTGAATTTGCAAAAATTTAAATATAAGTTATTCACAACTACAGCAACTATATCCGGAAAAAATCAAAACTTTATAAATGACTTACATAGATTGCCACGTATTTATTAATTCTTTAACTAGCTCAAAGCATGACTGTACAAGTGTTACAACACTCTTGTCTGAAATTAATGAAGTTAAACAGTAGATTTTCTCATCAAAAAATCCGGAATATATGCCAATCTGCCGAAAGAATATGACAGGATCTCCTAAGGGAAACTAACTTGGTAGTTTCCGAAGATTGCTACCTAATAAAATGTAAATTTATTTATTGGTTTGAGAAGGTGTCGAGTATAAAGTTAAGGATGAATATATGCAAGAACTTCAAACCGAAAAGCTACAACCACTCGAACTTGCTCAACTACCCGAAAACCCCCTAGTCTCAATACTGATTGCCAACTACAACTACGAAAAGTACATTGGGGAGACTTTGGAGAGTGTACTTTCTCAAACCTACCCAAATTGGGAAGCGATCATTTGTGATGATGGTTCCAAAGATAACTCCTGTGAAGCCATCGAAACTTATGTCCAGAAAGACTCCAGAATCAAACTGATACGTCAGCAAAATGGCGGTGTAGCTTCTGCATTAAATACAAGTTACAGGGAAAGCAGTGGTCAAATCATCTGTTTACTTGATGCAGATGATGTGTGGATGCCTGATAAGGTACAAAAAGTCGTCGAAGCGTTTCAATCTCACGCCAAGGGTGGCTTTGTCATTCACGATGTTTATCAAATCGATGGTCAAGGAAAGTTGATCAAACCGACACCTATGCTGAAAAATTTAGCATCAGGCTGGGTGGCATTATCTGGATTAGAAAATGGCGGAAGCTTTGAAAATATACCACCCGCTTCTGCACTTTGCATCCGCCGCGAGGTAGGAGATTTAATCTTCCCGATGAATGAAGCGTTTACACGCAATGCTGATAGTCTGATTTTCCGCTGCGCTCCGTTTGTGACTGAAATAGTGCCTGTATCAGAGGTACTTAGCCACTTTCGCTTACATGGGACAAATCTTACAAGTTTTACATCCCTCACAGCAGATATATTGGTACGGGAATTGGAGACAGCAAAGCGAATACACCAAGAGCAGAAACAGTTTCTGAGAAAGATTTACGGTCTAGAAGTAGCAGAAAGTCTAACGGGTGTGGAAGCTAACGCATGGCACTATCATGATCTCTACATGCTGGCTCGCTTTCAGGGCGTAGCCAAGTCAGAAAGAAAAAAGGTTCATCGCTTGCTTGTTACTCATCCGCAGTTTCACGCAGCTTTCAGTTACAAACCTTTGAAATGGCTGCTACAATTCGGCGAAAGCTTGCCGAATGCTGTGTTTTTGGCATTGTTTAATCAGATATTCCACGAGAGTACGCTTAAACGCATAGCAAGGTTAATTGTGAGGACATTGTCAAAAAGATAGTCATCACACAAAGTTTTGGTTTTTTGTATGTTCAGCTCTTTCAGTCGAAAACTGTTACGTAAAAGAATGATAGATGAATCAGAAAACAATTGCTATTTTCACTTGGGGTTTAGATGGCGGAGCATTCGCAAACCTGCCAGCAGCTCTGACTAAAGGGTTTTGGAACTTGGGAGTCAAGGACTTATACGTTTTATACCTCTCAAAAGGACCGGGAGAAGATATCACTTTTCCAGAAGGCGTTAAATTAGTACCACTAGGTGTTGAGCGGTCTATGGCGTCTCCCATCGCCCTAGCTAAGTTTTTGAGAGCAGTCAAGCCAGATGTACTCATCTCTATGCCTACAATCATTAGCATTCCTGCGATTATGGGATGGCTATTAGCAGGTCTGCGACAGACAAAATTTGTGATTTACCAAGGAGATACTCTCACCTCTGATATTGCAATCGACCACAAGCATGACCTGCGGATGCAAATCATGCCTTGGCTAGCAAGGCTGTTGTATCCCACAGCTAATGGGTTAACCACTGTCAGCCAAGGTGTCCTTGACATCCTCAAGCAAGATCGTATCCCGATTCCCTCCAATCGTGTGGCAGTAATTCCGAATCCTGTAGATGTCGATGATTTTTTGATACGCAGCCAAGCAGCACCGGAACATCCCTGGCTCCAGCACAAAGACCAACCAGTGATTGTTAGCCTTGGGCGTTTAGTAAAGCGCAAAAACTATCCCCTGCTATTGCAAGCGCTTGCAATAGTCCGAAGCCAGCTCAAAGTCAAGTTGATTATTTTGGGAGAAGGTCCAGAAAGAAAACACTTGGAGGAAGTGATTGCGAAACTAGGTTTGCAGGATTGTGTCAGCTTACCTGGTCATGTGGCTAATCCTTGGAGCAACATTGCTAAAGCCGATGTTTTTGTCATGTCGTCACTGGATGAAGCGTTTTGCCTAGCATTGGTAGAAGCGATGGCTTGTGGAGTACCCGTTATCTCTACGGATGCCATTGGTGGGGGTCCTCGCAGCATCTTAGAAGATGGCAAATATGGAAATTTAGTGCCAATAAATGATCCAGAAGCTCTAGCGACAGCAATTTACAAAGCGTTAACCTCAAAAGAATGGCGCAGTCAATTGATTACAGCAAGCCATCGGCAGAGTGAAGCGTTTAAGCCGGAAGCGATCGCCCAGCAGTGGCTCACATTTCTACAGCAACTGTAGCTAAAAGTAACGCCAGGAAAAATCAATAATGGTGTTGACTGCATAGTCTTTTGAGATAGTGAAACAGCTTTTTCAAACTAGGACAAGTCATAGATATTTATTTTTGTAGAAATCAAATTTGACACTGGAGAATTTCATCCATGAAAGTCCTTCTATCTGCTTATGCGTGTGAACCAGGTCGCGGATCTGAACCAGGAGTGGGCTGGAACATGGCTTGCCAGATTGCTAAATACCATGAAGTCTGGGTTATAACTTCAAATACTCATCGTCCAGCACTTGAGGCAGAACTGGCTCGTAACCAACCGCCCAACCTGAACTTCGTTTATCTCGATCCATTTGGTTGGGTCTATGACTGGTCTTTTGAAGGAAAGCGATCGCAATGGTTAGTTTACCTTCACTATTACTTGTGGCAAATTTGGGCATATTTTGTTGCCAGACGGGTTCATAAAGAGATTGGCTTTGATCTTGCACACCACATAACCTACGGTCGATATTCGAGTCCGAGTTTTCTAGTCTTTCTTCCTATACCCTTCATCTGGGGTCCAGTTGGAGGCGCGGAATTTACACCGGAAGCATTCTGGCAAGACTTCAGCAGACGCGCTAAAGTTTATGAAACTCTGCGTAACCTTTTGCGCTGGGTGGGTGAGCTTGACCCATTTGTACATCTTACGGCTCGCCGGAGTACTGTTGCAATAGTGACGACTCCAGAAACCGCGACCCATTTGAATGTTTTAGGTGCTAAAAGAATTGAATTTTTGCCTGGACAAACTGGAATCAATCAACAAGAGTTTGCTCGTCTTGAAAAACTTGCGGTTTCATCTGACGAAACTGTTATCAGATTTGTCAGCATAGGACGTCTTCTACACTGGAAAGGATTTCATCTCGGTCTCAAGGCATTTGCTCAGACTGGTTTAGAGCAGAGTGAGTACTGGATTATTGGGGAAGGACCCGAAAGAAAAAGGCTGGAGGAACTTGCCAATCAGCTGGGAATTGCAGACAGAACATTTTTTTTGGGAGCAATATCTCGTGAAGAAACCTTTCAAACATTAGCAAAGTCTCATGTAGTAGTACATCCCGCTCTGCATGATTTTTCACCAACTGTTTGTTTAGAGGCTATGGTAGCAAGGCGTCCAGTAGTTTGCCTGAATTTAGGCGGACCAGCTATCCAGATCACAGAGGAAACTGGCTTTAAGATTCACGCTCAAACGCCTGATCAAACAGTGAGCGATCTTGCTAAGGCAATGACGGTGCTAGCTAAAGAGCCAAATTTGAGGTTGCGTATGGGTCAAGCTGGACACAAGAGGGTGAGAGAAGCTTTTAGCTGGGAAAGTAAAGGGCGCTACTTTGCTGAACTTTACGAAGAAGTTTCAACCCAAGAGAAATCCTACTTGAAATTGGGTTAGAAAATTATGAAAAAAAGCCAGAACTAAGAATTGATATGGGAGAGGCTGCAACGAAAAGAGTATGCAAAGTATACAACTAGAAAGTTAAAGGCAAGTATTTAGCTCAAGTGTGTCAAACCATAGCAGGGAATTCATGAGTTCAGCAACATCGCCTCAACCTCAGGCAGGGATTATCAAACGGTCTAGCATAATTGTGCTATTCCTCGCTTCTGTTATGTTCCCACGAGTTCTTACAGCACTAAAAGTCCCATCAGTCATTAACTTTCTGCATTTTGCGATCGCAATAGCCTTATTTGTATGGATAATACCTAGAATTAAAAGCAAAATTGCTGTACAAATGCTAGTGGGACTGCTTGTTCTCTTGACAGAAACTATCTCTAGTGCGCTGCTTAATAAAGCAGGGGTTATCAATGTTATCCTCAGCTTTTTGATGCTTGGAGAACCTTTTATACTATTAATAGCAATTACCAGTATAAAGCTACCTAAATCTAGTATTAAAAATTTTCAAAAATGGATATCTATCTTTGTATATATTCATTTGTTTTTTGTATATTTTCAAAAATTTATTCTTAGATACGAAGGTGATTATATTAAAGGAATTTTTCTAAATATGGGAGCGGGACACCACGTAGGAGGTGATGTTGCTCTAACTTTTGGACTCTACTTCCTTCTTGCGTCTGGAGTTCGTTCAAGATGGTTACGCATATTTGTGTTTATTTTAGGTCTAGGGAACATTCTTTATGCTGATGTGAAACAGGTAGTCATTGCATTTCTAGTTTCCTGGTTTATCTTGATACTTACGCAGTTGAAGGAGATAGTGAAAGCAATAATGTATTTGGGAATTGCTATTCCGATTACTATTGGAGTTCTGAAAATCATCAACACCCTGTACGCTGGAATACGATACATATCTGATATGGAGGTAGTTACAGAAGCTTTTCAATATAAATTATCTGTATTTTCTATTATTCTAAATTTTTACAAATCAGATTTAAATTGGTTGTTTGGACTGGGACCAGGTCATACTATTAGTCGGTTAGGTTGGTTAATGAAAGATTATCTACAAATTTTGGAACCGTTAGGTGTTACTGGCACTTCTGTTTTTGATACAGTATTTAAGGCTCAAGAGAGCTACTACTGGTCTAATAGTCTTACTGGCTCTAGTATGTACTCTTTATTATTCTCTTGGGCAGGTATTTGGGGAGATTTAGGCTTTTTAGGATTAGGAGTATATTTGTATCTCTGGTTCTTGGTCTGGAAGTATATCTGTATAGATAAAATTTCCAAATTTTTCCTAATTACTGTGTTTGTTGCTGGTTTAATATTTTCGTGGATGGAAGAACCGGCTTTTATGCTTTTTGTCGCTAGTTTAATTGGGCTGCAATGGCAAAAACATCAAGCTGATAAATCTAATAAATTATGGCAGCACAGGATGCAAGACTATTTTTATGAACAAAAACCAGTAGGAGAAAAAGCCTAATTTTAGGTTTAATCAAATGCATAATACATTAACAATCAACCTTGTTATATGGAATTATATAATGCCTAATATTTTTAAGTTTCAATCTATCACCTTATGAATATTTTAATTATCCATAATCGCTATCAACTTGCTGGGGGTGAGGATGCAGTTGTGCAGGCTGAAGCGGAATTGTTAAAGTCTTACGGACATGATGTTTCAGTTTTAGAAGTAGACAACGACACCATTATAGGAGTATGGGGTAAAGCAAAAGCAGCCTTTTCGGCAATTTACTCTGCTTCCTCTAAAACCCTGGTGAGTAATGCGATCACCCAACACAATGCTGAAGTTGTTCACATACACAACTTTTTCCCACTACTCTCCCCATCTGTATACGATGCTTGTCGAGATGCGGTTGTGCCTGTTGTGCAGACACTACATAATTATCGATTGGCTTGCCCAAAAGCTATGCTCTTTCGGGAGGGTCGAGTTTGCGAAGACTGTATTGGCAAAGCCTTACCTCTGCCTGGTGTAGTGCATGGTTGTTACCGAGGTTCCCGCGTTGAAAGTGCAGTAGTAGCAAGTATGTTAGCGGTGCATCGCTTAAGGCAAACTTGGCAGGAACGGGTAGATGCTTACATTGCTCTGACCCAGTTTCAGAAAGATAAACTAGTGCAAGCCGGACTTCCCAGTGAGAAGATTTACATTAAACCTAACTTTGTATTTACGCCAGATACCATAGCAAAAACCAGCTATGATGGTGACTACGCACTTTTTGTCGGGCGACTTTCAGAAGAAAAAGGTGTTGCTACCCTGATTGATGCTTACAAACAAGCCAGTCTAAGTATTCCTCTAAAAATTGTTGGTGAAGGTCCATTAAACGAGGTTCTACAGCAGCAGGTACGGACGTTGGGGTTAGAGAATATGATTACCTTTCTTGGGCGGCAAAATAAGCCAGCTGTATTGAACTTAATGCGTAACGCTCAGTTTTTAGTCTTTCCCTCTATCTGGTATGAAGGTTTCCCCTTAACAATTGCAGAGGCATTTGCCTGTGGTCTACCTGTAATTGCAGCAAAATTAGGTAGTATGGCAGAGATTGTAGAGAATGAGGTAACTGGTTTACATTTTGAAGCCGGGAATTCAGCAGATTTTGCAGCCAAAATCAGATGGGCAACTACTCATCCTGAAGCGATGATTGCAATGAGAAAAAATGCCTATTCTGTGTATGAAGCCCGGTATACTCCTGAAGCAAATTACCAGCAGTTGATAGAAATTTATCAACAGGTCATCAACAAAAATATGTCCAAACTTGCCAGTATCTCATTTTCTAAATCTTCGCTTCAGTCCATACGTTCTAATTAAGCGAATAAGTCGGAGCGGATAGTACAAGAAAGATAGAAATTGAGGTAGCGGCAGAAACACTTCGTCTGCTACTGTTGGAACAATTAAATGCTCAAAACAGTACCAAATTTTATCCAATGGGTGTTCTATCATGCTTAAGTGAAAAAATGACCAATTAACTTTCTGGTTTGCAAGTGAACTTTCAGTTTGATAGAAAAGCTGCGTGTAAATCTGGGAAGCGAGGGACTTCAGTAGTGGGTTAGCTTGTATTTGCTGCAAAATGGTTTTTGGAAGCTCTACTTCTAGAAGTTCATGCGCTAGTAAAAGACCAAGCAAGAGGATTCGGGTCATACGTAGCGAAGTTGCGCGATCGCAAACTTGCTCCCAATTTATCTCACCACAGGTAGAAAGCACTTGAGCAATATCGCAAATCCGGTTCAACTGTTGCCAACAGTCCTTAGCTCCCTGAGAACAGAGGATTAAGATTGAATCCTCCGAAGAAAGATTGAGAACCATTCTATTCGCAAAAGGCTTTGGTTGAGCATACTCCCATAGCCATTCAGTATCAAACAAAAATGAGAATTGCTTTGGTAACATCCCGTGATGGACATCTATAGTAACGCGATCGCGATCCACCATATGCAGTTCCCAGTGGGATTGCAGGTAAGCTTTTTGTTGCTGCTCGTTGAGAGAACTAAGGTAAGCTGCTTCTTTCTCACTATTGTTAGAGTATGGTTGGTATCCTTGAGTAGTCAGTAGTTCTTTTGCCTTCAAAAAATCTTGTTTGCGAACTAGAATATCTAAATCAAAGAAATCTCGACGCGAGATATCACCATAAGCTGATATCGCTAAGATAGGACCTTTGAATGGAATCACAGGTATATCATTTGCTTCAAAAAGCTCCAATAGCTTGATCAGCTTACTTGTTAACATAAGGTTGCGCTGAGTTCTCGCATACTGGTTACGTTGAAGTTGCTGTTGGAAACTTGCAGGAATTAATTGTGGGCATATATTACTTAGATTGCCGTAAAGGAGGGGTATTACACCGTGTCTATATGCTGTTTGGATTAGGTATTGCCAGTCTATATCACCTTCAACTAAGGCTTTGATGCGGTTAACATTGCTATCATTAACCAACGGACGAACGCAATTAAGAAGTAACTCTATTTCCAGACGAGCATTGATTGCCTGGTTTTGATTATCGGGTTTAGATAAAGTTTTCATAAATGTATCAGTAAATTTACGTAATTAAGCCAAGCGCCTTAAAGGCGATCGCATCCTAAATATTCCTAATGGCTAAACAATCCCGCTCTCAAGTGAATTACTTGAACTAGACTCCATTTGGTCTTTCCAAGACTGAGCGTAAAAACCACCCTGAGCCAGCAATTGATCATGGGTACCTGACTCCACAATTTGCCCAGCACGCATAACGTGAATGATGTCAGCCCGCATCGCCAAAGTGAATCGGTGAGTAATGACCACCGCAGTGCGATCGCTCGCCAATGAGCGAAAACGTTCCAACCAATCGTGTTCTGCCCAAGGGTCCATAGCGCTAGTAGGCTCATCTAAAATAATGATTTGGGCACGTCTAAAAAATGCCCGTGCTAATGCCAAACGCTGCCATTGACCGCCGCTTAAATCAGTTCCTTCAGGAAACAACTTACCTAACATGGTGTTATAACCTAGGGGCAAGCGGTTAATCTTATCGTCGATACCCGATGCTTTGGCAGCTGCTTGAATTTCTGAGTAATTTGATGCTGCTGATATGTCACCCAAACCAATATTTTCCCCAGCCGTGGTGTAGTAAGGAATTGGTGATTGGAACAAAACAGTAATTAACCTGCGGAATGCTTTCACCGAAAAGTTACGCAAATCAATACCGTCGAGTTCGATGCTTCCCAATTCAGGGTCATAAAAACGGCATAAAAGCTTAATTAGCGTACTTTTCCCAGCACCATTATCACCAACGATCGCGACAATTTTGCCAGCCGGCAGTGTCAAGTTAAAATTATCTAACACTGGTTCCTCACTACCAGGGTAGCGGAAGGTGACTTGCCGAAAACGAATTCCCTTTTTAGGTGTTGACGGTACGGGGACAGGATTTCGCGGCTCTACAATTTTGGGTTGTATTTGTAAGAATTCAAATAAGTTACCAAGAAACAAGCTATTACGATAAATTTGCCCCAGATTACTTAATAGATCCTTGACAATGCTTTGTCCCTGACTGAATGCCTGAAAAAACAGAGCTAAATCTCCTAGAGTCAGTATTCCCAGCAATACCTGCCGTCCTATCCAAGCTAAAGCTCCACCAGAAATTATCAATGCGATTATGGTAGCAACAAAGCGACCTAAAGTTTGCAGTTTTAATAGCTGGAATTGTTCGTGTCTAAGTCGCCGACGCAGATTATGGTAAGACGATTGGAAGTAATCAGCATAATCAAACAATCGTACTTCTGCTGCGGTGGCACTGCTTGTCAGCAAGTAGTCATAATACATCAGCCATCGGCGATCGGTTGTTGTACGCTGTGACCATTGATACTGAAGTTTATTTAAATAAGTCAAAACATAAAATGCTGGGAAAGCACTAATGATTAGAATTATGGGTAGCGCAAATCCATAAGGAGCCAAGACCGCAGCCATAGCAAACAAAGTGACAGTATTTTGTAATAACCTGCCAGTATTTTCTAGTAAAGTAAGCGATCGCCCACTTGCACCCTCCCGCGCTCTGTCAAGTTTGTCGTTATACTCAGAGTATTCATAAAAGCCATAATCCACAGCCACTGACTGTGTTTGAATTAAACCAGTGACGTAATCGCTTACTAATTCTGACTGAGCCGTCCGAATCCATTCAGCGACACTATTCAAAACCTCCCCCACTAGCATGATGCCTGCCATCAACCCTACTGGTATAATTATTTTCTGAATGTTTGCCGCAGAAATGCCAGATCCAGTTACTGACACCAAAGCATTGATTGCCCGTGGAGTCAGGGAGATAGAAGCTGCCGGAAGCAATCCTTGAACCAGCAGTAAAATCATCCAAGCTACAGTCCAGTAGCGAGACGCTGCCCACACCAAGCTGAGGGTTTTTACTAAATGAGAGAATATGGTGTTCGCGCTACGGAGTTTGCTAATCAAGATATTAAAACCCTGTAAATTCAAAAATAATCAATCTAACTGTAGTGTAAGTACTTAAAATCTAAGTTATGCTAGCTACAACATTGAAGCCCACGTAGGTGGGCTTTGTTCGTATAGCCCCAGACTTCCAGTCTGAGGGGCTTTTAACGCAGAACATTCATCTTGTTCGGTTAGGGAAGCCAAGTCATCCTCAACTAGCTTCACAAGCTCAGGTAAATCTTCCAAAGAAGGCTTACGAGTGAAGCGAGAGAAGCTAACATTTTTAATCAGTTCACTACAAAGACGTAGATGATCGGCAACAAATTCCGGATCTGTTACCAAACTAATAGCGCGGCTATGACGTACCAATTCCACAAAAGCATCCTGCGGTTGTAGAGTAGTAATCTCGTGTTCAGTTCCTTTAGCTAGCACGTAAATTCGCTGTAGCGGTAGGGGAGTTTGCTGAAAACCACGGGCGAATTTGTAGGATAGTTTTGGAGCGTCTTGGTAAATTGGCGATAAGCTGGCTGTATCTTGTCCCAAGGAAGAAGCTGCCTCGGGCCAAATTTTGAACTGGGGATAAGCTGGGAAAACGATTGGGCAACCTGTGCCAATTTGGATCGGCATGACATCATCTGTTAAGACATCATAGCCGTTGGTATGGAAGGCGGTTGCCAAAGTTGACTTACCCCAGCCAGAACCACCCATAAATGCCACTGCTTTATTGTTGATGTTCACACCACTAGCGTGAAGTACTAGCAGTCCCCGTTGGCGCAGTAGTACACATAATATTGGTCCTAGAAGTATGGTACGCAGGAGAGCTTCATCAACTCCCGGCACAGGATCGATGATTATTTCACGTCCCTGGTAAATTAAAAATTTACCAACTTCTGCGACTTCACCGTGAAAATTCTTACCAGCGTTATGTTGAGTTTCAGTTGCATCATCTGCTTTGCCAAACCGGATAATCACCTCTGGCTTGCCTTCGCTCTCAACTAGTTCCGGCAGACATAGTTGTGAACCAATGCATAAATTATAAGCTTTGTAAATTATCATATCTCAATTCGTTTATGTAAGGGTAGCTAAATACTATGTTTGTTTTATTATTTATAGTTTTCGCTTGTAGAGCATCAGATTTGTTGAGCAACTCCTCCCTAATAACACAGAAGAAGTTCTTTAATTATGGAAGATAAACTTAATACAACTTGTAACTTAGAAGGCTTATGTCGCTTACTTTTATCTAATTACCACAGCGGCATTTGCCCCTGTGGTAATGTATTTAGTAATCCAACACACAAAGTTTAATACTAATTAAAGTTCGTAACAGTCGCTAAAGCGATATACCGATTAAAAACCTATCAAACTTTGTGTGGTGAAGTACTAGTGAAATAATTTATAAAAACTCAATCCAAAGATTTTGTTTCTAAAATTATTGTCCTTGCAATGTTCCTCTCGGCGTCACCTCGGTGCTTGGGGGGGTAAGGACCCCATCGACTGAACCATTACCAGTAATGGGCGAACCACCTGCGGTTATCGGAGAAGAACCAGCGTTGAAGAACAAGAAATCGTTCCTATCGGTCTGACCAGTGAACTCTGTAATTGCCTCAACGCTACCGTGAGTGGTCAGGTTGGGTGTGCTGTACTGCTTTTTCATGAATGAATATCCTTGTTTTGAGTTTGTTGTTTACGTAGTTTTAGTCTGAAGTAGTGCCCCTGAAAGTTGGACTTACGGTGTGGCTTGGTAGCGGGAAATACTGCAACTACCAAATCCACAACCTGCCAAGATATTGGACTCATAGCATCACTTGGTTGTAGTTGTGCTACAAAGCCAAGATGAGTGCCTGTCAAAGTGGGCTTTGCTGATATGAGCCGTTATTAAGAGTTTTTCAGGAACATTCATCAGCATAGTTAGCTGAAACTCTATGTCCTTGGAATGATAATTCCGTCGACTGAACCATTACCATTGATTCCATCATGGTTATTACCATTGATTCCATCAGTGTCTGGAATTTGAGCACCATTAAAAAATACAAAATCGGTTAATGCTTTATTGCCAAATGCCTGTGTGATAGCTCCCACGTTGCCATGAGTAGTCAGTATGGGTGTGCTATACGTTTGTTTCATGAGTTTCAACTCCTGTTCTCTGTTGTCTATCTAGTTAGCAATTACGGTAGTGTCCCTGTTTTATGGACTTACGGAGTGAGTTTATTGCAGTAAATACTGCAACTACCAAATCCACAACCTGCCAGGAAGTTACATTTATGGCATAACTTTTTTGTGTTCCAGCCACAAAGCTAAAATTACTGCTTGCCAAACTGCCATATAGTCGTCGTTACTGACTTGGTTGCCGGCTAATATTATTCGCTGGTAAGCTGCTTGTAGAAAATCTAAATCAATATATTTTTCAAGACTTTTAATTTTATGAGACATCACCTCATCCAGAATTTGGCGATCGCGGTTTAGTATCCCATCATTGAAATTAGGTGACAAATCTGTTTTACCGCCACGCCACTGCACTTTTTCAGGTAGAATTCCTTCTAAGGCACGACGCATCACCATGCGTCCCCATCCTTGGTATAACTTCTGATCCGAAGGCAATGCGAGACAAAATTCAATTAATCGCTTATCCATAAAGGGATGACGCGCTTCTAAAGAAAACATTGCCGCATACTGATCCATCTGCTCTAAAGTGTAAGCTAATATACCTTGATTCAGGCTACGCCAATGCTCTTCTCTTAACGTTGTGGGTGTTTCACTGAAGACTTCTAATTTCTGGATACGTTCATCAAGATGAATGCGTTCGGCAAAGTTACGGTTAACTAAAGGAGTCTCTGGTACAAAAGGTTTAGCAAGTTTAGTTTGTCTAGGTCGCGGTTGCCAAACTTGACGTATTTGTTGTAAAAAAGGTTTAATTCCGTAATGGATAATCAACAGTTTGCGCGAGACACCAAAATGTTTGTGGATTAGTTGCACTGCTTTGGCAAAGGCTATCCATCGCCACTGCTTTACTAAATCTGGAAGATATGGTAATCCATGACTGCGAAACACAGCGTAAGGTGAGACATTATGGTGTGGTCCGATCGCTGTGGCTTCTTGTATTAAAGTTTTCCATTTACCTTGCCGTCCAAGTTCAGTGAGTTTAGTTACACCGTGGCTAACTGTGGTATCGCCATCAAATCCATCAAGGGAAATTCTCAGCCCCAATTCCTTAATAGTGCGGTTGATCATCCAAGGATAAAAATGACTTGGACCAAGTAGAGCCTCATCTTCGTACTGAAAAATGCTATCTAGATTAGATAAAGGGCTAAACTCGTCACCGTGGACGTAGTGGGGAGTAAGTTCCCCTTGCTCTAGCACCGCATTGATAAAAGGGCGTTCATCACACTCTGTTATTATATCAAAAATACTGGATATTGTACGTAACGGAGTTTTATTTTCTTTACTAAGTAGATCACGCGCTACACAGGTAACAGCAGAAGAATCTAATCCACCGCTTAAATGGGTGATGATGGGAAAAGCGCTACGGAGACGGCAACGGACTGCTTCTGTAAAAATTTTCTGAAACTCTTTTGCATAAGCCTCATCAGAATCAAGCTTTATTTCTCGATTTGGGTCAAGTGCCCAATATGACCATAACTGTATTCCCGACTGATTAACCACCATGCTGTGTGCTGGGGGAAGCCGCAGAATGTCTTGGTAAGTTGTGATGGTTTTATCTTCCATCGTCAATGCCAGATAGTCGCCAATCCTTACCTCATTGAGTCGGTGTGGCACTTCAGGTAAACTCAATAGTGCTTTGATTTCTGAGGCAAACAGAAAAGCTTTTCTGGGTTGATAGTAGTAGTAAAATGGCTTGACTCCGAAATGATCTCTAGCACAAAACAGAGACTGCTGGCGTTTGTCCCAAATGGCAAAGGCAAAGTCACCTAAAAGATGTTCTGGGCAAGATTCTTTCCATTTCTGATAAGCAGCCAATATCAGCTGGCTATCCGTAATTTTATCAGGTGGACAGTTATTAAAGTCTAGCTCAGAAATCAACTCATGACGATTATCTATGCGGGCATCTGATGTAATAATCAAATCACCCGTAGAGTTAGCAAAAGGTAGCTCTTCTAGCAAAGATTCGGGAGTAGTCCACAGCATTCGATGCCCGAAACCAACAGCCCCATCAACCCAGATATCTGCACGATCCGGTCCTCGATGGGTGAGGATATCTACCATTTGTGCTAAATCTGCACTGTTTACAGGGCGATCGCCCAAATAGTGAATTCCCATAATGCCACTCATAATTTGACTCCTTCAAGAGATGGTAGTGGCATAAAGCGGGAAAGGTCTTCGAGATTGCCAATTACAACTAGTCCTTGATATTCGATCCAAGCGTGAGCTTCTAATTTTCCTCCTTCTGCTTTGGCAACACCTATACGGAATTCACAAGCGAGACTGTGGCGATTCATCAATACTTGGGTTGCCAAAGCGCGAGCCAAACACTTGGCACCAGGCACATAGGGGCTAACTGCGTTGACAGCCCAGGCAATTTTGCGAACGGAAACTGGGTTTGTCACTTGTAGGCGATCGCTTGGCTGACTAATTTTTGCTAACACCTTTAAAAGATTGCGGAAGGGCATTAACCACAGCCCTATCCTGATGGTTGCAAGTAAAATTAAAGTCATCATCAAAAGGTGGCGATCGCCTGCTCCCATCCGAAAAAAATTAAATAGTCGTATTATTTTTGACATCGATTAGTCCCGCAGCCTGAAGGTCTTGAAGCAATGCTTTGAGGTCGCGATCGCACTGTTGAGCCTCAACTTCGTATTCTTGCAGAAGAGTCTGCTCAATATCAGACACAGCCTTTGGTTGCTGAATGAAATTCCAGATTCTTGCTCCCACTTCATTCAAACCGTGATAAACTCCAGTCTTCAGATTGAGAATCACTGCTTCACCGCCAAGATCGGAAGAAATTTGCTCCTCATTTGCAACTATTATTGAAGACTCTAAAATTTCCCGGTCTAGTTGTTTTGAATTCATGGTTTTCAAATTTGCTTTGGCTAATTGATGAGTTTAGATCAAATCCTTGTATAAAAACTATCTGTTCATTAAATGAATATCCGGAAAATTGGCGAAAGTTCTAAAGTATTTTCCAGACATCAAGTATCTATACGATGATCTTCAGAGGCGGACTCAGTATATAACAATGCCGCCATACAGTACCTATCAGAACTGATTGTTGCTAAGTGCATACTTACAGAAAGCAAAGCCAGTTGAGCGACGAAAATCACCACCATTACAGCCAGACCATGACTTATACAAAAATCATCAATAGCCTTTGGAGGAACCCGATCGCGCTTTGTTCAGATAGTACTAATTAGCCCTGGTATAAAATCTTGATAAAGTTTGTTAGGCTACAATTCGCACAACGGTAGATTTTACTAAAACAAGTAGCCTGGTATCTATATTGGTAAGATACTTACGTACCCTATCTTATGGCAGTATACATACGTATGCTATGTTTCGATTTAAGCTTCATGAAAAAAACACATTCTTGTTAAGAGCGTGTAAAGAAAAATATATGAGAGTGCGAAACACATCTAGCATCCAAAAAACACGAAAGCCATTGATTGATTAAGCGTGAAGCGGAATGTAATCTTAGTAATTTTCATCAACAATGTCAAGCCTCGCTAGCAGTAACTTTCACAGCAGCGGGTTTAAAGATTATCAGCTTAGTGCATAAAACTTACAGTCAACTTATGCTACTGGTCGATTCTTAACTTTGATGTGACTAATCAAATCAACTCAAGACTCAAGTTACTCAACGATTACTTTATTGAGTAAAGCCATCCACATATCTGGTGGTTCAGAATAGTAATCAATTTCCTCAACTTGATATCGACAAGAGTTAGAGCCATTTTTTAAAATGATGTAATCACCACGTTTGATACCTTTCCCCTGTCCTGTCATGTAACCTTTTTTCAGGTCGTCTACAAGTTCAAATACATAGTCACGTCCGCAAATGTATTGGCTATAATCATAAGTCTTAGTCTGCGGCTGTTTTAATTTATTTGATAAAAGGCTAAACAGCGATGAAAAAATCACCCTAAGGTTGATGCCTGACCTGCTAGAAGACATAAGTGAGTTGAAAACAATAATGTTGATACCAAAATTGAAACCTCGAGGCAGTGTCCTTGCCGACTGTCTATCCTGCACTACGATTTTATGGTTCAGAACGCAATGCTGGCATAAATGTTTGACATAAATAAAAGACGAAGAAAATAGCTACTGTCAACCATTGAACTCCTTAATTTGTAAAATAGTCATTATGTGGCTGTAGTGAAGGGTAAATAATTTCATATCTTGCACCATACTACCGACAAGAAGGAAGGATGTCGCGTTGTGCGTACAAAATCAACCTGCCTGGACTATTGTAGAATCAATGATTTTGGAGCCTGCCTCCGCAGGCTTTGTACGTATAGCCCTACCGTTATAGGGTAGGTGCATGAGGAGTGAGTAATATCATTTGTCGAAAATGAGATTTTAAAGTACTTGACAGTAGCCTGTGAGTGACTGCTATACTAATTGAAGTGAAATCTTTGGGGCGTAGCCAAGTGGTAAGGCAGCGGGTTTTGGTCCCGCCATTCCTAGGTTCGAATCCTAGCGCCCCAGTTTATTCAAATAAAAGTTATACTTCCTGCACCTTAACTGGGATTTAAGCAGAAACTCGAGCTGACATGAGTGAGATAGTGAGGTTTAGTACCTACTCTCTAAATTTAAGCAATGCAAAATCATATTATAAGTACTATTAATATAATTTATATATATTTGTGATTCAGAGTTTCATATTCTTCAGCTTTATTTCTCAGACAGTGAGTATATTTTATGGTGGGACAGTAGCGAAATAGGAATTGTAATTTGCGTTGACGTTGACTGTTATCCTGAATAGAGTAATGTGAAATTGTAGAAACCTCTACCGATGATTACCCTGAGAAAAGAGAAAAAAGTGTTTATTGTGTCTACCAATATCAGTATTAAACCAAGAAAATATACTTAAATCTTTCTCATCAGATTTTATCCGGAAAAGTTTCAACTTGATTAGTAATACTAAACACAATAGACCAACAGAGGAAATTCTAGTGCTTGAGATGTGACTAAATCCAGTCCGACTTCCAAGATTGGGATTTAAAGCTCAAGCTTTTTAGCTTTCTGGAGAATTAATTAGCCTTTATATTTACAGCAATTTTTTGTATAACAAATATCTATATTTTAATTAGCGCTGTATAATTAACAAACCAATTTATGCTGGGTAATGTTACTGTAGTTGTAGTGCATCGCTCCAAATCAGGTCAGATTGTAAATACTGTCTTCCAGGGTAATAGTTCTATCAGATAGGTCTTCGGTAATACTCAAGTTTGCCCTGAGATTGATTCGACTATGAGATTAGTCAGTTCAGTAATTAACCAGGTATGCCGAAAACCACGGCAGCGTAGGAGAAGTTTAACTCCCAATGCCTAAATTTAATTAACACATCAAAGTGCGTAATTACTGTTAGTAATTTAATTTACCATTGCCATGCTAAAGTCAGAAAAATACCCTCACCCTTTGTCACAAACCAATACAGCCCAGTTAAATGATGTTGATGAAGGTGGATTAAATCTGGGTCAAGTTGGATCTGCTTTGCGTCGTCGATCATTCTTAGTTGCTGCTGTAACAGGCTTAGTAGCAACGGCAGCGGTGTTGAAAGCAGAACACGACCCTCCAGTGTATCAAGGTGAGTTTGAGGTTTTAACCAAGTCTTTAAGTGCCGAGAATAAAGCTATAACTGATGTCCCTCAAACCCTAAGTTCTCAAAAACTAGCAGTTCTTGAGCCCACACAAGAAGTCCAGACGATGATTGCAGTTTTGCAAAGTCGGAAAGTCCTGAATCCGATTGTAGAACAGCTTCAAGATAAATATCCTAAACTGACTTACGAGGAGCTTCTTGAGAACTTAAAGATTGAATCCAAAAAGCAAAGTATCTTAAAAGTCCAGTATATAGATGCAGACGAGAAGCTAGTTGTCGAGGTTTCAAAGTTACTTGCTGATGCTTATTTGGACTATAGTAGGGCAGAACGTGAGGCAGAGGTAAATCAGGCAATTGAATTTGTTAACAAAGAAAAACAGCCCATAGAGGAGCGGGTTCAGTTGTGGCAAAACAAACTGCGAAACTTACGACTGGAAAATAAGTTAATTGATCCTGCACAGAAAGCTCAAGAAGTCTCTACTCATATTGCAGCTTTGACGCAACAGCGACTCGAAAATAGAGTGCAGCTAGAGCAAATGCGAGCTAAGTATCAGGACTTACAAACAGAGTTAGCCCAACAACCAGGTGCCTCGGCTAGTAATTCATTGTTGAGCGATAATCCTCGCTACCAAAAATTACTGGATCAGATTCAGGAAGTGAATGCTCAGATAGCTAAAAGGTCATCTGTCTTTACGGATGAAGAAGAGGGCATCAAGCGTCTTAATGAACAGAAAGAAACGAACCTCTCCTTATTGCAGCAGGAAAGAGAGCGGGTTAATCGAGACTTTCAAAGCCGCATTCGCGAACTAGAAGCCAGAGATCGAGGATTGGACGCAAAAATAAATAGTCTAAATAATTACGTCAAAGATTTGGCAACTACTAGCCGTAATTACGATAACATTCAGCGAGAATTACAAGTTGCCACTCAAGGTCTGACTCAATTTACAAGCAAACAACAAGCGTTGCAGATTGAGAAAGCCCAAAAGCAACAACCTTGGCAGTTACTCGATCCTAAACTCACTAAAGTGGCTGAACCTGATGCTGTCTCAGATAGTGCTAAGAGAAACTTGGCATTGGGGGGAATGTTAGGTTTGCTGTTGGGTGTAGGGGCAGCTTTAGTTGTAGATAAACTCAGCAATGTTTTCTATACTTCTAAGGAACTCAAAGAAGCTACTAGGCTGCCGTTGTTAGGTGTAGTTCCGTTAAGAAAAGAACTTGGATCTTTGGTTCCACAAATAGGGGAACAAGCAGGTCGCATCTCCTTTTTTGAAGTATTTCGCTCTCTCTATACGAATATTCTTCTTTTGGGTTCGGATACGCCAATTCGTTCACTTGTCGTTAGTTCAGCGGGGCAGGGAGACGGTAAGTCTACTGTTGCTGTACAGCTAGCGCAGGCAGCAGCAGCAATGGGGCAACGAGTATTATTAGTGGATGCTAATTTACGTTGTCCTACTCTGCACAATCGAGTAGGGCTGATGAATATTCAGGGATTGACCGATGTAATTTCCCAAGATTTAGAGTGGAGTAATGTAATTGAGCGATCGCCTTTAGAAGAAAATCTTTTTGTGATGAGTGCAGGTCCCATTCCACCAGACTCGGTAAGGTTACTCGCTTCTCAGAAAATGCAAGATTTAATGGACGAGCTGCAAGCTAGTTACGATTTAGTCATCTATGACACACCACCACTTTTGGGCTTTGCAGATGCCTATTTACTAGCGGCTAACACCAACGGTATGGTGCTAGTTGCTGGTTTGGGTAAGCTCAAACGTACTGTACTCCAACAAGCATTAGAAGAGATTCAAGTTTCTGGCACTCCCATTTTAGGGTTGATCGCCAATAAATCTAAAGATTCCGTACCATTGTCTTATAGCCACTACCAGCAGTATTACAGACAGAACATGAGTGGTGAACGATTTAGCGACGATGGAGATCATGAGAGCGTTAATTCCGCGTCAATCACAAACATAAAACGACGTTAGGATGGGCAATGGGCAATGGGCAATGGGCAATGGGCATTGAGAATTGAGAATAAAGGCAAATTCTTTCCTATGCCCTATACCCTATGCCCCATTCTTTATTTTTCCGGCGATTTGAGAGCCTGATCGAGAATTTGGCGAGCTTGTTCTGCTTTGGTTCGCGCTTCTTGATAACGCATATTAGCTTGGGCAAAATTTTTCAGAACTTTAAAACCTTCTTTGAGTCGGGTAATTTCTTCCTCTGTGACTGACTGATCGCTAAAGAGGACATCAACTGCTTTGCGAATTTCCAATGCTTCGGTGCGGGAATCTTGAACTTTGAGCTTGAGTGTAGCAAGATTGCTCAAAACTTGGACAGCTTGTGTAATCGCATCCTCACCACTAGCAGTGTCAATTGATGCTTCTTTTACCTCAATTAATTGTTGAGCACCAAATCCTTCTTCTAACTCCGTGGGTAGGTTGCCTGCTTCCATCAGTTCCATCAGCTGATCCATCGCTTTGTCGCGGGCTTTAGCTGAATCTTTACCGGGAACAGTGAGAATGATTTCTGGGCTTTGAGCAAGAGTGTACTGAACCATATCTAAGCAAAAAAGTTGCTGGTTAACCAAGCCGAGGCAAACTATTTTAACATGAGGTGAGTAACCACAAGTTAATTAAAAACTCCCAAAATAATTTTACATTTTGCGCTTCAGTTGAGCAGTCGCTTTGCAGAGTTTACCAAAGCAACAAAAATAAAACTTTATACTAAATAAAGGGAGAATAAATTTTCATAGGAGGGAAGAGCAATGGCTCCCAATCCCACCATTATGCAAGCTGTGGAACAATTGGGCTACCGTGTCACCGTTGGTGATGTGGCAACCCAGGCAGGATTGAATGTTGCGGAGGCGAGTCAAGGGTTATTAACTTTTGCAACTGAAGCTGGCGCACATTTGCAGGTAGCGGAAACAGGTGATATTGTTTACCTATTTCCCAAAAATTTCCGAGCAATATTACGTAATAAATCTTTGCAATTGCGATTGCAGGAATGGTGGAAAAAAATCTGGGGTATTTTATTTTACCTAATTCGCATTTCCTTTGCAATTTTCTTAATTGCTTCGATCGCTCTGATTACGATCACCACGATCATCATTATTACTGCTATCAACTCAGATCGCGACGGAAACGGTGGAGGTAATTCTGGTAGTGGCGGTATCGGCTTTTTCTATTTTCCCGATTTATTCTGGTATTTTAGCCCAGACTATCGCACTCACTACCAAGAACGGCGGCGAGCGAAAAGCGATTTGAATTTCTTTGAAGCTGTCTTTTCATTTTTGTTTGGTGATGGCAATCCTAACACCAAATTAGAAGAACGTCGGTGGCGAGAAATTGCGAGTGTGATTCGCAACAACCGTGGTGCAGTCGTAGCAGAACAAATTTCTCCCTATCTAGATAATATCGGTGAGAAATATCAACAAGAATATGAAGACTATATGTTGCCTGTTCTCACTCGCTTTAATGGGCAACCAGCGGTAAGTCCCCAAGGGGAGATTGTCTATTACTTCCCAGAGTTGCAGGTGAGTGCTGCAAAAAAACTTCGTCAGTCAACGTCGGTATATCTGGAGGAATTTCCTTGGCGGTTTAGTGCGGCAACTTCCGGACAAATTTTGCTCAGTGCTGGGTTGGGTGGAGTAAATTTGGTTGGTGCGTTGGTGTTGGGAAGTTTGTTGCGAGGTGGTATTGTCGCTGCAAAACTGGGTGGACTTGTCGCTTTTGTCCAAGGAATTTACTGGTTGCTGTTGGCTTACGGAATCGGTTTCTTGGGGATACCGCTAGTGCGTTATTTTTGGATTCAATGGCGGAATAAAAAAGTTGTGGCACGTAATCGCGATCGCCTTGAACGTGCCAAACTACTAGCAAGCGCAGATGCTTCTTTGCAAAATAAAATTGACTACGCTCACCAGTTTGCCGCTGAAAAAGTCATTGGCAATGAAGATTTGGCATACACCACAGAAACTGACTTACTAGAACAAGAGGACGCTGAATGGCAACGGCGTCTTGATCGCTTTACTGGTGAATAAGAGGAGGGGGAGCAGGGGAAGCAGGGGAAGCAGGGGGAGCAGGGGGAGCAGGGGAAGAAATTTCCCCAAGTCTCCTTGTCTCCTTGTCTCCTTGCCCCCATGTCTCCTTGTCTCCTTGTCTCCCACTCCCCCACTTCCCCATTCCCCCACTTTTTTTGACTACTTTGCTCGAATTGGGGTAAGGGCTACACCTTGGTAATAATGCCCCAAAATTTGCAGGTGGTTGGCTCCTCGCCGAGCTAAATTATACGCTCCCCATTGACTCATACCTAAACCATGACCGTAGCCGAGTCCTTGCAGTACAAAGCTACCATCTGTTGCTTTGCTGACGTTAAAACGAGTACTTTTGAGTTTTAGTGCCGTACGCACTTCTTCGCCTTGTAACACCTTAGTACCTTTGTCGCCGACAATTTTTAAGGTTTTAACGCTGCGGAAAGGGGAAAACGCTTCTGGAAGCATATCTTTGACGTTGCCCACGCCAGGAATCATGGCGCTGATTTGTGCGTTTGAGAAGTTTTTTACCCAATTGCATTCGCTAATATTCTGGTCAAAGTCTTGAACTGCACGCAGGTAGGGCAGGGCGTTTCCCCAAACATCTTCGACGTTTTCGGTGTGTCCCCCAGAACAAGCGTGAAAAACTGAAAGAATAATTTGATTTTTATAAGTTAGTACTTGCCCAGATGTAGCATCCACTGCTTTATAAATGCCACCGGATTCACTAATTACGCCTTTGTAAATCTGCCAGCGATCGGGAGTATCGCCGACATCGTAAATGGGATTACTGCGTTGTTTTTCGCGCTCGTAGAGGGCATAAGTACGGGCGGCGATCGCCTGCGCTTGTAAAGCTTGTAGGGGCCATCTGGCATCCATTTCGCCACCGATGACGCTGTAAAGATATTCTTCTAAATCAACCCAATTAACAGCGGTTAAACCTTTGTTTGTAGGGACAACCAGAGTTCTGCCTCGATACCAGCGATCGCCTATATAAACAAATCCCTTACCTGTTGGCTCAATCCAAAATAAACCAGACCGCCATCTATCCAAAGCAACTCCCCCAGGAATCGCTTGAGCATAATAGGAACTCATTTGCGGCAACTGTCCCAAGGTGCGACCAGAACCATCCTTGACGACCGCAGTTGTCGAACTACCGACTTTTACCTGATTAACGTCTCTTTCAATTGCCACACGCAAAATTACAGATGCTTGAGCTGGCGCAACCAGAACAATCCAAAAAAGAATGCTTATCCACCAATGGCGGACTTTAATCTGGGAAAATAAAGAGCCTAATAACAGTTCAAACTTCATGCTGATAATTTATTCACGCTTGTATAGGTTTACAGTTATCCTTTTCGGTAGTTTCCCGGAGATTGCATCGCCACCTCACTAAATATAGATGAACTATCTTGGACTATCAAGTTTCATAGGACGCGGTTTTTGGTGTAGACATCGCTCATAAGGTAATAGCCGCTACAGTTCTAACACTATCTAGCTCTTGAGCGTCTATACCTCTTATTGATTATGCATTTTGCTTAACCGCTAAGTCGGTATCAGAGATAAGCATAAATAAATTTCCCACAGCAAAAGCTCAAATGCCTATAAAGAAAGGTTTTTGAATAAGGACAATGCGCGAATTCTAAGAAAGCGGTACTAGCTTTTTGGCAGTTTATCAGATATTGGTGTTTGCCTTTGGTTCACGTTGAGATTTATTTTATTAGAGTGAATAAATAAGTTTTATCCGTATGATTAGGATGTTTAATATTTTGATTATCTGGATTTAGTCTACGTTAGCGGCTGCGGAGCTTTTTGTTAGCTTCTAGTAATCAAGCCAAGTTTTTATTTGCTGCCGTTGGTGCGTTATTCTTCGTAACGCACCCTACCAATCTGATGCTAGAGACGTTCCGTCGGAACGTCTCTAGGAGAAATTGTAGATGTAGGTAGACATTTGCTCTTTCGTTAAACTTTTGCTGTATTCGCTTCATTAGCGATGATGCCCACTACATTCAACTTGCCCAAAATGTCTGTAGCTTGAATCAATTCAGTTCTAGTCACTTGACCCATTTTTTCCACAAATACAATTTGATGACAGTAGGTTGCTAAAATCCTGGCATCAACTATGCCTAAAATTGCTGGCGCATCTATCAACACTAAATCATAGGTTTGCTCAAAGACCTCGATTAGTTCTTTCATCCGCCGAGAACTCAGTAATTTCACTGTATCATCTGGTGTCGGTCCTGCTGTCAAAACATCAATCGCGGGGTGAATTGGCTGGATGTAATCGGCAACGGGGGTATTTGTCTCATCGACCAATAACAGAGATAGTCCCCAGTCGTTAGAAAGTTCCAAAATGTTGTGTAGGTGAGGCTGCCGCATGTTGGCATCAATTAGTAAAACTCGCCGATGCATTCTTGCCGCACTCACCGCTAGCCCCTGTGCTATGGTTGTCTTACCTTCTCCGGGTAGTGCTGAAGTCACCATCAGTGATTTGAAGGCGTAGGGATTTGATATTTGAATGTTTTGGTAGATCATATCCAGGCTTTCGTGAAAGGGCAACCTGGTGTAGACACTAAGGTGTTTGTCAGGATACGCGGGAGTTAAGCCGACTTTTTTATTTGAAAACAGGGTTCGGAGCCGTTTTTTCATTCGCGGCAACGATAATTTGGGAACTCTGCCAAGTAACCGCACATTTGTTAAGTTTTGTAACTCTTGTGAAGAATAAATTGCATCTTTAGACATTTCCCAAATTAGGGCGATCGCAATCCCTAAAATCGGTCCAATTACCGCTCCCCCAGCTAAACGCAATGTTCTACCGCTACCCATATAAATTCCGGGTTGGGGTTCTTCCAAGACTTGCCAATCAAACCCTCCTTGAGCAATTTGCATTCCTAAAGACTGTTGCGCTTGCAGAAGTTGTTCAAGTGTTTTGCGATTAGTTTCGACTTCTGGCAACAGACGATTATACTCTGCAATTAAGGTGGGGTATTTGGCTAATTCTGAGCGAAGTTGTTGTTCTGACTGAGCTAAACTCTGTTCGTTGGCAACTAACCCAAGGGAAGCTGTTTGCACCTGTATTAATTCTTCTAGCAACTTGAGGTCAACTTCTCCCATTTGCCCTTGTGTCAGAAGTAATTTTCCGGTGGCAGGCTTTTCGGGTGCTCTATCTCCGAGCGATCGCCCAATTTCTTGTCGTAATAATGATACTTGATTGGAGCGTTGCTGTGTCAGTTTGGCGATCGCCGGCGAGGTGTCTGTATAGCGCAATCGTTCTTGACCCAGAGCCAATTCTGTTTTTTGAATCTCGTTTAACAGCGTTTGATAGCGAGTTGACTGACTCAAACGAGAGGAAATAAGCGCATTCTGCGGTGAAGCAGCCATTTTTCGCTGCAAGTTATTGTAGCGAGCGCGGACGTCTTGAAGCTGGGCACGGGTGGTTTGTAGCTGCTTTTGCGTGTCCGCTAGAGAAGCGAGGATAATTTTACCTTGTGCTTCGGGATCGAGTAAGTTATTTTTCCGCCGAAACTGTTCTAAATTATTCTCAGATTTAATCACCTCTTGTTTAATTGTCGGTAGGCGATCGTTAACAAAAGAAAGTCCTTTATTCAGACGTTGCTTTTGCTGCTCTATGTTGTAATCTTGATAGACCTTTTTTAATGCTTGCAGTACTTTTTCGGCTTTAATTGGATCTTGGTCTTTGAAGGTGATTTCAAATACTTGGCTGGGAATTTTATTAAGTCCTGTCCCTCCTTCTAGTTGGGACACAACTAAAGAACCTGGTTTAGCTTCTTTACCTTTCTTACCTAAAATATCTTCTACTTGAATATCTGGATATTCAGGACGCAGTAAATCTACAGCTTTTTGTATTAGCTTAGTACTCAGCATTAGCCTTAACTGAGCAGTGTAATCAACAACTTGAAAATTGGGGTCAGTAAATTGGCTATCTGTATTTCCTTGGATATTTCTTGATTGTAAGCCTTCATACAAATTGGAACTTACCAATAATTGCATAGAGCTTTGGTATTTCGGTTTAGCAATTGTTGCCAAGAAAATGGCAACGGACATTACTACGCAAGAAACACCGAAGATGAGAAAGCGCCGGCGAAATAAAATTCTCGATAATTGTCTGATGTCAACTGCGCTTTGTGGGGAAGTAGTAATCAATTGCCCCTGATTCAGATCAGTATTAGCCACTCTCAAAGTCCTCTAATATTGACAAATGTTGAGCAAGAAAAATGCGTGGAAAATTAATTTCACTAAATTAATGACGCTACAACAGGTGTTTATGATTCCTGGAAAAAATATTTTATATGTAAATTAATTAACGAGAGTGTTAATTTTGACTTTTGTTAGATACTGTTGTGTAAAAATAACCGAGTAAGCGGCTCTATCCCTTAAAACCTTTGATATGAGCGGTTTACTGCTCACCCTTCGGGTTCACCAGTCGCTCATGGGGGAGACCCCCAAGACCGCGCTGGCTCACTACAAACTAAAAGAGTATTTTACGTTTAATTTCGCCCACTTACTTAACTGATAAGTCCTTGATTTGAGAATTTACCTGTTAATCAAAATCGGCTGCTATACATGATGTATAAAACTTTCAGTGGTAAAAATTTTATCCAGTATGACAACGTTGTTTAGATTAATGCTAATTTTAACAAATACAATATGACATCTCTTGCCAAAATGGCAGATAAACTTGACAAAGTATTTTGCCAAGTTAGAAACTTATATTGTTGTGACTGACGAAAGAGCGCTAAAGATACAAATTATTTAAAACTTTTTTGCCTTGCTTCTTAGTCTTGACATCAAATCTATATCAAACTGAGTTCGCTGTGTAAATTGGTCGGCTTGTGCGTCGCGAATTATAAATGGCGGGTGTTTTAAGGGAAATTCAATTGCTTGGGTCGGATAATTAGCAAAAGGACTGTGAGCATCTTTTGTATTGAGAGCTTCTGCACCAAATCCAATGTTAGAAACCAAGTTAACATTCGGCAGAATAGTTAATCCATTTTGAATCCAAGAAGTAAATGTCCAGGGAAAATCTCATGTATTAATATTTTCTTCATAACAACCTTGGAAAAGTTTAGACCAGTATTTAACTGCTTGGGAATCATGAAGTATATCTTGCAGCCAATTACCATCTCTAACTGAAGCCCATTGCTTCATTTCTACATCATACTGTTGCCATGCTCGTCGCCAAGTTGCCCAACCCCAAATTAGAGTATAGCGAGAAAAGTAGTAGCTATAATCTGTACGTTTGCGACCAAATTGGAAATTGTTTCCGCTTATGGTCATAATTCTTTGGTCGTCTTGATATTTATCTAATAACTGTTCACAAAATGGGAAAAAGCTTGGATGAGGTAAACAATAGACTTCTTGCACAAGTAGGGGAAAGGGGAAAGGAGCAGGAAAAAAGCTCTCTCACTTCGGGTGCAAAAAAGACTTTTGCAAGAGGTCTAATCATCTTCGAGAATGATTGCTTGTTCTACTTGCTCGAATACCCAATTTAAACCAGTTGATATCCGCAGCTTATTACCTAAATTTTTTTTCAGAATAGTTTTTAATTACTTGACAATTCCAATCAACTTGCTCAATAATTTTACGGGTGGCAGCACACTTTTCTATATCATCAGGATGGTTATGAGGAGGAGCATCGGCAATTACTAACAGCTTGGCTGGTTTAACTTGCCGCAGCGCTTGCAACACTTTTTTGGTGGTGTCTGTGCGGTTAAAAATTATCAGAGCAACAGCAGTATCCATAAACGTTTTATTGTCAAGTATCTTTGTGAAGATAAAAGAATTTAACTCCTAAGATTTGTCCTCATGTAGCAAGGTTGTTACTATTTTCGCTGATGAATTTTGCGGAAATAGAACATCTAATATTTGTAGTAATATGGCAACAGAGGATATAGAGTGAATGTTTTTAATTAGAGTTTACTTGCCCTAATTGATGCTGCATCTGGTGATATTGCCAGAACTTGCCACTTTGGGTGATTAATTCTTGATATCCTCCTTGTTCGACAATGCGACCTTGCTCAAGTACGACGATTTTATCTGCGCGAAAAATGGTGGATAGTCGATGAGCGATCGCAATCACTGTTCGTCCAACTGCTAATTTTTCTAAAGACTGCTGAACTAAGCGTTCGGAAACTGAGTCGAGAGCGCTGGTTGCTTCATCAAGAATCAAAATTTCTGGGTTGCGTAGTAATGCTCGCGCGATCGCAATTCGCTGACGTTGACCACCAGATAACCGCACTCCGCGATCGCCTTTACACTTATCCACTTTCTAAACTCAACAAACTTCACGCTTGTTTAACTTCTTTTCAGATTCCTTTTAAGTTCTCTAGCCGTTGGCAAACAGCAGTTATCAAAAACCTGCAAGAATTACTCAAACAAAATACATACAACATAATTCATTTTGAATATTCACACGCTGCGGTCTATCTAGACTTTATCAAGCAGCAAGTTAATTCAACCCAAACTAAGACTGTAATCAGTATACATGATGTTGTCTCTCAATCCTTTTTAAGAAAGGCAGAGAGTAACTTTATTTTGGGTATTGAACTAGCTAGAGTTTTTCACTATGAAAAAACTCTTTACTCCACAGCAAATGAGTTATGGGTTCTTTCTAAAAAAGACCGCGATATTTTGACTTCTTTATTTAGTATCCCTGAAGAAAAAGTTATTGTCAAACCTCCTAAATTTAGTAAGTTTATTTATCAAGTCAAGCGCCATTCTGAAAAAATAGAGAAAAAAAGCTTACTATTTTGGGGAGCGATGAACAGACCAGAAAATGAAGAAGCTATTCTCACAACTGAAGTTCCTTGCTAATAGCAAAAGTCATCTGAAGATGACTAAATATACCCAAAAATCTTTAGTCTACTGAAGTAGACTTTAGCTGTTAGCCTGGAACTTTAGTTCCAGGCAGGTGAGAAAGCCAACAGTTAAGCTATTTCTAGCTTAAGTTGACCCAATGAACGATGCCCATTGCCCATTGCCCAATGCCCAATGCCCAATTTGAGAATTTCAAACTTGCGCCTTTGTTAACTCTACTTGGCGACGTCTGGGTACATCATAAGTGAAAAAATCATAAGCCATGTCTGTCTTCGGAAAAATAGCACGGGCTTCTTGAAGTAGATCCTTTAACTCTATGGTATTCCCTGGAGCGTAGCGGGGACTAAAATGAGTCATAATTAACCGATGTGCCCCGGCGCCTAAAGCTGTTTGCGCTGCCATTGTGGTTGTGGAGTGCAACCGTTGAAAAGCCATATCTGCGTCTTGATGGGCAAAAGTGGCTTCATGAATTAACACATCTGCATCCTGTGCCAATTCCACCGCACCGTCGCAAAAAACTGTGTCTGTACAATAGGCAATTTTGCGTCCCATTTCTGTTGGTCCACACAATTGAGTGCCGTCAATTATTCGCCCATCGTTGAGAGTAACAGTTTCACCACGCTTAAGTTGACCGTAAATTCGACCAGGAGGAATTTGTAATGCTTTAGCTTTTTCGATGTCAAAGCGTCCTGAACGGTCTTTTTCGACTACGCGGTAGCCGAAAGCGGTGATGCGGTGTTGCAAAGGACCGCAGCTAACGGTGAACTCCGAGTCTTCGTAAATTATCCCCGGACGGACGACGTGAACTTTTAAGGGATAGGAAAAGTGAGTGTGAGAGTAGCGCGAGGCAGCTTGCAAATATTCATTTAATCCCGGTGGACCATAAATATCAATTCGGTCTACATTGCCCGCTAAACCGCAAGTAGCGAGAAGACCCATCAAGCCAAAGATGTGATCCCCGTGCATGTGAGTGATAAAAATTCGGGAGAGTTGGCTGATTTTTAGTTCACTCCGTATAATTTGATGCTGAGTGCCTTCACCGCAATCAAATAACCACATTTCCGCCCTTTGTGGTAGTCTCAGGGCTACACTAGAAACATTGCGCGATCGCGTGGGTACACCAGAACTCGTCCCTAAAAATGTTATCTGCACTACGTTATGCCTGCCTTCCTATTGCTGAATTTGGTTGGCGCTATATTTCCTATAGTGGCACGTTTAACTCCAATATGTTAATTGTTACTGGCATAATCGGGGACTGGGGACTAGTAGCTCCTAATCGTCGATAACCGGATATAGGCGTTTGAGCTTTAAGCGTGCGTCATTGGTAGTGAATTGCCAGTTGATTTTTGTGGCGGCAAGGTCTCTAGTCACGTTCCAAGCGACGAGTTC
>JAHHID010000011.1 GCA_019359015.1 Spirirestis rafaelensis WJT71-NPBG6
CGAAGCTGCACGATTATCATTTTCATCTCAGGAAGTTTGAGTATTTTAACTGATTGACAAAAGGTGCTTTATTTTAAACTTTAACGGATGCACTGATACCAATTGTGCCAGTTGCGTAAGTCCTGTTCATAAATGGGTGATAACCGCATAATTAAATCCCTATCCTCTTGATCTATATTTTGACCAGCTTCCAAGGTAGTCTTCAAACTAACCAACAAATCTATTGCCTTGGAACGTAAAGGATTATTTTCTGGGAGTGCTTCTAGTTCATCGATTGCCTGTTGCTGAACTCTCCCCTTACCTAGAATTCTCAACCAGAGAGTTTCTTCGGTAGGTGGTAACTGATGAATTGCGACAATACCTGTTTTGAGAAAGTCTGCTAAAAAATAGACTCCAGCACCCCAGTTATCTTCATCAAGTCTAGCTCCAAATCCATCTAAAAGCGACATAGAAGCGGTAGGCGATAAAATCCACAAACGCGGTAATTCAATCTCCGAAACGCGAGTATTATTACGTTTAGCCTGACGTTCAAAATCAGCAAATACATCAAATAATTTGTGTATGCAACCGCGAATTTCACTCTTGCTTGCCGCATTTCTAAACGGCTCAAACAGTGCTGCTGTAGCAGCAAATCGCCCTAATAATCCTAGTAGCGTTGTGTTGCTTGAAGGTTGAGGTAACGGTGCAAAATAAACATCAATTTCCCGTACTTCTGCCGCAACCTGACGGCTTGTTTCCACTTTTCCTAATGGCAACAACAACTCTTGGAGATAATCTTTAGCAAATTGGTCGTAGGGAAATCTGGTCATTTATTCTTTCACTTACATAAGCGCTAACAATAGCCACCAGATAATTTAGTGTGTCAACATTGTAATCTTCTGCGTTAGACTTTTTGCACTTATTCGCCTAATCTGGTTTAAAAACACGCTCAAGAACGTGTTTTCGCTGATAGTAGCAAATTAAATTTTGCACTCAAGAGTGCAATGCGATTGTCACCGGATACAATGCGATCGCATCCCAATACAATGCGATTGTGTCTCGATACAATGCGATCGCATCCCTCTTTGAGGGCAAACTGTTACAAAAACCGAAACACAAGTAGATTTTTCCCAGCAATGCCCGTAAAATAACAATGAAACTTCAGTGATTTCTCTGAAGTCAACTAAATAAATTTACTAACAAGCAGGATTCGTGCCGGCGGTATTCTTGCTGCAACTAATAACTTGTTGAGGCTTAAGGATGAAGAAAAGTGCAAAGTCTCAGCGGACTTTCTGGTGCTTGCTGCCCAGTTTTACCCGCTACAGTTTAATTTTATTACTCAGTGGCGTTTTCTTATCTGAGTCAGTGGGGGCAACGCCTGAGAGAAGGTTGCAAATAGCACAGCAGCCGAAACAAGCGTATTCAGATTCATTTTCAGAAAATATACCTGGGAAAGTTCCGGCTAGTGTCAACATTACAAGCTTACGACTGCAAATAGCCCAGTCGCCAGCCACAAAACCACAAAACACAAAACCTGCGCTAAGTCCGGAAGAAGCGAAAATAAAGCCACTGATTGATAAAGCAACTCAACTCTCTGGAGAAGCAAATGAACTGAAGCAGCAACCATCAGCAGCATCACAGCGACAGGCAATTACAAAATACGAAGAGGTGCTAAAAATCTGGAGATTACCAGAAATACGCGCCGTAATACCTCAAGAAGCTCGATCCAACGAAGCTATTATACTTAATGTGATCGCCAATACCTACAGTACCCTGAATGAAAACACCAAAGCTCTGGGATATCTGGAGCAAGCATTAGCTATTTCGCGGGAACTAAAGGATCGTCTTGAAGAAGCTCGTATGCTTTTTCAGATCGGCAAGATCTACGGCATCAACCTGACTGAATACACAAAAGCTGTGGGATATCTGGAACAAGGATTAGCTATCTTGCGGGAATCCAAAGAACCAAAGGCTCGCTCCCCGCAAGGTGAAATGCTCATACTACTTGGTTGGTTTTACAAAGAATTAGGGGAAAAGCAAAAAGCGATTGATGCTTACAATCAAGCCCAGTCATTGTATCATGCTGAAAATCAATCGAAGGAAGAAGCTCAAGCACTATCAGGAATTGGTGAAGTATATCGTAAATTCGGCGAACCGAAAAAGGAGCTTGAGTATTTAGATAAAGCCTTAGCGATTCACAAGGCAAATAACGATTTACCAGAACAAGCCACTACACTGACATTCATCGCATTTAACTACCTAAATTTAGGCAAAACAGAGAAAGCCCTTGATTATTACCAGCAAGCGTTAGAAATCTATCGCCAAACAAAAGATTTACCAGAACAAGTACAGACACTCATTAACATAGGCTTCGTCTACGGTACAAGAGGCAATCGCCCTTCAGCAGAAAAATATATCCAGCAGGCTTTAGAGTTACAAAAAACAATCCAAAGCCAATTAGGACAAAACGCAAAATCTCAAGAAAATCAAATCCTTATTCTCCAGCAGATTGCCACCAGCTATTTTACGTTGGGTGATATACAGCTGCAAATCGTCTACTTAAAACAAGCACAAACTATTGCCCATAAGTTAGGTAGAACCCAGGATGAAGCAAAGTTGATTTCCAATATTGGTGAAGCTTACTACAATTTAGGTGAGACACAAAAAGCCAAAGATAATTTTACTCAAGCTCTAAAGCTGCAACATGACATTAAAGATTCTGAAGGAGAAGCTAACACACTTCAAGGCTTTGCCTCTATTCATATAGAATCAGGAGAATTTCAGCAAGCCTTAGATACACTCAAGCAAGCACTGGAGATTTCTAAACAAAAACAAAACTCCGGTCTACAAGGATCAATTCTCTTTCACATCAGCAATCTTTACAGAGACTTAGGGGATTATGAATCAAGTATCAAAAAAAGCAAAGAAATTTTGGCAATATATCAGAAAAGCGATCCCTCTTTAGTCGGAGCTGCTCTCCTATCTATAGGTACTGCTTATGTAGGAAGCTGCTCTAGTCAACAAAAGCGAGAGGATTGTCATCAAGCATTATGTTATTACAAGCAGGCTTTAGAGTACGTCAGTGAAGAAGGTTCTGTTTCCACAAAAGCCAATATTCTTGGAGCTACTGCCAAAGTTTATGAGTTATTGGAGGATTATCAGCAAGCAATTACCAATGCCAAACAAGCTTTGGAATTATCTCGCAAATATAGCCTTAAAAATAGTGAAAAGACTGCCCTCGCTTATTTAAGCGCCGCTTATGAACCCGCAGGAGATTATCAAAACGCTCTTGATGCTAGCAAACAAAATTTGTCGCTATCACAGCAACTAGTACAACACGGCGTAAATAAACCACCCATTCTAAATCAATGAAACGCTTACGTTGTATTAATTTTGAATTTTGAATTTTGAATTTTGAATTCCGCCTTGCGGTACTAGGAGATTTAACATCACTTGCCACCGTCTACAAAATCCAAGGTAAGATTTACAGATCCATGAAGCAGCCGCAACTGGCTATAGAGGTTTACAACCAACAACTAAAGCTAGGACAGCAAATAAGAGACATATCCCAACAAACTTACCCACTTTATAAAATAGCCGTTATTGAGCGCGATAGAGGCAATTTCAACCAAGCCAAGACGCACATAGAAACAGTTATTGGCATTGTTGAGAATACACGTAGCAAAGTCAACAGCCAAGACTTACGTTCTTCCTACTTTGCCACAGTGCAGGATTATTACAAATTCTACATCGATTTGTTGATGCAACTGCACAAAAAAGACCCATCAAAAGGATATAATGCCGAAGCACTACACATCAGCGAGCGATCGCGCGCCCGCAGTTTAATTGAACTTTTAACCGAAGCTAGAGCAAATATCCGTAAAGGTGTTGACCCCCAACTTTTAGCAGAAGAACGCCGCTTACAGTCTCTTTTGGAAGCGCGACAGAAACAGTTACTATCATTATCTGATAACAAAGCGAGCGAAAACCAAGCCGCAGCCCTGAAAACAGAAATTGAAAATCTCCTCAGCCAATACCGCGAACTGCAAGCAAAAATCCGCACCACTAGCCCTAAATACGCAAATTTAAAGTATCCCAACCCCCTGACTTTGCCGCAAATTCAGCAACAGCTAGATAAAGACACGCTGCTATTGCAATATTCCTTGGGTGAAGAACGCAGCTACCTTTGGGCGGTAACTCCAAATTCCATGCAAAGCTACGAACTCCCAGGACGCAAAGAAATAGAGCAAAAAGTAGAGGAGTTACGCAAACTCTTACGAGACCCTGGGATGATTGGAGTTTCCCCAGAACAAACAGCAAAAGCCGCCGAGCAACTTAGTCAACTCATCCTTGCTCCTGTTGCAAAAGATTTGGGTCAAAAACGCTTGCTAATTGTTGCTGATGGTGCATTGCAATACATTCCTTTCACTGTGCTGACTGTGCCGAAATCATCTGTTAGCGCAGAAAATTACCAACCATTGCTACTCAACCACGAAATAGTTAGCTTACCTTCCGCTACAACCATTGACATTCTCCGGCAAGAACTCAAAGGACGCCAAAAAGCACCAAAGTCCCTAGCCATTCTTGCTGACCCAGTGTTTAGCAACACAGATAAACGTTTTACAGGAGTTACCCAAAACCGTTCTCTCAAAAACAATGACCAGCAATCTGGGGCATCCCAAAATACATCTTCCGCACTTGACCTAGACAAGTCTGCCTTAACGCGGGCAACTAGAGACATAGACATGGGCAATATTCCGCGACTCGAAGGAACGCGGAAAGAAGCTGAAGAAATTATGAAACTAGTGCCCCAGTCAGACAGATTAAATGCTTTTGATTTCGATGCTAACTATACCTGGGCAACTAACCCACAACTTAGCCAATACCGCTACCTGCTTTTTGCAACCCACGGCATACTCAACGAGACCAACCCAGAATTATCAGGAATAGTGCTATCCCAGGTAGATAAAAACGGCAACCGACAACAAAAAGGCTTTTTGCAACTGCCTGATTTATTCAATCTCAACTACCCAGCAGAATTGTTGGTACTGAGTGCCTGTCAAACCGGACTGGGCAAGGAAGTCAAAGGGGAAGGATTAGTGGGCTTGACAAGAGGATTGATGTATGCAGGAGCAGCGCGAGTTGTGGTGTCTTTGTGGAAGGTAGATGATGAAGCAACATCAAAGTTGATGAGCGAATTCTACAAAGAAATATTGCAACAGGGCAAAACTCCAGCAGCAGCAATGAGAGCAGCACAGCTAAAAATGTGGAAGCAGGAGGAGTGGCGTAACCCTTATTCTTGGGCGGCTTTTACCCTGCAAGGGGAATGGCGGTAACAATTCAAAATTCAAAATTCACAATTCACAATTTTGGAGTTAGGAGAAACTACAAATGAAACGGCAATTTATTCTTCCTTTTTTAGCACGTATTGTGGGTACGATGGTCTTAGGTGCTTGGGCAACGGTATCTGTGCAAGCAGAGTCTAAGCCTGTACCGCCGAAGTTTACTACAGTTACAAATCTTGCAGAATTTAATCTAGCCATTGACAAAAAACCCGTCTCGGCAAGTGATGTCAAAGAAATTGATGAACCACCCACAAGACGGGCTATTGTTGGCGCAGATGACCGTATCCCGATGACTAGTAGAAAAAAACCTTGGTCAGCGGTTGGTAAAATTGAAGGGATAGATGCTGACGGTCAAGGCTACAGTTGCACGGGTACGCTGATAGCTGATGATTTGGTCTTGACTAATTCTCACTGCGTTGTTAATCCTGATACTCGTAAACTTAGTCGGGCGATCGCCTTTCTACCAAATTTAATTAACGGTCAAGTAGGCGATAAAAATGATATCGCCTACGCAACCTCTGTTAAGGCTGGAACCGACTTCAAAAGCGGGACGACAGATTATGTAGACGATTGGGCTATTATCAAACTTGACAGACCTCTTGGGAAAAAATACGGCGTTATCCCTTTGAAATCTCTACCATCCTTCGACCTCGTAGGGGATACTCAAAAATTTGCCCTGGTTGGTTATTCTGGTGATTTTCCTAACCCCAAGAAAAAGGAATACCAAGAATTTACCAGTGGAGAAAGCATGACTGCTGGCGTTCACTTAGGATGCAGCATTCTCCGGCAAAAGGATAATTTACTGTACCACAACTGCGATACTAAAGGCGGGGCTTCTGGCGGTGCAATTATCGGCAATATTAACGGCAATTATTATGTTTTTGCTTTGCATTCTGGCTGGAACAAAGTTAACGGACTGACATTAAACCGTGCAGTTGAAATATCTCGCATAGAACCAACTTTGCGAGGAAAATAGGTGAACATCATGGATGTATGAAGCGAAAAAAAGTGCGATCGCTCCCCACCATCGCACTTCTTTTCACCATCAACCCAGAAGTGCGATGGCGCTGACACGGCTACTAGAAGCGATCGCACTCCTTTTCATCATCAACCCAGAAGTGCGATGGCGCTGACACACCTACTAGAAGTGATCGCACTCCTTTTATGTTTTTAGTTAGGTAAGCCTATTTGAGAGAATAAAGTGTTAGAGCCATTATTCAAGCTTGGGTTGTATCTCAAATTCAAGCTTAGAGCGATAGAAACAGACATCAAACTCCAAGAAAAAGTTGGTTTGTCCAAGAATCAATGGCGCATTAGCAATTTTTGTCCAAGCAAACGCTAATTGAACTGGAGCAAACTCGCCTATTTCCGCACTCGCAAAGACTGGCATTGCTGATTGACTGCCAAGGTTTCCTGTTAATCGAATAATAGCTTTGCTATCATCCCAAATAGCACCCAACGCAATACCAATTTCGTAGGGTAAGACATTTACAGTAGCGCCACTATCTACCAGTCCAACAACTTCAACAACTTGACTTTCGCGGCGAAGAATCAACGTAATACGTGGTAGGCTGTCAAACTCATTTTGGGATGAGTCGGTTGTCGAGTACTTGAATCGCATGGTACTTAGCCACCATGATCAGCTGACTTCATCGCTTGCATGAGAGTTTCGCCAGCACCAAAAGTGTTGTAGGGTGTTGACAAGTCATAGGTTTTTAATCGCTCTAAAGGCGAAATATCCTCATCGGTATCTAGTTCTTCTGCTAAGATGCGGATCAACTTGAGTTTCTCTGGTGCAGAAAGCTGTCGAATAGCAGGAAGTAACTCTGTAAGTGTCATGTTTTAAGCCTCATTCTCTCTAAATCTATCAAGCTAGCAGCCGTTCTTGGATTTCAGAGGGAGCTGCTATTTCAAAGAATAGCTCTAACGCTTCAACCAAATTATCCCGTGCTTCTTCAATTGTCCTACCAAGGCTTGCAATAGACCTGTCCGCAAATAAAGCTCAAAATAGCTGAAACCCTTACATAGCTTGCTTTTTAGCTTATCTTAGATAAGAAACTCTAAAACCCTCTCCAGAGCTAGGTTTCAGGCAAATAAAGCTCTCATTTCCGGATAAGTCTAATATCAAGTTCAGGACACAGGGATACATAGCCGTCTCCCTCGCGCTCAATAATTGCGGTGAGTTGTTTTGTTTGCTTCATTTTCTGTCTGGTGCTATTCGCAAATATAATCAATGCACGTTAGCTTAAAAGAACATAAGTAAAGTTCCTATCGCAAGTAAGTATTTATGGCTTGACAAAAAGTATATATTCTGCATAAGGCTATAAAACCCATAAAATTATGAACCAGGTAGATTACCTCCGGATAAGTTTAATCGATCGCTGTAATTTCCGGTGTCAATACTGTATGCCAGAAGGGGCGGAATTAGACTATATCCTGAAGCAACAGCTTTTGACTGATACGGAACTACTCACCTTAATTCAAGAGGTATTTATCCCCGTTGGTTTTACCCGGTTTCGTTTGACTGGGGGGGAACCCCTGTTACGTCCGCGTGTGGTGGATTTGGTGAAAGCGATCGCTTCTCTTCCCGAAACTCAAGACCTCTCGATGACAACTAACGCCTTTTTGCTTGCCCCAATGGCGCAAAACCTTTACGATGCAGGTCTGCGACGCATTAACATTAGCTTAGACTCTCTCGACCCAGATATATTTGACCAAATTATCGGCAATCGCGGACGGTCTCGATGGCAAAATGTATGGCAAGGAATTCAACAAGCATACCATGTGGGATTCAACCCGCTAAAACTCAATGTGGTGATAATTCCCGGCGTTAATGACCATGAAGTTCTGGATCTCGCTGCCTTGAGTATTGACAAAGAATGGCACGTTAGATTTATTGAATTTATGCCGATTGGCAATTCGCAATTATTTGGCGATCGCGGTTGGGTTTCTTCTGCTCAGTTGCGCCAACAAATCCGCGAGCGTTGGGGTTTGACAGAATCGCAAGTTTGTGGTAATGGTCCGGCTGATGTTTTTCAGATTCCTGGTGCGAAGGGGACACTAGGATTTATCAGTCAAATGTCAGAGTGTTTTTGCGATCGCTGCAACCGGATGCGTTTGAGTGCAGATGGCTGGCTGCGTCCTTGTTTGTTAAATGAAAGCGAGCAAATTGATTTGAAAACTGCTCTCCGCGCGGGTGTTAGCACCGCCAAATTGCGGGAGCAGGTTAGACATTTATTGGCAATCAAGCCAGAAATCAACTTTAAAGGACGCGACACTGGAACCACGGATGTTTATTCTCGCACCATGTCGCAAATTGGCGGCTAGAGGTTAGAGGCTAGGAGTAAGAGTATAGAGGGATACACAAACATAGGGGGCTAATCCCTAATTCCTAGTCCCTAGTGCCTGATTAAGCTTGTCGTGAGTAGTACTCAACCACGAGCAGTTCATTAACTTGTAGCGCCACCCATTCACGCTCAATAACGCCGTTAACCTTACCTTGCATCTTGTTTTTATCAAACTCTAGATGATTAGGAAGGTTAGCTAAACCGGGATATTGCAAGTTAGCTTCTACCAACTTCTTGGATTGTTCGCGGTTTCTCACCGCAATTTCTTCTCCGGGACGGCACTGGTAGCTGGCAATATTCACGGGACGACCGTTAACAGTTACGTGACCGTGGTTCACCAACTGACGAGCCGCAGGAATGGTAGGAGCCATACCCATGCGAAAAACGGTGTTATCCAAGCGCATTTCTAGCAATTGCAGCAACACTTGTCCGGTTGAACCGGTAACACGTCTAGCTTTGCGTACATAACGTAGCAATTGCTTTTCGGTCAGACCGTAGTTGAAGCGAAGCTTTTGCTTTTCCTCTAGACGGATGGCGTACTCAGAGCGCTTTTTGCGGTTCTGACCATGCTGACCTGGCGGATAAGCGCGTCTAGGGCTTTTACGACTTAATCCTGGTAGGTCGCCTAAGCGACGAGTAATTCTGAGGCGTGGTCCTCTATATCGGGACATGTGTTTCCTTAATCTAAATCCTGTTTAATTTTACTCAGACATTCCATTATAAATATGTGGAAAACATTATTTCCAGAAATTATAAATTTTTATATCAAATTGGGTAATGGGGAAAGGGCAATGGGCAATGGGCAATGGGAATTAAACAAGTTCTTTGAAAGTAATGCGCGTTCTAATACGATTTTTTCCATGCCTTCTCCCTGTTACCCCATGCCCGATGCCCAATGCCCGATGCCCCATGCCCATTGCCCCAATTTGAGATAGCATATGCTTGGGTGTTTGGAGAATGGCAATGTTAGCGATCGCAAAAAAAATCAGCACTAGTCCGAATAAACACGGAAGTTATGCCTTTGGAATGCTAAAAAATAAAACAATTCGCTTGTTCGCCCCAGCTTTGGCTATGGCTGGATGGATGGCAATGCCTTTACCTGGTATGGCTGTCACTGCCTCTTACGCGAATGATTACCGTGTTTGTGCTGGTCGCCTTTTAAGTGTGGGCGTAACTGCTAATGCAGCTTCCCTTGGTTGTGCAAACGCACTGCGTCCGAGAGAGTTGTCTCTATGCGTGGCGAGAATTCAGCGGCAAACGCAAATTGCAGCGACGGATGCACTCGCATCTTGTAACCAAGCAAGGCGTCCTGAAGATTTAGCCGCTTGTGTAGTAGGTATTAGTGCAAATGCCAAAGAGGCTGTTAACCCGGCTGCTTTAAATTACTGTAGTCGCAGTTTGTTGCCAGTGCGTTTCGCTCAGTGTGTTGTGGGTTTGCGTGCGGAAATTGACTCTGCTCCTATCCAAGCGATGGATAATTGTATTGATGCGAGTGACCGAGCAGTTAGCGGTTATTTACCTTCGTTTATACCGGCAACGCGATCGCAGCAAAATATCCAACCAGTTTTTGAGAGTAATCCAATTCCCAGTAATCCCCCCAGAAATTAAAGCGATTAGCAATTCGTTGCGCTAATCGCCCTTGATTATCAGTCTTCTTTGTTACCAAATACCATCTGTAAAATCATTGGAACTCCACCCTCTTGGTGATATTTATCCGCCCAAGCGCGGATAACTTCATCCAATTCTTCCAGAGCCTGTTCTAATCGGTCTGGTGGAACATCCATAGTTTCTAAGACTCGCATCGAATTTGCTCGCCGTTCTGCCCAATCTTTCATCAAGCGAAAATACCGAGCGGTATCTTCCACCATGATGTATGTACGCTCTTGATCGTCAGCAGGAGCGTAAAAAGAACGGGTGAGAGCATAAAAAGGCATTCCCCAAGGAGAATCAATCCTTGTCACCGTGCCTGAGTACAGCAAACGGCGCTTGATATGCTCCGCTAAAGCTTCACTCAAACCCATCCGGTGTTCTTCGGGCATGTCTTCCTGCGATCGCTTATGCAAAAATTCAATCAGTTCTAAAAATTCAAAAGAACTGACTAATTGAGCGTCAGGCAGGTTCGGCGGCAGTTTTTGTTCAATTTGCCTTTTTTCCTCACTCGTCAGACTTGTACCCGGAATGCGCGATCGCCCCGGTCGCCAAGGAAACTTTTCCATCCACACATAAGGCAATTGAATTAGATAGCGCGGTTCTTGCGAACCTAGCATCTTCAACAGCTTGCCCTCTGTTAGCGCAAGTCTTACTTCTTCAACAATGATTTTCACCCGCTTCGGCTCAAGGTGGTGCAAATGCCCTGTCATTCGCAGGTTTTGTCCCTGCTCCAGATAGGTCATGTAAATCGCACACTTTGCTGCCGTTGCTGCCGCATCTAAAAACGCCCCATGCCGATGCCCACTAGTCCGCATGGCACTAAAAGCTAGATAAAGCATGATCTGATCCATCGCGCTCGGACCAAGACGTTTGATCAGATCTATGTCGTTACTCATATTACAGACAGTTGAATAGCACGTTTACACAGTTCTCAGCAATAGCGAAAGTAAGTAGTATACACCCGACTGAAGGCAATATCTTCACTTCAGATTATTTAATTATGCGTTATATATGAGTATTCTTGGTAGTCATCACAGAAAATAACTCGTATTTTATAACACACAGGCACAGCTATTAATGTTAGTATAGTTACTCTTGCATCTTACCTGAACATAAAGAACATCCGCAAACTCGATAGGGTCGATTTGATCCCCACCGGAAACTTATGTGGCGTTAAAGAGCAATATATGTCCTTTTTCAGCTTGTTTCAGGTCTTTGGCACTTACGATTAATTGCGTTTTGGCGTAACGATGAATAGTCTACCTAGCAGCTTATAAGAAAAAGTAATTGCAGATGCTTGCAGCGTTTAGGATACAGCAGTTTATCAATTAGCTGTGCTTTTAATAAAGTATAGCTTTGTCAAAAAAAGCTGATTTTTATTAAGTTATGAAAAGGGCATTGGGCATTGGGGAGGCAGTGCGTTGGGCGGCTTTGCCGACTTGAAGCACCTGCCGGCATGGGGCATTGGGCATTGGGCATTGGGCAAAATTACTCTACCCTGCTCGCTGCTTTTGTTTCCCCGTCTTCAAATTCCCAGTCCCCAGTCCCTTGTCCCTAGTCCGAGTGCCTCTATGATGCGCGTATTCTTTCTAAGCTAAATGCGGCTGCGCCAAAAGTAATTAGCAAGACTCCTAAAACCTGGGGAACTGATAAAGTTTCCTGAATAATTACAAGAGCGAAAATTACGGTTAAAACTGGGATACTGGCTCCGAATATCGCCGCACGGGTTGCACTAACTTTGCTAATTCCAACGTTATTCAACACATAAGATGCCAGCGTCATTACACCCAAGATAAAAGCGCTTAAGATAAGTTCTAATAACCTATTGGGATCAACTATCAAACTCGAGCTAGTTGGTAAAGGCAACATCAAACCGATGAAGCACAAACATAGCATGGTAGCGAAGTTAATTAAAGTAAATGTGACAGGATGCAATTTAGCAGCACAAATCCGTGTCAGAACCACGTAGATAGCGAAACTGACTCCGGAAGCGATCGCACTCATACTTCCAAAAGAATTATTACCAATATCGGCGATGCCAGAACCGCTCAAGATGAACAATTCACCGATAAAAATCGATGCGATCGCACCGATACGAAACAATGTAGGTTGATCGCGGAACAGAAACCAAGACAATAGCCCGCTAATCATCGGATAAATAAAGAAAAGTGCGATCGCCATCCCCGTCGGCACTTGACCAATCGCCAGGTAAATCAGCAACTGAGACAAAAACAAAAAGCACCCACTCACAACTGACAATATCAGCACCTGTCGTGTGTTTGCTTTCGTAGGAGAAGGATTTCCACGTACTGAGTCAGCCAAGTTTTGCAAATCTTGCCACACTCGCTGATGCATCATTGGCGCTAAAAGTAACATTAGTGGTACAACCACCATCATCCTCAGCATCAAAATTAACAGAGAATTGCCCAACGTCGGCGATATCAACTGCTCAACTTGAAACGCCCCCAAAATTACGGAATTTGGCTGAAAAAGTGCCTTAATAGCGACGTTGTAAAGCGAGGACAACACGGTTGACAATACAACCAGCAATAAACCCATTTGCATGGGCGATAAGGGTCCAGCGCCACAAGAGGGTCGTTGTCGCTGACGAGAACCAGATGATGTAGTTTCGCTCAGTTCCCTAGAAAGAACAGAAATTGGCTCTTTCGGGTCTTTTTTCACCTCTGGTGGCTTTACCTTGATTTCTGGCGGAGGGGACGAAGGTAATGTAGTGTCGCTTAGTTCCCTGGAAAGAACAGAAATTGGCTCTTTCGGGTCTTTCTTCACCTCTGGTGGCTTTGCCGAAGTGTTATTTTGTGCCGGCAAAGAGGACTGAGATAATGCAGTTCCGTTGGTCGATGTTTCTTTGGGAACAACAGAAGTTGGTTCGGGGGGTTTATTGACCTCTGGCGACTTTGCTGAAGTGTTATTTGGTGCCGGCAAAGAGGACTGAGATAATGTAGTTCCGTTGGTCGATGTTTCCTTAGGAATAACAGAAGTTGGCTCAACGGTGGGTTTGTTGACTTCTTTGGCTGGTAGAGAAGATACCGATAATGTAGTTCCGTTGGTCGATGTTTCTTTGGGAACAACAGAAGTTGGCTCAACGGTGGGTTTGTTGACTTCTTTGGCTGTTACAGAAGACACCGATAATGTAGTTCCGTTGGTCGATGTTTCTTTGGGAATAACAGAAGTTGGCTCAACGGTGGGTTTGTTGACTTCTTTGGCTGGTAGAGAAGATACCGATAATGTAGTTCCGTTGGTCGATGTTTCTTTGGGAATAACAGAAGTTGGCTCAACGGTCGGTTTGTTGACTTCTTTGGCAGGAGAAGTGTTTTTGACATTCTCCTGTTTTTGTTCGTTCGATGGCAACTCAAGAGGCTTCGCGGTTGGAGTAACTGGTGTTGCGAGGATTTTTTTTTCTAATTCCTTGTTGAGGCGATTGGTTAATTCTGCCAACATCGCTTCCCCTTGCTGCTGTTGGCTTTGCATCCGAGACAACTGTTGAGAAATACTACTTTGATGGTTATTTAACTCTTGTTGCAGTAACTTCAAGGTGATAGTTAAGGTGTCATCTAGACTGCCAATGAGTTGCTCGGTATTTTTATTAATTTCTGTAACAATATTACTGTTAGCCTCATGTGACGCTAGCGCATTTCCTTGATTTAAATCGCGTTCGATTGCTTGATTAGCTAAAGCCGAAAGTGAAGATTGTAATTGAGAAGATATGTGATTTGCCAGAACTTGCGCCAACTGACGTACCAAAGCTTGTTGCTCAGTTATTTGCTTGGTCTGTTGTAGCTGTTCTTTTTCGGTTTGTAGCCGTTTAATCTCATCAGCTAAATGTTTTTTGTCAGACTCCAGCCTATTTATATCTTCTTGTAAGGATTTGAGCAAATTCTGCTGAAGGCTTTGCAAATCCTCAACTACACCCCACAAGGCAGTTTCTGCTGCCCTAGATATTTCGCCTCTTGCACGCGGGTTTTCTGGTCGGTTCTCAAATCGCCCCATTAGTCTCTAACCTCTGACCCCTTGACGATATAGCAGCTTCCTGTGGAATTGCTTGGCGTTCATATTATTTCCTGTATTTTGTCAGATAAACTAAAAATTTTAACAGGACTTACGCGTTTTAACTTAATTGCGTGATGCTGAACACAGCGTTATCAAACCGGATAATTTTCTCTTTTATTTTGATAAATGAGATTCCCTTTAATTCAGTATCACAGACAACTATTCTGTAAGTTCTATTGAAATCAGCTATCATCAAGTGATATTTTTATCCGGATAAAATATCATCAAAAATAGATATCTATTCTTTTAACGGCAATAGCAATTATCAATTACTTACGGATTTCTGCGTTTCCTAGTTTCACTCGATGCAATTGTCGAACTTCTCAAACCTATCTGTAAATTTGTGTAGAATGTCAATTGCGTTACACCTTTCATCCCAAATGTGGATGAAAATATTCTTTGGTGGGAATAAAAGTATCCCCTTTGCCTGAAAATCATTTTACTGAATTAAAAGTTTTTCTGCAAAATCTCCCCTTTTGGATGTGGGAAAGTGGGGGAGGGGAGGAGTGGGGGGCAAGAAGACAGGAGACAGGAGACAAGGAGACAGGAGACAAGGAGACAGGAGACAGGAGACAGGAGAGAAGGAGTCAAGGAGAAATCTGCTTCCCCTGCTCCCCATCCCCACTCCTCCTCTCCCCCACTCCTACCAGAACTTAGCATTCAGGATTGTAAATATACCTGCGCTGAGGGCTGCACTGACGGGGACTGTAATAAGCCATGCAGCGGCGATTCCTTGGAGAGTTTGGAATTGAATCGACTTAAGATTTTGTACTAGTCCGATGCCAACCACGCCGCCAACGAGTGCATGGGAGGTGGAAACGGGTAAACCCAGGCGGGAGGCAAGCAAAATGGTGGTGGCTGTGGCGAGTTCGGCGCAGAATCCGCTGCTAGGTTGTAGGGAAATGATGCTTTCGCCAATCGTAGCGATAACTTTTTTGCCCCAAATCGCTAAACCAGCGACAATACCAACACCGCCAAGTAGTAAAATCCAGATGGGGATCGTAATGCCATTTATCGGAACTGCCCCAGTACTATTAATGTAAACGATCGCCGCCAAAGGTGCGATCGCATTCCCTACATCATTAGAACCATGAGCAAATGCCACAAAGCAAGCGCTCAAAAGTTGAAATTTAGCAAATAGGCGTTCGGTGGGATTGGGGAATGGGGAATGGGTAATAGGAAAAGATTCTTCCTTGTCCCCTTGTCCCCTTGTCCCCTTGTCCCCCTTATCTTCCAATTCTCTCCAGCTATATAAAGTCAGTGCAACTGCTGCTACAGCACCCGTCAAAATTGGGATGTCGTGAGCAGGTATATTTAAACCAAATTGCTCAATCAAAAAATTTGTCACTCCTTGAGTGAGCGAGGGTAGGACAATTACTCCAAATATCCCCAGCAGCAATGCACTCAACCAAGGAATCCATTCTTTTAACTGCGCTTTCTGATTTGGTTGATCGAGAATCCAGCGCTTAACTTGACTATAAAATAAAGCAGCGATCGCACCACTTATCACGGGGGTAACAATCCAGCCAATGGTAATTAGCCCAATTGAAGACCAATCAATTGAGTTAATTCCTAAAGCGACCCAACTAAATCCAGCGATCGCACCAACAACTGCATGAGAAGATGATACAGGTAAACCCCGTGAGGTGGCAATTTGTAACCACGCCCCAGACGTTATCAACACTGTTACCATCCCAGTTAAAAGCATTTGCGGTGCAGCGACAAACAAAGCGGGATTGGCGATTTTCGTTGCCAGTGTTTCTGATACCTCATGCCCAAACAATACAGCACCCGTAAACTCTAATACCCCAGCAATTATCAAAGCCTGTCTTAGGGTAATAGCCTTGGAACCTACAGAAGTCCCCATCGCGTTCGCAACATCATTTGCTCCCAAGTTGAAAGCAACGTATAAGGCTAGTAAGGCAACTAAAGTCGTAAGCATTTCGGTGGGGGAGGGGGGAGAGCGGGGGATGGGGAGGCAGGGGAGGCAGGGGAGGCAGGGGAGGCAGATTTCTCCTTGTCTCCTTGTCTCCTTGTCTCCTTGTCCCCAAAACTAGGGATAAATCAAAATTTTGTAGGTTTCTGGGGTGGGTGCGATCGCCATTTCTACAGCTTGAGATAATTTTTCTAAGGGATAGCGATCGCTAATTAATGCTTCTACATCGATGCGTCGATTAAATACTATATCAGTTGCTAGACTTTGCAAGCGATATGATGAACTATAACTGCCCATCAAGTCAATTTCCCGACGGTAGAGGATGTTCGGGTTAATGGGAATTTCCATTTCATCGGGAAACTCGGCGAAAAAGACGATTTTTCCACCTTTGCGGGTACAATCAAGAGCTTGAAAGAAAGCTTTATCACTGGGGACAGCCAGAAGGGTGACATCAACACCCATACCATCGGTTAGTGCTTGAATTTTCGCAGATAAATCGGCATCGCGGGCATCAAATGCGGCTTCGGCACCGACATTTAAAGCTTTTTCAATTCTAGAGGGCAGTAAGTCAGTGGCGATCGCTTTTGCCCCGAAATATTTCACCAACATGACAAACATTAACCCAATTGGTCCAGCACCAGTAACCAAAACCGTTTGACCGGGAATAATTTGGGCTTTTTTTACTGCCTTCAAACAGCAGTTAGTCGGCTCGACAAAACTTGCTTCTTCAAAACTTATATTATCAGGAATCGGAATTAGTCCGCCCGATCGCACAATATGACCGGGAACTTTCACATACTCAGCAAAACCACCCCCACTAGCGTTAAACCCAGCGGTGGTAGAAATGTTTTTGTAGACATCGCACATTGAAAAATTATCATTGAGGCAGTACGCACAACGCATACAAGGGATGTGGTGCATTACTGCTACCCGTTGTCCCACTTGCCAATTTTTCACCTCATTACCGACTGCGGCAATGGTTCCTGCCGTCTCATGTCCAAAGATGCGCGGTGGTTCATATAGCGGATAGCGAATCTTTTTGATATCCGACTGACACAACCCGACTACCCGCACTTGTACCAAAACTTCATCGGCTGAGAGTTCTGGGACTGGGATATCTTCGTAAGAGAGTTGATTAACGCCTCTAAATACCTGTGCTTTCACGTTGATTTTTTATTGCTCAACGATACTAGATTTAACACTTGCACGCGTTCTTTGAACCATAAGTTGCAATATTTATGTTTATTGAACCACTTTTCGGTCAAATATACAACGCCTTCAATTGATATATTTAGGACTGAACTTAATTTACACTTCTTCACTTGCTTCGTGAACAACATTCCCCAAACAGGACAACAAGCGCCTGATTTTACTGCACTAGACCAAGACGAGAATCAAGTTAGTCTCAGTGATTTATCTGATAAATGGGTTGTACTTTACTTCTACCCCAAAGATGATACACCTGGTTGTAGTGTTGAAGCGAAAGACTTTACTGAGTTTAACCAGGAATTCAACCAACTAAAAGCCAAAATATTAGGAGTAAGCACAGATTCTGCTAAGTCTCATTGTCGATTTATTAACAAACATAACTTGTCAATTACCTTATTAAGCGATCCAGAACATCATTTAGCAGAAATGTATGGTGCTTGGCGATTGAAAAAATTTATGGGCAAAGAATATATGGGTGTGGTGCGGTCAACTTTTTTAATTTCACCTGATAAACTTATTGCCTATACTTGGTCAGTTGTGAAATCAAAAGGTCATGCTGAACAAGTGTTAACTAAATTGCGCGAATTGTCAGCACCGTGAAGTTAGATTGTAAGTAGCCCAAGCAAATTAAACATAAAACTATTGTCGGGTATCTTTGCGCCAGCTAACGCACCAAAACCCTTATTTTTGGTGCGTTACGGACATTAGTCAAGAGCGCAGCCTACAACTTATACAAGAAATCTAATCTTCATCAAGTGCAGGAAAAGCTTCCTCAAACTGCCACAATCTATCTTTATTTTCCATGAACCAAATACGAGTTTCTGGAGTTAATTGGCTCCAAACAATTTCAACTGGTACATGGGGAGATGCATATTGATACTGCTGACCAAGTAATTTAAGATTGTCTACGACATCCAAAGGAACACCGAAATGTTGCCAGTCAACTTCTATATGTCTACCAGAGAGTCCCGCTGTGGGATCGTAAATCAATTGTGCCGCTCTAACTAAGTCAGCAAAATGCTTAGGTTTAAGTTCGGCTATTTTCTGAATCTGGAGTAATTCATCATTGTTTTGAGACATACTCACTCTGCGTAATTGTGATTAGTCGTTGATAAAACTTACTGCCAGAGATTCTTACCTCAATAGTTAATAGTTTAGCCCAAAGTTATTAGGATAATTTGTAACTATAAAGCCAATCTTCAAACTCTGGTTGACTTGCCTTTGCATGTTCGGATAAAGAAAAGTGCGATCGCCTCCATCCTTCTTGAAACCGTTGGGAAAAAGAGACAAACCCGCACCAACTAATCGCAATTGCTGCGCTTTTTCGTAAACTTGAGCATTAATACCTTGTTTATGGAGTGCGATCGCCACTGCTAAACCCCTTACTCCAGCACCGATAATGGCAACTTTTAGCTTGTTTTCAGACATGTGTAATATCGTCTTGGTATTACTTACAAGTGTAGAAAGTTTCAAAGCTAATTTTGAATTTTCCCTGACGCTTCATCTTCTAGGCTAAAAACTTCGGAAATCAACATCGCGAATGTCCCAGAATTATCATACTGAGCAGTCAGCCTTTTATACTCGTTTTCTGCAACTAATTTTCCCGCTACTAATTCAAATTCTTCTCCAACATTCACCTTTTCAGGCACATTGACAACAATACCATCTGGCAAAGATATCGTCTTATTTTTTCCTTTTGTTGGATCTAACACAAGCTCTTGATTTTCTGCTGAAGCCGATATTTTTAAATTACTATTTATATACTATTTTCGTCCGCTCCACTTTCTGGATAACTTTTCTATTTCTGCTTTGGCTGGTCTATTGGGAAAGCTATTTAGATGCTCGCGAATTATCGTAATTCTCTGCAAATCCCCACTTTCAGCATACATAGTAACTACACTAGTTCGCCAATCTTGATATCTGAAAAATAATTCTCCAGCAAATTTTTTTCCAGCTTCCAGTTTTTTTGATACCACGGCATTTTTATCCTCACCAAAGGACACTGCCCTTGTAGATAAAAGTCCTGGATGAATTATTCCATCAGGCTGGTTACAAGTTTGCTTCTCAATATGCCAAATTTTTTCTTCCTCTCTGCCGTCGGAGTAGCTGTATTTATTAATGTGAGTAATAACGGTTTTATCTTCGTTAGCCTGAAATCTTCTTACGGCTTTAAAGGATGTAATGATTTCTTTGTCTGGGGAATACATAGTCCATATTCCGTGCCAAGAAATACCTTCAGTGGTGATATGTCCAAATAAATTTTCCCAGTTTTTTTCTTGTAAATTCATAATTTTTCAGACAGACGCATTGACAAAAGCATAAAAACTGTACGTGAAAGTTAAGCTGCGAGAGCTTTCCTTCTACATTGTTGATGGGTGTCAGGAACATCAACTTATGCACTTTTGACAGATTAAAGAGTGCCTAGGCGGTAATATTAAATATTTCCAGAGTGAAACTTGTAAAACTAGATGCGTCATATTTGCGAATGCCGCGTTGTAATAAATCAGGATTCACCAGCCAATCAATTGTTGTAACAAACTCTTTTCCAGTTTCTATTTGGTGAGGGCAAGCGATAGAAATACCGTTTAATAAATGTAAAATTTGGTAATCATCACTTAAATTTTCTAGTTTATTAAATGAGGTTGCTACGGGGGATGATACTATCCAATCAGGTGTTATTGTTTTAGCTGTTCCTTCCCAGCTACCGCTTAACTCTTTTGTAGTATGACTAATCGCCGATGCGAAAGTTGATAAATGTTCGCTAATGACTATAATATTTTCTAAATTGGCGCGATCGCCATAGGTAATAGCGACACTGACACGCCTATCTTTATACCTGAAACCTGTCTCAAAACCAAAATTTGAGCCTGATTCTACTTTTGTAGATCCCCAAGAAAAGCTGTTGTCTAAAAATAAGGCTCTGGTAATCGGTTTTTTATAGGGTCCAAAAGTTTTCGTTTCTTTTGTGCCATCTGCGTAAATATAGTGGTTTTGGTGATTTATTTCACTTTTATCTTCACTAATGTGAAAACTTCTGACACATTGAAAAGATTCAATTACTTGTCCATTAGGAGTATATCTAGTCCAAATACCATGCCAGTCGCTGTTGGCATGATATTGACAGAAATTATTCCAATTTTGTAGTTGTGGTATTGTATCCGTACTTATATTATCCATTATCGTTTTACATTCTTTTACATTATTTATGGGTGTCAGGAACATCAAATTATGCACTTTTTAATCTGTAAAAAGTGCGTCAGCCCTAATTTTAGGTACTCAATGTTTTAATAAATATATTTATTATTCAGTGTCAATTAAAACTGTCACAGCTGCCACAGCTATCAACATTTCGTCATTTTTATCATTGAGTGAAGGAATTGCCCGTCCTTGCACAACCATACCCCCAGACTCCACGGTGAGAGTTTTACGACCAAAGGGCAGTACAGCTAGTACTTCTTCTTCTCGCACTTGTTCGGGGTAAGGGACTGCTACTTGTACTTCCACAATCATTTCATCTGGGTCGTTCAAACCAGCGATTTCCCAAACACCAGGCAAAGCATTGTGAGCGATCGCATTTCTGACAGCTCTCGCAGCTGCTACTGTCGGTTCCTGTCCATGCTGATCTATCCCCATAGCCATCTCAATAATCAAGCGTTTACGTACCACAGTTACCTCAAATTATTCAAAATTTAATAGCGATCGCCTGTTCAATTTATACAAATTGAAACTCGGAATTTTTCATTTTTCAAAGCTTTCAAGCCAATTACCAAAATCAACTTATGCAGTTTTGAAATAGAAAATGAACATAATACTTTAATAATCTTATTAAATATTGGTGACATTCTTTGCTTAAACTAGCCAAAACTTCTTCAGAACAAAGCGAGTTTTTGAATTTTTAATTTGCATGAACGGAATATTGGTGGCAAATGTTACTATAACTGCGATCATGAGCATAAATCGCCGACAATTTATCACAACCTTTGGGTTAGCTGCCTTAGCTACCCAGATGCAACCGCTTATAGCCCAAGGTAAGCGATCGCCAAACACCATAATTAAACCACCCCGCCTGCAAGTGGGCGATACGGTAGGATTAATTAGCCCTGCGGGTATCGTTGAGCTTAAAGATGTCGAAGAAGCAAAGCAAGCGATAAATTCACAGTTAGGGCTAAAAGTCAAGTTAGGGAAGCATATTTTAGACCGTTATGGCTATTTGGCGGGTAAAGATAGCGATCGCGCTTTTGATGTCAACGCCATGTTTGCAGATAAGTCTGTAAAAGCAATTATTGCCATGCGAGGTGGCTGGGGTTGTAATCGCATATTACCTCTACTCGACTACATCAGCATCGGCTCTAATCCGAAAATCCTGATGGGGTACAGTGATATTACATCGCTGTTGTTAGCAATTAACGCCCGTAGTAAAATTGTGACATTTCACGGTCCTGTTGCTACATCTAGCTGGAACGAGTTTGCGCTTTTATACGTCAAGCGCATCCTATTTAACGGTGAAGCTGTGACAATGAAAAATTTGAATACTGATGAAGGAAAAGTTCAGGCGATAGTTCCGGGAAAGGCTAGAGGTAAACTAGTTGGTGGTAACTTCTCAGTACTATCGGCAATGGTCGGGTCGCCTTATTTACCTTCTTGGAACAAAAGTATTTTATTTTTAGAAGAAGTAGGTGAAGATGTTTATCGTGTAGATCGAATGCTAACTCAATTAAAAAACGCGGGAATTCTTAACCAAATAGCTGGCTTTGTCTTTGGGCAATGCACTAATTGTAATCTAGGGGATGAACCTTCATTTACTTTAATGCAAGTATTGCAACACCATATAGTTCCTTTAGGTATTCCTGCTTGGTACGGTTCAATGATTGGTCATATTAAGAATAAATTTACCTTACCAGTAGGCGTAGAAGTTGAAATAGATGCCAATGCTGGGACAATAAAAATGTTAGAGTCTGCTGTCACATAGAAATATAAAAATCAAAAAGTTCTATTGGCGATTAGTTATTAAAAATAACCCTCTTACCTAATCCCCAGTCCCCCACTATTTGCATTTTTCATTTCCAGTGCTGACAGCTTAATCAATCAAAACAAATGCGGATAAACTATATTTCCAACCATCCTATTCATCAAATACCATTCATTACCGCCGCGTCCAGTGGTGTCGGGATGGTTGATAAAGTTCTGCCCATTTTACCAGCACAAGTTGACTCATTACCACCTGGTTTAGAAGCAATAATTGCCACTAGCGATTTACAAGGTAGAGATCCAAATAATCAACGCCTTCTTGGTTATGTTGTTGCCGAAGAACTAGAAATTTTAGCTGAACAGGGAAAAATTCCACCGCCAAAAACAACAGGAATTATTTTAGCAGGCGACTTTTACGCCAAGATAGATAAGCGCGGTGGTGTAGGTGATGTGCGTGAAGTTTGGCAAGCTTTCAGTCGTCGTTTTCGTTGGGTAGTCGGAGTCGGAGGAAATCACGACAGTTTCGGCAAAACCCCAGAAAACATAATGGAATTTCAAAACGAGCAAGGAATACACTACTTAGATGGCAATATTACTTCTGTAGATGAAATTCGCATCGCAGGTATTTCCGGTATTATTGGCAAGAGCAATAAGCCTTTTCGACGTTTAGAAAAAGATTTTATAAAAGCCATCAAAGATATCGTCACAGAATTGCCAAATATTTTAATTCTCCATGAAGGACCCAATGATGCAGAAGCGAAACTTATGGGAAACGAATCCATACGTACTGAACTAGCAACAGCAAGTGATTTACTAGTAATTTGCGGTCATTCTCATTGGAAAGTGCCGATGACTACCTTGCCCAAAAGAGTACAAGTTTTAAACGTAGACACTCGCGCAGTAGTCCTCAGAGTTAATTAATATAACTCCTAAACTCTAACTTTATCCTCTTTGTTTGCGCCTCTGCGCCTCTGCGTGAGACAAATTTAACCCTGATTCCTAAAATCAATCATCGTCTGCAAATAAGCATCTGGCAAGCCAGTATCAAAACACTTTCCTTTAACAACATAACCTGACATTCTCTCTTTCTGCCGCAACTTATCTAAACAAGTTGTTAACTGAAACTCACCCTTTAACCGCACATTATTTTTAATATCTTCCGCCAAACAATCAAAGATTGTCGGTGTGAGTGCATACAAACCAAATATACATAAAAAGTCATCATCTGCCATCCCTTCCACATGCAGATGCTGACGTGCATACTCAATAGTCGGTTTTTCAGATACTTGTGTAACTGAAAGTATCGTATTTTCTTCTTGCCAAACACCTGTAACACAGCCAAGTTTATGCAATAAGTCTGCTGGCATTGTCGTCAATCCTACCACATTATGATTGACTTGCTCGTAAACATCTAAAACTTGACGCGCACAAGATTTGCCAATATCAGATGCATAAATGTGGTCGCCTAACATCAACAAAAACGGCTCATCTTTAACCCATTCTTTTGCAGAATATACTGCATGACCATAACCTTCTTGTTTATCTTGGATTAAAATAGTAATTCTATCACCCAAATCTACCAAATATTTGCTGTATTCTTGGTTTTGCGGTGATAGCTTTTCAAAAAGCTCTACTTTTGGTGGTCTTTTAAATAAAGTTTTAAAAGTTTTCTTATCCTCTGGTTGCACCACAATTGCAACTTCTTCAATTCCCGCATTAATCGCTTCTTCAATAATCGCTAAAATGACAGGTTTTGCTCGACCATCTTTATCAATAATCGGGAAAAGTTCTTTTTTAACAACTTTGGTAGCCGGAAATAAACGAGTCCCGAAACCGGCTGCCGGAATTACAGCTTTTCTAACTTTATTTTTTGGCATAAATAGTCAGTGGCAAACATTGCATTTGCGGAAAGTTACACTTTATTATTTCCAGAACTTTTTGTTGACTTTCCTTATCTTTGGCAATAAATTGTGCGGTACCATCGCCTTGTGAACCAACGCCCTTACCACCAAAAATGTAAGGTTGAATTGCTTGATAATTAAGAAGTTGGTGCAAAACAATAGCCGTTAACTGTTCGGGGCAAGCGGGTATGAGATGTTTATCAAATTCAGCTTGTGCTTGTTTCATCAAAAAACCAATTTGTTCAGCATCGCCTTTTTGTAAAGCATCAATTGCCGCTTGGGTAATTTTATAACTAATTTCACCCAGATATTTTTGCACATTCGCGCTTACTTCGGTGGTGGCGAAGGGATAACACTCATTCAGCTTGCTAAGAATTTCTTGGGTATTTTTAGCTGCACCGAGGTCTACGATGACAAAAAATAGATCCTGGGGAGTATTAAGCTCGATGATATCAGTATCAGTGCCATCAAATATCATGGTAATTGGGCGATCGCCATAAGCACAAGCCTGATCCATTCGTCCACAACGCGAAGGGGTGGTAATTTCCCCCAGATAAGCAAACTCCATCTCCCCCCGCTGCGTCATTTTTAAGTTATACACTTGATTAAACGCCCTCGCCACCAATACACAAATCGCCGCACTTGAAGATAATCCTTTTTTAATCGGCAAATCTGTGAAATAATTGTCAATTTCTAATCCACCCACATGAAAGTGTGTCAGCAATTGGTAGGCAACGCCAGCAGTATAACTGAAAAAACCGCCCTTTTTCGCTTCACTCAACAAAGCCTGCTTGGACATCGGCATTAGCGTTTTCTCAGTAGGTGTGCGTAGCACTAGCGAATCTGAATGAGGCTTCACTTCGGCATAAAGCCCTTGATTCGTGCCTACAAGCAGCGTGTAGCCCACCTTCAGTTGAGAATTGATACAGCGATAACCTCCAGCCCAATCACTGTGTTCACCAAACAAACACAAGCGTCCTGGAACAAAAATTTTCATTGCTTTTCACCCTGGAATATGCAAAATATGAAATGTAGTGTATGTAGTACATTGAGGAAGTTTCTTATATGGTAGGCTGAAAACCTGGAGGAACAGTTGCGTAGCAACGTCTTCCGTGCTTTAGACCAGGGATGAAAGCCACGCCCCGTAGGATAAATCCTACGGTCATGCAATCTTTGCGGTATGTTCCTGTATCTTATGTGGATTGTGTTAGCATAAAATAGTAGTTGGTTGGTCGTTCGCGCAGCGTCTCCGCAGGAGAGCCGATGATTATTTACGAGTTCAAGGTCAAGGGAAAAGACAGGCAGTACAGGGCAATAGACGAGGCTATTCGCACTTCGCAATTCATTCAGAACAAGTGTTTGCGTTACTGGATGGATAACAAAGGTACGAGCTTAAATAGATACGACCTCAATAAGTATTGCGCTGTCCTGGCTGCTGAGTTCACGAGTGCGGATGAACTCAATTCAATGGCTCGACAATCTGCGGCTGAACGTGCCTGGGGTGCGATAGCTCGGTTCTACGATAATTGCAAGAAAAAGGTTAAAGGTAAAAAAGGTTTCCCGAAATTTAAAAAACACACTCGTTCTGTTGAATACAAAACGTCAGGATGGAAACTTTCTACTACTCGCAAAGCCATAACTTTTTTAGATAAGAAGGGCATCGGGACTCTGAAATTAAAAGGAACTTATGACCTCAACTACTACGACATCAAACAGATTAAACGTGTGCGGCTAGTACGTCGGAGTAACGGCTACTACGCTCAATTTGCCGTTGATGTTGATTTGAAGGTTGAAACACAGCCTACTGGTCAGGTAGTTGGTATTGATCTGGGATTGAAGTACTTCATTGCTGATAATAAAGGCAATGTTGAGCAGTCACCTCAGTTTTACCGATCTGCTGAGAAGCAATTGAACCGTGCTAATCGCAAAAAATCCAAAAAGTACGACAAGGCAAGAAAGAAAGTCAAGAAACCGCAATCAACCAACTACCACAAAGCCAGAAATAGATATGCTCGGAAGCATTTAAGAGTAAGTAGGCAGCGAAAAGAGTACTGCAAGCGTGTTGCGTATTCCGTCATCCAATCTAACGATTTGGTAGCCTATGAAGACTTGAATGTGAAAGGCTTGGTACGTAATCGACATCTGGCTAAGTCAATTAGTGATGCTGGCTGGTCAACTTTCCGGTCATGGTTGGAGTATTTTGGTCACAAGTACGGGAAGATAACGGTTGCCGTTCCTCCCTACAATACAAGCCAGAATTGCTCTAACTGTGGCAAGAAAGTTAAGAAATCTCTGTCTACTAGAACTCACGTTTGCCCTCATTGCGGATATGTGGCGGACAGAGACGTGAATGCAGCCATCAACATTTTGAAATTAGGACTCAGTACCGTGGGGCACACGGGAACTTACGCTTGGGGAGATTTGCCCTCCTGGGCGGTTGGCGCAAGCCTGCTGTCTAGTGGCGAGTCCGGGAACCAAGAATCCCCGCGTCAATAGATGCGGGGAGTGTCAAGAATCAGTATCGCTTTCAAAAGTCATTTGCTGAAGATGCAAAATTACAAGAATCAGTATCGCTTTCAAAGGTCATTTGCTGAAGATGCAATAAGCGATCGCCTTTTTAACTTATTGGAAATTGTCTTCCCGGAAATCAGAATTAGCGATGCAGCGCAAGTTGGTAGAATGCTTGCTGCATCGTGGGAATCTGCTTCTACTCCATTTATGCGCTTGCATGATGATATGGCAATTAGCCATGTGGGAGTGTTAGAAATTCCCATGCAACTGATGGGAGAAAGTATCATCGCTGGGGGAATCCACGGAGTCTGTACCCATCCTGAATTTCGCCGACGCGGTTATTACCGTGAAATTATGCAAGAAGTGCTTGATTATTGTAACAGCCGTTACGATACGCTTGTCCTTACAACAGCACAACCAGAGTTATATCAACCTTTCGGCTTTCGCGTTGTCGGAGAACATATTTTCATCGCCAAATGTAACTCACTAGGTGGCACGGATGGATTTAGATTAATTGATACTTCTAATACTAATGATGTGAAATTGCTACACCGACTGTTGGAAACACGCGAACCTGTCTCCAACATCCTAGGCATAGTGAAAGAGAAGGCTGTATTCTTCGTCAATGAAGGAAGAAACCCTCTATACTATGCCGAAGACTTGGATGTCATCATTTGTATGGAAATAAAAGATACACAACTTCACCTTTTCGATGTGGTTGGCACGAGAATCTGTACTTTAGCTGAGATTCTTGAAAGAATTAACATACGCATTCAGGAAGTTGTGATTTATTTCAGCCCAGATCGCCTAAATGCCGATGTGCAAGCATTGTCTCACATCCTCGATGGAGATTCTCTGCTGATGGTTCGCGGCAACTTTGCGGCAGAGGGTGAGAAATTCATGCTACCGCGTTCTGCACGTTGTTAATTTGGTCGATGTGCGATCGCCTACCACTGGCAAAAACCTTTAGTGTATTTTTATACTAGATGACCAAAGTCTTTATAGTTCTGCTTCGTCTTGTTTATCACCCTGAATGATAAGTCATGTGAGATAAACAAGTGTCAGTTAAGAAACTGTCACTCACCAGATTCCCCGTTTAATAGCAGAAGAGATATTCTTAGTAGTGCAAGGAGTGATACCACTTCATAATATGTTTGCTACAGGTTATCTTCGCAGTACTCCTGAATTAGGGGTTATTGCTGGTTCCAAATGTTGCATCAAACAAGTGGGTTGGTATACAGTTATACGAGAAAGCGCTTGAGTGAGCAAAACCTCAAGCGCTTGTTCGTGTTTGTATAAAATAATTAAAGTTCGGTTTCTTAAATAATACCTTGCTCTAAAGGACACCCTACGCAAACGCTAAAATCCAACACCCTAGAAAGGTGCAACTATACAAACAAAGCCTGCCTCTCGCCATTATAAATATTTCAGCCCACGCAGGTGGGCTTTGTTCGTTTAGCCACAGGCTTATAGCCTGTGGGGGATTTAAGAAACCCAGCTTCTAGGTCTTTAAACTTACCCGATGACGAAGTTTACCAACTTTCCAGGCACCACAATCACCTTTTTAATTTCTTTACCCTCAATGTAACGCTGGGCAATTTCCGATTCACGGGCGTATTTTTCCAAAGCCGCTTTATCAGCTTGCGCCGGCACTTGAATCGATCCGCGAGTTTTGCCCATAACTTGAATCACCAAAGTGATTTCATCAGCTACCAAAGCAGCAGGGTCAAATTTTAGCCAAGGTTGAGTGTGAATTGAATCACTGTTGCCCAACAAATGCCACAATTCCTCAGTAATGTGTGGTGCAAAAGGCGCCAGCAACATTACCAAAGTTTGAATACCTTCGGCATAAATTGGTGAATCTTTGCAGCTAGCATCAGCTAAAGCATTACTCAACTTCATCAATTCGGAAATAGCAGTATTAAATTGATAATCCCCCTCCAAATCTTCCGTAACTTCCTTAATAGCAGTATGAATTGCCCGTCGCAACTCCTTCTCTGTCTTACTTACTTCCCCCGTAGTAACGCGATTTCTCGCGTCTTTATTATTAACAGATGTCACTAAACGCCAAACTCGATTCAAAAACCGAAATTGACCTTCAACATCAGCATCTTCCCATTCCAAATCTTTTTCTGGGGGAGCTTTAAACAAGATAAACATGCGTGCAGTATCCGCACCATACTTCGCCAAAACTTCCTCAGGATCGATGCCATTGTATTTCGACTTAGACATCTTTTCATAGAAAATTTGCAGCGTTTCCCCCGTTTCTGGATCTCTCGGATTTGCGGGGTCAACTTGTGCCGATGGGATATACTTGCCAGTGACAGGATTTTTGTAAGTTAAACCCTGCACCATACCTTGAGTCAACAGACGTTGGAAGGGTTCGTCGAAATTCAACAAACCGCGATCGCGCAGTACTTTAGTAAAGAACCGCGAATATAACAAGTGCAAAATCGCGTGTTCAATTCCACCCACATATTGATCCACCGACATCCAGTCATTCGTCTTCGCTGAATCAAAAACCTGCTGTTCATTCTTCGCATCAGGATAGCGCAAGAAATACCACGAGGAATCAATAAAAGTATCCATCGTGTCAGTTTCTCGCTTTGCCGGCGTGCCGCAAGTGGGACAAGGCACATTTACCCAACTTTCTAACTGCGCTAAGGGCGAACCACCGCGCCCACTAAATTCTACATCTTCCGGCAACTGCACTGGTAAATCTTTATCAGGCACAGGCACAGTCCCACAGTTGGGACAGTAAATTACTGGTATCGGTGCGCCCCAGTACCGCTGCCGGGAAATCAACCAATCCCGCAAGCGATATTGTACCCGCGCTTTGCCAAAATTTTGTTTTCCGGCATATTCCACGATCGCTTGCTTGCCTTCACCAGACGCCATACCATCAAAGTCACCAGAATTAATCATAATTCCCGGTTCTGTATATGCTTGTGACGTTTGTTGTTCGCCATCTTGTGGTATAATCACCACCTTGATGGGTAAATTCTGTTCTTTGGCAAACTTGAAATCCCGGACATCATGCGCGGGTACACCCATCACTGCCCCAGTACCATACTCATACAGTACATAATCGGCAATCCAAACCGGAATTTCTTCGCCGGTAAAGGGGTTAATTGCTTTACCACCAGTGGGGATACCCCGCTTCGGCTTATCTTCCGCAGTGCGTTCCAACTCGCTTTGGTTGGTAACTTCTTGGACAAATGCTTCTACCGCTGCTTGCTGTTCTGGGGTTGTAACCTGCTTTGTTAAAGGATGTTCTGGTGCCAACACCACGTAAGTAACGCCATAAATCGTATCTGGACGGGTGGTGTATACGCCGATTTTTTCATCCATCCCGACGATGGGAAATTCCAAGTACGCACCTGTGGATTTACCAATCCAGTTTGCCTGCATCAACTTGACGCGATCAGGCCAACCTGGTAATTTATCTAAATCATTCAACAATTCTTCGGCATAGTCGGTAATCTTCAAAAACCATTGCCGCAACAATTTGCGCTCAACTTTGGCACCGCTACGCCAAGAACGTCCTTCGCTATCAACTTGCTCGTTTGCCAGTACAGTTTGGTCAATGGGGTCCCAATTTACTGCTGCTTCTTTTTGGTAAGCTAACCCCGCTTGTAAAAACTGCAAGAAAATCCACTGCGTCCACTTATAATAATCAGGGGAACATGTAGCTACTTCGCGTTCCCAGTCGATTGACAAACCCAGACGCTGCAATTGCTGCCGCATCTGAGCGATATTTTGATACGTCCACTTTGTCGGTGGAACACCTCTATCAATGGCGGCGTTTTCTGCTGGCAAGCCGAATGCATCCCATCCCATTGGATGCAGTACCCGATAACCTTGCATTCGTTTGAGGCGGGCAATCACATCAGTAATCGTATAATTACGGACGTGACCCATGTGTAGGCTGCCCGATGGATAGGGGAACATGGATAAGGCGTAGAATTTTGGCTTGTCGCTGTTTGTAGGTGTTTTGTCTAAGCCTAATTCAGTCCATGTTTTTTGCCATTTTTCCTCAATTTCTGCTGGGCTATATCGGAACTCCACAATGAAAACTCCTTCCATGTATTGCGATCGCTTCTGTTTCGCTATTGTGGCATACTCTAGAGTTACGCTGACGGCTTAGGAATGCCAGGGTAAAAATAAACCGTAATCTTATGTGTGTCAAAGAGTGCTGGTGTAGACGAGCGATCGCGTGCGTGTTTGCAGAACTCTCGTTTTCCTACCATCAACTCGATAAGCTATCATCAGCAGCTTTCGGTACGCGAAATCACAGTGAAAACAGACAGCATTTTCTATAGCTTATTTCAGACATTTCCTAGCATCTTCTTTGAACTAATTAACAAATCTCCAGCGGAAGCTGTTGGGTATGAATTCACCTCTTGCGAAGTCAAACAACTTGCTTTTCGACTTGACGGTTTATTCTTACCAACCACCAATGACCCAGAAAAACCCTTCTATGTGATTGAAGTTCAGTTTCAAGCCGATGAGGATCTATATTACCGCTTGTTTGCTGAATTATTTCTCTACTTGCGGCAATACAAACCTGTATCACCTTGGCAAGTTGTAGTTATTTATCCCACTCGCGGTATAGAAAGACAGCAAGCTTCACAGTTTAGCGAAATTTTAGCTATAAATCGAGTTAGACGCATTTATTTAGATGAGTTAGAAGAAGTTGCAGAAACCTCCCTTGGTATTGGTGTTGTTAAACTTGTTATTGAGGCTGAAGAAACCGCACCGCAATTAGCAAGACGTTTAATCGACCAAGCAAAACAACAGTTAACTGATGAAGTTAGTAAGCGTGACCTCATCAACTTAATTGAGACAATCATTGTTTACAAATTACCAAAAAAGAGCCGCGAGGAGATTGAAGCAATGTTAGGTTTAAGTGAGTTAAAACAAACTAAAGTTTATCAGGAAGCCTTAGAAGAAGGTTTAACACAAGGTAAGCAGCAAGGTTTAGAACAAGGTAAGCAGCAAAGCAAGTTAGAAACAATACCACGAATGATAGAGTTTGGGTTGAGTGAGGATGCGATCGCCCAATTGTTAGATTTACCTTTAGAAGTAGTTCAGCAAGCAGTACAGCAGACTGATAGATAGATTTTCAATGAGTTTTTTGCCTCTAAGCACATAGTTCGTTATCGGCTGTAACCGCAAAACGCTACCCTAGAGGCTAAAGATGAGAAAAAACTATGAAATCCGAAGAAATAGCGGTAACGCTGACAAAATTATTTGATGAAGCAGCTGTTGTAGCGATCGCACCAGGATCTTGGCAAGTAGAAACCTCTGGTTTTCGGCTATTGGTGCTACTTAGCGAAGATAATACATGGGTGCGAGTTTTGCTGCCAATTGTGCCAGTACAAGAGGCTCAACCCTTGTTAGAACAGTTGCTAGAAGCGAATTTTGATGACACTCAAGAAGTACGCTATGCCGTGTATGAAGGGGTAGTGTGGGGAGTATTTCAGCACAATAGTAACACTTTGGTAAGTGCGGATTTGGAGAGTGCGATCGCCCGACTAGCATCTTTACATCAAGCTGGTTTAGATGATGTCTTCACTCGGCTAATTGAAAATCGCATTCGACAAATTATCCTAGCTGCAAAACAGCAAGGACAATCCCAGCAAGCTACCATGCAAAATTTAGAACGATTTTACGCTGAAGGATTGTTAGGTGAAATAGAACAAACTCCAGAAGCACAAGCAGAAGTTATCGCTGCTTGGCAACGTCAGTTAGAAAGTCTATGGGATCAAGTAGAACCGTAACAATTGATGCATTCGCTCATTCAGAGTTTTCCTAAGTGGTGGCAAGCATTTTTAATGTGCAACAGATGATTCATTATGGATATTGTTCAAATCCTCAAAGAAGACTATCAAAGATTTCCCGTAAATCAAACTTACAGCATCTACGCTGAAGATGTTTATTTTCAAGATCCGCTTAACAAATTTCGTGGTGTCAAGCTGTACAAACTGATGATTAAATTCATCGAGACTTTCTTTTTAAATCCGAAAATGGATTTACATGACATTCAAAAAGAGGGAGACACAATTAAAACTAAGTGGACACTCAATTGGAATACACCTCTACCGTGGAAACCACACATCTCTATCCCTGGCTGGAGTGAGTTACGCCTCAACTCTGATAGTCTTATTATTTCTCACATCGATTATTGGAATTGTTCGCGTCTAGACGTGCTAAAGCAGCATTTATTTCCTTTAAAAAGTCGATAATGTAAATAAATGTAAATAATCCTCAGCTAGGACAGATCATCCATGCGTGTAATTTTGATGACAGGCAAAGGTGGCGTAGGCAAAACCTCCGTAGCGGCAGCTACTGGACTGCGTTGTGCGGAACTAGGCTATCGCACACTTGTTTTGAGTACAGATCCGGCACACTCCTTAGCAGACAGTTTTGATTTAGAACTAGGACATGCAGCGCGAGAAATTCGCCCAAATTTGTGGGGTGCAGAACTCGATGCGCTGTTAGAACTAGAGTCAAACTGGGGTGCCGTCAAACGCTATATAACCCAAGTTTTGCAAGCGCGGGGTTTGGACGGGGTACAAGCGGAAGAATTAGCAATTTTACCAGGCATGGATGAGATTTTTGGCTTGGTAAGAATGAAACGCCACTACGACGAAGGCGAGTATGATGTTTTGATTATCGACTCAGCCCCGACTGGTACAGCATTGCGTCTGTTGAGTTTACCAGAAATCAGTGGCTGGTATATGCGGCGATTTTATAAACCGTTTCAAAACATCTCTGTAGCACTTAGACCTTTAGTTGAACCTTTTTTTAGACCGATCGCGGGTTTTTCTTTGCCAGATAAAGAGGTGATGGATGCACCTTATGAATTTTATGAGCAAATTGAAGCTCTAGAAAAAGTATTAACTGATAATACTCAAACTTCAGTGCGGCTAATCACTAATCCAGAAAAAATGGTGATTAAAGAGTCTCTCCGCGCTCATGCTTATTTGAGTTTGTATAATGTGGCAACGGATTTAATTATAGCTAATCGCATCATTCCCGACGAAGTACAAGATCCATTTTTCCAACGTTGGAAAGAAAATCAGCAGCAATATCGCCAAGAAATTCATGACAACTTTCTTCCTCTGCCTGTGAAAGAAGCACCGCTTTTTTCTGAAGAACTTTGCGGTTTAGCAGCGTTAGAAAGATTGAAGGAAACGCTCTACAAAGATGAAGACCCGACTCAAGTTTATTACAAAGAAACGACAATCCGAATAGTGCAAGATAATAACCAATACAGTTTGGAACTTTATTTACCTGGGATTCCCAAAAACCAAGTGCAGCTTAGTAAAAGTGGAGACGAATTAAACATCACAATAGGCAATCATCGCCGTAATTTAGTATTACCCCAAGCTTTGGCAGCATTGCAACCATCTGGCGCCAAGATGGAAGATGATTATTTGAAAATTCGCTTTGCTGACGCTGTGAAAATTAGTTAGAAGACGCGATGTTCCTCGCGTCTGTACAAAAATTAGGAATTGTAGAGACGCGATGTTCCTCGCGTCTGTACGGGAATTAGGAGTTACCTAAATAGAGAAAAAAATCCTAGTCCCTAATCCAAGCGTCCCTAATCCCTTTAACTCCTAAGTTGCACCGGCATTGCTAAATAAGTCATCTTTAAACCACTTAATGGTGTAAAAATCACCGGAGTTAGATTTCCATTTAGCTGCATTTGAATTTCTGGAGATGGCAACGCTTTTAAGCCTTCCATTAAATATTTGATATTAAAGGCAATATCTATATTTTCCCCTGATATTTGTTGCGCCGGCATCGACTCTCTACCGCTACCGACATCTTGAGATTCTACAGATAAGGTAATTTCCCCTGCGTCACTGTCAATGCTGATTTTTACGATATTATTTTTTTGATCTGCTAAGACAGCAATTCGCTCTAAGGTACTAACTAACTGTCGTCGTTCTAGCGTTAATGTTCGCTCAAATTGGCGAGGGATAAGTAATCGATAAGCGGGATATTGTCCTTCTAAAATTCGGCTTGTTAAGCGTTGATTTGGCCATTGAAATACAATTTGACCTTGATCGAAGTATAAGGCTACAGTTTCTTCTTCGGAGGAACTATGAGCCAACATCCGCTCTAGTTCGCGCATGGCTCTGTTTGGTACTGTCACCTCTAGTTGATTTTCAGCACTAGCAACAGCACTTTCGTTGAGCGTTTCTACAACTGCTAAACGATGTCCATCTGTCGCTGCAAATTCCAGCGCGTCTTGTTTGAGTGTTAAATGCACTCCGGTAAGCACTTGCTTAGTTTCATCGCTACTGGTTGCAAATAAACAACCGCGCAATCCTTCAATTAATGCAGCAGCGGTAAGATGAATTGCTTCGATATTTTCGATTACAGGTAGTTCGGGATACTCTTCCGCTCCCATTGCTCTTAGCTGATAACGCCCACTTTTGGGTGTGAGTGTAACAATTATACCTTCGCCTCCTGGGGTTTCGGCAACACTTGCGGATTCATCTTCTAAGGTGATTTCTCCTTCGGGAAGACGAGAGGTAATATCTACGAGTAGTTTAGCAGGAAGTGCGATCGCTCCGGATTGGATAACTTCAGCGCTAAAGCTGGTGCGGATACCTAAGCTGAGATCAAAGGCTGTTAAACTTACAGAGTTAGTTTGAGCATCCGCTTGCAGTAACACGTTAGCAAGTACCGGATGAGTTGGACGTGATGGGACTGCACGACTAACAATTGAGAGGTTTGTACTGAGGTCGCTTTGGGAGCAAACTAATTTCATGGTCAGGTCAAGAAGAGTGAGGAAATATGCTTTTCCCATTGTTGCGAACAATGTCACGTTTGGGAAACTGAGCGATGCGGAGTAGCGCAACCTGACGGAACGCTCTCAAACAATAAAATCAGAAGCTACAGCCTTTGCTAGTGGCGATTATATCTTGTTAACAGGAGCTAAACCCAATCCTCCACTAGATGGTAATCCGGGACCTTTAAGTATTACATTTGAGAAGCCTGTAAAAAGTGCTGGCACTCAACTAGCTGTAGCTTTTGAATTAAATCCATATAAAGCATTTGTTTCAGCTTTTGATGACGCAAATCAAGAGCTGGGGACTTTTTCTTTAGATGCAATTTCCTCATTAGCGTTGGAGAACTCTGCTGTTTTCCTTGGTGTTAGCAGCGACATTGCTAATATTAAGCGGCTGGTTTTTAGTAGTTCTGTGTCAAATCGTCCTTTTGGAATTAATAAACTAAGTATTGCGGCTGTTCCTGAACCTAATTTTACTTTTGGATTAATAGCTTTTGGCGCTTTAGGTGCAGTGACACTAAAGCGCAAATTAAACAGAATTAGTTAATCTTTGAGATTTTCACCTACCAATCAAGTCTCTTCAATCAGGGGACAAATTGTATCTTCTGGCTTGATTGGTAGACTTTCCCATCCTGATAGTACTCCTTTTAATTCGCCTCGCAGGGTTAACAATTGTTCTATCTGACGGTCAATCTCTAATATTTTATCTTCCAGCTTTTCTTCAATGCGATCGCACGCTGATTTACCACCATCATAAACTGCCAAGACTTCGCCAATCTCTTCTAGACTCAGCCCCAACTTTTGAGCGCGTTTAATAAATGACAGTCGGGTAAGTACATCTGCGGTAAATTGCCGAAAGTTTCCCTCAGTTCGTCCAGATGACTTGAGTAGACCGAGACTTTCATAATAGCGAATTGTTCTAATGGGGACTTTGCTTTTGGCTGTTACCTGACCAATTAACAGCACTTGATTATCTTTAGTTAACACGGTAGATTTCTCAACTTATCACACTACAGATAGATAAAAATCAAGCTAAAGTATACCTCTTCACATCTTGCACTAGCCCAACCTAAAGAGGGCTTGTCATTCCCAACATATTTCAAAACCCTCGCTCTTGTCTGTATCCCACCTCAGAATAAATTCTAAGGCTAATACCACAAGTCTACTAAATTAGACTCAAATAATTTCACAATTTACGCAAAACACCCCCAGTCCCCTTATTTTTGTTCAAGTCTTTCTGGCTGAAATGACATATTGACGTTGAAAAACAAAGGTGATGCGTAAATTGTGAAATTTATTAGTCGTGTTGAGACGACTTAGGCTATAAGAAAAGGGATTTGAATCCCAGGTGGGCTATCGGTTTGACGATAATTTGGCTATTAACCAACATTTTAGTGACGACAAGCCCTTATAGGGTAGTAGTAGTCTATCAAATTCATTTTGACGGTTAGAGAGACGCGATAAATCGCCGTCTCTACAGAAAATCTATCCGTCAATTGGTCTTTGACACACTAGTAGGTGCTATCCAAAATTTTGCATCGGATTGCTTGACTCTCCACCTAACTAGAGATTTTAGAATAATTTTAGTAAAGCTGATATTCGTAGGGTACTTTAATCTAGTTTAACGTACTGAAATAATCGAAATCCTGATACATGCGTAAATGCCTTTATATCCTACGAATCAGGCATTTTGAATTGTTGAATATGGATACCCTCACACTGAAACTGAGAGGCATGAGTTGTGCTTCTTGCGCCAAAAGAATCGAAAAAACGATTCTCTCGATTACAGGTGTAAGTGAATGTAACGTCAACTTTGGTGCAGAACAAGCCTTAGTTAAATATAATCCCCGCAAAACTAATTTAAAGCAAATTCAATCAACTGTAGAGGAGGCAGGATACTCGGCTTATTCTCTACAAGATGAAGACATGATGACTGGGGAAGATGACGCCCAAAAAGCTGTTCGTCTTGCGGAATTACGCAACTTGAAAATTAAGCTAGCAGTAGCAGCAGTAATTAGTATTTTACTAGTTGTCGGTTCGCTGCCAATGATGATTGGCGTACATTTACCTTTTATTCCTGCATGGTTACATAATCCTTGGCTGCAATTGATTTTAACTACACCTGTACAATTTTGGTGTGGTTACAAATTTTATATAAATAGCTGGAAAGCTTTGAAAAGCGGTTCTGCGACAATGGACACGCTAATTGTTAAGGGTACAAGTGCAGCTTATTTCTATTCGTTGTTTGCTACTATTTTTCCCCAGTTTTTTGTGAATCAAGGCTTGATGCCAGAGGTTTACTATGAAACAGCAGCGGTAGTTATTGCCTTAATATCTTTAGGAAAGTTGTTGGAAAGTCGCGCTAGGGGGCAAACTTCCGAGGCAATTCGCCAACTTATCGGCTTGCAAGCTAGAGATGCGAGAGTAATTCGCGACGGAAAGGAGATTGATATTCCCATTCAAGAAGTAAGAATTGATGATGTAATTTTGGTGCGTCCGGGCGAAAAAATTCCGGTTGATGGCGAAGTGATTGAAGGCAATTCTACAGTTGATGAATCGATGGTGACTGGTGAAAGTTTACCTACGAAAAAACTACCAGGTGATGAGGTAATTGGAGCGACGATTAATAAAACAGGTAGCTTTAAATTCCGAGCTACACGAATTGGGAAAGATACGTTTTTGGCGCAAATTGTTCAACTAGTGCAACAAGCGCAAGGAAGTAGCGCACCAATTCAAAGATTAGCCGATCAGGTGACTGGATGGTTTGTACCAGCAGTGATTATTATTGCTGTTGTTACTTTCACTATTTGGTTTAGTGTCACACGTAATCTGAGTTTATCTTTAATTACCACCGTTGGTGTGTTGATTATCGCTTGTCCTTGTGCTTTGGGTTTGGCTACACCAACTTCTGTGATGGTGGGAACTGGTAAAGGTGCAGAAAATGGCATCTTAATTAAGGATGCAACCAGCTTAGAAATGGCGCACAAAATTAAAACGATTGTGCTGGATAAAACTGGGACTTTGACTCAGGGAAAACCGACTGTTACCGACTTTGTAACTGTTAATGGCAGTGCGAATAACAATGAAATGAAGCTTTTGCAGTTAGTCGCAGCAGTGGAACGTAATTCTGAACATCCTCTGGCTGAAGCTATTGTAAATTATGCGCGATCGCAACAAGTCAATTTCCCCGAAGCCGACAATTTTCAAGCTTTTGCTGGTAGCGGTGTCCAAGGTGTTGTGGGAAATCAGTTAGTACAAATCGGTACACAACGGTGGTTGGAAGAATCTGGGAACCTAACCCACGCCAGGTGCTTCAAGTCGGCAAAGCCGCCCAACGCACTGGCTCCCCAACCCCCTTCCCTCCTAGGGAAGGGGGAGATTGACTCCCCTCTCCTTGTAGGAGAGGGGTTGGGGGAGAGATTAGAAGATTACCAAGCAGTCTGGGAAGCGGCTGGTAAAACAGTGGTCTGGATTGCTGTTGATGGCAAAATAGAAGGGTTGATGGGCATTGCTGATGCCTTAAAACCTTCATCTGTAGATGCGGTGAAAGCACTACAAAAGATGGGTTTAGAAGTAGTGATGCTTACCGGAGATAATCGACAAACAGCAGAAGCGATCGCTTCTCAAGTTAATATCAATAACATCTTTGCCGAAGTTCGACCAGATGAAAAAGTAGCGGTGATTAAATCGTTGCAAAAAGAGAGAGGGAGAGGGGGGGAGACAAGGAGACAAGGAGACAAGGAGACAAGGAGAAATAAAAACTTCTCATTCCCCACTCCCCACTTTTGTACAGACGCGATTAATCGCGTCTCTACTCCCCACTCCCTTGTCGCGATGGTGGGTGATGGTATTAATGATGCGCCGGCGCTAGCACAAGCTGATGTGGGGTTTGCGATAGGGACGGGAACAGATATAGCGATCGCTGCTAGTGACATTACTTTAATTTCCGGAGATTTGCAAGGCATTGTCACGGCGATTAAACTTAGTCGCGCTACCATCCGCAATATCCGCCAAAATCTCTTCTTTGCTTTTATCTACAACGTTGCGGGAATTCCTATCGCTGCTGGGGTTTTCTATCCTATCTTTGGATGGTTACTCAACCCAATGATTGCTGGTGGTGCAATGGCGTTTAGTTCTGTTTTTGTGGTGACTAATGCTTTACGCTTGCGGAATTTTCATAATTAGCAAAAAAGGCGCCCTCACCCTAGAAGGGTGGGGCTAAACGAACAAAGCCTACCTTCGTAGGCTTTAAATCAATCTCTTAGGCTGCGAAGGCAGCCTTTGTCCGTGTAGCCTCAGGCTTCCAGCCTGTAGGTAGCATATAAAAGACTCGTTCATCTATAAAAAAGACTCGTTCATCTATATAAAAGACTCATTAAAGAGTATCAAAGCCTCATGAGACTTTATTCACGAGCCTTTTTCCAAAGCCTGACATCTGTTTTAACACTAGCGACTGAAAACTGAGGACTGCGGATCGGGGACTGAGAAAGAAGAATAGATGAGTTTCTGACACAGAACTTTATAATCACATCAAACAAATGATTACAGTTCATATAATGGAACGACAAAATTTGTTTTGATCAAGCAATGAAAAGCCAATTGGTTCACACGGAGGATTTATCACCAGAAGATAAAGAAGCTATGTACTCGCTACTTAGCATCCATTTTGAAGGTGTAAAGCGAGATGTTTTTGAGACAGACTTAAGTCAGAAAAACTGGGTAATTCTGCTCAAAGATGAGAAAACAAATCGGCTGCAAGGTTTTTCCACTCTGTTGATGTATAACACTGAGTTTGAAGGGGAAAAACTAAGTGTAGTCTATTCTGGGGACACCATAATGGACCCTAGCGGGTGGTCGAGTTCGGCACTTTCTCGCTGTTGGATAACCTCTGTAAACCAGCTTCGCCGTGATTATGCTCAAGGTAGACTATATTGGCTGCTAATTTCTGGGGGATATCGTACCTATCGTTTTCTGCCGATTTTTTGGCGGGAGTTTTATCCGCGATATGATGCAGTTACACCAGTTTATATTTCCTCGTTGATCGAGTTTCTTGCAGGCGATCGCTTTGGCGAATATTATGACGCAAAAGCCGGAGTAGTCCGCTTTCCTCATCCCCATGTGCTGCGAGACTGTCTGCGGGGGATTCCCCAAGAAAGACTGCAAGATCCTCACATCCGCTTTTTCGAGCAGCATAACCCAGGTCATCTCCAAGGCGCTGAACTCGTCTGCTTGACGGAAATTTGTGAAGAAAACCTGACTTCAGCAGGCAGACGAATGTGGTTCGCTAATTCCCCTGTTGAGCAGCAGCAACAGTTTCCAGCAGAATGGGGGTTGGAAAAAAAGACTCAGAAAGCAAAACCTGCAATACTCTTTTAGAGTCGCTTCGCGATCGCAACATTTTGAGGACTATTAAATTGGGAATTATATAATCAGCTGCTTCACCAGAAGTGAAAACCTCAACATGAACGTCAACTCGCAGATTTTTATCGCAAAGAACCAAAAAAAGACTTTCAATAACCCACAGCGTTTTATCGAGGGGTGGTATTGGGTATTACCCTCACGCAATTTGAGGAAGGGTGAGGTAAAAGCTGTCACAGTTCTCGGTAGAGAACTAGCTATTTACCGAGGTCAAGATAAAAGAGTAATCACCTTTGACGCCTACTGTCCGCATATGGGTGCTCATTTAGCGGAAGGCAAAGTTGAGGGTAATGAATTGCGCTGTTTTTTCCACAACTGGAAGTTTGATGCTGATGGTATTTGTGTTGAGATCCCCTGTTTAGGGGAACCCCTGCCGATGAAGTTGAAATCTTGGCATACAGCTGAGAAATACGGGATGATTTGGGTTTGGACTGGAGAAACTCCGCACCAACCATTACCCTTTGTCCCGGAATTGGAAGACGAAGAATGTTACAGCGCTTTAGGTTCTCGCTTCATTAAAAATTGTCATCCCAACGTGATGATGATTAATGCAATTGATGCTCAACACTTCAATACAGTTCACAATTTGCCATTAGAAATTGTCTTTGAGAAAGACGAACTGAATGAGAATGCGATCGCCTTCAGCAACACTACACGCGGTGGTGAGGATTCCTTTTTCATCAAGTTAATTCGTCCCTTCTACAAAAACGCCGTCACCTACAGCATGTGTTATTGGTACGGTAGCACCGGTACAGTCACAGTTGGACCCGACTTTTTGCATTTCCACATCATGTTTACCCTGCGTATGACCGAAGGAGGAAAAGCCGAAGGTCAAACTTTGTTAATTACGAAAAAACGTAAAGGTATTTTCGGTTGGTTATTTAACAGAGTTGTGCTATCACTTACCAAGATGGTGGGTAACTACTTTGCTAAAGGTGATACTAAGATTTTCCAAACAATTAAGTTTGACATGAGAACCCCGATCAAAGCAGATCAATCCATTATGCAGTTTATCAATCATGTGGAAAGACAGAAAGCCCTTTCTTGGGAAACTTGGCTAGATGCGCGATCGCGTGACGTAGAAAGTAGCGATCGTTCAAGATGGCGAGATGAAATGACTAGTGATTAATATGTAGTGACGGCTTAAGCCGTCATCACTTCTGTTTTAAGGGCTGAAGCCCTTACTACAAATTAATGAATATTCAACACAAAACCGCTGGATTCGACTTACCCCACCTCCAAGAGCAAGATAAACTGCATCGCTTATTGTCCTCAACCCTTCTGAAGAAAGGAGGAGATAAGGGAGATAAGGGAGATAAGGGAGATGGGGGAGACAAAGAAGCAAATTCCTCCTCATCCCCCACTTCCCCTCCTCCTTGGGACGCCACCCACTTCAACCTACATAATGTAGAAATTTTTACCGATGCAACTGCAAACGAGCAAGCTGAAATTTTACAACTTTGTAGCTGCGGACTGCTAGAGGAATCCTACTTCATCGAGAAAGCGGGTATGGGTTACATGGCAAAAATGGTGCTACTCGCAGAAACGACAGAAGAAAGGATGCTTTATGCTCTTTTTTGTGGTGATGAAGCTAGCCACTTTGACCAAATTTGCCGTTTTTTATCAACTCCCGAACCTGTAGCGAATAACCTTTTCTTACGCTTTTTAGAAGATTTGATAGAAAGTCAAGATAAAACCGTCCTGCTGTTCGTCCTACAGGTGGTGCTTGAAGGTTGGGGTTTAAGCCATTACCGCAGTCTGGCTAAAAACTGTGTAGATAAAGATATGGGTTTAATGTTACATTCGTTTTTGCAAGATGAAAGTCGTCACCACGCTACCGGGGTAACGCTATTTGACCGAATAGATGTGACATCATCAAGCCAAAATACGATTATCGAGACACTTGCATCATTTTTGCAGATGGTGCAGGTGGGACCTCAAAGCGTCGTAGCTGCAATTGAGAAAGTCAAAGGTGATTTATCGCGGCAACAGAAAGTAAAGATTTTTGCCGAATTGGATACAGAAACTCACAGTGGTAGTCGTTTGAAATTGTTGCGATCGCTTATGAGTCACCCCAATGCAGAAATTATACTTCAACAACTCGACCAGCGAGGATCATTTCACCCTTTCCCACCGGAAAAATGTGTATAAAAGCTCGTAATAAGCGCTTTAGCGCTTAATACATTATTTAATATGAACACAACATTTAACGAACCCAAACAAAACACACTTCTAGAAAATCCCAAAATCTACCGCAAACTACAAATTAACCACACCCGCAACAAACAACAAGACCACACGCAACTGCTTGACGAAGCAGCTGCTGCATTTAAATATGAAGATTGCAAAGATGTTTATTGGAATCCAGAAGAATTCTCTTTACTTTACGGTACACCAGTATGGGAACAAGCAAGCCAAAGTCAAAAAGTTATCTTAAATCAACTTTATTGGGTAGCTTATTATTCGCAAATTATCTCCGCCGAAATTGCGACAATCTTCTTTAATCAAACTAGTGCTGCCGGACTTTATGCCCAAGAAGATTTTCGTTTAGTTTGTGATATGCTCGACTTGGAATCTGCACAAGAACGCGCTCATATAAACGCTTTTCAAACAGTTTCCAATCAAGTAGAAGCCGCATTATTTGGTAAGCGCATCTTCTCTTATACAATGCGGGGACCATTTAACGAAACGATGATTTTCGCTGACACCAACACCTTCAAACGTTGGTGGAAAAAGCTGCAATTGCAAACCTTTGGACTTTTATCATCAGATAATACCTTTTTAGCTTGTCAATATTTCACCGTCCGGGGTGTGCGAACACTCAACGGTAAATTAGTACAGCACAAATTAAGCAATTATTATCAGAAACATCCTGACCAAGAAAATGCTCCCATCCCTGCAAATATTTCTTACTATCACTTCATGGATGAAAGCTTTCATTTTAACAGTTCGACAATTATCTCCCATGATGTGATTGAGTGTTTAAAACCACCGACAGCATTTGAAAAACTAGTAGCTAACTTGGGTTTACGTGGTTGTCAAAAAGACCATTATCACTTTAGTGCAGCTATAAACGGGATTTTTTGGTACGATCCGGCATTGTATTCAGCGATTTATCAAGTCTTGCGATCGCCTGTTTTTAATATGAGCGATATTGAAGCAAAAGAAATGATGCGTCTTAGCTTCACCCAAGAATCAGAAGGACTACATCGCAGCTATCAAACTCACACCGAAGCGATGGAATCTTATAAAGTTTACCTCGATAAACTCAACTACGTTTGGCAAAGTAATAAACAAATGTCCCTCATGGCATCAAATTCTATTCCTAAATATTTAGAAACGCAAAAAAAAGCCTTCTCATCCTCGTTTGATGAATCCTCGTTCCCAGGTTCAACCTGGGAATGCCTTCAAAGTGGCTCTGCCACTTCTATTATAGGAGGCAGAGCCTCCTGATTTACATTCCCAGGTTGAACCTGGGAACGAGAAACGAGAAAATGAATCAATTTCAAAATCAAAACACACAACCAATTGTGAAGATGAAAATCTTTAACAATTGGGATATTATTACCAAAGGCTGGTATATTGCTTGTCCAAGCAAAGAAATACCAAAAGGTAAAGCGAAGTCTTTCAATATTTGCGGACAAAGAATCATTATCTTTCGCGGAGAAAATGGAAAGATTCGCGCATTAGATGCTTATTGTCCACATTTAGGAACGGATTTAGGAATTGGACAAGTTGATGGTAATTTTATTCGCTGTTTTTTTCATCATTGGGCATTTGATGGCGAAGGAAATTGTCAAGATATTCCTTGTCAATCAACAATTCCCGATAAAGCAAAGCTGCAATCTTATGCTACAGATGAAAAATATAATTTTATTTGGGTTTATCCAGATACAGAAGCACCAAATAAAGTAGTTGAATTTGATGAACTTAAAGATAAACCTCTGGTGACAATACACGACAAAGCCTTTGAAAGAAGCTGTCATTACCACATTTGCATGATGAATGGCATTGATGCTCAACATCTGCAAACTGTACATAAATTAAATATTAAAATGGATTTATCTTTACACAAGATGAATCCGGTACAGTTGTTGATTTTACACTCAATGGGGAATTTCCTCAAACGACAGCAAGAGAGCGAATAGGGCGAAAAATTATCGGCGAAAATTATGAATATACTATGAGATATGCAGATGGGTGTATCGGACTTTTAACTATTATGAAAAAAGTCCGTATTGTCCCACAATTACATATGATTTACGCCTACACCCCTCTAGAAACAGTCAGAACGCGCATTCAACCTATTTATGTTGCAAAAGAAAGAAAAGGTATTTTTGGTTGGGTGATTACGCGAATATTACTTTTGCTAACTAAATTAGCTTACTATTTATTGCGTGGTGAAGATGGCATGATTTATGACAATATTCGCTACAATCCGAATGCAATTATTAGCATTGACAAACCGTTAGTTGAATATATGCATTATGTAAATAAACTTGAACCTTCTGTATGGTCGAAAAATAACTTTTGAACTATAAACTTCGTGTATAAATGTTTTTTTTCACGCAGAGTCGCAGAGACGCAGAGAAAGAAATTAAAATGGTAAAGAAGTTACATAGATAAAAAAATCTGCGTTCATCTGCGGTTTGATTTCTCATGAAGAAACATATCATCTCTTTTCCCAAAAGCAATTATCAACCTATTCCTCTAGAAAAACATCAAAAACTTTCCGAACATCTGACAGTACAAAATTCTCCCGTATTATTTGGCTGTCGGACGGGAATTTGTGGAACTTGTTTGGTAGTTGTAGAAGGTGATATTCCACCTCCTAGCGAAGAAGAAAAAGAAATTTTAGAGATATTTGCACCGGGAAATGAACAAGCAAGACTTGCTTGTCAGATAGATTTAACAAACGATATAGAAATAAAAATTTATGCGGGGGAAAAGTGAGATTTGAGGATTTTTGGTATGTTGTTTGTGAAAGCAAGCAATTAAAATCTAAGACAGTACTGCAACGTACAGTTTTAGATGAATGGCTGGTAGTGTTTCGTGGTGATGATGGGAAAGCGGTGGCATTGCGCGATCGCTGTATGCACAGAAACAGCCGTCTGTCTCATGGTAAAATCTGTGCAGGCAAAATCCAGTGTCCTTACCACGGTTGGGTTTACGACAAAACCGGCAAAGTTGTAGCTGTACCTGCTGAAGGTGAAAATTTCCAACTTACCGATGCTCGTCGCGTGTTATGTTATGACACAAAAGAGCAAGATGGATATGTTTCCCTGCGATTAGCGCAAAAGCCAAGTCAAGAATTTGCGCCTTTCAAAATGCCTTACTACCAACAACCAGGATGGGAAACAGTACGCGTCATTAACCGCTTTCGCAACAACGTCACCAACTGCGCGGAAAACTTTATCGACATTCCCCACACCGCATCGGTTCATCCGGGAGTATTCCGCATACCTCGCGCTTCACAGCTAGAAATGACGGTGGAAAGACGCAACGGTTCAGTATTCGCATCCTACCGTAACGAAACAACAAATCTCGGTTGGTTTACACACTTCCTCAACTCTCAAGGTTACGAAATTCGTCATATCGACAGCTTTCACATGCCGAATATCACCAGCGTTGAGTATGATATGGGAACGCACAGAAAACTTTTCATCACCAGCCAATCGATTCCCGAAGCTGCGGACTCAACTTTAGTTTACACCGATGTAACCTTCAACTACGGCATTTGGAACAAGTTAGCGCAACCTTTTGTCAGATGGACTGCTCAATATATTATCCGTCAAGATGTCGAAGCTTTAAACATGCAGTGGCAAGTAATTGAAAAATACGGTTGCAATTTTGCCAACACCCCCGCAGATACCATCCACGTCTTTGTCGAGTCTATCCGCAACAAAATTGCTCAAGGGGAAGATCCAAGAAACTTACCAGAAAAATCTGTAGAAATGAAATTTTGGGTGTGAACTACACTCATAAAAAGAAGTGGCAAAATAAAGCCACTTCGTAATTCCCAGGTAGAACCTGAGAAATATTATAAATAAAATTTAAATTTGAAATGGTGTAAAGTAACACTGTTTTTTAAAATGTTAGTTTTTTTTGCTTTCGTGATTTTGCTGACGCTGACTGTAGCTAATGACAACAAACTGGCTTTATTTCGCTTAAAGAAGCGTGAAGACTGGCTTATGGATGGAATTGGTCTATTTTTTCAGGGAATTTTGATTCCCATCCTGCAAATAACTGTTATTTATCAACTTTATCAGCATTTGCTTCCAAGCGTTGAGGGTTCTTTAAATTTGCACCCTATCGTTGCATTTTGCTTCAGCTTTGTGTTTGTCGATTATCTTTACTACTGGAATCATCGCTTATTTCATACCCGTTGGCTGTGGTATGTGCATCAAGTGCATCACACAGTTACGGAAATGGATGTTTTGGGAACTTCTCGCAATACTTTGTGGACAAGCTTTCTAATTATTTACTTGTGGGTTCATGCTTTATTTATCTACCTGCTGCAAGATTCTAGCTGGTATGTCGCGGGTGTCAGCTTGAGTTCGGCTTTAGATTTGTGGAGACATAGTATTTTTACACCCAAACCAACATCTTTATTTTACCGCTGGTTATCACCTTGGCTCATCCTACCTCAAGATCATGCTTGGCATCACGCCAGCAGCGGTATTGTTGGTAATTATGGAGCAAATTTTAAGCTTTGGGATAAGATGCACAATACTTATTTTGAATGCGACAAAGCACCAGATTTGTTAGGTGTGCAGACGAAATTAAATTTAACGCAGAAGTTATTTTTGCCCTTTTAATGACTCGGATTTTTTCGATAGTCTAGATTTAAAAATAAAAGAGTATTAACTACGTAAAATAAACTTGATATCAAATATGATATCATATTACCTACTATTAATTTTATGAAATAATTTATAAAATTGAAAGTTAATGCCTCCGAGATATGAGATTTAATAAAATATAAACCAAATGAAATTAGTATTTGATTTATACCAAATAAAAAGACTTTCCACCAGTTGCCTTTAACTAAAAACTCGCTGTAAGATAAGGCTGCTTTTCCTCTTTGATCTCGCAAGATAAAGCTTTGAGGCAAGAAGTAGTAGTTTGTCGAAAAAATAATACCGGGAATAACAAATAATAAAAATCCCAGAAAAACTCCTAAAGAAACTTTTAATTTTAAGCAGTTAAATTTTAATAAATAAGAGAATACTCTTTTCAATGTTGTAAAAAAATTAGTTTTTTCACCAATCAAGTAACGCTCAACCATCAAGACTACCGCCATTTCTGGTAACGAACGAGGTATAATCAGCAAAAAATCTAAAATATATACAAATATCAATATTTCCCAATTTGCTGTTTCTTTAAGATCGTTACTTAAAAAAGATACAATCTTATTGAGAATTGCGATAGGCAGGTTGATAGTTACTATAATTGCTAAAATAAATCGGATATTTTTTAGATAAACATCCAAACTTATCGACAATAAACGAACTATTCCCAGTTCTTTATTTTTTAGTTCGTAAATCATAATTTTTAGCTGAAGGAAATATTTTTTATTAAGCTAAAGCGAAGACAGCGCTTACTACAGTTAGACAATCGGATTTTTTCGATAGTCTAGATTTAAGAACAGGAGGGTATTAATCACAAAAATGTAACTACCGACCAAAATTGCTACGATAGTTCGTAAGAGCAATGCAACAATATCATTTGCCGGAAAAATACGTAAGGTAATAAATAATGAACCGAATACAATGGACATTTGAGTAATGTAAATGAAAAATACTTTCCACCAATTACCTTTAACTAATGCTCTGCTATAAGATAACGCTGCATTGCCTCGTTGATCTCGTAAAATAAAAGCATGGCTGAAGAAGTAGCAGTTTATAAAGTAAATAACACCTGGAATAATTAGCAGTAAAAGACGAAGCTCAAAAACTATAAAAACTCTTACACCCAGCAAGCAAAAGCTCCACAAGCGGGAGAATGATTTTTTCAATGCTGTGGTATATGTAATTTTTTCGCAAAGTACGTATCGCTCAACTACAACAGTTGTAGCCATTATGGCGAAGTGTATAGGGACAATACTAAATAAGCTAAAAATAATCGATGAAAAATATGCAATTGGGTTAACTATTGTTAGAGTGAGACTATTAAAGTTATCTAATGATAAAAACAATAAAATATTATTAATCATTACTACTGGCAGATAGATAGTTGTCACTACTGCTACAAGAACTTTGAAGTTTTTCTTATAGATATCCAAAGCTAGAGAAAGTAGAGGAATTATTCCAAGTTTCTTATTTTCAAGTTCAGCTAGCATAACTAAAAACCTCTCATGAATATTGTGTTTTATCAAAAAAGCCAAAATTACTTGATGCCGAAAGATACTGCAACGCGAAAGCCAATAGAGAGTATGGTGTTATTAGGTGGAACTCCATTGCGGTATGCACAACGGCAGTAGTTAGCTTGATTAATCCAAGAACCACCCCGCAAGACTCGATATTGGTTGTCATCTTCAGCTATCCAAGCATTTCCATCTATCGGTGCTAATGTGTAATCGTCACGCCAGTAGTCTGCACACCATTCCCAGACGTTTCCATGCATGTCATATAATCCGAAGGCGTTAGCTACGCGAAAAGAACCAACTTCACTTGTGTGGTTGAGATTTTTACCATCGTAGTTAGCTAACTTAGGCGTGATAATTTCCCCAAAGTGGAAAGGGGTATTGGTTCTAGCGCGACAAGCATATTCCCATTCTGCCTCGCTGCGAAGGCGATAAGGCTTGCCTGTCTGCTGTTGTAACCTTTCGCAAAATTCCATCGCTTCGTACCAAGTCACCTGCTCGACAGGAAGATGTTTGCCCTTAAAGCGGGATGGATCGACGTTGAGATCGATTCTCACTTTGGCTAGCTGTGCAACCCTACTCCACTGCGCTTGAGTAATTGGATACTTGCTGATGAAAAAGGGTGCTATTCTAACTGAGTGACGGGGACGTTCGCGATAGTCTCCTTCTCCTTCGGGTGCGCCCATCATAAATTTACCACCAGGAATAGATACCATTCGCAAAACGACTTTTTCGCCCAAATCTTCCAAAAAAAATTCTGCTTGAGCGCGACTGAGATTAACTTGCCATTTTGAACCCAAATTTAACAGTCTTGGCTGACGCACCATTTGAGCTATCTCGAACTGAAACACCTCTAAGGGGGGGACTGGTACTCTGATAAAATCTATTCTCGGTTGCCGTTGCGTCAATTCGGGAATTGGTAAGGTAACGCCGGCAATTTCTACTTGTTTTTCTTGTCCGGATAATGTTTCAAAAGTAGATTTGGCTTGAAGGCGATCGCCTCGCGCAAAGTTTCTCATACCCTGGAGATATACTAATAATGGCTCGAATTGCGCTTCTATCAACGGTTCGGCAAAAGCTTCTGCTAAAGTTGCCATGCGAATCCATTCTGGTTTATCTTCTAGTTTCAATTTGCTCAAGTTCAATGCCAGTTCGTTTGCTGCTGCTGCGGGTTGGGTATATGCTAAAGCTGTCCAGCGTTGAGCTTGAGCAAAATCGCGGATATCAATATCCGGACTATCTATTTGCGACGATACATAAGCAAGCACAAAGTCTGATAACTCGTTAATTCGCTCAATGCCAAAATTCACATTCGCTTTTAACTCGCTTAAAAGCAGATTCCGCAATGTCGCTTCCATTTCGTAAAGTTCATATCCCACCTCTTTGCAAAGACTCGACAGAAGCAAGTCTGCAACTGCAATCCAAGGAATATTCAACACTTCACCGTGAATATCACGCTGAAAGGTTGCCCACAGGCGATATAGTAAATCAGGGGTTAACGCTAAGGGAAAAGCCGCATGACAAGCAAGATAAAAATGTGCCTCGCCAAAGCGCTGACGAAACGATGTGATGCGTCGTGTCGCTGCTCTTGATTTGGTTGCAGTGGCAGAAGTTGCGCTTGTCATATCATAAATCAGACTATTTTCGGGTAAAATTATGATGGTGTCCACGCAGAGCATTGATCGCATCATCCAAACCTTGACGCGTAACTTCAAACATCGGCACGAAACGAGCGATCGCACCAGCTGAAGAAGTAGCCCAACGCGATCGCGGTACTGGATTCAACCAAGCAACATAACGCACAGACGAATGCAACTGCTGAAGAAAATCTTTTGTTAGCTCAATTCGTTCTGCACTCAATCCACCACGAGCTGCACCCGCATCGCTAAAAATTAAGGCGACATTTCTCGATTTTATCAGTTGTTCTAAAACAGCTTTGAGTGATTCGGCTTGGGAGTGCGTGCGATCGCGGTAAAGATAATCAACTGGGCAATTATGAAAATAATAAACCCCAGCTTTTCCCAAGCGACCTCCTTTGAGAGCAGTTTCTACCAAACGTTCAGCCAAAGCATGAAAAGGCACCATTGAACCATCATCATCAATCAAAAGTAACAATTCTGTTCGGTTAACTCGTCGCGGAACAAGAACCGGATTAAGTAAAATTCCCTGCTGTCCTATCTGGCTAACAGTCGCTTCTACATCTAACTCAATTGCTGGTCCCTCTCTCACTAAACGACGCAAATAACGCCAACTTTGCTTCATTTGGCGGCGAGTTACCGGAAAATAGTCACTTATTAAGTGTAAATCTTTACTTTTTTTTCCAGACTTAATTATCGCTTTGGCAATTTGGACTTCATCGTTCATCCTGCGAATCACTTCAGCAGATAAAGTCGATTTTGGCAAGTTAATTGGAGTTGGAGAAAGACTAGTTTCATCAACGTTATGTCTAGCTTGGCGCTGAATTTTCCAAAAGTCAATAATTGCGAGAATTAATATAATTATGGTAAATACAATTATTAACCACTCCATTATCTTCAAAAAATTTTGTATTTCAATTGAAATCTTTAATGGCTGTGTCTGCGGTTGTGATTTAGAAAGTAGCTTTAATAAATAATTCAAATTTGCAGTTATTCGTTCTACTTGTTTTCTCGCAATCGAAATTGCAATTATTACAAAAGCAGAAATGCACCCCAAAATTAAATAAAATTTAATTTGCGCTCTTTTGCGTCGCTTGACAGTGTTATTTAATTCTTGAGAGTCAAAATTTTCTGAGGTATTTGCTTCAATTACTTCGGGAATTAATTGATTAAAGTGGTGATTAAAGATTCTTTCTTCATCTACAGATTTTACCCAAAGAGTGCGGCAAAGTCGCGCCAAAGCCTCACGATCTGCAATGCCAAAACCAGCTTGCAAAGAATGCAAAACTGTCTGATAATCATTAACACCTAGCGGTAAACCTGCCTCTCGCAATCGATTAAATAATTCTAGTAACGGCAAGTCATCCACTGCTTTTAGCCTGCCTTAAATAACGAACATGATCGTCCCAACTTTTGAGCAAAACACCTAAGAATGGTAATTTACCTTTGAGTTTTGCTAGCACCTCATCTTCTGGATAGCGACGCAACACGCGAAACCAATCAATCAACTCGCTGGTGCTAACATTTTTACCTGTAACGCCTTCTTTTCGCATTTCTTCCCGCAGTTGCAAAAAACGTGTCACTGCTTGATTTACTAATACCTCAGATGCAGTCGGAAATAAAACATTCATAATTTTAATTAGCCTTTCCGGGGTGGGAAATTCCACATAATGAAACAAACAGCGACGCAAAAAGGCATCTGGCAAATCTTTTTCATCATTGCTACTGATAAAAACAATTGGGGCAGCTTTTGCTTCAATTTCTTGCCCAGTTTCCTCAACAATAAAGCGCTTTTCATCTAATTCCAGCAACAAATCGTTAGGAAAATCAATATCAGCTTTATCAATTTCATCAATCAGCACTACGCTGCGCTGTTCTCGCCCAAAAGCGCGTCCGAGAGGTCCCCAACGTACATAAGATGCGGCATCATCAAGGCGTTGGAGTTGTTCTGGCTTGAGGCGATCGCTTGCCGCTAATTGAGCATCTCGCAACCTTCCGACTGCATCGTAGGTATACAAGCCATCCCGCGCTCGACTTGTGGATTTTACGTACCAAGCTTCTAAGGGCAAATTCAATTCGTGAGCAACGGCACTCGCCAATAAAGTTTTACCACACCCAGGCTCTCCTTTTAACAGTAACGGGCGCTCTAAATAAATCGCTAAATTCACCGCTTCCACTAATTCCGGGCTGGGCAAATAAGGAGATAAAAGCTTTCCATTCGGCAAACGTTCTCCTAAGTGCGGTTGAATTTTGCCTGTATATTCAAATTGTCTATTTAGTATTTCAACCATCTTTCCTCTTCGTCATACCAGTCACAACCAGACAAGCGACAAATTTCTACCATTGCTAATTCTGGAATGCCATCATCACTGTTTTCTAATACAGTTTGTACTGTTTGATCTACTTCATCTGTAAGTGTATTAGACAATTCGTCCGATTCATATTCTAACCAATTCGTCAATTCTTCATCTGAAAAATCGCTAATTTCAGGTAATTTTACAGGAATATCTGGTTGCCAGTTAGGGTTAAATTGCTCTGCAAACGGAACATTCCAACTGTCCACACAGCCCCGCTCGTCAATTAAAAACATTAATAGTTGATATTGACTGGTTTTTGCGGCAACACTTGCGACTTTAGTCGTTAATGGCAACCAGAAATTTGCAATTAGCTCGTGTAGATATGCTTCCGATAAAAAATCTATCTCAGAGAAAATTAGCAGCACATTCTGAGTTTGCCACCATTGATAAACTCGTTCCGCAATATCTGGGGGTGAACCTTGCCCACCTAAACCAACTCCACGACTAAGTTCACGCCACAAAGAAGCTACATCGCTTTTACGAGCAAGCCGATGAAGGTCAAATTTCACTACTTTTGCTGTTATGCTGTTGGCAACATTATGTAACACTAAACGATTCAACAACCAGCGTTGTCCATATTCCGGTAAGCCATGAATCAAAAAAGCCGCTACTGAATTACTCGGAATGAACCTGCGGAATTTTTTCGTTTGTTCTCGATAGTTTAATTTCAGCAGTGCCCGATATAACCGTTCTACAGATGATGCTCTCTCCAATCCATCAAGTTGCTGTGCAGCTTCATCCAGTTCTTTTTCAGTCTGTTCAATCTCCTTTTCTAACTGAAAGCGAACACTAGTGTTTGCCTCGATTGCATAACTGCGTCGCAAATCTTTCAATTTCTCAGCCAGCAGGTCATACTGCTGTTGTAAAGCATCACGTTTGTGCTGTAAGTGCTCCTCTGAGAACATCGGCTTCCTTTTTGAATAATTTTTACTCAAGACTCCAGATTGTTACGGAGGCATGATATGTATATAGTCAAAACATCCCTCCCCGGTTAGATAAAGTTATATAATTTCTTCACTTTGAAATTAGCTATATCCAGATATTAAATCGTTCTTACCCGCCTTTGATCAAATCAGAAAATTCGGGGTGTGACGCATTCCAGCAATAACCCGTTTAGTATAAAAATTTCGTCTAAATAAAATTGAATCACGCTTAACACCATTCTTGCTATTCTCGAAATTCCATGACTCCCCTTAGCACCATTCTCTCTTTTTTTCCTGCCCTAGTGATGCTTATGACAGGAGTATCTTTTTTATGTATTTGCTTTTATCCGGGAATATTAAGTATTATGGCGCTTATTATTTCTTTATACGTATTTCCCTTATTGGTGTATATAATACACGAACATTTCTATCCTTTAAAAGAAGGAATCAGCTATTTAGCAGGTAAAAATTATTCGCCTTGGTGGGGAAGTCACCAAATACAAGTAATATATATTGCCTTTCCCGCATTAGAAACACTGTTGCGTCTTATCCCTGGTGCATTCTCTTTGTGGTTGCGGTTGTGGGGATCTAAGGTAGGAAAAAATGTTTATTGGACACCGCAATTAGAAATAAGCGATCGCTCGTTAATTGAAATTGGCGATAATGTAGTATTCGGTAACGGTGTCGGTATTTATTCCCACATCATCAAACCGAAAAAACAAGACTTACTGCTATATGTTAAAAAAGTAAAAATCGGTAATAATGTCTTTTTAGGAGCTTGGAATCACATAGCACCTGGAGTTTCAATTACAGATGGAACCTACGTTCCTGTTTTCACTCATGTTTATCCAAACAAACGAGTGGGAAATAGCGAAGTTGCGGAAGAAAAAACGGAATTTTGATGTACTTTACTACATCTTGCACATTCTTTAAAATGCAACTAATCCCGCCCAGAAATTAAGTTCTGGGCTAATAGCGCCTATTCCATTAAATTGGACTGAAACCCGGGCGTTAGTCTTCTAAAGAAGACTTTAACTATTAGCCAGGGAATTTATTCCTTGGCGGTTAATGCAACTGACGCAAGATATTACCTTTAACTTAATTCATAAATGCGCCTTATTATCAAGTTATTCGCCAAGCTTCTCACCCCTGCTGCTAGTCGGTTCCATCATGCTCTAAAAAATCCCCAAGCTTCACAGCAAGCAATACAAAAGGAGATTTTTGAACGTTTTGTTAAAAGTGAATATGGCAAATCTTTAAATATCAAATTTCTTGCTGATTGGCATCGCATCCCCATAGTTGCATACCACGATATTGAAAAGTTAATTTTGCAACAAAAGGAAACTAAAAACCATATCCTAATCTCTGAATCAATCCTTTTTTATGAAAAAACTTCCGGAAGTCGCGGTGCTGCTAAGTTAATTCCTTACACAAAATATTTGCTGAGTTCTTTTAATCAAATGTTCTGTGTTTGGGCACATGACTTGATAGAACATAAAGGAAACTTTTCTACAGGCAAAATATACTTTTGCATTTCGCCGCAGTTGGGGAAAAAACAAGATAAAATCGGATTAAACAATGATTCAGAATATTTAGATGGATGGTTAAGGTCGTTTCTCAGTCCTTTTTTAATTTCACCTCGCGGGCTAAATCGCCTTAGTGATGCGGAAGAATTTAAATATAAGCTTTCTCAGACACTTTTACTCGAAGAGAAGTTAGAAATCATCTCTATTTGGAGTCCGAGTTTTCTCAAAGTTATCCTCGATTATATTCAAAGTAATCGTACACGACTTTTATTAGAAATAGGCGATCGCCTTTCACCTCAACGTTACCAACTGCTTCTCAATACAGAGATTCCTTGGACGCAACTTTGGCAAGAACTCAAACTTATCTCTTGTTGGGATAGCGCTAACGCTGCGGATGGTGCAGGATTTTTGCGTTCTTTGTTCCCCAATGTCTTAGTACAGGGTAAAGGACTCCTCGCTACCGAAGCACCGCTAACTATCCCCTTAATTGAAGCGCAAGGATGCGTACCAATGCTGAATGAGGTGTTCTTTGAATTTGAGGATGAAGCAGGCAAAATTTACCGCCTGCATGAAGTGGAAAAAGATGGCGTATATGAGATAATTCTTTCTCAGAAAGGGGGATTATATCGTTATCGAATAGGCGATCGCATTCGCGTTACCCATTTCTATTTAAATACACCTTGTTTGGAATTTCTCGGACGCACACAAGAAATCAGCGATTTAGTTGGCGAGAAACTACATTCTGAGTTTGTTCGTCAACTTCTTGATTCTTTGCCCTTACAAGGAACATCCTTTAAAAGTTTAGTAGCTGTCAAGCAGCCGCAACATTACATTTTGTTACTCGACCAAACGAATGTAAATCCCCAAGAACTCGCTCAACAATTAGATGATGCATTGCAACAGTCTCCTCAATATCGCCACGCAAGGCTTCTAAATCAACTTCAACCCGTGCGAGTATTGGTATCTTCACGCATCCCGGAAATTATCGCTTTATATAAAACGCGATCGGGCAAAAAGTGGGGTGACTTAAAACACGATATTCTCTCAACCACACCCATTGAATCAGAACTACTCGCTGAAATTGAGTTAATTCGTAGTAAGCACTTCAGTGCTTAAAAAGGCTTCAAACGCCTACTACAAATTTTAAATCTAAAAATCAAAAAATAGAACTAATTATTTTTCCTGAAAAAGCTCTCTTGACCTGTAACAGTTAATCGGATAACCTAAGCGTTCAGTAAGACGTTGTTTGATAACTTATGAACAGAAAATTAATACTTACTTTACTTTCCAGCCCGACTATTTTTGCATCTATGATGTCTATAGTAGGAGTAGTTAACCCGGCACATGCGGCACAGCCAGTTCTCCGTATGAAAGACGGTCAAGCTTGTGTACGTCATCCACATGCTGGTTATAACAACTTTGTTTGTACGCGGGTTTCGCAGACAACACCCCCACCTAAAGTGAGTTCAGTACAGCAATCTGATAAAAATGTTGCCATTTTGGACTTTTCTGAAGAAGAAAGTAGTGAGGCGATCGTTTTATTTGGTTGCGACTGCCCATATTGTGTAAATGTTTTACGTAGTCTCAAAGGTGGGCAACCTTTAGTGTATTAGAAACTAGGGATTAAGGATTAGGGACTGGGGAATGATTCTTTTTCTAGTCCCCAGTCCCCATTGCCCCAAATTATTCAACCTCCTCATTAACCGGGAACCTGTCAATCAACTGCATTGCGCGAGAAGCATTGCGGCGCAACGATTCCGGGAGATGGGGGACGTGGGGTATCTGCGATAATAAATCTAAAGTGCGGCGCAGCAACCTGACTACATCACCTTCATCTAAAGTGGTATGTTCGCACAGTTCTGTCCACGGCATACCCAGCGCCCACTGTTCGATTATGGCAATTAACTCAAATTCCAACCACATAGGCAGCGCCACACTATAGCGACGTTGCAATTGGAACATTTGGCGGCGAATTCCCCGCAATTTTCCTAGTGCTTCTACTACTTCATTACTCAACTCGAAGTGTACTTTACTATCTGGACGCGGAGTTTCTGTCACCAAAGCCGCAGCCGCAGCTGCTAGATGGTGCGGATCTAAATTATCCAATTCTCCACTAGCGAGGGCTAAACCGAGCCACAATTCATTTTCTCCGCGCATAGCGGCGGCGATTTGCCCTAATTGAGTTGGGACTAAGTTAACCAATGCGTTAAAATGCTGCAAAATTTCGATTAAGTTGACAAATTCTTCCCAATGACGTTGGGATTGTTGCTCAACTTGTTGCTGCATCAGTTGAATTTCGGCTTCGAGTTCGACGCAACGGGCTTTGCGTTTAAAAATTGCTGGGAGATTGCCGGCTTGATGCAAAGGATGAGCTTCTATTTGCTCTTGCACAGCTGCTGTGCGGCTAAGTTGTTCAGCTACCTCTTGTGGTTGTTGCACAAACTCGCTCGCATCGGGAATAAGGTGCGCGATCGCTGCTGTTTGTTCATTACCTCGGCGTGATTGTCCTGGTTTTAAGGGCATTTCCGGCGGTGGTAACAAATCAGCCTCAACTTCTACTCGCGGTAGTTCCGCATACAAATCCACGACATCCCCAGTCGTCGCCACATACCAGCGGTTATCTTGCCCCAAGCATACCAAGTAAGGCGCTTGACCAGAGCCGGGGGTTTTCCCCACCAACACCGCTGTTACAGGTGTAGACACGGGAATATTTTTCCCCTTCAAACCTAAAAGCGTCCCCGACACTGCAAAGCTCAACATCATGCCCAATTCTTCTTGCCTATCTGACTGAGCTTGTTCTTGCAGGGTTTTCAAAATTTGCCGTTCCACTTTTAAGCGCTGGCGCAATTTCTCATAAACAGCAATTTCTTTTTCATCTACTGCGGCTATTTGCGCCTGAAGTTGCGCCAATTCTGCTTGTAGTTCCCCAATCTCCTGATAATCTGGTCTTAAATGCAACGTCGCCATGTACTGCCCAAAACTGCGCTCAATTAATTCCTTGGTTTGTTCCAAGGTGTGAGTTTGCAGTAAGTTCAGTACCATGCCGTAACTTGGTGTAAATTGGCTCACCAAAGGATCGGCTTTAGATGTTGCCAGATATGCCGCTTCTTTGGCTCCTTCAAACGGAGTTTGCAACGTCACCACATAACCTTGCTTGTCCATCCCCCGACGACCGGCTCTTCCTGCCATTTGCAGAAATTCGGAAGCGTTTAACAAACGGTGTCCGGTGTCGGTACGTTTGGAAAGGGTGGAAATCACTGTGGTTCTGGCAGGCATGTTAATTCCTGCTGCCAATGTCTCGGTAGCAAAGACAACCTTAATCAGTCCTTGCTGAAAAAGTTCTTCTACCAAGACTTTCCATGCTGGTAAAATTCCCGCATGGTGTGCCGCAATTCCTCTATACAAAGGTGCAATTTGTCCAGAACGTCCGGCTTCGGGATTGCGAGTTAAAAAATCGTCAATTTGCCGCCGCAACACTTGGGACTCGTCATTATTCACCAGCCACAAATCACCGACCTCAGCCACGGCTTTATCACATCCCCGCCGGCTGAAGATAAAGTAAATCGCGGGTAGCATATCCCTTTGCTGTAGCTGGCTTAGGGTGTAATCTATGCTGGGAGCTTCTGGTCTACCACCTCTACCTCTATCTCCCGATCCTCTTTTCCCTTTCTTAACCAAGCGGGGGTTAATTTTATTTTTGCTTTCGTTCAATAAGGGAAACAGCCCCTTGGGATTGCCAAAGCTAAATTCTAAGGGAACTGGGCGAAAATCAGAGTAAATCAGGTCAGTTGGACCGTGAACTTCATTTAACCAGTCGGTGAGTTGGTCGCTATTAGCAACTGTGGCGGAAAGAGCTACCAGTTGAACTTCACGGGGGCAATAAATAATCGATTCTTCCCAAACTGTGCCCCGTTGACGGTCGTTCATATAGTGGCACTCATCCAGCACCACCACCTCAACGTCTACGAGTGAGGTGCCGACTTGCCCGATGGGTGTGCCATAGAGCATATTTCGGAAAATTTCTGTAGTCATGACTACAATTGGCGCATCTCTGTTGACAGAGGTATCGCCAGTTAACAGCCCGACGAGATCGGAACCGAATTTTTCCCTAAAATCACGTAACTTTTGATTTGACAACGCCTTTAGAGGCGTGGTGTAAAATACACGTTTACCCCGCGACAAAGCGCGATAAATGGCGTATTCCCCGATTAATGTTTTGCCGCTGCCGGTGGGCGCACAGACAACAACGGAGCTTCCAGCGTTCAGCGAGGCGATCGCATCCTTCTGAAATTGATCCAACTCAAAGGGAAATATCGTATGAGGGTCAAGTTGTGGAGACAGCGCAGGATAATTCACGTATGGGACATTTGCAACCAGTCTGTTTACTATATTAACGGCTATTTTGTCAACTTTGTTAAGTTGGAGCCTTCTTGCTTGTTGGTTGATAGTTGATAGTTTTTAGTTTATCTATTAACTTTTAACTCCTAACCACTATTTACTCCCTCATTTCCCCAATTCTTGCGATCGCGCAGTGGCTGCTTTGACTGCTTCAATTAAGGCTGAACGAAAACCAGCTTTTTCTAGTTGAGCAATACCGGCGATTGTTGTGCCACCAGGACTGGTAACGCGGTCTTTTAGTTCTGCTGGGTGTAATTTGCTTTCATGCAGGAGTGTTGCGGTTCCCAGTACGGTAGAAAGAGCTAATTGATAGGCGATCGCTCTGGGTAAACCTGCGGCTACTCCACCATCAGCTAATGCTTCTACCATCAACGCCACGTAACCCGGACCACTACCAGAAAGTCCTGTTACTGCGTCGATCAGGTTTTCGGGAACTTCTACAACTTCCCCAACTGCGGCAAACAGTTCATGTGCTTTTTTATAATGGCTCGCATGTGTATATGCACCTAAACAAATTGCGGTAATTCCGGCTCCCACAGTTGCTGGAGTATTGGGCATTGCCCTAATTACGGGTAGCTGGGGAAATGCTCCTTCTAGCTGACTTAAAGGCACACCTGCCAAGATAGAAATTACCAGGGGCGAGGAATTTGTACCGATGACATCTGCTAATTCTTGAGCGATCGCGCTCAACACCTGCGGCTTCACTGCTAAAAATACAACTTCTGTTGCCGAAGTGAAAACCAGGCGATTATCTGGCGTGACCGTTACAGCATATTGCTGCTCTAAATAGCTCTGACGTGAAGCTTGGGGTTCGCTTACTATGACTTCTGAAGGTTGGTAAATGCCTCGATCAATAAGGCGGGATAACAGCGCTTCTCCCATTACCCCACCACCAATTAAGCCAAATTTTATAGTCATTCGTTAATAGTCAAGAGTCAATAATCAAATAAAATACCAAGAGTCAATAGTCAAAAACTATAAACTCTGAACTTTTGACTGCTGACTTTGGACTAACTTTATTGTGCCACCCGATTGGCTTCGTTTCCCCAAGTGGGAGTTGCTCCTGGGGTACGTGCCGGACGAGCTGGGGGCTGCGGTACTTCGTGAAGTACACCACCATGAGTACTAACTTGTACGCAGCTTGGCGTAAACAAAAATATACTTTCACCGATGCGTTCTTGATGTCCATCGAGTGCGTAAGTTCCACCTGCCACAAAATCTACTGCGCGTTGTGCTTGATCCGGATCCATGATTGTCAAATTTAGCACTATGGACTTCCGTTCTCGCAATGCTTGAATTGCTTGGGGCATTTCCTCAAAGGTGCGTGGCTCTAGGACTAATACTTCAGAAATTCCATTTATTGCTCCTGGCATGCCAATAACATTACTCATAGCCTTTGATCCTGTTGCTACATCAGTTTCCATTGTAGGCATGGGTTCACGCCAACGTCGATTTTGCGCGGCAGTCTCTTGAGGTGCTGCTGCGGCGACGTTCTGTTCTTGATATATATTTTGGTAGCTTTGTGTATCTGGTTCTTCTTCGTAGTACTCGTATTCTACTTGCTCATTCAGACCAACGAAGTCTCTGAGTTTGGAAAATATATTGTTCATTGTTTACGCTCCAAGAATTAACCACCTTTACTGATGTGACAAAAGTTGATTCACTCAACTTTCATCGCTACAAAAAGCTGACAGGTATGCAATCTTATAGCTCTTTGTAGCATCTCTTACAGACTTTGGTCAGAAATTGAGTTACACAAATCTGAAGTATAAAGCATGATTGATAAAAAATAAATGTTTCATTTGGTACAAACTTCGTTCTTTGTGCGCGGCAAAGAAGCGAGATTTTTCCTTAATTCAAGCCCCATACGTTTATGAATGAGGTATTTTATCGTTCATACTTAAGCCTTCAGTTGACCTAGGCTTGTTTGCAATAATGAGTCCGAATTATATACTAATAGTTGTCCGTAAAAAACTTTTTGTTACCCATATTTTAATTTTTCTTTGCTTTTGTTCATACTATATCTTTTGTCACCTACACAAACGAGCTGGTTAAGAAATTATCCTGTATTTACCAGTACTGCTCATCAAAAGGAGTGAACCAATATCTTACACAGAGCGATCGCCAAACAAGATCGTTCCCAATCTTACCATCGTTGCACCCGCCTCCACTGCGAGTTTATAGTCGCCAGACATCCCCATCGAAAGATGCTGCATTTTTATGTTTGACCAGTTTTGCCCCTCGATTTCTTCAGCTATTTCGCGGGTACGATTAAATACAGACTTTATTTTTGCATCATCCAATCCAGCAGGAGGGATTGTCATCAAACCCTGAATTGTCAAATTGTTGCATTCATTTAAAGCTGGTAAATCGGTTAATAGTTCTGGCGGACTCCAACCAGCTTTGTTGGTATCGGGAAGAATTTTTACCTGTAGACAAACTTGGGGACTCACTCCTAACTGTTGCGCCAATTGATTTAGGCGCTGCGCCAGTTGTAAATTATCTACAGAGTGAATCCAAGAGAATTGGAAAAGCGCTTTTTTGGCTTTATTGCTTTGCAAATGTCCAATAAAGTGCCAGGTAATATCTGTTAAGTCTTGTAATTCAACTTGTTTGCTGGCAGCTTCTTGAATACGACTCTCAGCAAAATCCCGTACACCTGCGGCATAGGCAGAACGCATTACCTCGGTAGAAACTTGCTTGGTGACAGCAATCAACCGAACTGAATTAGGAAGTGAGGAGCGAATTGTGGTAATGCGTTCGTTAATCGAACTACTCATTGGAAGGTGCGTTGGAAAACACCCTGAAGCTGTTCGTACTCCTGAGAGTGTCCAGCGCGCCGCAGGGTTCGCAAGCGATTTTCCAGCATCATTCGGGCTTCGGTACGTCCTATAGACTGGAATTTAATTCCTTTACCGTCTGTTCCCACCAAAAAAAATAAGCGTTGGGCGTACAGTGTAGTAAACATCTCTTGGTTCTCATCAACCATACAGATTCTGTAGAGCAAACCCCAAGTTGGATGATTTATGTAAGTTTCCGAGTTTTCTGAGTTCATTTAATAGTGAAGGTATAAGTACATATATCTTCTCGCCATGAAATACAAACATCCAGACGATAATACCTTTATCTGGACAGAATATTTGCTCAAAATGCGAGCATACAACCAACTTTTGATGTCGATTCGCGGTTATTAAGACATTGATGTAGTTCCTAATGGGCTTTGGGAGAATAAAAGTAGCGATCGCCTTGCAGCACTGCGGTACGTTTAACGTATAACTATTGCTATGGCTACACTCAATTGCCATTCAGAACAAGGCACATAACAGTCCTACCCTCTTCCCATGCTGCCATAATTGCTGCCGCTTTGGGGACTGCAAAATTGCCAATAATGCACCTGAGACTTCGCAGTGGCTCCTTAAGTCGCAAAGTCTGCCGGACAGAGGTACGTTGCTTTTCGAGCGAATGCGGGAAACCCTTTCCACCGGGGTGGCTCCCGAATTGGAGCATAGCCGCATAGAAAGAGCAAAAGTTAAATAAATTGATTTTTATTTTCTCTTTAGCCTTTATCCTTTCCCCAGAAGAGCGATCGCATTTGCAAATTTTAATGTTTAGTATACCCGATGCTGTGAAATCTTCCAAAGCCTTGACAGCACCTTACTTCAATATGTAATGTCTAGCTAGCTGCTTGATGGCAAGGGGCAAGGGGCAATGAGAATTGAGTAAAACCTTATTTGCATCCCGTGAGCATTTATGCATGTTTCTATGATAAATTCTTTCTATCCCCGATGCGAGCGTGCCCTAAAATCATTTTTGCATTTTCAAAGCCTGAAGTTGTGCCTGAGCTTTGTGCAGAGATTCATACCATTCTCTCTCAGGATTGCTATCGGCGACAATTCCAACACCAACTTGCCCCCAAACGGTGTTGAGGGATGAGGGGGATGGGGGAGACAAGGGAGAAATTCCTTCTTTTCCTCCAAGTTTTGTTGTCTCTTCCAACTTTTCCTGTAATTCATCCAATCCACTCGGATGACTGGCAGCTAGCCAAAGAATTTGTTGAGCATGATCCAAAATAGCAAAACACTCTGTTTCATAGCAAAAAGCTACAGGAAACGGTAGGGGATCAATTTTATGACGGGGTAATTCTTCAATTTCCCAAGCAATATCGTAGCCTAGCCATCCTAATACTAAGTTGCATTCCGTTGTAGTAGGAAAGGAGTTGGTGAGATTGCTTCCTTGGGCTTTGCTCCAGTCGCAATGACAGAATACTATTTTTGACCGCAACTTGGTATAACCAACCGTCGGTGAAGGGGAGGGGGGGAGAAATTCTTCCAAGGAGTCCTCCTTGTCCCTATCTCCCTAAGCAATTTTTCTAAAAACGGGAGAACTTTGCCTAGTGGTGGTGTCCACATTTGGGGTTGCCCGTTGACTATGCGAGGAGCGCCTGCACAGATAGAATAGCGAGTTAGTTGGATGCGATCGCTTTTATTTGGGTAAGGGCTTTCAAGTAAAGTAGCTATTGAGCGCGAATCGGTGGACTGAAATAAAGTGGCGAAAACAAGAGAACGCTGCGATTTTATAGCTTGAGCGATCGCCAATACCAAGGCTTGATCATAGCCTTTAAGAAACCTCACTTCCTACAGCTAGCCGCACTGCCCAAAATAAAACTAAGGTTGCAATCGCTACCCAATCACGTCTTTTCAACCGTAATTCGTGCCATTGTACCCGATGTTCGTTAGGACTGGTAAAACCGCGCACCATCATTGCACTAGCCATTTGTTCTGCCCGTAGTAGCAAATTTTCTAATAGTCTTTCTGCTACCAACATCCAAACTTTAACGCTTCCTTTCAATCCTAGCTTTTTCCAATTTATTGCTCTTGTCATCACAGAGCGAATTAAATTTTGCACTTCTTCTAGAACTAGCGGAATAAACCGCAAGGACAAAGTTAAAGTTAGAGTTAATTCGGTGACAGGTACTTTCAACCGTCGTAGGGGTTGCATTAAGCTTTCTATAGCAGCGGTGATTTCTTCGGGTGCGGTTGTCAGCAGATACAAGTTGGTGCTGTAAATTAAAGTAAACAACATCGCACTCAAGCTGATAGCCAAATCTAAAGAGCGGCGAGTTACTTTTACGGCTCCGGCTTCAAAAAGTACGTAAGTATATTCTTTGCTGTTCTTAACTTGTTTTTTTGAGCTTTGTGCTTGTCCTGAGTTCGCTTTGTTTAACTGTGAAGTCTCGGCGGTGGGAAGGCGCTGTTGATAATTTATACCCAGTCCATCCGGACTGATAGCGGCAATTAAAAATACAAGAAATGAGACTGTCAACAACCAACCCATTTGCTGTTGCCATACTCGCACAGGAATTCTGGCTATGAGGGTAGCGAGAATTAAAATTAATACCAGTAATATCCGCCACTCGTTTCTAGCGTATATGTAGGTAGTTAAAAAGCTCATCAACCAGAAAAACTTGACACGCGGATCGAGTTTATGCAGCCAAGTTATCGGTTGTTCTAGATAAAGACCAAGTGGAAGCGATCGCAGTAAATCCATTATGAAGTTAGGAGAGACGCGAGGAACATCGCGTCTGTACAGAGTTTAGAGTTGCTTTCTTAAAATACTGCACAATTTATAACTCATAACTCATAACTTCATTTGACGCGAGTTGCTCTATTGACATTACCACTTTCCATGTCACGCACTTTCTTACTCCGCCACAGCAAACGAATCGGTGTGCCTTTAAATCCTAATTGTTGCCGGAATTGTCGCTCAATGTAACGGCGATAGTTTTCATTGAAGCGTTTTGCTTCGTTGACAAACAGCGCTATTGTTGGCGGTTGGCTGGTAACTTGCGTACCATAATAAATCTTACCTTGGCGTCCGCCGCGTGAAGCTGGGGGGGAATGCCAGCTAACTGCTTCTTCCAAGACTTCGTTAATTACGGATGTGCTGACGCGACGTTTATGCGATTCGGCTGCGGTGTTCACCAATTCTAAAATCTTTTCTACGCGCTGTCCGGTGACGGCACTGACAAAAATTGTTTCTGCCCAATCGGTGAAATGCAGGTTTTGTTGTAAAACTTTTTCGTAATCGTAGATGGTGTAAGAGTCTTTTTCGACAACATCCCACTTATTAACGACAATAATACAAGCTCGACCTTCTTCGATAATTCGCCCAGCTAATTTTTGGTCTTGCTCGGTAACACCATCTACAGCATCAATTACTAATAAAACCACATCGGCGCGGCGAATCGCTTTAAAAGCGCGGTTGATGCTGAAGAATTCGGTTCCGTATTCAATGTGTTTCTTTTTTCTGATTCCGGCGGTATCAATTAAGCGGTAGGTTTGTCCCTCTCGTTCAACGACGGTATCAATTGCATCGCGAGTTGTGCCTGAAATCGGGCTGACAATCGCTCTTTCTTGACCGACGAAAGCATTCAATAAGCTGGATTTACCGACATTTGGGCGACCGATAATTGCTACATTGATTTCATTATTTTCTGGTATATTTTCGACAATTGGTAGGTGGTTAATTAACTCGTCGAGTAACTCACCTGTACCGTTACCATGAATACCAGATACGGGGAAGGGTTCACCTAATCCTAATTGCCAAAATTCCGAAGCTTGAACTAAACCTTGTTCTGGGGATTCACATTTATTTACGGCAACCAAAACGGGTACACTTTGGTGACGTAACCACTCAGCTATTTCCTCATCAGCCGATGTTAATCCACCTTGACCATCAACAACAAAGATAGCGGCACTTGCTTCTGAGAGTGCCAAAGTTGCTTGTTGGAGAATCAGTGGTAAAAATTCCGTTTGATCGTTAAATACTAAACCACCAGTATCGACTACGAGATATTCCCGATCGCCCCAGTAGGCTGGTAAGTAAGTGCGATCGCGTGTCACTCCTGGTTCATCGTGAACAATCGCTGACTGTTGTCCAGCAAGGCGATTCACCAGGGTGGATTTGCCCACATTCGGGCGTCCAATAATTGCTACAATAGGTAACTTCATATATAGGTGCAGAATACTGCAAACCCCTATTGTAGCAAATTAGGGTGCAGTTTAGTTAGCAAATATAGGCGATCGCGATTTGTTTGAGAATTTGTCTTACGCTTCTTCCAGCCACTGTTCATCGCCTGTTCCTATAATCATATCGTTTACTCCTAACTTTCGCGATCGCTTGTTTTTTGTTTAACCTCACAAAATCGCTTTGCTGCATTTGCAATAACATTGTGTAATTAATTATATTGCCTAGTTATTAGACTAAGATTTGAATCCCAGGTGGGTAATGCAGCCGGTGCAGATTACCTAAATCAATGAAACCAACGCCAGACAAAAGCAACCATTCTCCTGAACCAAGGCTGACGATTTTGCCGCAAGTCTTCCAGATTCTTACGGTAGGTTATTGTGTTAGGATGATTTGCCCCCAACTGTTTTTCAGCAATCTCTAAAGCTTTGATATACAAAGGTTCGGCTTCGCTGTACCTTCCCTGTGATTTGTAGAGTGCTGCCAAATTGTTCAGGCTTTGTGCCACATTGGGGTGTTCATCCCCCAGCAGGCGTTTTGTCATCGCCAAATCTTCGATATACAAAGGTTTGGCTTCGCTGTACCTTCCCTGTGATTTGTAGAGTGCTGCCAAATTGTTCAGGCTACTTGCCACATCCGGGTGTTCATCCCCCAGCAGACGTTTTCTCATCGCCAAAGCTTCGATTAACAAAGGTTCGGCTTCGCTGTACCTTCCCTGTGAATCGTAGAGTGCTGCCAAATTGTTCAGGCTAGTTGCCACATTGGGGTGTTCATCCCCCAGCAGACGTTTTCTCATCGCCAAAGCTTCGATATACAAAGGTTCGGCATCGCTGTACCTTCCCTGTGATTTGTAGAGTGCTGCCAAATTGTTCAGGCTAGTTGCCACATTGGGGTGTTCATCCCCCAGCAGACGTTTTGTCATCGCCAAAGCTTCGATATACAAAGGTTCGGCTTCGCTGTACCTTCCCTGTGATTTGTAGAGTCCTGCCAAATTGTTCAGGCTAGTTGCCACATCCGGGTGTTCATCCCCCAGCAGACGTTTTCTCATCGCCAAAGCTTCGATTAACAAAGGTTCGGCTTCGCTGTACCTTCCCTGTGATTTGTAGAGTGCTGCCAAATTGTTCAGGCTACTTGCCACATTGGGGTGTTCATCCCCCAGCAGGCGTTTTGTCATCGCCAAAGCTTGGATATACAAAGGTTCGGCTTCGCTGTACCTTCCCTGTGATTTGTAGAGTGCTGCCAAATTGTTCAGGCTACTTGCCACATTGGGGTGTTCATCCCCCAGCAGACGTTTTGTCATCGCCAAAGCTTGGATATACAAAGGTTCGGCTTCGCTGTACCTTCCCTGTGATTTGTAGAGGAGTGCCAAATTGTTCAGGCTACTTGCCACATTGGGGTGTTCATCCCCCAGCAGGCGTTTATACATCGCCAAAGCTTGGATATACAAAGGTTCGGCTTCGCTGTACCTTCCCTGTGAATCGTAGAGTCCTGCCAAATAAGTTAAGCTAATTGCCACATCCCGGTGTTCTTCACCAAAACGCTCTCTAGCGGCTAATAAACTTTGTTTATACCAAGGTAAAGCTTGCTCGTAGGCTCCTTGACCTTCATAAAATCTACCCAAGCCTACAAAAGGCGAGATTAAATCATCATTGCTTAACCAAGCTTGGTAAACTGTAGCAGTTTCTTCAATGTGTGGGATAGCCAGGGTTGCTTGAGCAATGTCTATCAATGTGGGTGTCTGAGGAATATCCTCGGCTACAGCTACCATTGCTTGACAATAGCCGCGCTTAAGTTCGTTTGCTTCAGCTAACTCTTCTAACTTGTCACTCAAGAATTCTCGAATGCGATCATGAACTTGGTACGTATCCTCTGCTAATTCTTGCAGCAAATAACGCTCAACTAAAATAGTGCAGTTAGCTTTGAGGTCAAATTCCAAATCGCTATAACTTGCTGCTGATTCTACCAAAGACCAAGGAATAGGAGCCAAAGCAAACAAACTCAACAGACAAGCCAATTTTTGCGCTTCTGGTTCTAAGCTTTGCCAATTCAACTCAAAAGCTGCTGCTACACCAGACTCGCCTGCTGATGCTTGCTTTTGTAGCCGTGTGAGGATGTCTGCTAGCATAATACTCCCCCTCGGTTTCGACTATAAGCCGCTATTTGATAAAGTCCAATGGGTATATAACCCATTAATTTGCAAATTCCTTTTGCTGTCTCCCTCTCCTGTCGAACATATTCATCTCCCAATAGCTTTGCTAATAATTCTAAGGCTCCATCTTCTGACAATCCACCTAATGGCAGTGGTGGATATGCTAACCCTGTATTTAGACGAGTGGTAATTAACACCTTAAACCGAGAACCTTTGGGTGGTAAATAGGGTTGAATTAGCTTCCAGTCTTTGACATCATCAAATATCAATAAAACTTTGCCAGCTTGCCAATTCCGCCAACAATAAGCAACTTGACTTGCTGGGCTTAATCCATCCGGTCGCTTAAAGTTAGGTAAATTCACAACTCCAAACTCTACTAACTGGGTTCCCAAATCAATACCTTGGGGATTTAACCAACAACACCCGCCAGAATAATCTTCTAAATATTGCCATGAGTATTGAATAGCTAACTCTGTTTTACCCACGCCACCTTGCCCAGTCACATCGGTAATAGCCACAATATCATTTGCTTGCAATAGCTGACGCAATTGTTCTATTTGCTCATCCCTGCCAACAAACTTACGAGCTTGACTCTGTGGGATATTATGCGGGATATCAAACGGGTTGAAATGAAGTTTTTCAATATCTCCATCCGAACTACGAAAATAAAAATAAGTCGGCAGTTGTTTTTTATCTAAACTGGTAAATCGCTGCTTAACTGCCTCGGTAACTTCTCTCATATTCGGGGGAAAATTCCCATTAGCTGCGGCAAAAGCCTCTCTCACAGCTTGAGAAAAGTATCCTGTTTTATTTTCAGAATTTACCTTAGCTTGCTCTCCTTCCCGCGTAGCCAGTAACACAAATTGTTGACTATCTTTATGTGGCTGACCGCTCAAAAAAGCTTTCCCACCTAAGTTAGTTGGTCTTCCCTTCGACTCTAAAACATAATTGGCACAGGCATCAATAATACAAATATGATTACGAATCTGAAATTTATCAGAACCCAACAAAACTAATAAAGAATTAAAATCTAAATTCTGCCAATTCTGTTTATTTGCATCAGCACAAAGCAACCGACGCTCTCGTTCTGAGGTAATCAAACCATGTCCCGCCCAAAAAATGTAGAGTAAATCCCCCGACTTTGGGGATAAAAAGTTAGTCACAATATCGAAGATATTTTGCTCTGTTGCTAACTCTACAGTTAATCCACATTCCCCAATTAACTGCTGATTTTCTTCCAGTGCTGATAAACATAACCGAATATTCTCCTTCGGTACACCATGCCGATGCAGCCAATGAGCAAATTTCAGCGCGTCATCGGCTGGCCCTCCACCTGGCACGTTCCAAGCAGTTTCGTGGTACTTTTCAATACCCACAATTAACCCAAATGTCCGCTCAGGTTTAGCCGGCAACTGCATGATGATTTAGTTTCTCACCTCCTATGGAAAATAGCCTCGGAAACCTAACCCCCCTAGCCCCACGCCAGATGCTTCAAGCCGGGGAACCCGTCCAACGCACTGGCTCCCTTCCCTACAAGGGAATGGGGGTTTCAAAGCCTCTCTCCGTTTCGGGGAGAGGTTTGGAGAGGGGTTTATAGTATACTTTGCAACTTTTCAAACATCCTCTTAGTAAATCAGGTTTCAGGTGAGGTTTTGAGAATTTATGCAATAAATATATTGATTTCGGGTGGTCATTTATTAAATTCGGGTGGTCATTTATTGAATTCGGATGGTCGTTTATTGAATTCGGGTGGTCATTTATTGATTTCGGGTGGTCGTTTATTGAATTCGGGTGGTCGTTTATTGAATTCGGGTGGTCGTTTATTGAATTCGGGTGGTCGTTTATTGAATTCGGGTGGTCGTTTATTGAATTCGGGTGGTCGTTTATTGAATTCGGGTGGTCGTTTATTGAATTCAGGCAGTGGTTAAGGTGGGGTAAAACCCAGATTCTTGAACAACTTCAGACTTGTGTGTACACCGTAGCCTTTACAAGGGGAGCCACTGCGCTATCGCGGGCAATGCCCGACTTAAAGCAAGTGGCGTGAGGGTTAGGGTGGGGTAAACCATTATGGCAACCTCGAAATAATCGCCTCCCAGGTTTTGGCATTTGTCCAATAAGCACCGTGGGAACGGGGAAATGGTTGTTTACTATCCACTACCACATCCTGCACTCTATCAGGGAAAATTTTCTTACCAACGTAACTGAGAAAATCCCGTAAATCGTAGATATTCAACCATTCCGGGAAATGCTCTGGCAATAACTGCCCATATTCTAAGCTGTAGAGGGCGTTAATCTCATATAAAAATGGTGCTTGGGAACCAACTGTAACCAATAATTCCACCTGAGACAACTGCTGCTGCACTAGCAAATCTACACAAGCGATACCTCCCAAGCTATGGGCGATTAAAACCACTGGCGGTTCTGCTTGGGCAATTTGTTCCTGGATAAACGCCCTGATTTTTTCACCCCGCGTCTGATACAACAAAATATCACCAGGCATAGGCGAAATTTTATCAGTTAACTCAAGACGGTTTCCTCTGACATAATTTGTTCCACTGTGCTGCGCTAGTCCAACAAGTGGCTTTAATAACCAGCCACCCAATCCTAACTCCGCCTCTCCCAAAGCCAGAGTCAGCAATTCCACAACATTATCCCGCAATTGGGCATCGGTGAGTATGGGGGGAAATTTTTCTTGCTGTTCGCTAATAAACATTGCTTGAGCCACAACTGCTCTAGCTATTGGTGCATAATATTCACTCAAATCAGATTCGGAAACCGTAAGCAACGCTTGATCATACGGTTCACTGTGGATAACCGCTTCTCGTGCTTGCTCAAATACCTCTGAAATTCCCGCCTCTTGCAACTTAGCTTGCAGTTGAGATGTCGGAGTAAAATTCGCCACACGAGATTTTAAAACATCCCCTGGTTCTTCCCCAAAGGGATTTCCTGACTCAATAGGTTTCAAAGACAATAGCCGCAATTCATACAAACAATCTCGGTATAATTGCCCCCACAGTACAATCTCTGCGTCTTCTTCTTCCTGAGATAAAGCCAGTGTCGCATCTTCCAAGGGTACTGATGCGCGATTATCATTGAACTTTGCACCAAATTCTACACCCCAAAGGCAGGGAGCAACCGTAATCTCAGGGCGTTGGGCGTGAATTTTTTCCTCAATGATCTTAAAGGTTTCCTGGTATTCAGGTTCCCTAATTCCTGTGCCATGTACAAATATTACAGTGGTCATTTTTATTTAGCGATGCCTGGGTTAGGCTACGCCTACGCTAAGTTTATCTCTGTATTATTTACGACCACGTTCTTTCATACAAGTTCAGTTATTACAAAGAACGAAACACTACTTTTTTTGGATAGAAAGCGCGATCGCATCTACTAGAGTGCAGGTTACAAAAGTGTGATCGCTTAAAAATGAATATTTTTTGGCTGAAATTTTATCTATAAAATAAATATCTCTGATGAACAGTGGAATAAGCGATCGCAAAGCTTGGCGATCGCGTCTACTAAATTGCAGGTTACAGGAGTGCGATCGCTTATGTGAGTTATATGGTGTAAAAGGCAGGCGTTGTTCTCTTTTCTTATGTCCAAATTTGTAAGATGTAACCTATAAAGTTTTCGTGAGATTGCAAAGTAACGAATTACTAAATTTTTGCAGATAAAGTGCGGATGATTGAGAGAATGAGCGCTATTGGATTTGATATTTTGGACAAAATCAGAGATGAAAAGTTTAGGAGGAATGGAAGCCACTAAATGAATATGGTTTTCCACGCCACCAATTGCATGGATAATGCTACCCAGTTCATCGGATTTGCCAATAATATAACCATAAAGTTGGGTTTCGCGATCGCAAGTAATTAACGGCTGACGTTCTGTAACCGTTCAGGGGGTGCAAAAACGATACAAAACAGAACGACATTGAATCAAACGATGAAGTAATAAAATTAAGCAGCTTTTAAAAGGGAGCATCCCAGTTTTTATTCTGCCAAAAAAGGTAAATAAAGCATGAGAAGTCTATCAGATTATTTATCGCTATAATCTAGTTTCAATATCTCCCTTGTTTCTTCTAATTCGAGTCTCAGCCTTTTTTTACAACTTTTTCAACCCGTCGAACTTGCATTAAAGTAGAGAGGTACTTATGACTCAATTACTTACCATTGCTATTCCGACTTACAACCGTGCAAATTTACTCGACCAACAACTGGCATGGTTAGCTTCGTCAATTAAAGGTTTTGAATCTGTGTGTGAAATTGTTATTTCTGACAATTGTTCAACCGATGATACGTCAAAGGTTGTCGAAAAATGGCAATCTGCTTTTCATCAAACAAGATTTGAATATAAGAAAAATCAAGAAAATATCGGTGCAGTGAGAAACATCGCTTCTTGTATTCAATTCGCTAAAAGCAAATTCGTTTGGACAATTAGTGATGATGACAAAATTTTTGATAACTCCATAGCATACATAGTTAAGTCTTTAACCGAAGATCCAGATTTAGGATTAATCATTCTAAATTTCTCCAAAAGTGATGCGAAAACAGGTCAAATTTTGGAACAGCGTTGCTTTGATATTGAGACGGATTTAATGAGTTCAAACGGTAAAGAAGTGTTTGAAATTTGTGTAGAACAAAGTACTGGAGGGGTAGGGTTGACAACAGCTTTAGTATACAAAACAGATTTGGCGAAATCTGCTATAGCAAGTTGGAATTATGGTTTAAATAACTTGGCAGTTCAAATATATTGGACTGCTTTTTGCGCTTCCAAAGCTAGTGCTTTAGTTACTAAAGATAATTATTTGGAATGTGTTGCAGGCACTCATTATTTTATGCAAAAGCCCAAGCTTCTAGTCACATTAGAATATGCAGATATACCTGAAGTGATGCTCAAACTTAGGGAAATAGGATTTTCTAATAGTTTTAGTCGGAAAATGCTTGTCACGTGCTTTGCCAAGTTTAATTGGAGAGTCTTTGTGGGAGCCTTAAGAAGATGGCCTGTTGTAGCCGTTCAAGCAATCAGTCGTTACCTAAGTTATGTGTACTTATCTACCGTCAGATCTTCCAGGGCAAACGCATCTTAATTTAACGTGGCGGCAAATGATGCTTGATAGAGTGAATAAATTAAAGTCTTTTAATAACTCACATATCCACTTGAAGCAATAGCAAGTGGGTGTGAAGATTCTGAGCAAAAATTTAAGTCTGATTACCAATAAATACTTAAGATAAAATAGTCCTAACTGTAGTGTTAGCACATAAGCATAGTCAATTATGGTCGGAATAAGCCAGCAAGGCTGGCTTATTCCGACCCTCTACCGTGCATGATTATCATCTTGGAATTCATTCCCAGGCAGGTAGACTCAACCAAATGCGAAACCACCCAAAAATCAAATTAATTCTGCCTCTTCAAAAATCTGCCTGACTGTTAATTCCAAACCAGGAAGAAGCGCATCAACAATCGGCGTAGTATCTGTATAAACTTGACTTGAATCAGCCGAGAAAAACACTTTAATATTTATCGCTTCCGGATCTACAATCCAAACTCGTGACACTCCAGCCGCAAAATAATCCTTACCTTTGTCTTCAAATTCCTTCATTGTTTGGTCTGGAGAGATAATTTCAATTACCAATTCCGGAATTGCTGGACAAGCTTCATTACGTTTCCAGCTTTTGGGCAATCGTTCATAAGAAATATACGTCACATCGGGTAAAGGTGCCCAATCTTTACCCTGACGATTTAATAGAATTGCCCATTCTGAACCGACTCTACCTTTACCTTTGCACCAAGTATGTATAAGGATTAATAAAGCTCTTTGCAAAGTTGAATGAAAATATTTTGGTGACACTTTTGCTACTGCATAACCATCAACAAACTCATAGTTTACATCTCCTTCAGGAAGCGCCAGAAATTCTTCCAAGGTGAGTTGTTTTTCTATGCTGACCTTAACCATGAGATGGTTCCTCCCAAGTTAAAATACTTAAGTTGTTCCAGCCGAATTTAAACTTTCTTCTGCTTCTACTTGCACCTTCTGCCCGATTTTTGGTTCAGTACCAGCAAACAAACGCTCAATATTAGCGCGGTGGCGCAAAATTACATACAACCCACCAGCTACACCAAACAAAATGTAGGGTAAGGGTTGATGCAAAAGTGTCATGAAAATTGGAACAGCTACAGCACCGACAATCGAACTCAAAGACACAATCCGCGATATTGCAATTACAACCGCAAACACCCCCGCTGTAGCCAAACCTATTTGCCAATTCATCGCCAATAAAATACCTAAACTGATAGCAACTGACTTACCACCAGTAAACCCTAAGAAAATTGATTTACTGTGTCCTAATATCGCTGCTAACCCAACTAAAGTTACTATCCACGGTTGCCATAAATTCGCATCTACCGTTGGGGGTATAAAGTTTTGTAAAGGCGCATAGTTAAATAATGAGTAAGCGAGAGCGATCGCTAATACTCCCTTGAAAGCATCAATCAGTAAAACGATCGCTCCTGGGACTTTACCCAAAGTTCTTAACACATTAGTTGCCCCAGTTGAACCAGAACCAACTGCGCGAATATCAATACCTTTCAATTGCTTGACTGCGATGTAACCCGTGGGAAACGAACCCAGCAGGTAAGCTACAATCACAATCCCTCCGCACAAAGTCAACCAAATAGCCATATAAATTCAAAATTCAAAATTCAAAATTCAAAATGAGGAGGAGTTTAGTTCTCAAAAACAACTTTAAACTCCTAACTGCTAATTCCTAACTCTTAAAAGTCATCATCAAGATTTCGCATCATTTTCGGGTCAGGTGCAAACGCTAACCAAAGAGGAAATTGTAGCAGTCCTAAACTGATTTGCTCTTCAGAATCGTCAATTATGATTAAGGGTAGTTGATTTGCTTTCGTCAAGCGTTCGGCTTTTTGCGCCAGCGCTTCAGGTGTCTCAAACAATACCACGCCTCTGTCGGGTCCAAAATCTGGGCGACCGATTCCTAAACAATCTTGCAAGCCGCGCCGCCAATCACCTAAGCGCTCTGGTGTATTTGCTAATACCAAAGTGCGAATGCGATCGCCATACAATTTATGTAATATCGAAATCACCGCCGAGGAAATCAAAATATTTTGCAAGCGACTACCCATCGTCCGCAAAGCACCGCGTCCCCCTTGGCTGAAAAACCAGTTAGAAACTCGTTCGGCGTGTACCGGCTCAAAAGTGCGGCGCAATTGCCAAGCAGGTCCATAATAATCTGGTTTGGTACGGTATTGGTCAATTAAGCGGCGAATTTGCTTTGTGGTATCTTGAAACTGTTGTTGGGCAAATTGAGGCGTTCCTGGCTGAACATCTACTGGTTTAGCTTCTTTTACAGCTACTTTTTCTCGTTCTCTAACAGTCGGCATTAATTGCAACTGCTCTGCTGCTGATGCCAAATCCTGTAAACTACCAGTGAGATAGTCTTTAAAACCCTGTACGCGGATTGCTAAATCTTGAGAAGCACCTGCAAAAGTAGTTCGCATCTCGTTGCGGATGCGTTCTTGACGCCTTTCCAACTGTTCTACAGAAATTTGCAGTGTTTGTTTGCGTTGTTCTAATTGCGTCAAAGCTTCTTGCACTACTTTCCCCATAGTTACTTGGGTATCACTCACCTGTGCTTGAAGCGTTTTGTAAAAAACTTGCAAGTTAGCTATTTCTTCTTTGAGCGCTTGTTCAGTACGTTGCAACTCTACTATTCGTTGCGCTGTTTCCTCTATAAGGGAATTATTTTTTGATGCTTCTATTTGTGACTCTAGCGCGGTAGTTTGGGCTTCTAATCCTAATACCTCAGCAGATGCTTGTGTGGACTCAACAGTAAGATTTTGCGTTTGTAGATCTTTAGATGGCTGCAAATAAGTTGAGTTTTCTTGTGTTTGGGATATGTAACTTTGTGCTTTTTCACCCAGCGACTCAACAGGTGAGTTTTGTGGATGTTCAACTACAGGACTTTGTTCTTGTTTTTCCATTAATGACTCATTAATAGGTTTTGGAGTTTGAGATTCCTCAGGGTTCATAAAAAATAGTGCAATATATAACTTTGGTGAAATATTACAATTCACTTGCGATCGCGCGTCAGGAGTCAGAAGTTAGAAGTCAGGAGTCAGAAGTTAGAAGTCAGGAGTCAGAAGTTAGAAGTCAGGAGTCAGAAGTTAGAAGTCAGGAGTCAGGAGTTAAAATATTAACTTTTTCACTATGAACTGTGGACTACGAACTGTGGACTGTGGACTTGTTGACTACCGACTATTGACTTTTTCACAATCAACTATGGAATGTGGACTCTTGACTTTAAGTGCGTGGACAACGTTCTTCCAGACAAGTTTTCAGGGTGTTGGGGTCAAATATAATCGGCAAAAAGTGAATACTTTTGACTTCTTTAAAGTAAAACAATATAGGAACCCCATTCCAGAAGATACGCCAATTTTGCCATTCCTGGTAAGGAAAACGGCGAATTAGTTTTTCACCTCTGTAAATATCTAAGTCTGTGGCGGTAAATTGTAGACGCAGGGTTACTGCTTGAAACATGAGAAACAAGCCAAACAGGGCGATCGCACCTCCGGCTATCGGTTGCACCAAAATCAGTGGAATGGCAGCAATAACCAACACTACAGGTATATTGTAACTAGGCTTTAATTCTACGGTTGATGCCGCGTTAGGAGCATAAGTTCTGGTCACAGTTTCAAATCCTGCGTTCATTTAGTAGACATTATTCATATTCTAGAAGTTAGGGGGTTAAGAGGCGCGGAGTTATAATCTTAACTCCTCACTTTGCGCCTTATAACTGTTTGTGGCGCAGCGACTAGAACCCTTACACTAATCCGTTACCAGCTCCTTGAAACATTAACCAAGAAAGAAAGAAGTTGATCACAAATATCATCAACAGAGCGGTAACAACCGCAGTTGTGGTTGATTGTCCCACACCTTTAGCTCCTCCGGTTGTGGTCATCCCCCAGCTGCAACCAATGACAGCGATTAAAACTCCAAAGCAAACCGCTTTAATCAAGGCGCTACAAATATCCCAAATGCCGAGAAAGTTACGGGCTGAATCTAAAAATGCCGTTTCCGAGAGGTTGTATATATTCGTAACAACTATCAATCCTCCCAACATCCCTGTTACTAAAGACAGGAGAGTTAAAATTGGCAGCATCAAGCCGCAAGCAATTACGCGGGGAATAACTAGATAATCAATCGGATCGGTTTTTAACATTAGTAGGGCATCGATTTGTTCTGTGACGCGCATTGTGCCGATTTCCGCTGCAAATGCCGAACCGACTCGTCCCGCCAAAATCACTGCTGTCAGCACGGGTGAGAGTTCTCTTGTTAAGGCGATCGCCAACACTCCGCCGACTACGTTTCCTGCCCCAAAGTTGATAAATTCCCGCGCTACCTGGATGGTAAACACCGCACCTACAAAAACAGCCGTCAATAAAGCAATCAAGAGCGAATCGGGTCCAACTGCTGCCATTTGCTCTAAGGTGTTGCGCCGATGGATTTTGCCCTTAATTAGGTGAACTAATACTTGTCCACCTAAAAGAATTGCCGCCAGCATTCGCTGACTCCATATTCCTAAGCTGGATTTGGATGTAGTCTTGCTCAAAGTTTACAAGTTAACTCGGTAACTGCCTTAACAATAGCGAAAGTCAGTTATTTATTGTTAGTAGTTGGGCATGGGCCATTGGGAATTGGGCATTGGGCACGCTCGCATTAGGCAACCTGCTCAAGAACAGCCTCCCCTGCTCCCCTGCTCCATCCGCGCGGAATATTAACTTAGCTTAAAGCTCCTCTCAGAATATTAAGCGTGTCTGAGGTTGCTTAGTAATCCCTTAAGTGCGGCAATCTTAGATGGAAAGCTTTACTTGTCGAGGGTTTTAAGAATTTTAGGTATTATCGATGCTCTTAGCACCTACTAAAAGTGGTAAATAACTATTTTAATGAAAACTTAAGATTTTTGACATATTCTCTTTGGCAGGGCGATCGCACTTATTGTAGAAAGTGACATACAGGTATATGGCTTTTACCAATTCACTCACGGAGCCTGTCCGAAGATGACTATTTTTACTAACTTTCTCCGCTCGCTGCTGCTGACGATTATTTTTAGTTTTGTCGCTCCTTTGTTTTTAGTCGGCATTTGTTTGTTTTCTCTATCCCTCATCGGTCACTTTCCAGGCATACAAGATATCAGTAGTGCGATCGCCACTCATATTATCCGTTTTCTTGCAACCTTTGGCAGTGGCACTCCCTTACGGGGAATATTTGTAATTTGTTTAACTTGTAGTTTCGTTGGTGGGCTATTTGACACTTATGTTTATTATAAGTATCAAATACTACGAAGTGATTCTTAAGTGCGGCAAACACAAGTTTACAAAGCTCATGAATTGCAACGTCTTCTAAAAAATAGATAAAACAAAACTTAAAAAAGCTGCTAATCCTTATCTAGAAAGGGATTGGTAAAACTTAATTATTATTGAAATATTAATTTAAAAGTGATCACTTACCCAAAACGCTGTCATAAAGGCTGACTAGGCTTGATGACTAAGAGATAAGATAATAAGTAAAGATACGCATAAATCACAAAAATTCAATTAAAATGCCGATAGCACTGCGGCTTGCTCGTTGTTATTCATATAGATTCATCAAGTCAGATGAGCGCTGGGCATTTTATATTAAGTTTATAACGAGGTTTTTGACTGCTCATGGTATGGCCTTTTAAGCCCAAGTTTCGTAAACAAATTGCTCGGATTGAAATTACCGGAGCGATCGCCAGTGCTACTCGCAAACGTGTTTTAGAAGCCCTAAAAACTGTAGAGGAACGCAAGTTTCCCGCATTGCTGCTACGCATTGACAGTCCTGGTGGTACAGTAGGAGATTCCCAAGAAATCTACAGCGCCTTGAAGCGTTTGCGTGAAAAAATCAAAATTGTCGCTAGTTTTGGTAATATTTCCGCTTCTGGCGGTGTGTATATCGGTGTAGGAGCCGAACATATCGTTGCTAACCCTGGTACAATTACGGGTAGTATCGGTGTAATTTTGCGTGGCAATAACATAGAACGCTTGCTAGAAAAAATCGGTGTTTCGTTTAAGGTCATCAAGTCCGGTCCTTACAAAGACATTTTGTCATTCGACCGGCAACTGACTGAACCAGAACAAAACATCCTGCAAGAATTAATCGACACAAGTTACCAACAGTTTGTGCAAACAGTAGCCGAAGGACGGAATTTAGCCGAAGAAACTGTAAGAAGTTTCGCCGATGGTCGGATTTTTACCGGACAGCAAGCTTTAGAGTTGGGTGTTGTAGACCGACTGGGAACAGAAGAAGACGCGCGACGCTGGACAGCTGAACTAGTTGGTCTTGACCCGGAAAAAACACTCACTTACACCTTAGAAGAACCTAAACCGTTATTGAGTCGCTTGCTACCAGGCAGCGCTCAGGTTTCGTCAGGACTTAGGGCTAGGATTGATTGGATGGAATTTGAAATGTCCACCAGCGGTCAGCCTTTGTGGTTGTATCGACCATAAATGGTCAAAAGTTAAAAGGAGCCAGTGCGTTGGTGTTCGCGTAGCGTCTCTATGAGGGAGAGGCAGCGCGGTCTTCTCCCTCATAGAGAGGCGCTTCGGCAAGGGGAGCCACTGCGTCCTTACGGGTTTACCGGCAGTCGCGCATGTGGCGTGGTTTCCCCCATGAGCGACTGCTGAAAGGGTTCCCCGACTTGTTCGCGCAGCGTCTCCGCATCTGAGAAGCAACTGGCGTTCAAAAGTAAAAGGTCTAATAACTCTTGACTAATGGCTCTTGACTCTTGACTGTTGACTAATGACTAATGAAGGAGGATATTGGCGTGGAGTGGCGAATGAGGGCTATTCGCGGAGCAACAACTGTTGCCGAAAATACCGTTGAGGCGATGCGTGAAGCTGTTATAGAACTGTTAGATGAACTGGAAAAACGGAATCACCTACATCCAACAGACATGATTAGTGTTACTTTCTCAGTGACACAGGATTTGGATGCTATTTTTCCGGCGGCGATCGCACGATCTCGTCCTTGTTGGGATAATGTGGCAATGGTAGATGTGCAGCAAATGCACGTTGAGGGTAGTTTGGAACGTTGCGTCCGTTTTCTAGTTCACGCCTACCTCCCACCCTCCGAGCCAATTCACCATGTCTATTTGCGTCACGCTGCTAACTTGCGCCCTGATTGGAGTTAGTCCCAACTTTTATAATTGACTATAAAGTTTTATTAAGTAAACGCTCCTAAACGTAGTAAGCGGCTCTAGCCCTTAAAATCTTTACTACGAACAGGGATAAACCCGGCTTGCTCGATCGCCTTTTTTCCTTGGTCAGTTAGCAAAAGTCTAGTATAAGCCTCGCCAACTTTTTCTTCTCGACCGTTGTTTTGCTTAATAATCACAAACAATTTGCTAGTCATTGGATAACTACCGTTTTTGAGAACTTCGGTGTTAACCTGATTGCGCTTTTGCAGACACTGATTTGAAGGTGTCAACGGTTCACGATAAGGAGAAATTAGCTGCGTAGACACCCGACCGAGGGGTAAAGCCTTTACCGTACACTGAGGTACTACACCTCGCGCAGAACCGTAATATACAGCACCAGCAGTTTTACTGAGTCGGCGTAGTGCTTCTGTGGTAGAATAGACATACTGAACATTAGAACCAAGCGCCTGTTTTAATGGCTTGTCAGAAAATAATACTGTATCTGCGTTATCTGGCTGCTGCGACAAAGGGATAATCGCCAAGTCTGGTCCATCTACTTGCTTCCAGTTAGTAATTTGCCCTAAATAAATTTGCTTTAACTGCTCAACGGTTAAGCCTGGTATTTTAAGTGCTTGGTTGACTGCTACTGCTACTCCATCAGTAGCTATTTCACGTTGCTCAAGTGTAAAGCCTCGCTGTTGAGCGATCGCATACTCTTCGGCTGTCAGGGGACGGGAAGATTCAGCAAAATCTAATTTCCCATCAAGCAACATCTTAATACCTGCTCCGGAACCAGGGCTACCATTAGGAGGGTCTACATATTGCAGTTGTAGTTCCGGACGATTGTTCTGAATATAAGAATCTACTAGTTGTCGAATTGGTGCCCAAGTCGTACTTCCACCGTATTTAAATGCTCCAATTGGCACATCACTAACAGTTTGAAACGTTGAAGTCGCAGAATTAGAGGCAGTGTTTGCATCTTGACCAGAGTTCGTAAAAGTACCATTGTTGACCCACAAGCGCGGTCTTAGCCACAACCACAGTCCCCCAATTATTACAATTGTAAGTAGTTCGCCAAATATCAGACCTCTGATCATTTGTTGGGCATCTTTGCTTAGTGGGAGACTTTTTTTGCTAGCATTTTTCATTTTTTTCTTCCTGTAATTTAGTTGGTCATAAACAGGATTCAATGAGTACTTAATATCAGTTTCCGGTTCACTGCTCAATTTACCTACTTTCCCAACCTCTCACAAAAGCTAGATATACTTTTTATGAAGTTTAAATACAACTGTAGGTAATTTACGTAAGGCTTCTTAGATAAAAACTATATATTAATTTTATAGATAATTTTATTTAAGTAAAATTACTTAATACAACCGTTAGGTAGATCGTAACATGTTAAGCCAGTTACTAAAACAACGTTACCAGGTTGTTCAAGTTTTAAGTCAAGGTATATTCTGTCGAACTTACATGGCTCAAGACACTCATCTGCCTGAGCATCCTACCTGCATTGTTAAACATTTCTTACCTAGCAGTGAATGTCTCATCCCAGAGGAAATTCGCAGAAGGATATTTAATAGAGAAGTAGAGGCTCTAAAAAAACTGAATAATTATGAGTTGGTTCCTCATTTTTTGACTCATTTTGAAGATAATCAGGAGTTCTACCTAGTCCAAGAATTTATTGAAGGGCATCCCTTAAATGCAGAATTTCTACCTGGTAAACGTTGGTCTGAAAAAAAAGTTTTTCAACTACTGCAAGAGATTTTAGATATCATGAATTTTATTCACAGCCAGGGAATGATTCATCGAGATATAAAGCCAAGTAATATTATTAGAAGAAAACACGATAATAGATTAATTTTGATTGATTTTGGTGCTGTTAAACCAATATGGAATCAATTGATTAAGGGTCAAGAAAACTTCATCCCTATTGAATATTCTACAATCGCGATCGGCACTCCGGGCTACATGCCGCAGGAGCAACAGCGAGGTAAACCACGCCCCAATAGCGATATCTATGCTTTAGGCATAATTGCCATCCAAGCTCTAACAGGGGTACATCCAACACAATTACCAGAAGACCGGAATACAGGTGAGCTAATTTGGGAACACCTAACTCAGGTTAATCCTCAGCTAGCCTCGGTACTCAATAATATGGTGCATTATCACTTTAAAGATAGATACAAGTCGGCAAAAGAAGTATTAGAGGCACTTCTGCCATTGAGAAATTTATACGTGCCACTAGAGCATACAGATGCAACTTTATTATCAGAAAAGTTTGTATTTCAACCTCAAACACCTTTATCGACAAATAACACTAACGAAGTTTTTGAATCGGAGGTATCAGCACCACTTTTAAAGAATTATACAAATGATACGACTATTTCTATTTTTACTAATAAATCTGCTTTAATGATGGGCTTATTAATTGGCGCGGTTTCTGGTTTAATTCTTATGTTTGTAAGTTATTGGTCTTTGCAGATAATTGCTCCTGCTAAAGTCGAAAATTCCCAGCCTAAACCATCAGGGCTTTATCGTTAACCTTGGCGAATTCTATGTTAGGTTGCGCTTACCTGCGTGGGCGATCTTAGACGCATCTTCATATAAAAACGATATAAGATGTGAATATACTTGCTTTTGTTGGCTTTGTGATTGGTTTTGGTTTAATTGTGTACTATCTCTGTGAATCAAAAACGCGACAATCGCAACTACAAATAAGTTAATAACTAAAAGCCCTACGGCACTCCACATCCAAATTTTCATTTTTTATTACCAATGCTTTCTTAAAGAGCGTGAACTACTACGCCAACCTATAAAAAGAAGAGAAGCAAAGTATTTACCTATGGGTGTTTTAGAGATAGTGACAGTCTTGCCTTTTTCCTCAAGGTGGTGGTGAAGATTAAATTTGATTTCCCCAACTGAGTAAATAATTTATTAACCAGTTTGAAGTTTTAGAACAACTGAATAAACTGCTTACTCTTCTTATATTTTAACCGGGCATGTTTCGTAGAGACGTTCACGAGCGAACGTCTCTAGGCTATTATTCTACTTTTTTGTGATGAAAGCGAATTCCTAAAAAGATGTCGTAAACGAACTCAAAAAAGTCTTTCTTTTGTAAGAGTCCGGAAGTTTGATGACAGCCTTTTTCATCTAAAAGGGGTTTCATCATATAATATGTGGGCTGGTAATTATACCAGGGAATAGAGGGCCACAAATGATGAATTAGGTGATAATTCTGCCCCATAATTAAAAGATTGAGAATTCGGTTAGGGTAAACTCTGGCATTTTTCCAGCGATCGCGTTCTTCATGAGGACGATGCGGCAGATAATCAAAAAACAGCCCCAGTGTTAAACCAATTACCGCAGAAGGTATAAACCAAAAATTGAGAATATAACCCAAAAAGTGGTATTGAACTGAGATATAGAAAATTCCCGCCACAAACAAGCGACTGAGAAACCACTCCATAAGCTCATTTTTGCGCCACAGTTGCCGCTGAAAGAAAAATACCTCGTGGTATAAAAAGCGGACTGGAAGCAACCACAGCGGTCCCCCGGTAGAGACATAATGGTCTGGGTCGTTTTCTGGATCGTTCACATGAGCATGATGCTGCAAATGTACCCGCGTAAACACAGGAAAAGCAAAAACGAGCATCAATGCACTGACATGTCCCAAAATGGCATTAACTACCCGGTTCCGATGAGCAGATTGATGACAAGCATCGTGAATTACAGTGCCGGCTATGTGCAAAGCGATCGTATTCACAGTAAAGCATACCCAGTGCTGCCATTCCCACACCCAGTAACCGAAGTTAGATAAAACAAGCATCGTCACTGCCGTTAAAAACATTAGCAGCGTGGGATTAAAATCACCCGGAGGCGCTAAAAATTCCTTCGGTGGGACTGTCAGTGGCTTTTGTGCCTCCGACGTTACCATTTTTAACTCCTTGTTAATCAAATTTTGTAGTTACTACCATACAAACTCATTAATAATAAAGTTTTGTGTAGCAAGATTTATCCCCATTTTAGGATATCTGTAGCTGAATAACGATATGATTCTGTGACGAACCCTAAAGGGGGATAAGGAGACTTGGGGACAAGGGGGACAAGGGGACAAGGGGGACAAGGAAAATTCAAAATTTAATACTCTCTCCCCCATCTCCCTCATCCCCCATATTTTCTAACTGCTTGGATATAGCAGCGACTGAAATATAGATCAAGTTAACTTAGTATGACTCCCAGGATAGATCGCTAGATTCAGCCCTTATGCAACTAAGAGATTCTCTACGCCGGACAAAAATTGTCGCTACGATTGGTCCTGCTACCAGCAGCCCAGAAATGCTCAAAGCTATTATTGAAGCTGGCGCAACGACGCTGCGGCTAAACTTTTCCCACGGTACTCATGCCGATCATCAACGTAGTATTCGGTTAATTCGGCAAACTGCCTTTGAGCTAAATCAGCCTGTGGGTATTCTCCAAGACTTGCAAGGACCAAAAATTCGTTTGGGTAAGTTTGAGAATGGGTCTATAGTTGTGGCAAAAGGCGATCGCTTTACTTTGACAAATCGCCCGGTAATTGGCACACAAGATATAAGCTGCGTCACTTACGATTATTTAGCGGAGGAAGTCCCTGTTGGCGCAAAAATCCTTCTTGACGATGGACGAGTGGAAATGGTCGTGGAGGAAATTAATCGCGAAAAAGGCGATTTGCATTGTCGCATCACCGTGGCTGGAAAACTTTCTAACAACAAGGGCGTAAACTTTCCCGGAGTTTACCTTTCAATTAAGGCGATGACTGACAAAGACCGCGAGGATCTGATGTTCGGTCTAGACCAAGGTGTAGACTGGGTAGCACTTTCCTTTGTCCGCAACCCGCAGGACATGATAGAAATTAAAGAGCTAATTTCTAGCACGGGTAAGCAAGTGCCAGTAATTGCCAAAATTGAAAAGCACGAAGCGATCGAACAAATGGAAGCGGTTCTGGCTTTGTGCGATGGTGTAATGGTGGCTAGAGGCGACTTGGGCGTAGAATTACCCGCAGAAGATGTCCCCATACTCCAAAAGCGGCTGATTGCGACGGCAAATCGCATGGGAATTCCCATCATCACCGCTACCCAGATGTTAGACAGTATGGTGAACAATCCCCGTCCGACTCGCGCCGAAGTGTCGGATGTGGCAAACGCAATTTTAGATGGCACGGATGCGGTGATGCTTTCTAATGAAACTGCGGTGGGCGAATACGCAGTGGAAGCTGTAGCAACAATGGCACGAATTGCCGAACGCATTGAGCAAGAACAAGCGCGAGAATCAAGTAATCGTCTCTCTAGAGATACCAGGCGATCGATTCCTGACGCCATCAGTCAAGCGGTAGGGCAAATTGCCGAGCAACTCGAAGCGGCAGCAATTATGACTTTAACGCAAACCGGCGCAACAGCTCGCAATGTCTCCAAATTCCGTCCGCAAACACCGATTTTGGCTGTAACTCCTCACGTTAATGTGGCACGGCAATTACAGATGGTGTGGGGAGTAAAACCACTTTTGGTGCTAGAATTACCTTCCGCCGGTCAGACTTTTCAAGCTGCGATCAATGTTGCTCAAGAAAATCAGCTTTTGTTTGAGGGGGATTTGGTGGTAATGAGCGCTGGGACTCTCCAAGGGATTTCTGGCTCAACGGATTTGATTAAAGTTGAAGTCGTGACGGCGATATTAGGTCAAGGAATTGGACTCGGACAAGGTTCCGTCAGCGGTCGCGCACGAGTGGGTAATAGTGGCATGGATGTAAGTAACTTTAATCACGGAGATATTTTGGTTGCCCCCCGCACAAGTGCAGATTTTGTTGAGGCGATTCGCAAAGCTGCCGGGATTATTACTGAAGAGGAAAGTCTCACAAGTCACGCTGCGGTGATTGGCTTGCGTCTCGGCGTGCCGGTGATTGTTGGCGTGAAAAAGGCAACGCAAGTAATTCGCGATGGGGCAATTTTGACAATGGATATGCAACGGGGTTTAATTTACTCTGGGGCAGTGAGAACGCCATAGGACTAGGGACTGGGGGCTGGGGACTGGGGACAAGGAGACAAGGGGACAAGCGGACAAGGGGACAAGGAGACAAGGGGGAGCAGGAGAAAGGAATTTTTCCCCCATGCCCAATGCCCCATTCCCCATTCCCTTAAATATATTTTTTGAGGACTTCGACGGTAGCAAGTCCGGTTTTTTCCCAATTGAATTGATTTGCCCTGGTGATGCTTTGGGCAGAAAGGCGATCGCGTAATTCTCTATCAGTAGCAATTGTTTGCATTGCCTCTGTTATTTCGCTGGTGTTGTAGGGATTAATCAAAATCGCTGCATCGCCGGCGACTTCTGGTAATGAGGAGAGATTGGAGGTGATGACCGGAGTACCGCAAGCCATTGCTTCTAAAACTGGGAAACCAAAACCTTCCCAAAGACTGGGAAAGACGAGGGCGATCGCATTATTAATTATTTTCGGCAATTCGCTGTAAGATACGTAATCGAGGAATTTAATGCGATCGCTTATGCCTAGTTCTTCTGCAAGCGATCGCAAAGCTGGAGTATAACGTGCATCGGTTGATCCGGCTAACCATAGTTCGTACTCCTTACAATTAGGAATTGCAGCAAAAGCAGCAATTAGTCTATGCAGGTTCTTATAAGGGTCGTGGCGTCCAATATAAAGATAGTAGAAGCGATCGTCTCCCCCTCTCCCAAACAAAGGGCGAAAATGATTACCATCATGCGCTAAAGGAATAGGCGTAATTTTCCTCGCGGTAATTTTACAAAACTTAATAATGTCGTTTGCTGTAGCCTGGGAATTGCAGATAACGTGTTGTGCTTGGGCAACGATTTGGGGAATATAGTAGCGATAATAAGGCAACAAAGGTGAAAAGCGTTTGGGAAAGCGCAACGGGATAAAGTCGTGAACCATCACAACAAATCGACAGTGAGAAAATAAAGGTGCTTCCGGCAGAGGAGAAAATAAAAGTTGTGATTTCAGCTTTTTAGAAATTTGTGGCAGTTCAAATTGTGTCCAAAGTAAGCGATTTAAATGCCCTTTTGTGCCTTGAGCCGGAGTAAGATTATCTGGGACAGGATAGCAATTAAATTCGCAGTAATTTTGTGCCGTTAATAAAGTTGGGTTAAGAACTTTTAAATAGGGAAAAAGATTTGTGGCATAGTTACTTATACCTGTGGGCTTGGAAAAAATAATTGATAAATTAACTAATATATTGCTCATTTATTCAAACTTAACTCTTTCATATAGCGTTTCCCACTCTCATGAGGTACAGTAGCAACAGTGAGTAAACCAGCTACGAATATCTTTTAGAGATACTTTATCAAAGGCTTCTTCAATTGCTTTTGCTAAAGAAGGATAATTTCTAGCACCGACATAACGCAATATACTCTTAATCTTTGACCAGCAGTTTTCAATTGGAGAGAATTCAGGAGAGTAAGGTGGTAGGTAAATCACTCTAGCCCCTGCCTGATTAATCAATGCCTCGATTTCACCTCCTTTATGGATTGAGCAGTTATCCATGACAACACAGGCTCCTGCCCAAAGCTTAGGAACTAATTTTTGTGAAATGAATGCTTCAAAGGTAAGTCCGTCAGTTGCGCCAAGTAGACTGATTTGAGTAAGTAACCCACTGAGCGCGATCGCACCAATTAAAGAGACGTTTTTACCTCGTTTATGAGGACGGGATGCGATCGCTCGTTGTCCTTTAGGTGAGCGAGCAAATAAACGCACTAAAGATAAATTTATACCACACTCATCAATGAAGATTAGGTTTTCGGCGGGGATACCCTCAAGTAGTTGCCAGAATTATAGCCGTAGTAATTGAACCCGCTCACTTTCTTTTTCGGTTGGGTGCAGTGTTTTTTTTGACGCTCAAGTTTAGAAAACGCAACATTCTATCCAGGGTTGAGCGACCGATGAGGACTCCTGTTTGCTCCTCTAATTGACCGCGAAGTTCGTTCAATGTTGCATCATTATTAGCTTTTACGATTGAAGATAGAACGCTTAATTGCTCCTCCGAGAGTTTAGTTGGCGTTTGGGAAGTGCGAACTTTGGGTGCAATAGTTCCAGCCTCTCGATATCGTTTCAGTAATTTTTCAATAAAACTCAAGGTTACTCGAAATCGTTTTGCTAACTGGCGTTGAGAAATACCACCATTGCTGTATGTATCAATAATTTTTTGACGTAAGTCCAGCGAGTATGCCTTCATTTCTATTTGAGTAAAATGCACAACCTATTTCTCAATCGTACCTCACTAGACCGGGAAACGCTATAAATCTGACAGTGGGCAATTTGGCAATTGGCTGAAAATAAGTTCAAAATGTTATCCTCGGAAATAAATTAACACACCGTAAACTTTACCCAACCCTATTTTAGGTTTGACAAACATTAATAATATGGCATAACAAATTAACCTAATTAGTCTCAACATAAAAACTAAGTTATTTGTATGCTTTTCTAAACTTAATAAATAACTGTATGTACTATATTTGATTTTTAAAAAAACATTTCTATTAGTAATTGACGAAGGCTGATGCAATACACCAAACTGCTTTGTTATTGCAATCAAATATCCTTCATTGGCGTAACGCCTGCAAAATTCAAAATCTTCATAATAGAGAAAGTAAGCAGGGTCAAATAACGGACATTCACCAAAATTAGCAAGATTGATTATGAGACTACAGCCGGAAACCCAATCACAAGCAACATACTCCGCATCTGTATTTGTTAACATATCTTGAGTCATAATTGAGCCAGTTGTGCGAATAAAGCGACCGCCAGCAAACCAGACTTCACCTGTGGGAGTATGAATAATTGTGCCGAGAATTGAAATTTCTGGATGTAATTTAAAAAAATGGGTAATATCTAAAGTATTTTCTGGCAGATAGGCATCGGGATTAATTATCCAAATAATAGCCTCAGTATCCTGAGTGTAAATCCATTTAATTCCTAAGTTGCACGCATTGCCAAAACCGAGATTACTACCGGCATCAATAATCATAACTGATTCACTCTGAAGATTATTAATAGAATCATCTTCAGGTGAGTTATTGATGATAACTGTTTTGTACTGAATACTTATGCAAGACAGAGAACTGATTAATTGAGCAACAAGATTTGTTGAATAATAATTAACTGTTAAAAAATAAATCACGTCAGTTCGATGTGACAGTCATCTCCTATCATAAACCGCAAGGCTTTGGGGCGACGAGGTGCAATTGTTAACTGTGCGCGTTGCCCAATTACACTATCAATAATACGTTGATGAATACCGACTATTTTCGCATTTTCTAAAACAACGCTATGTTCTAAATCGGTATCGATTAAGGTTACATTATCGGCGATGCTACTATAAGGACCAATAAAGCAGTTTTCTAAATGACAATCGCTACCAATCACTACCGGACCGCGAATTGTGCAATTAATTATTGTAGACCTTTCACCGATTTGCACTCGTCCAATAACCTGACTTTCAGAGTCTACTATACCTAAAATTGATTTTGTCAGATAGGTGTCAAGAATCAGTCGATTAGCTTCTAACAAGTCATCTTTTTTCCCAGTGTCTAACCACCAGCCTTCAAGTTGACAAGCCATAACTGATGATTGTCGATCAATTAAGCATTGAATAGCATCGGTGATTTCTAGTTCACCTCTGGTGGAGGGTTGGATGTGAGCGATCGCCTCATGAATGATATGAGAAAAGAAATAAACTCCCACTAATGCCAAATTTGAGGGGGGAATTTTCGGTTTCTCAATCAATTGCAACACTCGCCCTGTTTCATCTACTTTTGCCACCCCAAAGGCGCTAGGATTGGCAACTGGACGCAGGAGAATCAACGCATCTTGGGGTTCTTGGATAAATTTCTTCAAAAAGTAACTCAAGTCGCCTTGTTGAATCACATTATCGCCTAAGTACATGACAAACGGGGAATCTCCCAAAAAGGGACGGGCGACTTGCACTGCATGAGCAAGTCCTGCTGGCTTATCTTGTAAGATGTAGGTGATGTTAGCCCCGAAACGTTCTCCATTTCCTGTTTTTGCCTGAACTTCTGCCCCCGTCTCTGGGCTGATGATGATGCCAATATCAGTAATACCGGCAGTAACCATTTCTTCGATGCCATACCACAAAATTGGTTTATTGGCAACTGGTACGAGTTGTTTTGCCCCGGTGTAGGTAAGAGGGCGCAAGCGTGTACCTTTACCACCAGAGAGAATTAGTGCTTTCATAAGGGTTAGGAGTTGTAGAGACGCGATATATCCCGTCTGTTAGTGGTTTTTGTTCAACCAACAACTATCAACTATCAACTATCAACCAACAAATATCAGTTAACAACTAACTCCTTTAACATTTTCCGAAGTCTTTGTCGCCAATGGGGGGGATAAGTTCCCAGAACTGCGGATATTTTCTCACAAGCAAGGACGGAATAGGCAGGGCGACAAGCTGGTGTGGGATATTCGGGAGTGGTAATGGGGACAACTCGTTGGATTTTCAGGGGGAAGCCTAGTTGTTGTGCTTCTTCAAAGATAGCAACGGCGAAGTCGTACCAGCTAGCAACACCGCTGTTTGTGTAGTGATAGATCCCGGCGATTTTGGTGGTAATTCTATTTTCAATTAAAGAGGCGATCGCACCCGCTATATCTTTCGCCCAAGTAGGGCTACCAATTTGATCGGCAACAACGCGGATTTCTTCTTTTTCTGCACCCAATCGCAGCATAGTTTTGACAAAGTTGCTTTTGCCATATGTTCCATACACCCAAGCAGTGCGAAGAATCAGGTAATCGTTGCAAGTATGCCGAATCGCTTCTTCTCCTGCAAGTTTAGTTTTACCGTAGACACTTAGAGGATTAGTTGCGCTACTTTCTTGGTAGGGGCTGCAAGATGAGCCATCAAAGACGTAATCGGTGGAAATATGAATTAAAAAAGCTCCTAGTTTTTGGCTTTCTTCCGCGAGAATCAGAGGTGCTGTTGCATTGATAATTTTTGCTAGTTCTGGTTCGCTTTCGGCTTTGTCAACAGCGGTGTAAGCAGCAGCGTTGATGATGATTTGTGGTTGGTTTAAAGCAATGATGCTGCGGAGAATATCCGGCTGGGTAAGGTCTACGGTGGGGCGTGCAACTGTAATGATATTACCGTCAGGGGTGAGAATTGTTTCTAGTTCTTTGCCCAGTTGACCATTATTGCCGATCAGCAAAATTGATTTACTCATTTTATTAGCTATAAATCTCGCTGTTGGGTCAAAACCCCATCAAAAGCCTAATGCTAACCATACCATTAGGCACAACTTTTTTAGAGTTTAGTACTACAAAATCTTAATCAAGAAAGTCCATTTTGATAGCTTTGAACACTTCTTTTTTATACCATCAGATAAAATTAATACATAACCTATACTTATTCTTAATGCCACATTAAATCAGTATTTGCTACTCGTTAATTTTTTTGGGGATCGCTTACTTAGTCTAATTTTTAGGAAATTTTAGACTTTTCGAGGATTTTGAGCGATCGCGCAATCATTAATACCTGGCTTCTGATTTTGTATCTAATGACAGATACAAGTTTTGGTGTAGTCACTCTGATACAATACCTACGTGTGTTCCCAGAAAAATTAAGTGTCCTTATAACCCTAAAAGTTTTTCATTTTAGGGTTAGAAGTTCTATGGCATAGGGAATACTAAATTCAAGAAAAAGTAGACACTAATAAGTCAAACTTACCTATGCCCATAAATTTATTCGACGCGAATTTTTATCGCGCCGCAAATTCTGATTTGCTCGGTTTGAATGATGCACAAGCATTATCACATTTTGAGAAATACGGTCTAGACCAAGGTCTTCGTTTTTCTCCAATTGTGGATCTAAACTTCTATCGTGCAAGCAATAGTGACTTGGCTAGCTTCAGTAACAAACAAGCATTTGAGCATCTAGAAAAATACGGTGTAGCTGAAGGACGCAAATTTTCACCGTTGTTCGATATCAATTTTTATGTTGCTGATAATCCTGATGTAGCTCAAGTTTACAATCGTAGCAAAGAGGGCGCATTTAATCACTTTGAAACTTATGGACTGAATGAAGGACGCACATCTTCAGTTGCCTTTGATGTGAATTACTATCGAAATGCTAACGCGGATTTAGCGGCAAAAAAGCTAAATAATCAGGAACTTTTAGACCATTTTGCACTTTTTGGAGAAAATGAGGGACGCGCATCAGCAGAGGCTTTCAACGCGAAGTTTTATCTGGGTAACAATTCTGATTTAGCAAATTTTAACTACTATCAAGCATTGCAACACTTTGTTTATTATGGCTTGCCTGAGGGTCGTAATGCTAGCGAGTATATTAAGAGCGATCGCGTCGGTAATATATTGAATCAGGCTCACAAGTTAGCTATAGACTCTAAAGAAGTAGTCTTTAGAGACTCTGTAGGTAATGCTGACAAGACCGACTTTTTTAGCGTCAATTTGGGTCAAATTAGTAACTTGAAAGTAGTCGTGAATGGTTTGGTTGCGAATGCAGATGTAGATGTGCTCAATAGCAACGGAGAAGCGATCGCTCGTGGAAGTAATGGTGGTAATGCTAGTGAATTGTTGAATCTCAGCAACTTACAGGCTGGAACTTACTACATCCGGGTTTACCAGGCTGCTGAGGCAGGCGATAGTAATTACAATTTGAGCCTGTCTGCTCAATCTGCGATCATAGCTACATCTCCCACAGCTGAGTCTCCCAACTTGCCATCATCTGGCAATTCTTTTATAAATCGCGTTTTGGAGTTGACGAATGCTCAACGCCTTCAAGCTGGTGCGGTTCCATTAACGTTGAATAGTAAGTTGAATAATTCTGCTCAAGCGCATAGTGAAGACATGGCGCTTCATGACTTTTTTGCCCATAAGGGTTCAAACGGATCTTCAATGGGCGATCGCGCTAAAGCATCAGGCTATCAATTTTCTCGACTTGGAGAAAACATTGCCGCAGGCTACGCTACACCTGAAGATGTTGTTCAAGGATGGATGAACAGTCCAGGACATCGCGCTAACATTCTTAATCCCAGTTATCGAGAAATTGGCATTGGTTACTATTACCTCGCAAATGATACGGGGAATGTCAATGAGCACTTCTACTGGACGCAAGATTTCGGTGTAATTTCTACCTGATATCAAAATATTCAATTGATTAATCATGGCGATCACACGCTTCTGAGAACAAATAACATGCGATCGCACGCTTGGTTGTTTAATAATGCTGCCGATACCTTCTGAGGCTTATCGTCAAACATCGTTGGGCGATCGTCAGAGAAATACCTCAGCTATTGCGAAAGGTTTACCCGCTTGGTCTTTGGCAGATAGAATTGGTGATGCGCTAAGATGCCAATCTATGGCTAAATCTAGATCGTTCCAAACAATACAGCGATCGCCTTGGGAATTATAGTAATCTGTAGTTTTGTAAAGAACTTCCGCAACTTCGGAAAGCACCAAGAAACCGTGAGCAAAGCCTGGTGGTATCCAAAGTTGACGTTTATTTTCGGCACTAAGTTCATAACCCACCCATTGACCGAAAGTAACAGAACTTTTTCTAATATCTACAGCTACGTCAAAGATATTACCAACAACGACGCGGACTAATTTACCTTGGGGTTGTAGGATTTGGTAATGTAGCCCTCGCAAAACGTTTTGCTTAGAGAACGAGTGATTGTCTTGAACAAAGTTGAGATTGATACCTGTTTTATCTATAAATTTTTGCTGATTGTATGATTCAAAAAAAAAGCCGCGATTATCAGCAAAAACTTGGGGTTCTATGAGTAAGACATCAGGTATACCATTAGTAGGTTCGATGTTCATTAAATATTTTTATGCGCTGCTTTTTCAGGGTTATAGCATCTTTATTTGTAATTAAAATGAGGATTTTTAATAGTTGACTACCAAGTTTTCCCAAGCTTACCTTTTAAACCATGAAAAGTTCCTAATAAGCAAGCCCAAACTTTTATCACTTTATCTTCAGAATCATATATTAATATAAAAGCTGTGGTACGGATTAAAAATTTTAAGCGTCGCAGACAGCTTTTTAATTTATACCATCCTTTTGCATAACGTGTGGATAGATATGTGTGGTTTCTACAAATATAGTAGTGCCGAAGAGCAGAGTATTTTTGTATAAAAATTTCTTTATTAATAAACTTAACTTTAATAGGCTGACCAAAGTTATGGTACATAATTGCACTAGGGACAATTAAATTTTTAAAACCTTTTTGTCTAATACGTAATCCATAATCAAGGTCAATGCCATCAATAAATAAATCTCCTCTAGGAGGCGAAATAGTTTTTGCTACACTCAGCGCAATTAGAGAACCGGAGGTAATAGGCGCATCACACTCATAAAAACGAACTTTGCTAATATGCTTACAAGCAGTAAAGCGATCGCAATTATATATTACGCCCTCTACAACTTCATTTGTTCTTTTATCTATAGGAGTAGGAGCGATAATTCCAATTTTGTAATTATCGCTTCCCAGTTTATCGTAGGTTTCTAAGAGAGTTTCAAGACAGTTAAGAGTGGGTACGCTATCCTGATCAAATGTCCACAAAAAGTCGTACCCTTGGCTAATTGCCCACTCTATTGCTATCCTTAAACCCTCTCCAATACCAATATTACTTGGGTGATGACTTATTACAATTGAACTGTCAGTATTTTTTAGTAGTGAAACAGGCGAATTGTCTAATACAAAGACAGCACTAACTTTGTAAGTTTGTTGACTAATTGCCTGAATACACTGATTCAAAGCTGCATAATCCTTGTAAGCAGTAATGTAAGCCGCTACTTTGTTTCTCCTCACAAATACCTTATTTTTTAGCCCAACTTGGTGGCAGTTTTTTATAGACTTCAATATCCTTAAATTCCACAGGAACTGCTGGTCCTTGGGATTTTACCCATTCTGCCATTCGCCTAATACCTGTTTTCAGATCAATCGCTGCGGGAGGATTAAATACGTCGCGAACTTTAGTGTGATCTGAAAAAGCGTGTACTACTTCATTACGTGCTTCTAACTGCTTAATATTAAGGGGTTTATCAAATGCTTCAGCAATCTCTTCTGCTAGCTGAATTATTGTATACGGCGTGTCAGCACCAACGTTAAACACTTGATTAAGTGCTTCGCTTACTAGGGGACTACGAGCAATCAAAGGTGCAACATCATCCACATGAGAGAAAGCGCGTGTTTGCAAACCGTCACCGAAAACAGTCATCGGTTGGTCTTGCAAAACCTGATTCATAAAAATACCGATAACATTACGATATTTATCAGCAATGTTTTGCCGTTCACCATAAACATTGTGAGGGCGGAAGATTACATAATTTAGACCAAACATTTCATGAGCTGCTTTCAAATCTAGTTCCACAGCATATTTAGAAATGCCGTAAGGGTCTTCTGGTTCTGGAGCCAGAGCCTCCGTCATAGGTAGCTGGTTTGCACCATAAACAGCTATTGAAGATGTAAATACAAAGCATTTGACATCATTTTTAACTGATTCATTAATCAAATTTATCGAAGCAACTAAATTTGTTTGATAGTTATAACGTCGGATGAAATGAGAAAGCCCTTCAGCTGCATAGGCTGCTATATGATAAACGTAGTCAAACGGACCATATTCCCAAAGTGATGTCACAAAATTTGGATCTTTTAAGTCACCCTCAATCCATTTACTGCTAGTAGGAACATTGTCTATAAATCCACCCGACAAGTCATCTGTTGCAACTACTTCCATGCCCAAAGAAAGACAATGATCGGTAACATGTGAACCAATAAATCCTGCTGCGCCTGTTACTAATGCTCTCATTATATTAATTATCTCCTGAATGACTTCGTTATTTTGGTTAGTAGTTAGTGGTTATTTTTGAAAACTAACAACTTAAAATTTTCAAAACTTTCACTGTTGAAGCTAGGGCTTGAAACACAGTATTAATCAGTCTTGAAGCCGATTAGCTTTTTTAGCTTAAACCACTGTGTACGTATTTTCCAAAACTTACTGGTTTTCATTGCGTCAATTAATGCTTGTAACCGCTCCAACTCTACCTGAGTGGCTTGCAACTGCGATTGCGATCGCTCCAACTCTACCTGATTGGCTTGCAGTTGTAATGGTATTTGCTGCACAAGTGGGGGTAAAGAATCATTGTGTGCCACAATTTCAGGATGATTGAATATTTCATTATTCCATAGACCCTGCTGTACAGGTCGAGCGGCTGTCAGTGCAATGTCTGGTCCAGCAGGATGATCAGATTTATCGAAGTAGACTTGGATGTCGCTCAACCCAACATGCCTAAGAGAAGCTAGAATATCTTCACGGCTCATCCAGTAACTAAACTTGTTGCTACCACCACAGAAGCTCATTGAATTGAGTGCGGTACTGTATTCTTGGCGGTAGAGTGTATGCTTAAAACCATCATGTTCTGCTGATATGCTGTTAGGAAATCGATGGGCATGGTTAGGTTGGCGGGAGATAATCTCATGGTCATAATAGTGAGTCCAAAGGAAGACTTGATCTGATACTTTAGCTATCAAACTTATCAGCTCGGCTGGGTTAGCCATGTGGTAAAGTACACCACAAGCGAAGCAGATATCAAACTTGCCAGGGTTGCTACGTAGATATTCCACAAAGTCGCCACATAAGAAGTGAGCGTGCTTTAGCTGCATAACTTCTTTGATAATCAGGCATTTCAAGTAAGCGCGAGTATTTGACTCAACAGAGGTAATTGACGCTGCCCCCATCTGCTCTAGCATATAGGTGTGTGCTGCTTCGAGTGGACCAAGTTCAAGTATACGCTTGCCTTCAACGCCACCTAATTGTTTAACAGCCCACTCAATACGTGAATCCTCAAACAATGGAAGTTGTCCTGCCTGTAATGAAGCTAAATCTCCAGGTAATTTAGAAGTCCACTCTTCCTTAAAAATGTTGAGTGCATTCTGTATGCTCGGTGTTGAAGTAATATAGTAATCAAGGATATTCATAGTATTGCAAAATCAAGGTGTATTAGTCTTGAACTTGTTTTCTTTGCAGAATTAATTTCAACTATACGGTTAAAAACTTGACTGGAAAAGCATATATAAAGAGTTTACTGACTTGAGAACTTGTGAGATGATAGGGCAAAGCAACACTACAGCAAACTTGTGTGTTAGGATTGTTTGAATCTAGACATACGGGTAAGGAGACGCTTTACCTTTCTACGAGTAGTAGGAGGCAGTATTTTCTTGACTTGCTTGATCAGCCGAGTAGCGAGTAGCGCAGGTTCTGGTTTTTGTAAAATAGGGCGATCGCTCCAACGAGCAGATCGGAATGGTTGCCGACAGTATGCATCCAACGGAGCAATTGTCAAATTCCAAGTGAGTTTTTCTCGAACCAACTGTTGAGCATTCTTGCCTTTACAGCGCACTTGTTCTGGATTATTGAGAATTTCTCGTGCAACTTGGCGAATTTGTGCTTCATCGGCAGGATCTACAATCCAACCCGCGTCATATTCTGCAATATACTCTGCTAGCTCTGCATAATTGTTATAAACCACAGGCAAGCCACACCATAGATATTCGACAGTACGGGAGGTGAAAGCCATCTCGCGTTCTGGGTTCCGGGACATGACATCCCATGCAACGCTAGCTTTTGTATATTCCTCAATAAGTTTGTCTCTTGGTGTAGGAGGGTAAAAGCGTACATGGCTGGAACCCATAAGTTGTTGGCGAAGGTTTTCAAAACGCTCAGAAGGTAGTGTCATCCAAGGATGCTTGCCACCAAAAAACCGTATTTCTCCACGTCTAGCTGTTTCTAATTCCTCAGTCAGCACTGAAAGTCCCAGTGTCGGATCTTGCCAAGGCAGGAAAACTCCACCATATACAAAGATTGGATCTTCAGCCCCGCAAGAGCGAGCGGGCAAGTCTGGAGATAGAGAGAATGGTATGACAGAAATAGGATATTCATGCAAGTCCAGCCCCGCTATTAACAACCAGGCAAGGTAATAGTATAGCTGTTTAGTCCCAGCACACGTGAAGTAATCAGCACGCGATAGACACGCTAACTTTATACCGACTATTTCCTCGACGTATTTTGGTTCGCGGAAATGAGTTTCTAGCATTAGTGGACCGTGAAAATCAACCACTATGTGACCCCTTGGTTGCTTCTTCAAGGCATCTAACATTGGCCAATGTTGAAACAGCAAGATATCTGGGTCTATCTTGCTAACAAATTCATCCAAAGTCTCTGGCTCAAATAGATGAACTTCTTTCCCCGTGTATTTACATGCCTCGGCAACCTCCCGCGACATGGCAAACTCTACGTTATGTCCGCAACTGCGTAAACCTTGCCCCAAACCCCATGCCCGTAAAGCAGCACCTGTAGTTGACTGACCTTCAAGGGGTAAGATATCGGGGGTAATTACCAATACATGTGCCATTAAAAGCTGTACCTATTGCTAATACACATCCTATCTGAGTATGATTCTGCTCACTCATTTGCTCCCAACCCAACTGTTCGCTTCAGTCGAAACCATGCTGTTCGTAATTTCCAAAACTTACTGCTCTCCATTGCTCTAATAAGTTGGGATAATGTCTCTGGTTCTACCTGATTGGATTGAATTAGAGGCTGTAATTGCTCCACTAGCTCGACCTTATTTCTTCCCAACCCGATTTTCCGCTTCAGTTGACACCATGCTTGCCGTAATTGCCAAAACTTACTGCTATTCATTCCTCTAAGTCGTGCCTGTAATTTCTCTATTTCTACTGGCGCAGTTCGTAATTTTTCTATTACTACTGGCACAGTGGGAGGATTGAGTAGTGGGCGATATCGCATACTTGGGTGGCGGACGAATTGATCTATTGAATCAATAGTCTTTTCCCAGTTTAATTTCTCTCGAACTAAACGTTGTGCATTCTGGCTTTTCTCTGCCACAATTTCGGGATGGTCGAATATCTCATTAATGACAGCAGCGATCGCTTCGGTGTCTTCTGGATCTACAATCCACCCAGCGTCGTATTCGCGGATGTAGTCAGACAGTTCCGCATAGTCGTTATAGATGACTGGCAATCCACACCACAAATATTCCACTGTGCGAGTAGTAAACGCTAGCTCTCGTTCTGAGTTGCGCTTCATTAAGTCTATTGCCACATGGGCAGAGGTATATTTCGCAATCAATTCATTGTGTGGTACTGTACCTGGTGCAATGACATGACTACTCTTTTGCAATTGTGCTAGGAGAGTATCAAAAATTCCGGTATCTATCGATAACCAAGGATGTTTGCCACCAAATAAGTATAATTTTCCTGCATTTCGTTGCTCCATGATATCGATCAACACTGATAAACTCAGGGAGGGGTCTTGCCAAGGTAGAAAAACTCCACCATACACAAAACTCAATTCATCTTGGGGACTACGTTCTGGTAGGTTGGGAGAGAGCGAAATAGGCATTGCTGCTGAACGTTCCTGCCGTTCCTGCTCTGTCCAGCCAGCTTGCTCCAGCCAAGATTGGAAATAAATTAATTGTTTGTCTCCAGCACAAGTAAAGAAATCAGCTTTTTGCAAGGCGCGGCTCTTTTCCTGGGCATTACTTTCTCGCTCCCCATGCCCTTGAAATTGTCTTTCTAGAATATGGGGACCATGTTGATCGATAATCACAGGTATATGAGATAAGTATTGAGGGAAGTAAGGCATATTTGCCCAACCACATACCAATATAATGTCTGGTTGAACCTTATTAATGGTATCGATCATTCTGCTATGATCCCAAGCGTTGTTGAGTACTTCCGGAGCAACAACATTCTCAAATGCCTTAAGTGCTGCAAGTGGAATGGAAAATATCACCTCATGACCTCGACTTTTGAGTCCTTGCCCTAAACCCCATGCACGAAGCCCTGAACCGACTGTAGGTAAACCAGGATATGGTAAAAGGTCTGGACTGATAATTAAGACTCGCCGAGAAACGTTGGCAAAGATTTTTTGAACATCAAATGCGGCTGTAGCTGCATAAGAGGTTCGCTGACTAACCCCAGGAATATTCTCTAAGAAGAACGGTTGAAACAGATGAGCTATTTCCTGATCTGAACGCTGACGTCGCTGCTGGATAAAACGTCGTTTTTCCATAATTTGTGGTAAATTCTCCACCACATCTTGCATAGCCACTAACGCACTCACATTCAACTTATCAAGTGAGATAGGCGAATCGTCTAACCTGTTAGTACTTTTAATATAAAAAGCGTCTTTATCTAACTGTCCAGAAGCTACAGCTTGTTCAACAACACCACTAGCTGTAGATAGTAAAATGGCAGGCAGAATTCGACCTAAATTTTCATCGCTATAGTTTTTTATTACCGTGTAGAGAGAGTTGCGTTTGTAAAGCACCATCTGCCTGCTATTTGAAAAACTTTTCATCGTTCCGTGGTGACGATGATTAGTAATGGCATCTGGAGCGAAAACGACTTTGTATCCTAACAACCAAAGTCGCCAGCCTAAGTCAACATCTTCAAAATAAATAAAGTAGTCATCATCAAAACCGCCTACGTCTAGAAATACCTGTCGGTTAACTATCATTGCACCACCGCAGGCAAATAGCATTGGCTTTATTTCATTAAACTGTTCAGGGTCATAAGGTTGATCGAAACCTACCTGTGCAGCATACCCAGCATAGTTACAAATTGCCCCTGCAAAATCAATCCGAGTTCCATCCCAATTGAGAATTTTGGCTCCTGCACTGACCACTCCTGGTTCGCTCTGTACAGCTTTTACTAATCCTCGGACAAATTGGGGATCTACCCACATATCATTGTTCAAAAAGATAATATATTCACCTGTTGCCTCACGCGCACCGCAATTGTTTCCTGAGGCAAAGCCAAGATTGTCTTTATTACAAACAATCCGTACTTGAGGATAACTAGCTTTAACATACCCTACAGAACCATCTTTTGATGCATTATCTACTAACATCAATTCGAGCTTATCTTTGGGATAATCAAGCTTGAGCAATGAAGAAAAGCAATCTTGCAGATGCCTCAATCCATTATAGTTAAGTACAATAACAGTGACGCTAGGGAGGTTAGACATAATAAATACTCCTGGTAATCAATAGCGATTTAAAATTTGTGTCAGTCTAAATTTATAGCAGTTATATTTACGACAATTGATTTAAGATCCTTTAACCATTCGACTAAGTTTTTTCAGCTTTAACCACTGAGCCCGCAACTTCCAAAATTTACTTGTTTCTATCCAGCTGATAGTGGCTTTCAATTCTTCTAATTCTGCTTGGGTGTGTTGCAGTTGCGATTGTGATTGTTCTAATTCTGCTTGGGTGTGTTGCAGTTGCGATTGTGATTGCTCTAATTCTGCTTGGGTATGTTGCAGTTGCGATTGTGATTGTTCTAATTCTGCTTGGGTGTGTTGCAGTTGCAATTTTGATTGCTCTAGCTCTAGGTGAGTGTGTTGCAATTGCAATTTTGATTGCTCTAATTCTGCTTGAGTTTGTTGCAGCTGCGACTGCGAATGCTCCTGTTCTGCTTGAGTCTGTTGCAGTTGCGATTGTGATTGCTCTAATTCTGCCTGAGTTTGTTGCAGTTGCGACTGCGAATGCTCCTGTTCTGCTTGAGTCTGTTGCAGTTGTGATTGCGATCGTTCAATCTGATTTTTTAGCTGAGAATACTGTTCATTTAATGCTGCATATTTACCTTCTAGGGATAATGGAAATGCACGTATAATAAACTGAAAAGAATCTGCATCTTCATCTTGTTCAATTTTTTGAGTTAGTTCTATGCTAAAGTCATTTTTATCAATATGTGGTAATAAAGGAATATCAGAGAATACAGGTACTTTAGTGCAATCAATATTACCAATTAAGTATCCTGAACGCTCAAACATATCCACGAGTGTTTTGCGTGTAAAAAATCTTAAATGCGTAGCATCTAAAATTCCTAGTTCTGTATATTCAAACTTACCCTGCAACAAAGATAAACGAATTGCCCCATGAGCAATATTGGGAATTGAAGCTACGATATATCCATCCGGCTTCAATAAGTGCTGTGTTTCCTCTAGAACTCTCCACGGGTTCCGCAGATGTTCCAAAATATCTCCAAATACAGCTACATCAAATTTTTCACCAGCCAGCACTTCAGTCACAGACACAAAATCTAAATCGGCTACGATTACTTGTTCGCAATATTTTTCAGCAGCTTTTGCGGCATCTGGGTTAATCTCAATTCCCGTTACTTTGCATTTTTTGTTTGATAGTAGTTGAGCAAAATAACCAGTTGCACAACCAAAATCTGCTACTCGCTTATTTTCTCCTACCAAGCGGAACATTTTCTTTAAACTATGATTTTCGTCCAATTCATCTTCAGTAAGCTCTTGGTAGGATGGATAATCTTTTTTAAAACTGTCATTCCCAGTCATATATTAATACTTTTATTTCCCGATTTTATATAAGATTTCAATACTTTTTCGTTGATTACATTCACGCTCATTGGCTGATCTACTAAAGCATGAACTCGCTTACCTGTATCTGGTGGAAGCACCTGAAAAACCATTGCATTATCTATCCAGTCAAAAGTCATGGATGCATAAGTTTCTGTTCCTGCTACTGTCAAACTGTAAGAACCTGTTCTTAAAGGCAAGCTAAATTTAAATTGGATTTCTAACCTATCTCCTGTATCCAAATTACTAATGGGATAATTTTCTTCAAAAGTGTTGCTACCAATAATTTCATTTCCATTTTTATCGCAAATATAAAAACCAACAATGCACTCTTTAAGTGGCTGGTTTACCTTTAAATTAATTATTAACGTTACTTCTTCATTAAATCCAAAAATGGGACTTTCGCTAGTAATCTCTCCAAATTGATTAAGTAGCTTTACTTCCTCTATAACAGCCTTGCCGTTTCCTCTACGTGTTAGCTTGACATTGCTGGAAGATTCTTGTTTTACGTCAATTCCATTACAACGTAAGGCAGGAGAATTATTCTGCTCGCTAAATTTAGTTTCAACATCAACTTGCCCTAAGTCCAATTCTAGTTCTGTAACTAATTTCATGTATTCTATGATGACGGCATTGGGCAATCCTGTAGTATATATTTGCCCGTCATGAATCATTACGGCTGAATTACATAATGTTTTAATCGCCCCTGAATCGTGCGAGACAAACAACGTTGTCACCCCTGAATCCATCAAGGCTCGCATCCGCCGCATACAGCGATGTTGAAACACTACATCCCCGACAGCAAGCGCTTCATCCACAATTAAAATTTCTGGCTCAACATTTACTGCCACTGCAAAAGCCAAGCGGACAAACATCCCACTAGAATAAGTTTTTACAGGCTGCTCAATAAAATCACCGATATCCGCAAAACCTGCAATCTCATCAAACTTATTTTCAATTTCCCTTTGACTTAACCCCAACAACCGCGCATTAAAAAAGACATTCTGCCGCCCAGTAAACTCAGGATTAAACCCACTCCCCAACTCCAGCAGCGCCGACACCCTACCCTTAACCTGTACTTCTCCCGTCGTTGGTGTCAATGTGCCAGCAATAATTTGCAGCATTGTACTTTTACCAGAGCCATTTCGCCCAACAATTCCTACTGTCTGTCCCTTGGGAATTTCCAGATTAATATCCCGTAGCGCCCAAAATTTATCGGCTCTGCTCTTCCCAGGTAACAACAGTTCCTTGAGTCTATCTACAGGACGAGCATACCGCTTAAAACACTTCGAGACATTTTTTAGGGAAATAGCAATTTCTTCTCCCATGCTGTTGCCCTTACTCCTCAAAACTTCCACACTATCACCAAGAGCCTATCAGACTAACCGCAGGCATTACCACCAAAAATTGTGAACACGCCAAATAATTGCTGTATTTCATCGTATTTGTCCGACATTGAATTTGGAATTTGAGATTTTAGCTTTAGCGCTGCGGGCTCAAGTTAAACATGGGATGATAAAGCGATCGCTCTATATTCCGTTATCATATTGTGACTTGCAATTTATATGTAACAATCTTGTGTTTAAAATCTTATTTATTGTGTAAGACACCGTAATATCACGATTGGTTCCTGGTCTCTCTTAATAAACTCCCAGATTAAGTGCAAAAAATAGTATTTTTATTTAGTCGGCAAATTATTGGGATTAATTCCTTGCTGATGCAAGTCATCTGCCAGTTTTTTAGCGCGATCGCTTTAGTGTTCTTATCCAGTATGATTGCCGATCATAATTAATCAATTCCTTTAATCTACAACACATCGGCAAATGCCGGACGCAGACGCCGATAACACCAAAGTCCGCCACAAAAAATTACTAAGGCAATTAGTGAGGAAACTCCCCATTCCCCCCAGTGTTTGACTTCTCCAACTAATATTAAGTCGCGATAGACTTCTGCGATCGCTGTCATCGGATTTAACCAAAATACCCAACCCCGCCATTGCTCTGGAATAGCCGTGGCTGGGTAAATAATTGGTGTTAAATACATCCAAATGTTTAAAATTACTCCTAAGGTTTGTGGAATATCTCGCAAAAAAACTGTCAGCCCTGCCGCAAAATAACCTAATCCTGCTGTTAACAATAACTGTGGTAACCAGACTAAGGGTAACAGCGCCAACGTGGTATGTAAAGTATGGGAAGTTGCCGCTACAAAAAAAATCAACGCCATTAAACCAAAGGAACTTTCAATAAACGTTGATAAAATCGGTACTAATGGTAATAATCCTAAGGGAAAAACTACTTTTTTGACTAAGTTCGGCTGTCCTATTACCGAACCAGCAGATTGGATCAATCCACCGCTAAAGGCGATCCAAGGAAGCAATCCAGCAAATAACCACAAACCAAAAGTTAAGTTATTTTCTGGCAAATTCTTGACTGGAGACTTCACCTTCAACACTACAGAGAACACATAAGTATAAATCAGCAATTGTGATAACTGATTCAACAAAGGCCATAGGTTACCTAAAATAGAACCTTTGTACCGCGCCTCTAAGTCCCGCCGCACTAAAATTCTCAGTAAGTCAAACTTTGCCCACCACCTATCATTAACTGGTAGAATGCGCCTCAGCTTCCCTGCCTTACGGACAACACCTCGCATTGTTTGCAACAATTCCTGCTTCCTCGCTCACTACATACACACCAAATTTACTTCAATGAAGTTTGTTAGCTATGAAAGTTCCTGTTGTATCGCCTTGATAATCAACTATTTATCTACTGGAAAACTCACATTTGCGGAAGATTATACAGTAAATTTGTCAGGTATTAATATACTTTGACGATTTGTGAAGCTTTGTTTAGCTCACTTACACTTTCTAGATCAATTCCTAACAATCGCAGTTGTTCCGGCAATATTTGCGATCGCTGTTGTTCCTCTTGCAAACGCAATTTCGCCTGTGATGCCTGCTGCGCTTCATAGTCATAAGTTAGTTGTTGGGTGTCAAACAGTAGCACTAACCAATAACTACTCCCTCTGTAGTCACGGATTCAGCTACACTGAGACTTGGTTTATTGCATTGTAAATAGGCATGGAAATCGGACAAAAGGTTAAAGTCTGTCGTTTGCGCGATCGCGTGTCTCCTCCTGTAGTCAAAAGGCTAGGACAAGTCGGTGTCATCCAAGGCTTCAGAATGACTGATGCTAGCGGTGTCGGCGTGGTGGTGAAGTTTGAAGATGATTTCGCCACTTGGTTTTTTGAAGATGAACTCAGACCCGAACAATAAAGAGAACTAAAGCGCAAACAAAAGTCCAGAGATAGAGTTCTTCGGCTCGAAACTTCGAGCCTGGAAGCCTCTGCTTTGCACTTCAAGGCAGAAGTTCAGATGATTTGCCGAGTGCTAAGTTGGAGTTGACACAATCGGCGGTAAAAAGAGAATCAACTAATGACCCAGATATTGACATTTTTGGGCAAAGGCGGCACCGCTCGTACTAAATGCGCGATCGCCGCCGCCAAATTATTGGCAAGCCAAGGAAAGCGGGTACTCCTAGCAGGATTAGCAGAACCAGAACTACCAATTCTCCTAGGTACGACTTTAGCAGCAGACCCCCAAGAAATCGCTCCTAATTTACAAGTAGTGCAGTTTCAAGCATCCGCACTCTTAGAACGCAGTTGGGAGGTAGTGAAAAAACTTGAGGCTCAATACCTTCGCACGCCCATCCTCAAAGAGGTTTTTGGTCAAGAACTGGCAGTATTGCCAGGGATGGACAGCGCCCTTGCCTTGAATGCCATTCGTCAGTACGACGAAAGCGGCAAATATGATGCCATAGTATACAATGGCACAGGCGATTCTTCCACTTTGCGGATGCTCGGTTTGCCAGAGTCTATGAGTTGGTATCTGCGGCGATTTAGGCAATTATTTGTTAACTCCGATTTAGGAAAGGCAATTTCCGAATCACCCTTTATTCAACCGCTAGTTAGTACCTTTTTTAACGTCAATTGGACGGCGGATAATTTCGCCCAACCCACCAACACCGCGAATAATTTACTAGAAAAGGGTAAAGCCGCTCTTGCAGACCCTAAGAGGATGGCGGCTTTCTTGGTAACTACACAAGATCCGATAGAAGTTGCCACTGCCCGTTATTTGTGGGGTAGCGCTCAACAAGTCGGTTTGACTGTTGGCGGTCTTATCTTAGTTAATTCCGACACACCCGCCAATTTGTCGCAGGAATTTGCCCCCCTGCCAGTTAGTATTGTTCCTGACTTAAAAGCAGGCGATTGGCAACCGCTGATGAACGCCCTACCCGACTTTGTGGCGCAAGCAGTACAAGCTCCTAAACCAATTGAAATTGATGTCCCAAGTCGTCAGGTACGCTTATTTTTGCCTGGATTCGATAAAAAACAGGTCAAACTTACCCAATTCGGTCCGGAAGTCACCGTAGAAGCCGGAGACCAACGACGCAATATTGTTCTACCTCCGGCTTTAAGTGGCAAATCTGTTGCTGGAGCCAAGTTTCAGAATAATTATTTGATAATTTCTTTTTAGGTAATGGGCTTTTTGAAGAGGGGAAAAGAGGAGCCACTGCCAAGAAAGCGGCTGTGCCGACAGTCACGCATGTGGCGTTAAAGGGAAAAGGGATAGAAATAAAGAGTTATTTAAATCACTCCTGTTTATTTTTCTTCCCCTTTCCCCCTTTCCCTTTTCCCTTTCCCCCTCCTCAACCATGCCCCATGCCCTATGCCCAATTAACCAATATGCTTTATGTCTGAATCAACTCCGATTACCCCAAATTCTAATTCTACTGAGGCAATTAATGCCGACGAAGAAGTAAAAGCTGTTGTCGAAAGCGGCTCTAAAGCTAGGCAACTCCTGGGCATGAAAGGTGCCGCAGCAGGGGAAACCTCGGTATGGAAAATCCGCTTGCAACTGATGAAGCCGATTACGTGGATTCCCTTAATTTGGGGCGTAGTTTGCGGTGCCGCTTCAAGTGGAAATTATACCTGGACGCTGGAAAATGTCTTAAAGGCGGGGCTTTGTATGTTGCTATCAGGACCTTTGATGGCAGGTTACGTACAAATCATGAACGATTATTACGATCGCGAAATCGATGCCATTAACGAACCCTACCGTCCAATTCCTTCTGGCGCAATTTCTTTACCCCAGGTAATTACACAGATTTGGGTATTACTTATTGCAGGGTTAGCGATCGCCTTTGCTTTAGATAAATGGGCTGGTAATCAATTTCCCACAATTACAACCATCGCGATTATCGGCTCTTTCATTGGCTATATCTATTCTGCCCCACCTTTAAAGCTGAAACAAAACGGCTGGTTAGGTAGTTATGCCTTGGGTGCAAGTTATATCACCTTTCCTTGGTGTACAGGTCATGCTTTGTTTGGCGACCTGAATTTAACTATTGTCATTCTGACAATGTTCTACAGTTTAGCTGGATTAGGCATTGCCATTGTCAATGATTTTAAGAGTGTCGAAGGCGATCGCCAATTAGGATTACAATCATTACCCGTAATGTTTGGCGTCACCAATGCTGCTTTGATTTGTGTAGTCATGATTGATTTATTTCAAGGATTGATCGCAGCTTATCTCGTCAGCATCCATGAAAATTTATATGCGGCAATTCTCGTACTGCTAATCATCCCGCAAATCACCTTCCAGGATATGTATTTCCTGCGCGACCCAATAAACAATGACGTCAAATACCAGGCAAGCGCTCAACCATTTCTGGTTTTAGGAATGCTTGTGACCGGTATAGCACTAGGTCATCATGCCGGCATTTGATTTATACTTCCTAAGTAAGAGATAAGAGTCAGGAGTGAGAAGTAACATAACTTTAGAACTTCTCACTCTTAATTTATAGGTTTGATTGGAATTGCTCGTGTTAAAAATAGCTTATTTCCTAATTCATAGTATTCAACCGTTTGTAGTGCCGATTTGTTTTGTTACTGCTTGGACATTAATTATTATTGTAAGTTGGAGTCTTTGGACCACAGCGCGAGATAGTATCAGCATCGCCAAGCAAATGCATCAAATCCCTTGTAGTGGCTGCCAATTTTTTACCGACGATTACCGTCTCAAATGCACTGTACATCCCAGCCTTGCAAATACAGAAGAAGCGATAAATTGTATTGACTATCAACCGAAGACAAATCCGATGCTTTATTAGGGGTTGTTGGGTTGTTAGTGGTTAGTTGTTGGTTGTCAAAAAGCCCTCAGGCTGGAAGCCTGGGGCTATACAAACTAAGCCCACCTACGTGGGCTTCAAACATCTAGCCCACGCAGGTGGGCTTTGTACGTGTAGCCGCACCCTTCTAGGGTGTCGGTTCCTTTCATTGGCATTATCTACTATCCAACAACAACTATCCAGCAACAACTATCCACTAACTAATTTCTAACAACACTTTCAAAACACCTTTACCTTGAGCTTGTTCAAAAGCGGCAAGCGCGTCAGAAAGGGGATAGGTAGCGTGAATTAAAGGTTTTACGTCTACTTTTTCTGCTGCAAGCAAGTCGAGAGCAGCACTAAATGGACCACAACGCGAACCGATGAGGGTGATTTCGTCTACTACTAAAGAGGAAACATCAAGGCTGAGGTTGCCTGCGTAGGTACTTTTAAGTACCAATGTACCACGGGGACGCAGGGCACGGCGAGCGATCGCAAATCCTTCGGGATTACCAGTACACTCTACAGATACATCAAAAGCTCTGTCTGTAACAGCTTCCGCGAATCCAGTTTTGATACCTCGTACTTCTAAATTGGCGAGTTTGTCACGATGACGCCCCACAGCTAACAAATCGCAGCCTGTCAAAGCGAGTGTTTGCGCTACAAGTTGCCCCAACTTCCCATCTCCCACCACTAGCACGCGATCGCTTACACTTAACGGCACCTGCTGCTGAATTTCCAAAGCTGCGGCTATGGGTTCGGTAAATGTTGCCACTTCTGTGGGGACATTATCGGGGACGGGATGTAAGTTTTCTATCGGCAAACACAGATAATCGGCAAAAGCGCCGTTGCGGTTGACAATACCCAACACAGTGCGGTTTTCACAGTGAGTCGGTTGTCCGCTGCGACAAAAGCGACACTTCCCACAGACGGCGTTGATTTCTCCCACTACCCGCTTATTAAGTAAGTTTTCTGGTCCTTGGGCGACAACACCGACAAATTCATGCCCTAAAATGCCCGTGTAGGGATAGTAACCTCTGAGCAATTCTAAATCAGTGTTACAGATACCCGCACTTCTAACGCGCACTAGTGCTTCTCCTGGTGGTGGTTGAGGAATGGGGATATCTGTGCGAAGTTGTAGTTGCTTATTTTCCAGCCAAAGTCCTTTCATTATTATTTATTTAGATATAAAAGCTGATATACACCAAGCTTAAGCCCTGGCGATTAAAATTGCGGCTACACAAACAAAGTCCGCGTAGGCGGACTAATCTGAAAAGAGGGTTTCCAATTTCATCTGGCGAGAGTAATAAAAGAGCATTAACTATAGCTATTGGATTATCGTACTGTCACAGAGAAAGAATAATTCATATGCAGGCGATGCTGAGTACGGCAACAGATGCTCAACGCTCGTGTCTACTGCAAAAAGTTCCTTAACCACCTAATTGCCTCACTTGTTGTTTGCTCACTTGCAATTTGCAAACACTGCTGCACTATTTCTCTCACATTAGAAAAATAACTGCTTTCTCCAAGCACATAGCTTTCAAGGGCAAATTTATAAACCAACAAATGGTTATTCTTTAACAACCAAACCTCTGGCACTTTGTAAGGAAGATAATCATTAATATCGGTATAACTAGTAACGTCTACTTCAATTGCTAAATCGGGGGGCGGGTCGTTTTTCCAGTCAATACGCTTCTTAGCTACTACTGCTCTCCAATTTTCAATGTAAAAGCAATAGTCCGGTTCTATACCACTTACTTCTGGCAAGCTCATGGTTATGAGCGTAAATGAGTCGTATCTTTGCTCTAAACGATCTAGAAAAACTTTAGCAATATCTGCCAGCAAGCTTGCATCTCTTCCATGTTCAGGTAAAGGTGCCATCAACAAAATTTCTCCTGGTCGGTATTTAATACGGGGGAAAGCCCGATCGCCCAACTGCAAAACCAACATGAGGTACTCTTGCCAGTTCCCCAAAAGTTTCAACACAGCGCCAGGAGGCAATTCAATTTTTTCTGCTGTAATTACAGTATTCATAGAAAAACACGGGATGCAGGAAACGAGCGTGTTATCTGAAGTATGAAGGATAAAGGATAAAAAAGTATGAAGGATAAACTATATAGCGGTTTGCACCTTCTGTCCAATACAGACCTAACCCCTGCCCCCTACAAGATTGCTCACCGTTTCAATGGCAACCGAAACCAACCGAAGATTGCTGAGGTTAGCAACAAACAGCCAAACCACAGAAGCACCTGCTCAACATTCGAGAACTCGGTAAAAATGCCAGCCAACAACAGTCCAAAAGGTCCAGCAATAAAGTGAATCGCTGTCATTGAGGTGAATACTTGTCCGGCGATCGCTTTTGGCGTTTCTTGTTGCAAAATTGTTTGCTGCAAAGGATTGCCCGCACCTAGCAACAATCCAGCCAAACCCGCACAAAATATAACTTGATATTGATGAGTGGAAACCGCGCAGAGGATGATAGAACCTCCTGTCATTAATAATCCGCCATAATAAATGACTGAAGGAGAGTAGCGATGAGAAAGCTGCGAGAAACAGGCTGCACCAACGGTTGCTGCCAGCCCGAAAACTGATAAACAGACACCGAGTAAAGTCGTGCTGTGAAACTTTTGTGTGGTCAACACCGGAAGCAGCAACCCCAAAAATGGCAGGATGACGAAATTCGCAATCATGCCGGCGATCGCCAACGGTCTGAGTTGAGGGTGTTTAAAAATAAAAGTCACGCTGCTCGGTGCAGCACCTTCATTGCCTATCGATGTAATCTCGTGCTTTCTGGGAACCGTGATTGAAAATATCCCTGCACAAAGCAAAAAAGTAACGGCATTAATAAAAAAAGTGTAAACGATTCCAGTTGCAGCAATTAAACCAACGCCGATCGCAGGACCAAGAAAATCAGCGGCGTTTTCAAGTCCTCCTCGCCATGAATTGATTTTTGGCAACGACTTACCGGAGAACTTTGCCAAGTTTGGCACGAGTGTTTGTCTGGCTGATATGCCGGTAGGATCGAACAGTGCCCCTAAAAATACCAACAAAAATATCAAGAATGGGGAAACTTGATCAAAATAAATGAATGCGAAGGGTAAGGCAAGAACAGAGAAAAAACTCAACAGATCGGCAGCCACGCTGATATTCCACGCACCGAATCTATCAATAGCTCGCCCACCCACAATTGCAGCCAATATAATCGGAGCGATGTTAGCTGCGCTAGCAATTCCGGTAACTATAGGAGAATTAGTAAACTGCAAGACCAATATCGGTATTGCAACCGCCGCAATTTGGTTCCCCACCAGGGACAAAGATTCGGCTATCATTAAGCCAATAATTGGCATTGAGCGAATATTCAATTTCATCGGTTGGTTGCACTCTTATGAGGTACAAAGATAGGCTGCCTTGTCCTCGTCGCCAAGGTTAATTAAGTTCCCAGCAATAAAACCGATGCAGGTGTTCTCAAAAAAGACTCAGCCGACCGTATTGCTACGTTTTCGTGCAGCGTCTTGTTAGACGACTTCCTGCAAATATTTATCGAAGAACCGTGTAAGCTACCGCCAAGAATCTTCCGCTGCCAAGGGGTTGTAAGAAGAACGCTCGTTGCAGAAAAACCCGTGGTCGGCATCAGTGTAAACCTTCAAGGTATACTCTTTGTCGAGTTCCTTGAACCGGGATTCGATTTGTTTAACACGTTCTTCAGGAATGAATGGATCAACACCACGGAAGAATAAGTATACGGTTACAGTAATGTTTGTTACTGCGTCGTTCCACTCGTCTAAAACCATACCATAGAAGGGAGCCGCCGCAGCGATCGCGTCCGACATCTTGCAGGCAGTGAGAAAGGTCAATCCGCCACCCAAGCAAAACCCTGTAACGCCTACTTTATCTGGGTTTACATCGGGTCACCACTTCACATAAGCCAGCGCTGCCCCAATGTCCTCCTCTACGGGCTTGCCAAAATCGAGCCGCCACATCATCGCCATTGCTTGCTCAACCTCGTCGTATCCGAATTTGTTGTTCGGCAACTCGCGATAGTATAAATCCGGCGCGAGAACTACGTAACCGAGCTTGGCAATTCGGGTGAACATGAAACTTGAGCTTCCGAACATGAAACTTGAGCTTCCGAACACGAAACTCCGAGTTCCGAACACGAAACTTGAGCTTCTGAACATGAAACTCCGAGTTCCGAACACGAAACTTGAGCTTCTGAACATGAAACTTCGAGTTCCGAACACGAAACTTGAGCTTCTGAACACGAAACTCCGAGTTCCCAACATGAAACTCCGAGTTCCGAACACGAAACTCCGCAAAAATTATATCCTCAGCCCTAAACTTTTTTCTTGCTCTTGTTCCTAGTGAGCGATTTATCGCTCAATTTAAAGCGCTGAAGCGCTTACTACTTAAGAGTTTAAATTTTCACCTTATCCACAAACGGTTGAAATACTGGCTGCAATTCTGAACGACTGACAACAAGAGTGGGGAAAGAGCGATCGCTATAATCTTCACCCGATAATAAAGGAAACGGCTCTGTCTTCAAAGATACCCAACTGCCACCAGATGCCTGAACAATTACCCAAGCGGCAGCAAGATCCCAAACTTTTGGTGTGGCTTCTATACCGCCCAATGTTGCCCCAGTTGCCACTGTGAGAAAGTTATAGCTAGCAACGCCTAACATGCGAATTTTGCAGGGAAAACCATCTTGGATGGCTGCTGTACTGCGAGAACAAAGGTTAAAAAAGTGATTGTTGCTCGGATCGTCAGCACTGCTGTGGATGGGACGATGATTGAGAAATGCCCCGGTAGGTGTTGCTAACCCAGATGCACCTTGCCAAAAGCCGTGAAAAGCTTGGTCTGTTGGCGGCACGTAAACATAACCAAAAATAGGTACACCTTTATACAGCAAACCCAGGGAAATTGACCAAATAGGAATACCGCGTGTAAAGTTAGTTGTGCCATCGAGAGGGTCAATTACCCAGCACCACTCTGTACCGGGAAACACCTTATCAGCTTCTTCGCTGAGGATGCCGTAACCCGCAAAAGTGGAAGCGATCGCATCACAAATTGTCTTATCTGCCCATTTATCAGCTTGCGTAACTAAAGTACCATCAGCTTTTTGCGAAGCTTGCACCTGCCCAAAATCTAGCATTAGCTGCTTACCTACCCTGGTGGTAGTGGTTTGGGCAAATTCGAGAATAGTTGTCCAAAAATCACTCATAATTTTATTTTCGCGCCTTTGGGACTTGGCGCAAAACAAAGTTAATCTAAATCATTTGACATAATAGAGGCGATCGCTTGCTTGGCATTAGTTTGAAATTCTCTGACATTTACTTGACTTAAAAACCACAGCGCCAGCAAAATACCTACAGCTTGCGTGGCAAACACTAATCCGTAAGCAAGAAGTGGCGTTCCCAAGAAGCTTTTCCCTAAATTCAACAGTCCACCACCAAGTACTGTAGCTAACGCTCTTGCCATTGCTTGCGCTAACCCCCAAGCACCGATAAATGTCCCCGCAGTCTCCACGGCAGTCAGATCCAGCATCAAGCTTAACGCTCCGGTTGTCGTCACACCAGAAGCAAAACCAAAGAAAATTAAACTCAATTGCAACAGCTTCGGATTCGCAGTTGTCCCCGCCAAAATAATCAATAGCGAACATATCGCTACCCCCACACATCCCAGCTTGGTTGTGTTTTTCTTTCCTAAACGGGGGGCAATCAAGAAGCCGGTGACACTCAAACCAACCAGCGTTCCCGTACCAAAGAAAGCATTCAGCTTGGTTGTTTCGGCGATCGTCATCTTAAACACTTGACCACCGTAAGGTTCTAATACTGCATCTTGCAAAAACAAGCTGATGGTCATTAGTAGCAAAAAGCTGAAAAATATCCCTGTTTGGCGACTCGCTGTTAGCACTCGCAGCGCTTTGCCCAAAGTAATTTTATCTTCGCGCTCAACCACCGTCGAACGAGTAGTATATAGAGAATATTTTTTTTCTACGCCAACTGTAGCGCCAATGCACAATCCGACAACAATTGTCGGCACAATTAAAAACAAACGATTGATTTGAGATTGTAGTACATCTAACGGTGCATTTAAAGCAATTTGCTTGAGTAAGCCGCTGCTAATAATTGCCCCGATAATGATCCCCACCATCAGCATTGACCAAACAACCCCTACTAGTTTTGAGCGGTTGTCTTCATCGGAAACATCGACTAACAGCGCTGCGAATGGTGTCGCACTCAAACCGATCGCCATACCGTAGAGTGCGAAGATAAAAGCTAGAAATGCCGCCCAAATAGAGGTTTGAGTTGTCCAACCTTGTGCTTGTAAACTTAAACCGAGTTGCCAAACTACTTGTACCGCTAAAAAAGAAGCGATCGCAAACAAAATTGCTCCCAGCCAGATATAAACACTACGGTGATAACCAAACAACGGTTTAGAGTCGGAAATTTGCCCAAACCAGACACGGGTTGGCGAGACAAATTGATGCATCGCAATGGTTCCAGCTGCAATTAACGCTGGCACTTTCAACTCTTCAATCATGACTCGATTCAGCACTCCCAAAGTGAGAATCGACATAATACCCAACGCCATCTGAAATAAGCCGAGTCGAAACATTGTCAAAACTTTGATTCGCGGCACACTCACAAAAGCTGACTGAGAATCAGATAAATTACCGCTTGCCATATTCGTTTTCGAGATTAATCGGATTTTTTTATCTATTTTCCAGGATAAACCTCAGTAGGATAGATGAAAAAAGATAAAAGGTTAAATATGATTCTTTTTTCTTGCTAACCTCTAATCTCTAAAAAAAGTGGCAACCATCACATTAGGACAAAACGGACCGGCTGTAACACCCCTTTGCATCGGTACTTGGGCTTGGGGTGATAAACTTTTTTGGAATTATGGCAATGGCTATAGTTCCGAACAACTCAAAGAAGCCTTCAACGCTGCGTTAGAAGCTGGTGTCACTTTCTTTGATACTGCGGAAGTTTACGGCTTGGGAAAGAGTGAAGAATTCTTAGGGCAATTTATGCAGCAACGGCAAGAGCAAGTGCAAATTGCTACTAAATACGGTCCCGCACCTTGGCGATTTACATCTCAATCAGTCGCCGATGCTTTAACAGCTAGCTTAAAACGCTTACAAGTCGAGCGAGTTGCTTTGTATCAAGTACATTGGCCCTTCGCCTTTTTGATGAGTCAACAAACTCTGATGAATGCCCTTGCAGATGAAGTGAAGCGGGGCAGAATTGGTACAATTGGTGTAAGTAATTACTCGGCAGAGCAAATGCGCGAGGCTCACGATATCTTGGCTAAACGGGGTGTGCCTTTGGCTGTGAATCAGGTACGCTACTCTTTACTGACGCGGCAAATTGAAAGTAATGGCATTTTTGCCGCTGCCCGTGAGTTGGGTGTGACAATTTTGGCGTATAGTCCTTTAGCTCAGGGGTTACTTACAGGTAAGTACACAACTGATAGCACTGAAACTCCCAATGGTGCGCGGAAAGTTGACCCACGATTTAATAAGGAAGGTTTGCAGAAGATTGCACCAGTGATTTCTTTGCTACGCAATATTGGCGAAAAACGCGATCGCACTCCTGCCCAAGTTGCTCTCAACTGGTTAATTGCTCAGGGAAACACAATCCCGATTGCTGGAGCAAAAACCGCTCAACAGGTACGACAAAATGCAGGCGCTTTGGGCTGGCAATTGACTGATGATGAAGTTGCCCAGTTAGATGAAGTTAGCCGTCCTTGGTTGCATTAAGTAACGAAAACTCTGCGACTCTCTGCGTTTACCTCAGCTAAGTTAATTCGTCAGGATCAATTAAAATACCTACAGTCGATGCAAGTTGCAGGAATAGTTGAATCTTTTCTTGTAGCGTTTTGAGGCGATCGCTTTTAGATTTGACTTCAACCATCAAGTTTTGAGGCGATCGCTTTTAGATTTGACTTCAACCATCAAGTCTGGCATTAGTTCGACAAAATCGCGCTTAGTCCTTTTCAGGCGATCAGCACGAACAAAGGATACATCAGGAGCGCGTAAGTTTCTCTTTAATTTATCAGCTTCTTCTAAGCTAGGCAAAATAAAACCAGCACTGGAACCAGTAACTCGTCGTAGTATTTATAGACGCACCCAGTTACCAAAATGCTTCTGTCCTCGTGATTAGTAGTTAGAAATTAAGACTCAAGAGTTAGGAGTTATATTCCTAACTCCTAACTCCTAACTTCTAATTCCTAACTTTTAACTAATTAAGAAGCAGATTCTCTAGCTGTAGGTGAACCAAGCTTTTTCGGTGTCATCGAAACATCGCGACGGCTTGTGCGAGGTTTGGGCTTGGGAGTACCACGTCTTTCTTCTTCAGAATTACCATCAGATTTATTCCAAGAAGTACGCGGGCGATCGCTCGAACCTTCACGACGCTTAACCAGCTTCGGCTTGGGACCCGACATATCTTCACTTGGAATGTCAGCATCTGATTGTTGCAGCCAAGCGGGACGAGTTTCATCGTAAGCGATTTGCAATGCAGCAGCTGCGATCGCTTGGGCATCGTATTTTTCAATTAATTCGCTAACAATCGGCAAAAATGAAGCTAGACGTTCGCCAGTTAAGGCTTCCCGCACTTGTTCTTGCAATTTCTGGATGTGTCGCGCTTCAATTTGAGCGCGTGTAGGAATCGTTAATACGTGCCAGCTTTGGCGCACATGGCGCTCAAATCCTTGCTGTTTGCGTCTTTCAAATGGCTGCACTAAAGATATTGCGGTTCCTTCTTTACCAGCGCGACCTGTCCGACCAATTCTGTGAACGTAGGTTTCTGGGCTATCGGGTAAGTCGAAGTTAATGACGTGCGATAGCTGATCGACATCTAAACCACGTGCGGCTATATCAGTTGCTACCACCCAGCGCACCTGACGATTGCGGAACCTGCTTAATAAGCGTTCCCGCGCTTGTTGCGACAAGTCACCGTGGTATTCATCTACACTATGACCGGCAGATTGCAATTGATTGGTGAGTTCTGCGGCAGTGCGTCGGGTGCGAACAAAGATTAAAGCTGTTTCTGGATCTTCCATTTCCAGAATCGGCTGTAAAGCTTTAGCTTTTGTCCAGTGACGGGGAATCAAGTAAGCTACTTGATTGATTTTATTCGGTGCAGCTTTTGGCTGTTCGACTGTGACAGTCGCAGGCGATCGCAAGAATCTGTTTACCAACGAGCGAATCGAAGGCGGCATTGTTGCTGAGAATAAAGCTGTTTGCCGTTCTTTGGGTGCTTGTGAGAGAATTTTCTCTACATCGTCGATAAAGCCCATGCTCAACATTTCATCGGCTTCATCCAACACAAACCACTTGACGCTATCGAGCTTCAAATAGCCGCGATCGAGCAAGTCTATCACACGTCCGGGTGTACCGACGACCATGTGAACGCCGCGCTTGAGTTGGGAAATTTGGCGATCAATTGATTGACCTCCATAAATTGCCAACACGCGCAATCCATCATTACCAATAAACTGATCAATTGCGTCGTGAACTTGCATTGCTAATTCACGAGTTGGAGTCAAAACTATGGCTTGCACAGCTCTGTGATTAACATCTAGCTGTTCTAATATTGGTAGTGAAAATGCTGCGGTTTTGCCTGTTCCTGTTTGAGATTGACCGACGACATCACGACCGGCTAAGAGTTGGGGAATTGCTTGCGCTTGAATATTGGTTGGTGTGGTGAAACCTAGTTTTTCTAGTTGTTCAGCGCGTTCTTGAGAAATACCTAATTCTTGAAAGGAAAGATTCATTAATTCTCCTAAGATTTATTTTGAATTTTTGGACTACTTTAACGACACTTACTTAATTGTTAGTATTGACAACTTGACCATAAAGGTCATATGTATCGGCGCTGTGGATCGCGACTGGAAAAATCTCTCCTAGCTTCGCTTCGCCTTTTACATATACCTGTCCATCGACTTCTGGAGAAAATCTCCCAGAACGACCGATTAATTCTCCAGTTTCCGGATTTTGTTGCTCAATCAGCACATCAACTACTTTGCCTACTTCTTGTTGATTTTTATGCCAAGAAATCGGCATTTGTAGTTCCATCAATGCTGAACGGCGTTCTTCCATCAATTCTTTGGGCAACTGATTTGGTAAGTTATGAGCAGGAGTTCCTTCTTCTGAGGAAAAGGTGAAGACACCAACGTGATCAAATTCATGTCGCTGGACGAACTGTAGCAGATGCTCGAAATGCTCTTGTGTTTCCCCAGGATAGCCAACGATAAATGTTGTCCGCAGTACTGCTTCTGGTAGCGCGGTTTTAATGCGCTCAATAATCCCATCATTTACCCGCCCTTGCCAAGGACGGTTCATGGCACGCAGAACTTCTGGATGGGAATGTTGCAAGGGCAAATCTAAGTAAGGTAACACGTTTGGTGTTTCTTTTATCGCCTTAATCGCTTCTGGAGTCAATCCGGTGGGATAAGCGTAGTGCATCCTTATCCACGGTACATCTACTTTTGCCAAAGCGCGAAGTAATTCGGCTAATTTTGGCTCGCCGTAAATATCTAATCCATAATTGGTGGTGATTTGGGAAATTAAAATTATTTCTTTTACACCTTGACTCGCTAGCTGTTGCGCTTCGGCGACAATCGATTCAATAGTACGCGATCGCTGATTACCCCGTAGATAAGGAATAATACAAAACGCACAACGATAATCACATCCTTCGGCTACCCGCAGGTAGGCTACACCCTCGCTTGTCGTCCGATAGCGCGGTGTGGTTTCATCAGCAATGTAGGTCGGTTCGGCACTAACAAGCTCGACTCGTTCTCCGGATTGTACCCGCTTAATTACATCAACAATTTTGTGATAGTCGCCAGTACCTACTACCGCTACTGCTTCCGGCAACTCTTCCAATAACTGCGCTTGAAAGTGCTGCGCCATACAACCGGCGATCACGATTTTTTTATTCGCTTCCGCCAGTTCTACTAATGTTTTTACGGATTCTTCTCTTGCCGCTTCAATAAAACTACAAGTATTAACAATAACGTAATCTGCTAATTCTTCATTACTATCTACACCATAGCCTGCTTCTACCAGCAGTCCTAACATGTGTTCTGTATCAATTCTATTTTTCTCGCAGCCCAGGTGAGAAATTGCAATTGTTGGCTTATCACCCATACTTAATATATTCTAACAAATTTTCTTTGTTTGTTCAAGACTCAACTACTAGATCACAATAAATGAGTTCTTAGTCATAGGCACCCTCTGAGGGACACCTGTCAAGGCTATTTTCGCACTCAATTGCCCACAAAAGTATGACTCTAATTGCTGAATAGAGCTCATGCTATTATATTCTTATTAATCTGTTTCCCAGGGTTAAACTAAAGTGTCTTCGGATAAATAGGACACTTTATAATATATATCTTAACAAATATCCTGTTGTATTTTAGATTACCGCAGGGTGCGGGTTGTTAATTTACCCATCGGGAAGCCGCCCTAAGGGCTGGTTGTGAGAAGTCGCTCGCCCTTTGGGAAATCGCAACTCGCGACTACGCCTGGAAAGCGGTAAGCAAACTTTGTGTTCAAGCATTGCGATCCTAGTATGCGGAAAGGAAACACCTAAACTACAAAGAAAGTGCCTCGCGTATGAGTGAGTGGCAAACTCCTCTTGTAGCCAGTTTTTATCTTAACATATCTTATGGAATGTTTTACGGCAATTTCCATCTGAAGGGGGAGGCAGTAAAACAAAGTGTTTTAAACAAATTTGTCATCAGTCATTAGTAATGAGTTAATGGGCACGCTCGATTGGGGGCAGGAGGAAGGTGAAAGTGGAGCATAGCCGCGTGAAAAGGAAAAAGGAAAAATATTTCTTCTTTCTCACGTTATACCATGCAACCCAATTACCATGAGTTCCAAGAGTGAAATTACCCATTCCCCAGTCAGCAGTCAACAGCCCAAGGATGTTTGACTATTGACTTTAGACTATTGACTATTGACTATTGACTTTGGACTCCGCAAAGCGGGTTAGAGACGTGGACTTATATCAGCTATTTAAAACCCAAACACCGATTATTGGCGTAGTTCACCTACTGCCGCTGCTTACTTCCCCCCGTTGGGGAGGTAGCTTAAAGGCAGTGATAGACCGCGCCGAACAAGAAGCAACAGCCCTGGCGAGTGGAGGCGTTGACGGGATTATTGTAGAAAATTTTTTCGATGCGCCGTTTACTAAAAATAAAGTAGATCCAGCGGTTGTAAGTGCGATGACTGTAGTAGTGCAGCGGATACAGAATTTAGTGACGCTGCCTATAGGCTTAAATGTTTTGCGGAATGATGGATTAAGTGCGATGGCGATCGCTACCTGTGTTCGGGCGCAATTTATCCGGGTCAACGTCCTCACAGGCGTAATGGCAACCGATCAAGGATTAATTGAAGGTGAAGCACATCAATTATTGCGCTATCGACGGGAGTTAGGCAGCGATGTGAAAATTTTTGCTGATGTGTTGGTTAAACATGCCCGTCCTTTAAGTTCCCCAAATCTCACCGTCGCCGTCAAAGATACAATTGAGAGGGGTTTAGCAGATGCCGTGATTTTGTCTGGTTGGGCTACTGGTAGTCCTCCGAACGAAGAAGATTTAGAACTAGCTTCGGGTGCAGCAAATGACACGCCGGTATTTATCGGTAGTGGAGCGAGTTGGGAAAATATTGCTACACTGTTGCAGGCAGCAGATGGTGTGATAGTTTCCAGTTCCTTAAAACGCCACGGTCGTATCGAGCAACCAATTGACCCGATTCGCGTGAGTCAATTTGTCGAAGCCGCACATCGGAGTTGGAACTCTAAGGCTGAAAAAAAATCAATCTTAATTGGGTAATGGGTAATAGGGCATGGGGCATGGGGGAGCGCTAGTTTCGTGCGGAGGTCACGAACGTTGTTCGCGCAGCGTCTCCGAAAGGAGAGGCATCTGGCATCATGGGGCATGGGGGAGCGCTAGTTTCGTGCGTATTTTCCCTCGTTGTTCGTGCAGCGTCTCCGTCAGGCATAGCCGCGTCATCTGTGATTACCAATTCCCGATGCCCAATGCCCGATGCCCATTGCCCAATGCCCATTGCCCATCCACCCTTGTTTAGGTTATGATTCGCCGTCGTTCTACGCCTTGGATTCAAAGATGGTCGCGTATTTTGATTGCCGCGATCGCCACATGTGGTGCCTTGACCACAGCTTATCTGACGTTTGAGAAGTTAACAGGAGGCAAAGCAGCTTGTGTCGCACAGGCTGGTGCTAAAGGCTGTAATGATGTTCTTTCTAGTCCTTGGGGAACAGTTTTTGGTCAACCATTAGCCTTGTTTGGATTTTTGGCATACACTAGCATGTTGATATTTGCTTTGGCTCCCTTGGCAATTAAAGGAGCCGAAAATAAGCAGAAGCGTCAAAAGCTGGAAAATGTCACATGGTTGCTGCTGCTGGCAGGAGCGATCGCCATGACAGTTTTCAGCGGCTACTTGATGTACCTGCTAGCATTCCAAATCAAAGCTGTCTGTCTTTACTGTATTGGTTCAGCTTTATTTTCTCTCAGTCTTTTGGTGCTGACCCTTATTGGTCATGTTTGGGAAGATTTGGGACAAATATTTTTTACCGCAATTATTGTTGGCATGGTAACGCTAATTGGTACTTTAGGCGTTTATGCTGGTATCAATCCATCAGGTGCGATCGCCGAATCAACTTCTGGCAAACCTGTACAAATTAGCTTTACACCAACAGTAGCGCCCAATGCCGAATTCGGTTGGCAAACTACCACTACTTCTGGGGAAGCCGAATTAGCGCTAGCACGCCATCTGGTGAAAATTGGCGCTAAAGAATACAGTGCTTATTGGTGTCCTCACTGCCACGAACAGAAGCTGCTTTTCGGTAAAGAAGCAGAACAGATAATCGAGGATAGTAATGTCAAAGTCGAGTGCGCTGGCGATAGCCCAAAAGGTAAACCAGATGTGTGTAAAGCCGCTAAAGTTGAAGGTTTCCCTACTTGGATCATCAATGGTAAAAGCTATGGGGGAGTGCAAAACTTGCAGGAACTAGCAACAAATTCTGGTTACACAGGTCCGACGAACTTCAAGTATTTTAAGTAATTGTTTTAACAAATTTATTTTCGGTGACTTTGGTTTCACCTAAAAAAGTCAATTAAATGCAGCAAAATCTGCTTTTAGTTGACTTTTTTGTGTTTTTATAGTTATTTTTACGTGTTTATACTTAGTTAATATAATTATTATCAAACCCAGTGTTAACCTTGTGATGGTTGCATAATTGGATGGTAAAACATTAAGTGTTGACAAAATTTTGAAAAGGCATAGGTTATATCAAATCCGGTTGATTGCACATAGTATAATCGTCTAAGTGGATTAGATTACGAAGTATATGCCAAGACGCATTTCCATAGAACCTCATCTAAGTATTGACGAACTAGAAAATTGTTATCGCC
>JAHHID010000012.1 GCA_019359015.1 Spirirestis rafaelensis WJT71-NPBG6
CGCTCTCTCTTCAGATGTTAGAGAGACAATGTATTTTTTCTTTGGCATCAGATACGCGGATTGCTTTGAGTATCTACAGATTACACTGTCCGCGTATCCATCAATTTTAAATTGACAGACTACTAGTTGCTTGGCTTGGATAGAAAAGATGTGCAGGTACGGTTATCTACTCCAGAAATCCACCCTGCGAGCGCGGCACGCCTAGAAGAAGAAGCGGTAAATTAAAGGTATCGCGATAGATGAATCTTACACAGAGCTAGTACTAATCAAAAACTGAGCTCGGTATGGTAGGAGTGTCATCTATGCACAAACTCCTACCATTACTAGGAGAAATCATTAGTTATAACGTTTTTCAAGCGACTGTGTTATGCGTAAAAAACTACAACAAGCCATCAAACCGCTATTAAAAACTTTGTTTGTCCTCAGCCTAGTGTTTACTTTAGCACTTAGTCAGGCTGATCAAGCATTAGCCGCCCGCAGTGGTGGTAGAATCGGCGGTGGTTCTTTCAGAGCACCTTCTAGCCGCACCTATTCGCCTCCTGGCGGTGGGTATGGCGGTGGGTATGGCGGTGGATACGGCGGCGGCTACGGTCGCGGATATTACCCAGGTGGAGGATTTGGGTTTCCTTTCTTGATTCCCTTCTTTGGTATTGGGGGAGGATTTGGTGGTTTATTTACCATCTTAATTTTCTTGGCGATCGCTAACTTCATGCTGCAAGCTTTCCGTCGCGCTACGGGTTCAGAAACCACAGACGATACAGGCTACAGCAGCAACTCTAATGTTTCTGTGACTCGTCTACAAGTAGCTATGTTGGCACAAGCTCGTGAACTGCAAGGCGAACTTAACCACATTGCCGAAACAGCTGATACCAACTCCCCAGAGGGTAGAGCCGAAATTTTGCAAGAAGCCAGCCTAGCTTTGCTACGCCATCCAGAATACTGGGTGTATGCAGGTGGTGGTACACAGCAAGCGCGTTTAAATTCAGCTGAAGCTCAGTTTAACCGTTTAGCACTGGCAGAACGCAGCAAATTTAGTGAAGAAACTCTTTCTAATGTTAACAACCAGCTAAAAGAAGCCACTCGTAAGAATGCTTTACCTAGCGCTGGAGAAATCGACAACCCAACTGACCTAATTACCCAAGGTCCTGGAGAATATATCATTGTCACCTTGTTAGCAGCGACACTCGGTAACTTCCAAATTCCAGCAATCAACAACGTTGAAGAATTGCGTCAAGCTTTGCGCCAAATTGGTAGTATCCCCAGCGATAAACTTCTGGCGATTGAAGTTCTCTGGACTCCGCAAGCTGAAGGCGACACTCTCACCTCTGATGATTTATTGGCAGAGTACGCCGATTTGAAATTGGTTTAAATTCATAACTTGCCCTCACCCTACAAGGGTGAGGCTATACGGACAAAGCCCGCCTACGCGGGCTTTTAGTATTTGTAGTCAGATCTTCAGCGCTTATATAATTCTCTATGAAAATAAGCTTTATTAAGCCCGCGCAGGCGGGCTTTGTTTATGTAGCAATACGGTTCAGATAAGCTTTTTTCTCCCCCCCTGCTTCCCCTGCTTCCCCTGCCTCAACGGATAAATTTCTTAACTGAACCGTATTGGTTTATGTAGCCCCAGGCTTCTAGCCTGTTCGCGCAGCGTGCGCTTGGCGCAGGGCGAATAAAGGCGAAATTAAAAATAAACAAAATCCTTTACTTGAAATTCTTTGGATTCCTTACGCTTTCTTTTTTTGCCCACATCATAATAAACAAAATCCAAAACTACTTTATCTCGTCCTATTAGTTGAGAATTTTCTATTTTATCTAAATAATGATTTTTATCTTCATAAATTGGTTTTGCTAACTTAATTCCCGGAAAGATAATTTTTTCTTGTTTTAATACAAACCCCCGCTGCACATCTGTATCCAACCATATAGGACTTTTATAAACGGCAATATTATAAGATTTCAATTTAATTTCTTGCTCTGGCTGATAAATACCAATCAACAAAAAGATTATAGTAGCATTGTTGAAAATCCAGATAGAAAGCAAACTTGGTAATAAAAATATCCAAAAATTTATCAGTTTTACCCACCATCTGCGAAAGAAAAACCCATTAATTATCAGTAAAAATGGAATTAACAAAAATAATGCTACAGCTATGGCGTTGAACGAAGGAAATACAAAACTAAATATTTTCAATATCAAATTTACTAAAAACAAAACCGAAAGAAAGGTAATAATAACCAGGTTCAGCAATGCTTGGTTTTTGCTTGGTTTGAAAAACCTGAATAACTGCTTCATGAAATTTTCTGGGCATCAGCTTTGGTTTTATTCGACGTGAAACAAAGAAACGATTCGGGATTTTATACAACAACAAAACCGCCTATTATGCGATAGGCGGTTTTTCGGCGATTATTTTATGATAATTCTTCCTTATCAAAATTATAATAACCTATTTTGGAATCCTAGTCAATACCTTTCCCAAACCAAATTTAACGGCACTAAGAAAACACAACCCGAAAGCCACATATTCTCAGTCCGCCAACTGCTTCATTCCAGCTGCGACTAGCGCTGCGGCAAAGTTCCGGACTAAAACTCCAAGAACCACCGCGCAATACCCGACGATGTTCATCTCCGCCAAGTTCCCAAACGCTGCCATCTGTGGGTGCGCCTTCATAATTTTTGTGCCAGGGGTCGGCACACCATTCCCAAACTAAGCCGTGCATGTCGTACAATCCAAAGGCGTTGGCAAGCTGAAAACTGCCGACATCAGTGGTTTCTTTGCGGAATTTCCCTTTTGCATCCAAAGCGTAGGAATCGCTACCACCGCAGTTTGCTAATTCTGGGGTGACTGTTCTGCCAAAGTGGTAGGGTGTAGTGGTTCCGGCACGGCAAGCATATTCCCATTCGGCTTCGCTAGGTAAACGATAGTTGCGTCCGGTTTGTTCTGAAAGTCGAAAGCAAAATTCTACTACTTCGTGCCAAGATACGTTTTCAACAGGTCTATTTATACCTTTAAATTTGGATGGATGGGGATTTAAGGATTGTTTAACTTTGGGTAATGCTGCTACTGCTCTCCATTGTGCTTGAGTTACGGGATATTTACCCATAAAAAAAGGTGCGACGGTGACTTCGTGTTGTGGATGTTCGTCTGCATCTCCTTCAAATTCTGGGGAACCCATCATAAAAGTTCCACCAGGAATTGATACCATTTCTAGTTTGATAACTTTACCAAAGTCTTCTATCAAGTAGTTTGCACTCTGACGGTTGCGGCTAATTTCTTTACCTTTTCCATCTACTGTGACTACTTCAAATTTAAATTCTGGTAAGGCGAATTCTGCTACTGTGGGCAATGATGATATTATTTGCTTCTGTGGTGGTGATGTCGGTTGAGAAGTAGCTAAAACTGTTGGTGCAGTATTTTCTATCAAGTTGATTTTAGATGAATTTAAATCTTTGAGAACTTCTGCGGCTGATTGATATCTTTCACTTGCTAAGTGCTTCAGCAATTTATCAAGAATTTTACCAAATTCTTCGCTGATGGGAACACCTTTTTCTTGTAATCGCTCTCGCCACATCCACTGCCCATTCATGGCATCATAAAGATTATCTTGAAGCTGCCCATAATCGTCTAGAAGCGGTAAAGATTGAGTTAAAAGCCGCACGCAAGTAACACCTAATGAGTATAAATCACTGGCGTGGCAAGCAAATCCAGCCATTTGCTCATTCGGTGCATAACCAATTGTATAAATTACTGTAGCTTGTCTAACTAAACTGGTTTGTGTTACTTGTTTCGCACCACCAAAGTCAATTAATACGAGTCTTCCATCACTTTCACGACGGATGATGTTTTCTGGTTTGATGTCGCGATGGATAACGTTCCGCGAGTGAACAAATTCCAAAACTGGTAATAAATCAAGTAAAACTTTCCGAATTTGCTCTTCGTTAAAGAGTTGTTGCTGAACTTCGGTTAAAAGTGTTTTCCCAATAATAAATTCTTGCACAAGATACAAGCTGATACCTTGTTGAAAGTATGCAAGTAATCTGGGAATTTGGATGTGATTTTCTCCGAGTTCATACAACCGAAAAGCTTCTTCTTGAAAGAATTGCGCTGCTTTAATACGTTGTCCTGTTCCCTGAACTTGTGGGACAAATTGTTTGATGACGCAAGGTGCATTTAATCTGTCTGCGTCTGCGGCTTCGTAAGTTCTACTAAATCCACCTTCTCCTAATAGTCTCAATACGCGGTAGCGGTTTCTGAGAAGTTTGTCAAAGTTGCTTTGTCCGCAACTTATGCAAAATCTATTGCCATCAGGATTGAAGGGATTTGAACAATTGGGATTTTGGCAGATTTGCATAACAAGCTGGAGAACACATCTTGTCCAAAGTAAGCCCCAATATTATCGAATTAAAAACAGATATTAAGAGATATCTAGACAACCAAACAAAGAATTCAGGAGTAGAGACGCGATTAATCGCGTCTGTACATGAGTCAGGAGTTTGAATTCTGATTTACGTGTTTATTTATGCTTGGAGGCTTCTAAATATGAATATATATGAGCGCATGATTTTCCATTATATAGAGAATATTACTTGAAGGTTGTTGGTTTTGTCAACTGCCTTAGCCTGACGACTGGAAGTCGCGGCTAATCGAACGAAGTCCGCCTACGCGGACTTAGGAAAAATTTAGGGTTTTAATGTGCGAATGGGAAGTTGAGGTGATGTGCCTTAGTCAAAGCTTAAGCATGGCATCATAATTAAGAAAGATTACGCACTTACTCAGAAATAGAAGGACAATGAGCCAAACTTCTTTAAATTTAGTTGCAATATCTATCTTTTTGATGACTTTATCGGTGCTGCTGGGACCTTTGGTGAATTTATCGCCAGCAGTACCTGCGATCGCTACTTTTACAATTTTGGGAATCGCTACCCTAGACTCTTTTAGTTTGCAAGGTAAGGGAGGTTCTCTGCTTTTAGATTGGATTGCGGGTTTTTCACCGGAACATCGCGATCGCATTGTCCACCACGAAGCTGGACACTTTCTGACTGCTCACTTGCTGGGTATTCCGGTCAGCGGTTATACTCTGACAGCTTGGGAGGCTTTGAAACTGGGACAAGCTGGACAAGGTGGGGTTGCTTTTGATGATGCTGAATTAGCTTTGCAACTCGAACAAGGTAAAATCACCGCCCAAATGCTCGATCGCTATTGTACTGTTTGGATGGCGGGTATTGCTGCTGAGGCTTTAGTGTTTGATAATGCTGAAGGTGGATCTGATGATAAAAGTAAGCTGGCAGGTGTATTGAAAAGTTTGGGCTTTTCTGCATCAGCTTATGACCAAAAACAGCGCTTTTGTTTGCTGCAAGCTAAAAATTTACTACAAGAAAATTGGTCTAGTTATCAGGCTTTGGTGGAAGCGATGCGACAACGCGCTTCGGTGAAAGATTGTGAGAAGGCGATCGCACTTACTACAAACTTAGCCGATAATCCAAAGTAATAACCGTTCACTGTTGACTGATCAGCCTTAACTCTTAACATTAAGAGGAAACTGGTTGAAGATGTGGCACATGAGATAAGTAGTTGCTACTAATAACACGGTTACGTCCTGTACTTTTAGCTTTTAAAAGATATTTATCGGCACGATCTAGCATACTAATTCCGTCTTCATCATCTTCGTCTTGCAGACAAGCGGTACCCAAACTAATGGTGATGTTGATAGTCAGTTGATTGTTAATCGTAAATGGTTGATCGTTGACTATGCGATTGAGACGACGCGCTACTACAAGTGCTTCTTCACCTGTGGTGTTAGGGAGAATAATCAGGAATTCTTCACCACCGTAGCGGAAGGGTATGTCTTGAAGGCGCAAATTGTTCCGCAGTCTCGCAGATAGTAACTGTAAAACGCGATCGCCTACTAAATGCCCGTGGGTATCATTAACTTTTTTGAAAAAGTCTACATCCAGAATAAGCAAACTTAAAGGATTCTTCTGAGTCCGTGCGTTTTGAATTTGTTTAGGTAAATCCGATTCTAATGCACGGCGATTATTCATTTGTGTCAAGGAATCTGCTAAGGCGATCGCTGACAAAACATCATTTTTTTGGAGCAAATCTCGGTATTTTTGCGCTTTCCGCAAACCAACCGTTAATTGAGCTAATATTAGGCGATTATTGGCAGACATCGCCGATTTATTGTCTATTTTTTCTTCGGGAATTTGCCAAATATAAGCATCAGCACCTTGCTTTAGCGCGGTGGAAGTCATGTCCAAATACCATTCCCAATTTCTTTGACACAGATGCTCTGGACGATCTTCAAAGAGAATACAGTATATCCAGGATAGCTTTGTCTGGTCTTTGAGCCAACAACATAAATCCGTGCTTTTATGAAGGCTAGCCTGCACTAATATTATATCCGGTGGCGTAATTTGAATTCGCGACACCGCCTGATTCAAATTGGCGATAACTTCTACACTAAAAGTGGTTGAATCACGGATCTGATCCGGAAGGTTGGCAAGAAATTTATCACTTCCAAAGACCAGAATAGAAATATTCATTGCTTTGCTTTTTACCTTTATTCAATATTAACGGTAAAACCTTGATTAAACTTGCTAAGACTTGCTGTTATTAGTGAACATCTCTGTGTTTTTTGCAAGTACTGTTACCGAATATTTGATTGTCTTAAGATCAGATAATAAGTTGTCAACTTTTAAGTAGATCGGTAAAATTAAATATTACTCATGAGGTTAAGGCATGGGGGAGGCAGTGCCTTGGGGAGGTTCTTTACGTTGAAGCACCTGCTGTCAGTGCCAACAATCGCGCATCTGCCCTATAGGATATACGAAAATGCATCTTCGGTTTATTGATGCCTACCTACTTAATAACCTCTTAATATTTTTACTTTTACTAAAGTTGCGGTAACTCAAACTTCTGATACCTACTTTCATCTCTCACCTATTTTTTTTAAACAGTAAAAATACTGAAAAATATTTCTTAGGGTAGAGCAATTGCTGTGTTTTTTTGGTATAATTTTACTCCCATAATAATCGCCGAAATCAAAGCTTTACATCTCTAAACAAGATAAACTCATAAAGATTATTAATTCCTATATTCTATATTTATTTACACAAATCTTAACAACTATTAAGAAGGTGCGTAATTACTCGGTAAAAACCGAGGCATATTATAAATATGAGTAATTTTGTCTAACTTCACATTAAGCATGGGATCGATGAATGCGAAAAACGTAAAAGCTAAATTTATCTCTTTGATTTTTTGCGGATTTATTTACTAAATCAGATTTTTATTAAAAAATTACTGGTAGCGTGATTAAATTTATATAAATAAAAATGCATCGAATCTTCTTAAGTTTAAATTCCCAAAAAAGCGAGTTTTCTAATTTGCTAACGGACACTTGATGGCGACGTAAATTGTCTTCATCAGTGTCCTTTTGAGAAATATTAATTAATAATTAATATTCGATTACTGATAACCTTCTATGTGATAACCAGCCGCAACAATCGCCTGTTTGATAGACTCTTCCGAAGATTCGGCTTCTACGGTGACAGTTTTGGCTTTGACATCTACGTCAACTTTGGCATCAGATTCCACTACATGGATAGAGTCAGTAATCTTTGCTGCACAATCATCGCAGGCAATGTTGGGAACGTTCATTTTTAGCGCCATGAGTCACCTCTGTACTTTGACTGGGAATTGTTCTTGCTAGATTAATCTTATGAAAAAGATTTTAAAGGGTCATCCTACCAGAGTTAGGTGATTGTGCCACTACGTAATAGGGGACATGGGGGAGGTGGTGCAAGCTAGAAGCCTATTTCTAAGGAAAGCATTTGATTGTAACGGTTGTTAGCTACAAATTGAAACTAAATGCCAAAATATATAAAGATACTTATGCAAATACAGTTATAAAAGCCAAAGTACTCAACGACTAAAGTGCGGACACCGGGACGAGTGAAAATCTCTTCTTCCCAAGTCCAAGCGTCCAAACCTCCCTATTTTTTGTAAACTGTTATGTCTTCAAATCCTCCGAAGTCCGCACAATCGGCTTCTTCCCAGTACCTCAGCGGTAGCGAAATTCGCTCTCTTTTTCTCGATTTTTACGCCCAACGGGGACACCAGATTCTCCCAAGTGCGTCTTTGGTGCCAGAAGACCCCACCGTGCTGCTGACGATCGCGGGGATGCTACCATTTAAACCGATATTTTTGGGACAGCGCACACCAGAATTTAAACGCGCGACAACTTCCCAAAAATGCATCCGCACCAACGATATCGAAAACGTCGGACGCACGAAACGGCATCAAACGTTTTTTGAAATGCTAGGTAACTTCAGCTTTGGCGATTATTTTAAAGAACAGGCGATCGCTTGGGGTTGGGAAATCTCCACAAAAGTCTTTAAGTTTCCTCCAGAAAACCTCGTCGTCAGCGTTTTTGAAGAAGACGACGAAGCCTTTGCTATCTGGCGTGATAAAATCGGCGTCACCGAAGCGCGAATCAAGCGTATGGGTGCAGATGATAACTTTTGGGCATCTGGTGTTACTGGTCCTTGTGGTCCCTGCTCAGAAATATATTACGACTTTCACCCAGAACGCGGTGAAGACAATATTGATTTAGAAGACGATACCCGATTTATCGAGTTTTACAATCTCGTCTTCATGCAATATAACCGCGATGCAGAAGGCAAGTTAACACCACTTGCCAATAAAAACATCGACACCGGGATGGGTTTAGAGAGGATGGCGCAAATCCTCCAACGTGTTCCCAACAACTACGAAACCGATTTAATTTTCCCGATAATTAAAACAGCAGCGGATATTGCTGGTATCGATTACACAACCAGCGATGAGAATACCAAAGTCTCTTTGAAGGTAATAGGCGATCATATTCGTGCTGTCGTTCACATGATAGCTGATGAAATTCGCGCTTCTAACGTGGGACGCGGTTATGTGCTGCGTCGCTTAATTCGTCGCGTGGTGCGTCACGGACGCTTAATTGGCATTTCTGGGGAATTCACTACAGAAGTTGCCGAAACTGCAATTAGCATTTCCGAATCAGCTTACCCGAATGTGCGGCAACGCGAAGACGCCATCAAAGCTGAGTTGCAACGCGAAGAATCCAACTTCTTAAAAACTCTGGAAAGAGGCGAAAAACTGCTTGAGGAAATTATCGCCAAGCTGAAAGAAGAAGGCAAAACCCAAATTAGTGGTGAAAGTGCTTTTACTCTGTATGACACCTACGGTTTCCCCCTCGAACTGACTCAAGAAATTGCGGAAGAAAACAGCCTCACAGTAGATGTTGCTGGATTCGAGGCAGAAATGGAAAAGCAGAAAGAACGCGGTAGAGATGCACACGAAAGCATCGATTTAACTGTGCAAGGTTCTCTCGACAAGTTAGCCGAACATATCAACGTCACCGAGTTTTTGGGATATACCCAACCTACAGCGACTGCGAAAGTCGAAGCCATACTTGTGGACGGCGTTTCTCAAGAAGAAGCGGATGCGGGGACAGAACTGCAAATAGTGCTTGACAAAACGCCATTTTATGCTGAGTCAGGCGGACAAATAGGCGATCGCGGTTACATCTCTGGTGATGGTATCGTCATCAGAATTGAAGACGTGAAAAAAGAATCTGATTTCTTTGTTCACTTCGGACGCATCGAACGCGGTACAATCCGAGTAGGAGATTCTGTGACTGCACAGATAGACCGCGCTTGTCGGCGTCGCCTGCAAGCTAATCATACTGCTACACACCTGCTGCAAGCTGCTTTGAAGAAGCTAGTCGATGAAGGCATATCCCAAGCAGGTTCGCTGGTTTCCTTTGACAGATTGCGCTTCGACTTCAACTGTCCGCGTCCGCTGACACCCGAAGAAGTTCAGCAAGTAGAAGAACAGGTCAATATTTGGATTGCCGAAGCACATGCTGCAAAAATAGAAATATTACCTCTTGCAGAAGCGAAAGCTAGGGGTGCTGTTGCCATGTTCGGCGAAAAATACGGCGAAGAAGTGCGCGTGATTGACTTCAGCGGTGTATCGATGGAACTGTGCGGTGGAACTCATGTAAGTAATACTGCGGAGATTGGCGTTTTCAAGATTATTTCGGAAGCGGGTGTCGCTTCGGGAGTAAGGCGAATTGAAGCGGTTTCTGGTTCAGCGGTGCTGGATTATCTGAATGTTCGCGATAAAGTAGTTAAAGATTTAAGCGATCGCTTTAAAGTTAAACCCGAAGAAGTCCCAGAGAGAATTACCGGACTGCAAAACGAACTGAAAAATACTCAGAAGCAGTTGGAGATATTGAAAGGACAATTGGCGATCGCTAAATCTGACAGCTTGCTGCAAACAGCTGAATCTGTAGGCGATTATAAAGTTATCGTCGCCCAAATGGAAGACGTTGATGCCGCTTCGTTGCAAACTGCTGCTGAACGCTTGCTGCAAAAAATTGGGTTAGGTGCGGTGGTATTGGGTTCGGTTCCCGAAGCTGGCAAAGTTAGCTTAGTTGCAGCTTTTAGTTCAGAAGTGAATAAAAAAGGCTTGCAAGCTGGTAAATTTATTGGCGGTATTGCTAAGATTTGCGGTGGTGGTGGTGGTGGAAGACCGAATTTAGCCCAAGCTGGTGGTAGAGATGCGAGTAAGTTACCTGAAGCGTTGGATACTGCGCGGAGTGAGTTGAAGTCAGGTTTGGGTTAATTATAGGGCAGGCATCTTGCCTGCCTTAAAATTATAAATAATCGTGAGAACATGAAACAAACAAAACAGTTCACCGCAATCATTGAACGTGAAGATGATTGGTATGTAGCACTCTGTCCCGAACTCGATATAGCCAGCCAAGGTACAACTATTGAAGAAGCACGGCATAATCTGATTGAAGCGCTGGAATTATTTTTTGAAACTGCATCTCCTTCTGAAATTAAGGAACGATTGCATACAGAAGTCTTTGTTACACGTCTTGAGGTGAGTGTTGGGTAAACTCCGTGTTCTTTCTGGTCGAGAAGTTTGCAAAATTCTAGAACAAAATAGCTTTGTACAGGTACGTCAGCGGGGTAGCCACATGCGGAATGCAATTGCAAACCGAAGACTCAACTGTAACTGTTCCCGTACCTGATTACGATGAGCTAAAAACTGGTACTTTACGGTCGATTATTCGCTCCTCAGGACTTCCTCGCACTCTTTTTGAAGTGGAATAAAAAGTACTAATCATGCAAAGAGTCACAGTTGAGGAGTTTCAACGAGAACCATTGCAATACCTCAATCAAGTTGAAGCAGGTGAAAGCTTTGTGATTGTCCAAGCGAATAAGCCAATTGCGGAACTACAACCTATTGTAAATACCAAAAAGCAGTTACGACCATTTGGTTTATGCGCTGGAGAATTTCTCGTACCAGATGATTTTGATGCACCTTTGTCCGAAGAGATTATCGATTCAACCAACATACATTGAAAAGCGATCGCACTTTAATATTCATGAATTACAAACACTTGTGCCGAGGAACCTTTTTGATTTTGTTTTCTGATTCTAATTAATCTGCCTGCTAAAGGTTGAGTATTCTGAATGAGAAACTCGTGTATTTTCTCAGCCTGTCTTTTGTAATCTCGGTCTTCTTTACAAATTATAATGCCACTATGCTTTTGACCTTGTTTATGAAGACTAATAAAATCTTCTCTATTGAGAGTAATAACTACTCGCTGCTGTTGATGCGCGAATTGTAATACATCTTCATCACTAATAGATTGATTTGCTTGTCCCGCATCATAAGATGTCAGCACATCGTAGCCAAGCTGACGTAACTCTTGAACTAAATCTAAAGGAAAATTCTCATTTGTATAAAACGTAGTCATGTTATGCGTCGTCAGCTATAACTTGGTCTATTTCTTGGGGATTTTGTTTATAATAAGACCAAGCAGCATCCAAATCTTCTTTTGTTAATGCTGGATAATTTCTGAATAATTCCTCGTCTGAAGCTTTTTGCTTTTGAAAAGAAACTAAAGTCCAAACAGCAATACGAGTATCGCGGATGCGTGCGTTACCTCCGCAAATTCCTGGAGTTTTCTGAATTAATTTTTTTTGAGTTGGTTGAGACATAAATATCTAGCCTAACTGAAATCAAGTAAGCACTATATACGCAGTAGAAAGATTGGCTAATATACAAGATCGCATAATAAATTAAAAAAGGGATGTCCAAACATCCCTTTTCTAAAAAGAAACTATATCTTTTGTCAGCGCGATTAAAATACTCGAAAAATAAACGGATAACGGAACGGTTCATCAGGCTGACTTAAACAGTGCAATAATGCCATGATCGTCAGTCCCCAGTGTATTGCAAAGCCTAGTGCAACAACAGGGAAGAATAAAATTCCGCCAATACCAAAGGTAATAAAAGATATAATCGCAATTGGGATTCCAATTAAAGTTGCCCAGAACCAAACATTGAAGTGAAAATTAATTGATTCTTTGGCGTTGCTTTTAACAACTGGGTCGTCAGAAAGTAAGTTAATGGCAATCGGAACCCCAATCGATAATAATCCTGTACTAAAAAAAATCGCTCCATGACACAGAGATGATAGCAATTTACGTTTATCTGAATCGTATGAAACTTGCATCCTGGTCGCTCCTCAAGTTGCTTTCTAACTTTGATTGTAACGGGCATTTAATAGCTTTAGTATTGCTGTTTACCGTACAAGTGCAGCTTTTCCGGCTTTTGCTTGAGCTAGATGAAGTTTGAGCGCTACTCATCGACTCTACTATGAGGTTTACCGAACCGCCATAGTAGAATAACAGATTCAAAATATCTAGAAGTTTTTAAGGGCAGACAAAATGCCTGCCCTTTTAGATCATAAAAATTGTGAAGTACCTCAACCACAAGGGTCTAGGTTTCTTGGGCACACATGATGTTTTCAGTGTTATCCTAGTCTTGCAACTAGCTCCTCAAGCGTGAATTCCGGCACTCCCTGCCGTACAAGAAGTATTATAGCATCGCATTTGGGCTTGTGTTGAAAACATTTACAAAGGAGTAGACAATGGGTAGATTAAATCCTTTTTCTCTACAAATGCAGATTACCAGCATGTTTGAGCAAGGGCAATCATTTTTTGCCACCACAAAAGTGCAAGATTGGTTAAAAGAGCGTCAGCACAATCCAGCAGACTACGACATTATTTTTCATAAAAAGCCTGCTCCTCCTGGTTCAAAAGAAGTGATGGTAGTTGAAATTGAATTACGTCGCAAAGATGGGCAACCTGTAGACCCGTGGTTGCAAGAACAAGCTAACCTTCATGCTTGAAAAATGTAGGAGAGGCAAAAAGCAATTACATTTTCTGCCGTTTTATTGCCGTTGCGTTTCCTAACGCACCTCCTACTAATTATAAAACTTAACTAGAAAAGATATTATTTAACATATAAATTAACTTTAATTTATATCAAATTGATATATTTGGTCAAATAAAGAGCGCTCTGAATTACAGATGACTCAAATCAACCTCTGGACTTCTGCTGACCACGCTTTACGCTATTTAGCACAAGCAGATCAAATACCCCATCGCACTGAAGGGGAAAAAGTACTCCTAGAACAAGTTCCCAAAACAGTCAAGCGCATTCTCGACTTGGGAACTGGGGATGGTCGCTTACTCGCACTCTTGAAAATTGACCGTCCCCAAGTTGAAGGTGTTGCGGTTGACTTTTCACCCACAATGCTGGAAGCTGTAAAAAAGCGCTTTGCAAACGATGCAACGGTGGAAGCGATCGCTCACAACTTGGATGAACCGCTGCCAGATTTAGGTAAATTTGATGCAGTAGTTTCCAGCTTTGCCATTCACCACCTCACAGACGATCGCAAACATTCTCTCTACACAGAAATTTATCAGATGCTGGAACCGGGTGGTATTTTCTGCAACTTAGAACATGTTTCTTCGTCAACACCAGCATTGCACGAATATTTTTTAAAAGCGATTGGTAGAACTTTGGAACAAGACGATCCATCAAATAAACTTTTAGATGTAGAAACACAACTGCGTTGGTTGCGAGAAATCGGCTTAAGTAACGTGGATTGTTACTGGAAGTGGCTAGAACTTGCACTGATGATTGGGTTAAAACCGAACTAACAGCATTGCGGTATTGTGGATGAATTTAATCTGGCTTTTGTTGCGTGCTTCCTCATTGCAGGTAGCGATCGCTATTTTAACTGGTTTAGTCAGCGGTGGAACCACCGCCCGACTGATAGCATTAATTAACAGTGCTGTTAGTGGCAATTTTACATCTAACTTAGTGTGGTACTTCGCAGCACTAGCATTTGTAGTTATCATCAACAGCATCATTTGCCAAGTATTATTAATCAATCTTTCCCAAGACGCTGTTTATCGCTTGCGGTTGCGTTTGAGTCAAGGGGTTTTGTCTTCTCCCCTGCGACATTTAGAACAACTCGGTGCAAATCGTCTGATGACAACCCTCACCGAAGATGTAGCCACATTATCCACCACAGTTTACGCAATTCCCTTTATTTGCGTTGACATTGCAATTATTGCTGGTTGCTTGCTGTACCTCGGTTCGCTCTCTATCGCGGTGTTTGCCTTTACAATCGGCTTTATCATGGTGGCACTGGGCACTATTCAACTGCTTATTAATAGAGCGCAACATTTTCTCACCTTAGCCAGAGAAGACCAAGACCGCTTATTTAAGCATTTTAGCACCATCATTGATGGTATCAAAGAACTCAAACTACACGCCGCCCGCCGTCAAGACTTTTTTTCTCAGGAATTGCAAAAAAGCGCAGCTACATCCCGCGATCATAATGCTACAGCGTTGATTACATTTTCTATTGGTAGCAACTGGTCAAATCTGCTATTTTTTATTCTTATTGGCTTATTGATATTTGCTTTGCCGCAACTGATAGCAATTGAGCCATCTGTATTATCGGGATATATACTAACCTTCACTTACCTGATGCTACCCATGCAAAGCATCTTAGACAAACTTCAGCAACTGTCTAGAGCAAGCGTAGCACTGCAAAAAATAGAGAGAATGGGGTTAACATTAGCCGCACAAAAAGAAGACACAGGAAACCTACGTGCCGAAGCAGCAACATTTTCAGCATTGGTAGACTTACAACAAGTTACCCATGCTTACCCAGGTGAAGCAGAAGACAGCAATTTCATTTTAGGTCCACTAGATTTGACTTTTTATCCCGGTCAACTAGTATTTATTGTCGGTGGTAATGGTAGCGGGAAATCCACCTTGGCGAAACTGATTACAGGATTGTACATTCCCGAATCAGGGGAAATTCGGCTAGAAGGTAAGGTGATAACTGATGAAAATCGCGAGTGGTATCGGCAACATTTTTCTGTAGTTTTTTCTGATTTCTATTTATTTGACCGCATTTTAGGTATTAGTAATATTGATTTTGATAAACAAGCGCGAGAATATTTGCAGCAGTTGCAATTGGATCGCAAAGTTAAGATTGAAAACGGCAAATTATCGACTACAGCATTATCCCAAGGACAGCGAAAACGCCTTGCATTATTAACTGCATATTTAGAAAATCGCTCGATTTATTTGTTTGATGAATGGGCTTCAGATCAAGACCCTGTTTTTCGCGATATATTCTATAAAGAAATACTACTAAATCTCAAGCGACAAGGTAAAACAGTGTTAGTTATCAGCCACGATGACCACTATTTTCATTTAGCAGATAGAGTAATTAAGTTAGATTACGGCAAAGTTGAGTATGACAAATACATAGGAGATTGAAACGCAGAGAGACGCAAAGGTAAGCGCAAAGGTACGCGGAGTTTTCGTCATAAATTCATGACGAAAATTTATCATGAAAACTCTGCGTCACTCTGCGCTTACCTCTGCACTCCTCTGCGTTTCAAAACACTACGGACTTATGCGAAGCTGTACTTAAAGTTACAAGTCTTGCTGGGCAACGCACTCTTCACATTGCTAGATTTCAACAACTGCATTTAAGGAAGGTAGGAACGGCAAATCAGTAATCCCCGGATCGTATCCTAGCTGGCTAAGTAAAGTACTTAATTGTCCTCGATGGTGAGTTTGATGATTAAACATATGCGTCACCAAAATCCAAGCGGGTAAAATGCGCGTTTTTCCGTCTACACCGCTGGTGTATTTGAATGGTTGATTTAACCACTCAGAAGAAAGGCTTTTTGACCATTCTATAATTTGTGTATCAGTAAGTTCTCGTTGTTGGCGAAGTTCACCAAAATCTGCATATAACTCCTGTGCGATTTTAGCGGCAAAAGGTTTCTCGATGAAACGTCCCATCCAAGCGCGATCGCCAAAAAGCAGATGATTTAAAGTTCCATGTATCGATTTGAAAAATGCTCCTAAATCTTCTCTTCTCTTCTCGTCAGGAATTTCTGCACAGATGGTATAAAGCTTTTGATTCATCCAAGAGTTATACTCTGCCATCGTTTGGTAGTAAGTGCGATCGCACATAATTCTCATCAATACCCAATTCCGTTTGATTTTATCGTAAAAATAAACCCTGCTTTTCTCAAAACTCGTAATTGCTGATGATTTCTGATTCAGTTTCCGCAGCTTTTATCCATTCCTGTATTGCTGGTAGTGACAAAATTGCCTTAACATAATCCTGTGAAATAGCATCTAATTGCACATCATAAGTTACAAATCGCAAGGCTAGCGGGGCAAACATAGCATCAGCAATGCTAAAATCGCCAAACAACATATTGCCATTAGCCCCAAATTTTTGACGACATTCTCGCCAAATATCAGTAACACGGTCAATATCTTTTTGTACACCCAATGCCATACCTTTACCAGGGTGTCTAGCACGGCAATTCATAGGCATATTCTGACGCAAATTTTGAAAACCTGAGTGCATTTCCGCGCTGATAGAACGAGCGAAAGCTTTTGCAGCTTTATTTTTCGACCACCAATGCATATGAGGGAATTCTTCAGCTAGGTATTCGCAAATAGCGAGAGAGTCCCACACAGTTTGAGTATCGTGCAGCAGCACAGGTACTTTTCCAGAGGGAGAATATTGCCGAATTTTGGATGAGAATTCTTGACTATCGAGAGGAATGCAAATTTCCTGGAATTGTAAACCGAATTGTTTCATCGCTAGCCAAGGACGCAGTGACCAGGATGAATAATTTTTACTGCCAATTACAAGAGTTAATGTCATATCTTTAGTTCCTGTAACGTTGTTCAATCCACATAGATATATCAGCTTCTGAGCCAGAAGAGAAAGATTTACCCGTTACAGGATCGTAAGCTTTCCAGTAGATATTCCCGTGGCGATCGCTTTTTTGCCAAACTTGTATTTCTTTATTATCATCTAATAGCCACATAACGAACTTTTGCCAACCTTTTTTAACTACTGCAAATAAGTATGAATTATTTTTATAATTTGCTAGCTTTACTTTTTGCCCAATAGTTGTTACCGCGTCTTCTGATTCCAGACACCTAATGTTATTACTCATAGCAGCATACCTGGCAGTTAATTAGTAATTAACACTGTAGCAACGCCCAAGCTAGTAATCAAATCATGGCGTGTATAGTATCTATAAACAAGATTTATAGATATTAGAAAAACACTGGTACAATATTTTGCGATAATCAAATCAATATCTGCAATCCAATAACTTGCCAATGAAAATCTCCCAACTTAGGGCTGTAATTGCAGTGGCAGCTCGTGGCAACTTTAGTGAAGCGGCTTTAGAATTACAGCTTTCTCAGCCAGCAATTAGTCATGCTATAGCTACCTTAGAAGAAGAACTGGGGATGCCTTTATTTGCTAGAGGTCGTCATGGTGCGGTGCTAACACCCGCAGGAGAACTCATTCTCTATCATGCCCGACAAGCGGTGGAACATCTAGAAATGATGCAACGGGAAGCAAACTTGCATAAAGGTTTACATGGTGGTCATGTGCGAATTGCTGCTTTTCGCAGCGTTGCTACTCATTTACTACCAAAAGCGATCGCTCAGTTTCACTTTTCATTCCCAGAAGTCGCTGTAACCATCATAGAGTGTCCTGCCTTCGTTGATGTAGAAAATTCTTTACGTGAAGGACGCGCTGATATCGGTATTACCTGTTTACCAACTACTGATGAATTCGAGGTATGGGAAATACTGCGGGATGAGTATATAGCTTTACTACCACCAAATTCTACAATTGCCGGAAAGCAAATTAGTTGGGAAGACTTAGCAGCTTATTCACCAGTCATGATTCCCACCACACCCTGTGGACGCATTCTTCACAACCACTTGAAGACAGTAGAATTCTCGATGAATACAACTACCGATATTCAAGAAGATTCTACTATTGTTAGTATGGTCAATCAAGGACTCAGAGCAGCTATTCTCCCTCGTTTAGCAGCTGTGCCAATTCCTCAACAGGTGCAAGTATACACTTTACCAGTACCCTTAGAGAGAGTAATGGGAGTAGCAATTTTATCTAATGCTCTTCATGTTCCTGCTGTGTTCACATTTCTAGAAATGCTGAAGAAATTTGACTTTCAGAGTTTGGCTAAATCCACTTGTTCATGACTTGTTAAGTAGTGAACATTATTAAATATTAAATGACGAAGTATATTTAGTTTAATTAAGTCTACTTCCCAGCATTTGAAGATAGCATTCGCTTATGGCGTACCGAATTGTTTCACAATTGACCGAAAATCAAATCTCGGAACTGCTGGATTTATATAAAAACGAATTTTGGAGCAACAAACGTACACATCAAGACGTAGTGCAGATGCTTGCAGCATCAGACATTATTATCGGGTTAGTTGATGATAATGAAAAATTAATTGGTTTTACTCGCCTTCTCACTGATTTTGTTTATCGGGCAATTATTTTCGATGTTATTATTAAGCCGACCCATCGAAATATGAAACTTAGCTCTAAGTTGATGGACGCAGTTGTCAATCATCCGCAGTTAAAATCAATAGATTGGATTGCCCTTTGCTGTTTGCCAGAAATGGTTCCATATTATGAGCGCTGGGGCTTTACATCTAAATTTAGTAAAATCCAGTTGATGTTCCGAATAAATGAATCAATCAAATAAGGAAATTGCAAATGATAATTAACCCGGAAAATGTACCCAGCCGCACAACTTCAGTTTATCCAGATGAATTTAAACCTCTGATAGTAGGAAGAGTAAAACAAGCGTTAGGTAATGCGGCTAATTTGAAAAACTTCGGTGTAAATTTGGTGAAACTTGCGCCGGGAAGCTGTTCTGCACTGAGGCATTGGCATACGCGACAAGATGAGTTTATCTATGTAATAGAGGGTGAAATTACGCTAATTAGCAACGAGGGAGAACAAATATTAAAACGGGGTATGATGGCGGGTTTTCCTGCTGGTGAGGAAAATGGACATCAACTGGTGAATAAATCTGATGCGATAGTAGTTTATTTAGAAATTGGAGATAGAACTCCTGATGATCAAGTATACTATCCAGATCATGACATAGTTGCCAAATCCACTCCTGATGGTTGGATGTTTACACGTAAAGATGGTACTTTGTATGAGAGTTAGCCTCAGGTTTCATGCTCTTTTGAATCAAACCTAACTTGTCGGTAGAGGGCTTCCACAGGAAGAGAGAATCCTACACTCTCCAAAGTTAAAGTTTCTCCGGCTTCATAAGGGTAAAGCACCCAAAGACCTTGCTCGTTGCGCCGGAAACACTCTACTCCAACTTGGTCTGACTGGATGAGAACATACTCCTGCAAAGTGTTCAGCCTGCGATATCTGGTAAAATTAGAGCCGCGATCGTAAGCTTCTGTGGAAGGTGAGAGTACTTCTACAATCAGACAAGGGTACTGCACAAATTGATTAGAATCCCTATCTCTGGAATCGCAAGTCACGACTAAATCCGGGTAGTTGTATGGTCCGGCTGGGGAAACTTGCACCTTGACATCTGCAATGTAAACCTCACAGCCTTTTTCTGCGAGATAACTATCTAGAGCAGTGTAAAGGTTGCCAGCAATTCGGTTGTGGGGCTTTGTACCACCCGTCATGGCAAAAACTTCGCCATCAATATACTCGTAGCGGATTTCTTGAGTTGGTTCCCATTCCAGATATTCCTGGGGAGCCATAAAATTAAACTGTGGATTAGCAACCATAAGTTTTACTCTCCCCGAATGCTGTGTCGATGCTAGAAGCCTTGGTTTTATTTTAAAACTATTATTGGCATTAGCGTTCATTTTTTAGGAACACAATATGTCTAAAAACAAAATTGAAGATATTTATAATTTTCTGAAGTTATCGGATGCGATCGCCAGTTCAGGACAACCAACTCAAGAACAGTTTCAAGCAATCAAAGGAGCAGGATATCAAGTTATTGTTAATCTAGCGCTGCCAGAATCACCTAACGCTTTAAAAGATGAAAAGCAAATAGTCGAAAGTCAAGGTATGCAATATGTCCATATTCCCGTAGTTTGGGAAAACCCAACAATCGAGAATGTGAAAGAATTTTTTAGCGTCATGGAAGCAAATACTGATAAAAAACTATTTGTCCATTGCGCTGCAAATATGCGAGTTTCAGCCTTCATGTATCTTTATCGCCACCTTCATCAAAGTATTAGTGATGAAGATGCAAAAAAGGACTTACAGAAAATTTGGATTCCTAATGAAACTTGGCAGAATTTTATTGAACAAGTAATATCAATTAAAAAATAATCTTTGGTAGTCAGCGCTTTAGCGCTTGCCTTTCAGTGAAATCGCTATAATACACGAAATAAAGCGATACAAGGTTGCGGCAAATGCTCAAGCGGCTTTGGCGGTGGCTCAAAAGGTCTTTAGTGCGCTTATTTAATAGCAAGTCTCCATCTCCACCCTTGGGGGAACACACGCCCGTAGAACCACGGAAACAGCCGACAGATGCAGAGTATGAATCGTTGTTTCTGGAACTGTTGGCTGGGGTGAATGAGGGCTGGAGTCGGGGACGGGTAAGAGGCTTTTTGGATGGAAACAAAATCGCTCAGGCTGCTTTGGTGGAGTGGTTGCGGGGTTTTGGTGAAAGATTGTTAGTGTCAAATGCACCGAATGCGGAGTTAGCACAGCGGATGGTGCTGTTGGGTGAGTTGGATGTTGGGGATGTGGGAGAGGTGGCGCGTGATATTGGGATGCGGTTGTTGAGGGGGGGAGAAACGAACCGCAGAGGCGCAGAGGACGCGGAGGAAGGAGAGGAGGGAGATGCAGAAGCGTGGTTTGACCGAGGTTATGAGCAATACGAGGCTGGGGATTTTGTAGGTGCGATCGCATCTTACGACAAAGCTATAGAAATCAAACCTGACTACTATGAAGCTTGGAATGGGCGGGGTGTTGTGCTATGCGATCACTTGCAACAGTATAGTGATGCGCTCACCAGCTTTGACAAAGCTATAGAATTCAAACCTGACTATCACCACGCTTGGCATAACCGGGGTGTAACGCTGGATAAGTTAGGGCGATATAGTGATGCGATCGCATCTCACGACAAAGCCATAGAAATCAAACCTGACTATCACCACGCTTGGTTCAACCGGGGGGTTGCGCTGAATTATTTGGGGCAATTTAATGATGCGATCGCATCCTACGACAAAGCTATAGAAATTAAACCTGATGATGACTCAGCTTGGAATAACCGGGGTCTTGCGCTGGTTAACTTAGGGCGATTTGAAGAAGCGATCGCATCCTTCGACAAAGCTATAGAAATCAAACCTGATAAACACGAAGCTTGGATTAACCGGGGTGTTGCGCTGGAAAAGTTAGGACGACATGAAGAAGCGATCGCATCCTACGACAAAGCCATAGAAATTAAACCTGATGATGACTCAGCTTGGTTCAACCGGGGTATGAGTCTGTATAAATTAGTACGCTATAGTGATGCGCTCGCATCTTTTGACAAAGCCATAGAAATCAAACCTGACTTCGACTCAGCTTGGTATATCCGGGGCGCGGCGTTGGTTAACTTAGGGCGCTATGAAGATGCGATCGCTTCATTCGACAAAGCCATAGAAATTAAACCTGATTATGACTCAGCTTGGTATAACCGGGGTGTTGCGCTGCGTAATTTAGGGCGCGATGAAGAAGCGATCGCTTCATTCGACAAAGCTATAGAAATTAAACCTGATTATGACTCAGCTTGGTATAGGGGTCTTGCGCTGGTTAACTTAGGGCGATTTGAAGAAGCGATCGCTTCATTCGACAAAGCCATAGAAATTAAACCTGATTATGACTCAGCTTGGTATAACCGGGGTGTTGCGCTGCGTAATTTAGGGCAATTTGAAGATGCGATCGCTTCATTCGACAAAGCCATAGAAATTAAACCTGATTATGACTCAGCTTGGTATAACCGGGGTGTTGCGCTGGATAATTTAGGGCAATTTGAAGATGCGATCGCTTCATTCGACAAAGCTATAGAAATTAAACCTGATTATGACTCAGCTTGGTATAGGGGTCTTGCGCTGGGTAACTTAGGGCAATTTGAAGATGCGATCGCTTCATTCGACAAAGCTATAGAAATTAAACCTGATTATGACTCAGCTTGGATTAACCGGGGTAATGCGCTGGGTAATTTAGGGCAATTTGAAGAGGCGATCGCTTCATTCGACAAAGCTATAGAAATTAAACCTGACTCTTGCGAAAGTTGGTTAAACCGGGGTATTGCGCTGAATAAGTTAGGGCAATATGAAAAAGCGATCGCTTCATTCGACAAAGCCATAGAAATTAAACCTGACTCTTGCGAAAGTTGGAATAGCCGGGGTGCTGTGCTATGCGATCACTTGCAACGGTATGAAGATGCGATCATATCCTTCGACAAAGCCATAGAAATCAAACCTGATAAGGACTCAGCTTGGTATAACTGGGGTGTTGCGCTGCTTAATTTAAGGCAATTTGAAGAAGCGATCGCCTCCTTCGACAAAGCCATACAAATCAAACCTGATTACTACGAAGCTTGGATTAACCGGGGCATTGCGGCAGAAAAATCAGTTAGTTATAATCAGCTACCGAGTTTGTTAATTGGCATAGTACAGACAAATCCAACCCTTAATCAGCGCGGCTATGAGGGACAATTGGCAAGCTATGAGGAAGGTTTGAAGTATTGCCAGCAAGACACGCACCCAGAAGGCTGGGGAAAATTACATCAGAAAATAGGTAATGCTCACTACTTCCGAGGGCGAGGAGATTCCTACCCCCGCGTTTATTGGTACAAGGCTGTTAAAAGCTACAACCTGGCGCTGAAAACTCTCACAGAAGCAGATTTTCCTGAGTTGCATCTGGAGGTTTTGCGAGACTTGATTCGCGTCCACTTGGATTTGCACGAAACCGCCAAAGTTGAAGAACTCCAGCGACGCGGGACAGATTTTTTACGCCGCTTGCTGAGTGAAGCAAATCGCTCTGATGAAAGTAAAAAACAACTGGCTTTGAAGTTTGCAGGCTTTCAGCAGTTGACTGTTGATTTAGCGGTGCAGTCTGGGAATCTGGTGCAAGCAGTTGAATTAGCAGAACAGGGCAAAAATGCCTGTTTAAGTTGGCTTTTGTCTGCGTGGAGTGATGAAATTTCCTCACCCAGCTACTCAGATATGCAACAGTTGCTCAATTCTACAACTGCTGTTGTTTACTGGCATATTAGCCCTTACGCCCTACACACTTTCATCCTCAAACACAACGCGCCATCACCCATCGTCTTAGGAGAAACCCAAGAAAGCGGGTTTCTTGAAGAAGTCGGGCTTCTCAGCCAAACGCAACGCTTGCGCGAGTTTGAAGACTGGGTGAAAGAGTGGAATGAACAATACGCCGATTATCGCAAAGGCAAAGATAAGCAAACATCGAACCTAACCCCCCAACCCCATCAGGTGCAAGGGAAGGGGGAGAAATCAAAGCCTCTATCCTTGCAGGAGAGAGGTTTGGAGAGAGGTTACAACTGGCGCGACAACCTAACCCCCCAGCCCGATCAGGCGCAAGGAAAGGGGGAGGAATCAAAGCCTCTCTCCTCTCTTCGAGACGCTGCGCGAACGCAGGAGAGAGGTTCCAACTGGCGCGACAACTTGCCCGAAATGCTTTGCCAACTAAGTAATATTCTTGATATCTCCGCTATAGTTAGCGCACTAAACCTAACCCCCCAGCCCCCTTCCCTGCGAGGGAAGGGGGAGCAAGATTCAGGGGAGAGGTCAATCCAAAATCTCATCCTGATTCCTCACCGCGACTTACACCGCTTCCCTCTCCATGCGCTGTTTCCCGATGATTTCACCATCACCTATCTACCCAGCGCTCAAATTGGCTTGATTCCTTCAACCCTCTTTGAAAATAAAGGCTATGAGCAGGACAATTTATTAAGTATCGAACATCCCAACAGCAAAGGTTATCCCTCGTTGGAATTTGCCCAAATTGAATCGGAAGCGATAAACCGGATGTTCGCCAAACCCACTCGTCTTTTATCTAAACAAGCCACAAAAGAAGCGCTAATAACTGCTTTGCCGGAAAAATACAGTATTTTTCATTTTACAGGACATGGCGAATACAATTTTGACAATCCTGCTTTATCGCACTTGGCGTTAGCGGGTGAAGATAAACTTACTCTTGCGGATATCCGCAACTTTGATTTGAGAAGTTACAAACTCGTTAGTCTTGCAGCTTGCGAAAGCGCGATCGCAGGTAATCATACCATCACTACCGAATATGTGGGGCTTGTCAGTGGGTTTATGAGTTGCGGTGTGGCGCATGTCGTCAGTACCTTGTGGACTGTAGAATCAGCTGCCAGCGCTTTGGTGATGATTCAATTTTACCAATTGCTGCAACAAGAAAAATCAGAGGCGATCGCTTTGGCTAAAGCTACCCAATGGTTGCGAAATGCCACAAACGCACAACTTGCAGAATGGTATGCAGCCCAAATCGCCCAACTTGCGGAAGATGAAAGCATAGTTCGCCGTTTCTTGTCACGCCATTTAAATAATATTAACAATACAACAGAACCAAATAATAAACCTTATAATCACCCTTATTTCTGGGCAGCTTTTACAATTACTGGGAATTTATCATGCAACCTTTAGAAGCCTCGGAACTCAAAGCTTTTCTTTTTGCACTTTATCAGCTTGACGCACCTTTGCCAGATGCTGTGCAAGCGCAGGTAAATAATATTAACATTCCGGCGGATATTGACAAACTGTATGAAATTGCGATGAGTTATCCCCCGCTTGCAACTTACTACGAACAAATTCACGAATCTTTCAACGCAAATAGCAAAATCCGGAGTAGAGGACCTTTACCAGCTAAAATTAATCATGCTGCGGAACAGCAAAGCACAGAAATCAACAATATTCTTGTTGCCATTGACGAACAAGTTGAAGACGAAAAGTTAACTGAAATCTCTCAACCCATTTTCAATGCTACTGACTCTGTAAGTAAGTCTAAAGATGTTTGGGCAATAATTATTCGTTCTTTACAAATGCCTATGCCATGAATCAACAGTATAATCTCATTTACCCAACTGTTGATTTATTTGTCTACGATTTGCAACAAGGCTTAGGACAAACAGACGAGCAAATTAACCAAAATCGTCATCAATTTTGGCGGAAAATCAAACCAGAATTAAATAAAGATTACCAACAACTTAATCCTCAAGAACAGGATTTACTTAAAGAACTCGCTTTTCTGGAAAAAACCGAAGCCGATTACGTCGAGTTACTCGTACCAGAAAAACTTGAAAACTTTCTCTCAGACTTAGAAGGCTACTACTACGCACTGCAATTAGGTGATACCTATGCCCTTCAGGTAGATTGCTCTGTTATCAATGATAACAACAGCAAATCTATCAGCCGCTTTCAAGATATTAAAGAAAATATAGAATCCCGCATACATCAGCAAGGAAAACTCGGTCAAACCTGGTTTCTTTGGGGACAGTTGTCAAAAAATTATAACGATGAAGAAATTAAAGCGATCGCCGAACAATGCTATCTGCAAATAAACCCCAATTCTCAAAGTCAAATCAACTTGAAAAAGCAAGGTAGTTTTTTAGGTGCAACTGCATTTGAAGCGTGGGAACAGCCTGCTGGTTGGGTTGATGAAAAAAGCTTTCAAGATAGCTTTCATATATTAATATGTTTGTTTCCGCCAGAGCGATCGCTTGACGATATTACCAAAAGCATCGCCAATGTATATTTCGATTTAATTCGTCTATTTTGCTACCGTCATAAAATTATTTGGGCTTACCACCAAAGCCGCAAATTGAAAAGCAAACTCAAGAAAGATTTTCACGAAGTGCAACAAATAGTCAAAAAAATCACTGAATTAGGACAACAAATAAACGCAGGTAAACTTAATATTCAAGAATTACAAGAAACCTTAACTCATACATTGACAATTTTATCGCACTATGCAATAGATTTAAGCTACCTTGATGACCAAGGACGCACAATTGAAGTTAATCTGAATAATTACAAAAAGCGACTAGAGAAGATTTCCAGAGAAAATAGCTACAATCAGCTACAATTTATGCAAGAATTCAGCGAATTTAGTGCTGAAAAATATCTGCAACAAGTAGAGACAGATTACATTAACCTCAGCCCAGGCTTAACCCTGCTGCAAAATTTAATTAGTACAATTCAAGGTACGATTGATATCTACCAAGCAAAAAGCGATCGCCACCTTGAAGAATTCATCGGCATCGCAGGTGTGGGGCTAGCAACCAGCCAAATAGGATCTGCCGTCATCCTAGCCGAAATACCCAAAAATCAAAACCCTCTGGCTTACCAAAGCCAAATCTTTGCCTTGAGTTTAGGCATAGGGTTGATTTTTGCCATGTTAACGTATATATTGCTTCGCAGCCTTCGTCGCTAATAATTTCTTCCTTCGCGTCCTTCTCCTGTCGGAGACGCTGCGCGAACGTGTCTTCGCGGTTCGATATTTTAACCATGTCTTCTCAACGCACAATTCAAAGTATATATACTGATGGCGCTTGCACCGGCAACCCTGGTCCTGGTGGTTGGGGTGTAGTCGTCTATTTTACCGATGGCTCAATTTATGAAATGGGCGATCGCTCTCCGCATACCACCAATAATAAAATGGAGATGCAAGCAGCGATCGCAGCTCTAGAATTCCTAGAAGAATCTGGGCAAAAAGAACCCGTTCCGCTTTATACCGATAGCGAATACCTAATCAACTGCGTTACCAAGTGGGTGAAAGGTTGGAAAAAGAAAGGCTGGAAAAAAGCCGATGGCAACCCTGTCCAAAATCAAGACCTTTTGGAACAACTAGATGAACTCAACAGTCGCAAAGTAAAATGGGAACATGTCCGGGGTCACTCTGGTAACATAGGTAACGAACGCTGTGATGTGATTGCTCGCGCTTACGCCAGTGGCAAAACCCCATCACTCAAACAACTCGCTTACACTCATTCTCAGCAATCCTTAACGGAAATTAGCGAGATAAATGTAGCAAAAGTATCTGACTGTGATACAAACTCGACAATAATTAACAAAAGCAAACAAGAAATCAGTATTGCAACAGATACAACAATTATGGAGCCATCTATATCGACAACAATCGAAGAAAGACCACCAGAGATGAGGGTGGCGCATCTCCGCAGCTTAGTTGAAACTTTGCATATTGCCGATGAAATAGCCACAAAAGGCTACTTAATCACCAGTTCCGAACTGGCAGATTTAATGGATGTTCACGCCAGCGCTGTCACCAGTCGGGGAGATCAATGGCGCTGGCGCAACTGGATTGTTTCACGGGTACGACGAGAAGGTAATCAAATTCTCTGGGAACTAGAAAGAGGCGATCGCTTAGGTGGCGAAGATGATGCAGCGATAGGGGGATAAGGAGAGGGGGGGATGGGGGGATGGGGGGATGGGGAGAAATAATTGTGCTCCACTCCCCCACTCCTCCACTCCTCCACTCCTCCACTCCTCCACTCCTTACTCAGCACTATACTTCCGTCCTCGCCATTCGCGTGGAGTACGAAATGCAGATAAGAAAATTCGCAGCACAGCTAGGGGATCGGCTAAAGGAGAAAGCCAGAATAACCAGCCACCATTAGCACGAGTGCGATCATAAGAAGGTGCGATCGCGAATAATAAAGCAAAGCGAATCACCAGCAGAAATACATTCAAACCTACTAGGAGGAGGGGGGGAGTGGGCGAGTGGGGGAGGGAGAGAGATGGGGAAAGAAAGAGGTAAGTGAGGACGACAAAAAGAGGTAAACCTTGGACTGCAAAAAGTAACCATAAATCTCCCCACAACTGAGCGCGGGAAGATGCATCTTTCAAATCCAGACTTCGCCCCCATTCCTTCCACGTCTCCAGCGCTCCCTCATACATCCGCACCTTTAGCACCTTCGCACCATCCAGAAAGCCCACCTTAAACCCTTGGGCGGCAATATTCCGAGCTAAAGTAACATCATCACAAAAAGAACCCCCAGCACTGCTATAGCCATCCACAGCCGCTAAAACTCGGCGACGACACAAAAAGCATTGTCCATTCGCCATTACCCGTTCTGGCTGCTTGGTATTCACACCAGCCGGGTCAAATCGATAAAGTAGAGTCATCAACAACGCCGGTTGTAGCCAGCATTCCCCTGGATATTTCAGGATGAACTGAGGGGAGAGAGAAACCAAGTCATATTTTTCAGCTTCTGCTGTCTTCACCAAACCAGCAATTAAACCGGGATCGGGCTGGGTATCAGCATCCATCCCCAAAAACCACTCACTTCCCTCTGAACTATGTAAAAAGCCATTATGCAACGCCCAAGGACGCCCCACCCAACCAGGGGGTAAAGGATCATCCGTCATCAGGCGAAAGCGGGGATCTTGCTGCTGCGCCATTTTTACTAAGTCCGGAGTGCCATCCTGGGACTTACTATCTACAACAATAATTTCCCTAAGTTCGTAACTTTGCCGGCTTAAACATTCCAACAAAGGGCTAATGCGAAGAGCTTCATTTAAAGTGGGGACGACAACGCTGACACTACCTAAAAGCTCTGGCGTTGGTTGTTGTGGTTCAATGGGGGGATGCCGTCTGGGTCCTTTCAGCAGACGCGAGAGCAGAATCGCTGTTGCCGGTACTTGGATAAGTAGCAAAAATAGCGTTAAATAATTCAAAATTCAAAATTCAAAATTCAAAATTGAAGACTGTTTGGTGAGGGGGATTTAGATCCCGACACCAAACAAAACTACGTGTAGATCAACAGCGGAGTAGAAAATAGGCAATGGGAATGGGGAATGGGGAATGGGCATGAGATTCTAAAATTTCTCCTTGTCCCCCACTCCTCACTCCCCTTGTTTCTAAAAATGCTTACTTCAAAGCAACTTTGACTGAAGCCACTTGCATTTCTGTGTTTGGTTCAACGGCTATTTGTGCCGGTGCATTTGCAGTTCTCCACCACAAAGCCAAAGCCGGAACTACACCACCTACAAAGCCCAGCAAAACTGGAATCGCATACCCAGATCCTAAGCTGAGTCCGGCAGCGAAGACAAAATTGCTGATATAAACGACTAAAGGAATGTTGAGTTGCGATCGCTCTAATTTAATCGACGCATTTTTCCACAACAGCGCTGCTACAGCCATGAATAAAGCACTAGTACCAAACCAACCTGCATAGTTTTGGTAAGGTGTCCCAAAGAAAGCTCCTGGTTTTTCCCAATACCAAAATGGAAAAGCGGTTTGACTCATACCTGGCTCTAAAGCAAAGTCCCAGCAGGTGAATAATAAAGCACCCACCGCTATAGCAGCAATGTGACGCACTAAACTTGGTTTTTCAGCCACTTGCAACCCAGCTCTGGCGATTAAATACGCCGAAAGACCAACATAAAACCAGGATATAGGAATCGTAAACGGTACTAAACCTGCAATTTTATAGCCCAATCCACTTAAGTAGCTATAATCACCAAATGGAAATCCTGTGCTAGTTCCCAGCAGTTCACTTCCTACAGAGATAAACACAGATGGCAGCATGAATGCTAACCAGTTTCGCCATCCCAATACTCTATAAGCAAAAATACTGACAGCTACTGTACCTAATATAATATCAATTACACCGCCGTTAGCCATACTCGACTGCATCGCAGTTTGCCCAACTGTGCCTAAATTGAGAATTACTTCGGCATTAGGTATGACTAGTAGTATACCAAGCAGTCCAAAAACCTTCGATAAAATATGACCGATGAGGCATACGCGCTCAACAATAACAAGTTGTCTCATGATAATTCCTTAATAAGACGTGACACGCGGCTACTTAGCTGCTAACAGTTTACAAATATTTAAGAACATATTTAACTAATTTGACGGCTAATTATCTGTAAACTTGTTTGTCTTTCTTTGCAACAGCATACGATCCTATTGATTGAAGGGAAAATGCACTCATATGTTAAACTTCTAGTCTAAATCATTAAAGTAAAAATTTATCCACCTAAATTTGCCTTACCAAGTATATAATAATTAATCGTATTTTATATAATCCATAAACTCAGCCAATTGTCAAGTAGCTGAAAAGATTTGCTTGCAGCAGAGGAGATAGTTGTGGAATAATAGCTTGATATGGTACTGCTAAATCAACCCATGTCAATGTATGAAAAGTTTTCCTTGGGTTTCCCTAACGTTAGTAGTGCTTGCCTACGGTAGCTTGGGCTGGTTGATATCGCAAGCACAATTGCCTTGGTTTGTTTGGTTGACGGTAGTTACAGCTATCTTGTTTTTGCTATCAGCCTTGACAACTCCCTGGTTGAAGATTGCAGACTATTCTATTTTCTTCTTTAAATCGGACACTAGAGGTTTCGCTTTTTCCATTTTAGCTGCGTTCTTGTTCTTTCTGATGCTCGCCTGGTTTAGAGTATTTCTTGATACCTTGCTAATCATTTCGGCGAACATTTTATTAAGGATAGACGTTCAAACATGCGGTTTAGGAGAACGGCAAACCTTTTTTCTTACGAGTATTTTTTCATTAACAGGTTTAGCCTTGGGTGCAGTCATGCAGATGGCATTTTCACATCATCTAACTCGCCCTTTTTTATGAATATTGGTAATAAATAATTGGGCACATTGGGCATGGGGCATGGAGATAATTTTTCTTACCCATTGCCCATTGCCCATTGCTCAATTTATTAGTAAATATTTACACTTAACTTTTGAAGCCTAAATTACAAAATAATTTTTCTTATCTATGCTTTAGAACACAATGTTTCAGTTGATAAACATGGAAGATAAGTATGCACATTAGATACAAATTGGCATCAGGAGTTTCTGCTTTTTGTTATCAAAATATGATCGTAAAAAAAGTATGCTGAAAAAGAGCAATATTTGCTACTTTTACAATTACATAATTTATGCTTTTTATTACAACTTTAAAAAATATTTAGATGCAAAATAAAAAGAGAGAAAAATACTGATATTTGCGTTCGGAGACGAATAATGGTAGCGATCGCAGAGAATGCCCAAAAACGGCTAACAATACAAACTGTAGAAATTGCCCCGGATACGACAGCGATTCGTTCTCTTGATTGGGATCGCGATCGCTTCGACATCGAATTCGGTTTGCAAAACGGTACAACCTACAACTCATATCTAATTCGCGGTGAACAAACCGCATTAGTTGATACTTCCCACCGGAAGTTTGAGCAACTCTATTTAGACACGCTTAAAGGTTTAATCAATCCTAAGGCAATTGATTATATCATTATCAGCCACACAGAGCCAGACCACAGCGGCTTGGTGGAAGAAGTTTTGCAATTAGCGCCCAGAGCAACCGTCTTGGGTTCAAAAATTGCCCTACAATTTCTCGAAGGCTTGGTACACGAGCCTTTTTCCAAGCGAATTGTCAAAAGTGGCGATCGCATTGACTTAGGCAAAGGACACATTATAGAATTCGTTAGTGCGCCTAACTTGCACTGGCCCGATACAATATTCAGTTTTGATCGCAAAACCCAAACTCTCTTCACCTGTGATGCTTTTGGGATGCACTTTTGCGACGAGCGCACTTTTGACGAAGACTTAGAAGCAATAGAAGCTGACTTTCGATTTTACTACGATTGCTTAATGGGTCCCAATGCTCGCTCTTTGCTAAATGCAATGAAGAGAATGGGCGAACTAGGCAAAATCAACATCATCGCCAACGGTCACGGACCCCTACTCCACCACAACCTTGATTTTCTCACAGAACGCTACCAAAGCTGGAGCCAAATCCAAGCAGAAGCGCAAACAACCGTAGCCTTATTTTACGTCTCAGACTACGGCTATAGCGATCGCCTCGCCATGTCGATTAATGAAGGAGTCCAAAAAACTGGGGTAGCCGTCGAAATGATGGACTTATCCAGTGCGGAAATCCAAGAAATTCAAGAACTGGCAGGTAGAGCAGCTGGTATCATTATCGGAATGCCGCCAACCGCAGCGGTTGCAGCTCAAGCAGCGATTAATTCGCTTTTAGTTGTCGCCAACAACAAGCAAAAAGTCGGGCTATTTGAATCTTACGGTGGGGATGACGAACCGATTGATACCCTCCGGAGAAAATTCATCGACTTGAGTGTCAAAGAAGCCTTTCCCGCAATTCGGATTAAAGGTGAACCCACCGCAGCCACATACCAATTGTGTGAAGAAGCTGGTACAGACTTGGGACAATTGTTGATGCGCGAACGCAACATCAAGCAGATAAAGTCTCTTGATGTCAACATGGAAAAAGCGCTGGGACGCATTAGCAGCGGACTGTATATTCTTACCAGCAAAAAAGGTGATGTCAGCAGTGCAATGTTGGCATCTTGGGTAGCGCAAGCGAGTTTGCAACCATTAGGATTTACAATTGCCGTTGCCAAAGATAGAGCAATGGAATCATTATTGCACGTAGGCGATCGCTTCGTCCTCAATGCCTTAGAAGAAGGAAATTATCAAGAGCTGAAAAAGCACTTCCTCAAGCGTCTACCTCCCGGTGCTGACCGTTTTGCCGGCATTAAAACCCAAAATGCGAAAAACGGTTCTCCCATTCTCACAGATGCTTTAGCATACATGGAATGTGAAGTCACCAGCAGCATGGAATGTAGCGACCACTGGATTCTTTACTGCACCGTCCAAGAAGGTCGTGTTTCCAAAGATGGACTCACCGCAGTTCGCCACCGCAAAGTAGGTAATTACTACTAGGGACTAGGGACTGGGGACTGGGGACTGGGAGAGGGGGAGACAAGGAGAATAATTCTTTTTTCTCCCCCTGCTCCCCCTGCTCCCCCTGCTCCCCCTGCTCCCCCTGCTCCCCCTGCTCCCCATCACTCAAACGCTATCTCACCCTTCACTCCACACCTATGAGCGATTCCAAACCCCGTGACGTTCAGATTTTACCGATCGCCACAAACACTACAGTAATGAGAGCGCGTAGCTGGTCGCGTCTGCGGTTTGAAATTGAATATGCACTGGAAAGAGGTACAACTTCCAATTGCTATTTAATCGAAGGTGATAAAACTGCACTTGTTGACCCGCCGGCGGAAACCTTCACTGATATTTTTATCGAAGGATTGCGGCATTCTTTCGACTTTAAAAAGTTGGATTATGTAATTTTAGGTCACTTTAGTCCTAACCGTATCGCCACCTTCAAAGCGCTGCTAGAACTTGCACCGCAAATTACTTTTGTCTGTTCGTTACCAGCAGCGGGAGATTTGCGTACTACTTTCCCAGACCGAGATTTAAAAATCATCGTCATGCGCGGGAAAGAAACTTTAGATTTAGGTAAGGGTCATGTTTTAAAATTTGTTCCTACACCTAGTCCACGCTGGCCGGCCGGTCTTTGTACTTACGACCAACAAACGCAAATTCTCTACACAGATAAGTTATTTGCAGCTCATATCTGTGGCGAACAAGTTTTTGATGAAAACCGCGAAGGTTTAAAAGAAGATCAGCGCTATTACTACGACTGTTTGATGGCGCCTCATGCAACTCACGTACAAGCAGTTTTAGAGAAACTATCAGAACTGCAAGTGAGAATGATAGCTACCGGTCACGGACCTTTGGTGCGTTACGGTGTTGTCGAACTTATCCATTCTTATGAAGAATGGAGTCATTCTCAAACGAGTCGGGAGATAACAGTTGCTTTATTGTATGCTTCAGCTTATGGCAATACAGCAACTTTAGCGCAAGCGATCGCTCTCGGATTAACTAAAGGTGGTGTTGCAGTAGAATCAATCAACTGCGAATTTGCCGAACCTGATGAAATTCGCGCTGCTGTGGAAAAGGCAGATGGTTTTATCATCGGTTCTCCTACCCTTGGTGGTCATGCACCCACCCCAGTGCAAACAGCTTTAGGTCTTGTTCTCGGCGTTGGTGACAACACCAAACTCGCCGGTGTCTTTGGTTCCTATGGCTGGAGTGGCGAAGCATTTGATTTAATTGAAGGCAAACTCCGCGATGCTGGATATCGGTTTGGGTTTGAAACCATGCGCGTCAAATTCAAACCCTCGGATGTCATTCTCAAGGAGTGTGAAGAAACCGGTACAGATTTTGCCCAAACTTTGAAAAAGGCGAAAAAATTACGTTTGCCACAACAAGCTGTAACTCCTGTGGAACAAGCCGTTGGTCGAATTGTCGGTTCGCTATGTGTAATTACGGCAAAGCAAGGAGAAGTCTCCACAGCGATGTTAGGTGCTTGGGTTTCGCAAGCAACGTTTAACCCACCTGGAATTACCGTTGGTATTGCCAAAGACCGAGCAATTGAATCTTTGATGTATTCTGGGGGTAAATTTGCCCTGAACATCTTAGCTGAAGGCAATCAACAAGATTTCGTCAAGCACTTCCGCAAATCTTTTGCCCCAGGCGAAGAGCGATTTTCCGGCTTCTCTACAGAAATTGCCGAAAATGGCTGTTTAGTCCTCACCGATGCTTCAGCATATCTTGAGTGTTCTGTCAACCAACGCATGGAATGTGGCGATCACTGGGTTGTCTATGCCACCGTTGACAATGGAAAATTGCTCAAACCTGATGCTGTAACTGCCGTTCACCATCGCAAATCAGGCAATCATTATTAGGATGCGCTGATTGGACGTAGGCGATCGCTAATTACATCATGTCCGTTCACCTAACCATAATAAAATATCTTCGTAGTGAGGACTGAAGTCCTCATCTGATCAAACGAGGACTTATCGTCTATATAACCGGACACGATATTACTACCGCCTTGGCTAAACAATAGCCAAGGCGGTTTATTGTATCCGCTCTTATCCGGATGAAGTATTACCTTATCAGTATTTGTATATGTTTGTGTGTAATTCCTTAATTCTTGATGTATTTCACCCAATTGAAAACCCCAATAATGCTTTGCCCCCGCAATATCAATACCACCAGCGGTGCTTTTGCTGGCAGAGAATTAGATAAACACAGTAATATACCTTATTTCTTCAGTCTACTGCCATCAATCTTATATATATTCTCAGTCAAAAACTCTCAAACACTTGAATCTGTGTGACAAGATTCCGCAATTGCCACAAAGACAATTGAATATATAGTGTGTAATGTTTGACTAGAACTTCAGTAGTCAGCATCTTTTATAGTAAATGCCAACTACTGCCACAACGCTTTTATAATATTTTGCCTTTCCCATGACCCCAAAACACAACAAGATTAAATTTCCTCTCTGGCAGTATCTCAACCAGCCCCTATTTAGCCATAATAAGTTGGTATTAAATCCTCATCGCTTTGCCAACATCTGGCGAATTGATCTTCTCAAAAGGTGTTGGACTAAAGAATGTGATGCCAAAGGACCGCAACAGCATTAAATAGCCACTTGCCAATTTTAGATTTTGGTTGGCATCGCTGAATATTAGTATGGAATCCTTGACGTTCTCTCCGGCGTAGAACGCACGGAGATTCTAACCATCGCTAGTTAGACTTTCTCTTTCGTTGAGTTCCCTTAGCTGAGAGTGTTTCCACTTTCAGGCAGAGGGGAATCTCTCCAGAGACTTGAAATTCGGTGCGCCCCACCGTATTTGCCCATTCTTTCAGGGCTGATTTTAAAATGTTCACTGCCGCGTTCTCGTCCCTATCAGCTACAAAACCGCAATGGGGACACTTATGAGTTCTTGTACTTAGTGTTTTGACTACTGTTTCTCCACACTTTGAGCAATCGGCGCTGGTATAACTCGGATTAACCGCTATAACCGGAACACCATAAACAACACCAAAATACTCTAACCACTCTCGGAACCGATACCACGCGGCATCAGATATTGATTTAGCTAAACAATGGTTCTTGAGCATGTTACGCACTTTTAGGTTTTCAATTGCTACCAAGTCGTTAGACTGGATGACGTGTTGGGCTAACTTGCAAACCCAATCGTTACGCCTGCGTGATACCTTGAGATGCGCTCTACCTAATTTATTTCTAGCTTTGGCTCTATTCTTGCTTCGTTTTTGGGTCTTAGATAAACGACGCTGAAGACGTTTAACTTTGCCAACATCCTTGCTCAAGAATCTAGGATTATCTACTTTTTCACCAAAGCTATCTGTCAAGAAATGACTCAAACCAACATCTAAGCCAACTTGCCTACCCGTTAACCCTTTGTTTTCCTCCCGTTTATGGTCAATTAAAAACTGTGCATAGTAGCCGTCATAGCGCCTAACGACTCTGACCCGTTTTATTTGGTCGAGATGATAGAAGTGCAAATCTCTAGTTCCCCACAGCTTAAAGACACCCGCTTTAAATCCATCAGTGAATTCTAGGCTGCGCCTATCTTCTGACAATTTCCAGCCACTGACTTTGTACTCTACCGATGCTCTAAGAGACTGTTTTTTAAACTGAGGAAATCCTTTTTTCCCTTTAACTTGCGCTCTGCAATTTTGATAAAATCTCTCAATGCTTGCCCAAGCTCTTTCAGCATGAGCTTGTCTTGCTTGAGAATTCAATTGTTTAGTCCAAGGAAATTGGGCATTATCGGCTAAAACTTTGCAGTGTTTGTAGGCATCATTACGACTTTTTATTTGTCCATCCAACCAAGCTCGAATAATAGAGTTGCGAACAAAAAGACTAGTACGAATAGCCCCGTCGAGCCGTCCGTACTGGTCTTGTGTTCCCTCTAATTTAGCTTCGTAGATGAGCATCTTATCGTCTAACTCTACGATAAGATTATATCACGAGTTTAGGAAAAGTCCCCCTGGAAGGGGGAGGCTTTAGACCCAATGTTCAGGTAATTTATCCTAGAGACGTTCCGTGGGAACGTCTCTGCGGACTTTCTGCAAAATCTAAAATCGTTAGGCTTCGTCTAGAGTACGAGGTTTTTTGCCGTCAAGCAAAGCACTAACAGTCATGTCTCCCATGACATTAATCGCAGTGCGGCAGCGATCCAAAAACCAGTCTACCGTAACTAACAAAGCTATATACTGAGTAGGCAAGCCAACGGAAGTAAACACCAAAGTCATCGTTACTAATCCCGCATTCGGAATACCTGCCGCGCCCACCGATGCAAAAATGGACGTGAGGATCACAATTAACTGCTGCCCCAAATTCAAATGTTGCCCAATCACTTGGGAAATAAACAACGCAGACATCGCCTCATAAAGGGCAGTACCATCATTATTAAAGTTTGCCCCAACCAGCGCTCCCAAAGAAGCAGAAGATTCCCGCAAGCCGATTTTTGTCTGTAAAACTTCAAACGTGATAGGCATTGCCACCGTTGAAGAAGAAGTGGAAAAAGCTGTCAAATAGGCATCAGCACCGCCAGCTAAGAACTTTAACGGGTTCACCCAAGAACCTAATTTGACTCTGGTGAGGTAGTAACAAGCTTGCAACACTAGTGCCAGCAGCACTGCGACGATGAAGGCAAACAGAGATTTAAATGGCGAAAACCCTTGCAGAGCAACAGTTTTCGCCACAATTCCAAACACTGCCAAAGGTACTAAAGCAATCACCCAGTTGAGGATGCGAATCACTGCCTCGAACAAAGTTCCGACTAAATCCTCAATCGCTTGGTATCCTCTTTTGCCTTGGGCGATTTGTTCTGATTTTAATGCCCGTAAAACGATGCCAAAGCTCAAAGCAATCACAATAAGTTGTATAACATTATTATCAACCAGCGGCTTGAGAATGGCTTCCGGTATAGCGTCTCTTAGTAGTCCCCAAGGGTCAAGACTTTGACTGGCTACTTGTGTATTTTCTGGAGCCGCTAAACGCCCCCAAGTACCGGGACGCAAGACGTTTGCCACTAAAAGCCCAATCAATATTGCTACGGTTGTATTAGTTACAAGTAATACAGCTAACTTTCGTCCGGCTGTACCGGGAATATTCGTAGTCATGAAGGTATGCAGCACTGCTACGAGAATCAGCGGTGTAGCTAAAGCGCGGAGTGCTTTCAGCACCAATTCAGCAGGAATTGCCAAGTTGTTAATCAAGTCTTTGTTGGCTGCGTTGGAGTTGCCTGCACCCAAAGCAATTCCTAGGCACACTGCTAGCACTAAGGCGATGATAATTTGCAATGTGAGAGGGATACGCTGCCACCAAGGGCGAGGTTTAGTGTCAGACTGAATGCTTTCTGTTTCGTTCATTGCGTTTGGGAAGACTGAGGCATTGCATATATTGAAACACGACTCAAGAGATTTCACTTGAATACAATCTGTAGTTACTCCAAATACAACAGCATTGCTGCCAATTACATAAATTTATAAATAATTTTGGATAAATAATTACCATCATTTTTGCGTATTATCCGTAAACTGCGAGGAATTTTGCCTTACACCAAGCAGATGCGATCGCTTTTACTTAATTTTTACATAATCTTACTTAATTTTAAATTAAATTATACTTAACCTGAGCTTTAACCGTGTCACAAAAGCATCTACCCAAATAAATTTACGGTATATTGTACTAATTGATACGGTAATCCCTTAAAAAAGGTGGTTATTGCAAGTATGATGACAAATTTGGAAATAAGTAAGCGTAAGCAAAAGCATTTAGAAGAGTGTTTAATTGAAGCAGGCTTGATAACGCCATCTCAATTAGAAACGGCACTTAAAGAACAAAATTCGTCTGGCAGACATTTGAAAGAAATTATCACAAAACATGGCTGGATTCAACTGCAAACTATTGAGTATTTTCTGGAAAAAGTAGCCTCGCCAGAACAATCAGCACCTAATAAAAAACAGCTTGAACAAAACAACAATTCAATAGAACAAACGAGTCATACAGAACAGCTTTTACCTAAGTTTGCGGTGAATGTCTCACCGAAAAGGACTTTGCAATTTCTGTTTGTAGTCATACTCGGTCTTTGTATCACCAGTCTCGCTGGACAGTTCTCTGTATATTTTCTGCCTCACTTTCGTGGTAGAGAAATTTTAGCAAGAATGTTCAATGTTGATTTTGAGCAAAATATTCCCTCAATATATTCTGCGGGTGCTTTACTATCGGGTGCGTCTTCATCGGGGTGACTGATGTAAAGTTATCTGACTGCACTGCCGTTTTTTCCCTACTCCTTGTCCACAATAAAATAATAAGCGTGCATCTGCAATCGAGTGCAAGGTGGCTCGGGTGAGGACAAGTGCGATGTATAGCGACAAGCTGCTAGCCTGCGGCAACGCCAAGGGCGATCGCATCTACACCTTAACATAAGCATATTTTCTTTGTAACTGTGTATGGAAGCTTCGCTACTGTAGTTTAATATAAAACGCTTATGTTGTTCGCTGGTGGGTAACGCACATGTCCTTTGTTCCTTTGCACATTCATAGTGATTACAGCTTGCTTGATGGCGCTAGTCAGTTACCGGAGTTGATCGATGAAGCGATCGCACTCGGTATGAAAGCGATCGCCTTAACCGATCATGGTGTGATGTATGGTGCGATCGAACTGATCAAAACCTGCCGCAGTAGAAATATTAAGCCAATTATTGGCAACGAAATGTATATAATTAACGGCGATATCGAAAAACAAGAACGCCGTCCCCGTTATCATCAAGTCGTTTTAGCGAAAAATACAAAAGGTTACAAAAATTTAGTTAAATTAACTACAATTTCTCATCTCAAAGGTGTGCAAGGTAAAGGTATTTTTTCTCGTCCTTGCATTAACAAAGACTTACTCAAAGAATATCATGAAGGCTTGATAGTTACTAGTGCTTGTTTGGGTGGAGAAATACCCCAAGCAATTCTCAGCAATCGACCCGATGCCGCACGTAAAGTCGCTCAATGGTATAAAGAAGTATTTGGCGATGATTTTTATTTAGAAATTCAAGACCACGGTTCCCAAGAAGACAGAATTGTTAATGTTGAAATTATCAAAATTGCCAAGGAACTAGGAATTAAATTTATAGCTACCAACGATTCCCATTATATTTCATGTTTCGACGTAGAAGCCCACGACGCTTTGCTATGTATTCAAACTGGCAAGCTGATTAGTGAAGATAAAAGAATGCGTTATAGCGGTACAGAATATCTTAAATCTGCGGAAGAAATGAGTCAGCTATTTCGCGACCATTTATCAGATGATGTCATTGCCGAAGCTATAACTACCACCGAAGAAATTGCAAATAAAGTCGAGCCTTACCAAATTATGGGCGAGCCTCGCATTCCCAATTATCCCATACCATCCGGTCACACTGCCGACACATATGTTGAAGAAGTTGCTTGGCAAGGACTTTTAGAAAGGTTAAATCGCAAATCTATCAACGAAGTTGATACAGAATATAAAGAAAGATTAGAATATGAACTAAAAATGCTGCAAAAGATGGGTTTTTCCACATACTTTTTAGTTGTGTGGGACTACATCAAATTTGCTATAGATAATAAAATTCCCGTCGGTCCTGGTCGAGGTTCAGCCGCAGGTTCTTTGGTTGCTTATGCAATGCGAATTACTAACATTGACCCCGTACATCACGGTTTATTATTTGAGCGATTTTTGAACCCAGAACGCAAATCAATGCCGGATATTGATACAGATTTCTGCATTGAACAACGCGATAAAGTTATTGAATACGTAACCGATAAATATGGTACAGAAAGAGTAGCCCAAATTATCACCTTTAATCGATTAACTTCTAAAGCTGTGTTGAAAGATGTCGCCAGAGTGTTGAATATTCCTTATGGAGAATCAGACAAAATGGCGAAGTTAATTCCTGTGGTGCGGGGTAAACCAACTAAACTTAAGGTGATGATTTCTGATACAACCCCAGCACCAGAGTTTAAACAAAAATACGATGACGAACCACACGTTCGCCATTGGGTTGACATGGCGATGCGAATTGAAGGAACTAACAAAACTTTTGGTGTTCATGCGGCTGGGGTGGTAATTTCTGCCGATCCTCTCGATGAAATTGTGCCGCTACAAAAGAATAATGACGGTTCTGTGATTACTCAGTACTTCATGGAAGATTTGGAATCTATGGGTTTGTTAAAAATGGATTTCTTAGGTTTGCGAAACCTGACACTAATCGAGAAAACCGTTGATTTAATTAAGCAAACTCGTGGATATGATATTGATCCAGATGAAATCACTCGTCAAGAAAGAAAAGCTCAAAAGATATTAGCAAAAGGTGAACATAGTGTCTTACCAAATGAAGTACAAAAGGCTTATGACCTTTTAGAAGCAGGGGAATTAGAAGGTATTTTTCAATTAGAATCTTCCGGAATGCGTCAGATAGTGCGCGATTTGAAGCCTTCAAATATAGAAGATATTTCTTCTATTTTGGCGCTTTATCGACCGGGACCATTAGACGCGGGGTTAATTCCTGATTTTATCAACCGCAAGCACGGACGAGAGGAAATTAAATACGGTCACTCTATTTTAGAACCCATATTGAATGAAACCTATGGGATTATGGTTTATCAAGAGCAAATCATGAAAATTGCTCAAGATATGGGTGGGTATACTTTAGGACAAGCTGATTTAATGCGCCGTGCAATGGGTAAAAAGAAAGTTGCGGAAATGGAAAAGCAACGAGAAAAATTCATTGATGGGTCGGCAAAAAATGGAGTTAGTAAACAAGTCGCTGAAAAATTATTCAACGACATGTTGAAGTTTGCAGAATATTGCTTAAGCTATGAGACAAAAGTATTGACGGTAGAATATGGCTTTTTACCTATTGGGGAAATTGTAGAAAAAGCCATTCAATGCAGTGTATATAGTGTTGATAGTTATGGCAATATTTACACTCAAGTAATTGCCCAATGGCATAATCGCGGTCAACAAGAAGTTTTTGAATATTGTTTGGAAGATGGTTCAATTATTCAAGCAACAAAAGATCATAAATTTATGACTGTTGATGGGCAAATGTTGCCGATTGATGAAATATTTGAACGCGGATTGGATTTGATGCAAGTTCAGGGTTTGCCAGAATAAAAAGTTAGCGATCGCACCGTAACTTTTGGCGGGGAATCCCCGCCAAAGAAGATAATTACTGAGTAGCACGAGCCAAGACTTTTTCCATCTCTGATAGCTGCACTGCACCAGAGAAACTTTCACCATTCATTATAAAGAAAGGTGTGCCAGTCAGCCCCAATTTTTGACCTAGCTGCATATCTTGAATAATTGCATTATCAGCAACAGTGCGATCGCTTTTAAACTTGTCTAAATCTAAGTTGAGATTTGTGGCAATATCTACATACAAAGCCTCACCAAGTTCTTTTTGCTGAGAAAATAGCGCATCACTATATTCCCAGAATTTGCCCTGTTGATTTGCTGCCCAAGCAGCTTTTGCGGCTGGTATTGCTTGAGGATGAACTGGTGTCAGAGGGAAATGCTTGTAAACTAATGTCACTTCATCTTGATGCTTTGCCATAAACTCTTTCAGAGTTTTGTTAGCCTCAGCACAATAGGGACACTCAAAGTCAGAAAACTCCATCAAGACAATCTTTGAATTAGCCGAACCAGTAACAGGAGAATCACCAATCACCGATTGGGGATTGATTTGTAAATCTTGCAAAAATGCCTGCCGTGATTGTTGTAGTTGCTGTTGTTGTTGCTGCTGGTATGCTACGACAGATTCTATAAGTACCTCTGGATGTTCGCGGATGATTTGCAGAACTTGCTGTTCTAGTTTAGGACTGATGCGGTTGGCTGCTTGTGCCGGAAGTGACCAGCCTAAAATCAAACATAGCAAGCTTAGTATTGCTACCTTACGTAAACTCCTAAGTAACTGTGTATACCTAAAGCTAAATACACGCATGAGCGACAGTGCCTTCAGAGTAAAAAGAAACATTAACAAAGATAACATCAAGAAGGTCACACTTAAGATTACACGCTAACACCGCCATAAAAAGGTATATAAAGGTAAGAGGCGATAAGTCCTATTGACTCTTACGCTCACTGTGGTCTATTCATATCAAAACCGCTGTAAGCACTGGAACAATGATATCCGCAACACCTTATAGGTTACTTGCCAGTCCGCAAAGGTAAAATGAAAGTTTGAAGCTATAATTACACGATTTAGGTCTTTCAGTATGAATAAAAAATGGGCGGTCAAGCGAATCACCATAAACTTGACATCAAATGAAGCCAAGAACCTTGAAAAGTATTGTGAACACACAGGCAGACCAGCAACGGATGTGATTCGAGAACTCATTCGAGCATTGCCAGTAACCAAGTGAGAATAGATTTGCTTTCCCATTTAAGGTTGATTCATTCTCAAGCTATAACCATTACAACGCCGGTTTATTTGGAGGTGTGAAATTAACAGGTCTTAGCAACTTTTGGTGATAATTCAGAGGGACGTAACAATTGAGCGATCGCTTGCTACGCCGGGTTTCTTACAATAGCATCACGCCGAAAAAAAGATGACGTAATAACGATTATTGGGTTGGACAACTTCTTCTGTCGTCACTTTCGCTAATACAATAATCTGTAACTATTGTTTTTAAATGTTTTCGCAACAATAGTTAGTATTGAAATGACAAATATCTAGTCGTGATTGTCTAATCTATGATTATCGCTTTTTAATGACTCTTGTCCAAATGTGTAACAGCTTTCACTTTAGCTATGAGCCTTCTAGACTCTGAGTTTTCACGCTTGGCGTGAAAACTCAGGTCACGGGCAATGCTTCAATGAGCTCCCGAATCAGATCTGTTGCTGCTTTCCCTGTCTGTTCACAATATTTTTCAAGGTTCTTGGCTTCATCAGATGTCAGGTTTAAGGTAATTCGCTTGAGAACCCTTTTTTTATTGGAGGTTGCAAAAGTGGAAAATCTATGGGCGGCGGTTTTGTTCATTGATTGATAGGCTACATATTTGCAAACTTTCTTAATTAAGATTGCCAATTCATAACCATCTTTACCAGTGAAAATCGAGATTTTGAGATTGAACTTAAGTTTTACCCCTGAGGATATTACTGAAAGGGTTAAATATTAAATAACTAAGACCACACGTAAGCAATCTGCCATTACCCAAATACAACAAGTTTTCGGCTCGATAGCTTATGTCAGCAATGCCCCACACACCAGATTGTCTGTTGAGCAACGGGTCTTTTGAATTGAAGGCAATCACTTGTCGTGGAAAAAACCTGTAAAAGACGAGCAAACCTTTTTGCTTAGGGAGAACCATAAAAATAAATCACGACTTTGTCACACCTAGATCCGCACTTGCAAACGAAAAAATTGAAAACCAGGCGGTCGATTTATTTACGCTTAATTGCTTCGGGTCTTTCGGATTGACATTGAGCGAGTAACGACTTTTGTGCGGCTTAAAGTCGGCTTCTTTTAAAAAAACGTTGTACGCAACGTTGGGAAATTTCCTTGATAATTCCTGGTTGGATCGCTTATTATCGAATTTCTCGCCCACTCCAGTGACTTATAGGACGATAGTAATGCTTGTGGGTCGAAAGAAGCGATCGCGATCATTTGAGTCACTTGCAAGGTTGTGAACTTTACTCGCGCTTTTGCACGGAGTTCATCCATGAATATAAATTTTTGTATTGGTGAGTTTAGCATGTGGGATAAGATCACACCACAGAGGTAATCACTCGTAAAATAGTTTATATGAATCCTAAATTTAAGGATATAAAAGCGAATACCACTGAACAATCAGGCTTACCTGAACAGCCATTTGATAGCAAGCCATCTGTAAGTTTTTCCGTAGCAGAGGCGGTCGTTAAAATCCTGGAAGATATGGGAGTGCAATATGCGTTTGGTGTTTCCGGAGGCGCGATCGCCCCGATGTGGGCTGCATTGCACCAAAGCTCCATCCAAGTGCTGCACTTTCGTCATGAAGCAGGAGCGGCTTTTGCAGCCACAGAGGCGTATTTTGCTAGCGATCGCCCGGTTGTAGTGTTCGCCACCACAGGTCCAGGAATCACCAACGTTTTGACAGGGCTATTCGCTGCCCGTTGGGAGGGCGCAAAGGTGATTCTTGTCTCAGCTTCAACCTCGACACCGCAGCGTGGTCGGTGGGCTTGCCAGGAAACCAGCACATACACCATGCCCAGTGCAGGTATTTTTACCTCGGGACCGATATTCCATTATGCGACTACCTTAGAATGCAGTGATGAACTCCCAGAGATTTCTCGAAGGCTCGCCCTCGGACTAGGACAACCAGGAGGATTCGTAGCCCATATAAGTATTCCTACAAACATCCAGACTAGTTCAGCGGAGACATCGTTGCCACGAGTAACTCTTCAAAATGCTGTGGCAACCGCAAGTGAAGAAACAATCGCAGAATGTGTCCGGTTGTTATGTGAGGGTCCGTTTGCCATATGGGTTGGCTTTGGGGCACGGGGCGCTGCGGCGGAGATTCGCCAGCTTGCTGAGAGGACAGGGGCAGCGGTGATGTGTTCACCACGTGGTAAAGGAATTTTTCCTGAGGATCATCCTCAGTTTGTAGGTGTCACTGGCTTTGGTGGGCATGAGTCGGTTTTGGAGTATATGCAGGAGCAGTGTCCTTGTCGCATACTGGTACTCGGAACGCGCCTTGGTGAACTGACCTCATTCTGGAACCCTGCGATGATACCTAGGCGAGGCTTTTTGCATGTTGATATAGACACGGAAGTGCCAGGAACCGCATATCCATCCGTTAAGACGTTTGCCGTCTACTCCGACGTGAGAGTTTTTGTCAAGGCGCTACTGAGATACTTTTCAAAGCGTCTTAGTCTGTCAAAAGATTTCTCACTGCCGAGACCAGCATATGACATCATCAATCCGCGCACAGGCGGTCAGGTGCAACCAGATGTGCTTATGAATGTGATTCAGCGGGTAATTGTTGAGGGAAGTGATGCATTGGTCATGGCTGAGGGGGGAAACTCATTTGCTTGGGCAATTCACTTACTGCGATTTGTAAAACCCGGACGTTTTCGTGCCAGCACTGGGTTCTCAGCTATGGGTCATACTGTAACCGGTGTTGTAGGTGCTGCACTAGGACGCAAAGGTAAAGCCGTCGCCATCGTTGGAGATGGTTCCATGCTCATGCTTAATGAAGTAAACACTGCGGTAAAATACCAAGCTCCCGCAGTTTGGATTGTACTTAATGACGGGCGCTATAATATGTGCGAACAGGGAATGGGATATCTGGGCTTCAAAGGTGTAGATGCAACGATTCCCCAAGCAGATTTTGTCAAGATTGCCCAAGGAATGGGAGCTGATGGTATCCGTGTTGAAAGGGAAGACGACATCCAAACCGCGCTAGAGAAAGCTATGGTATCGACTGTTGCGTTTGTTGTTGATGTAATCATAGATCACACCCAAATAGCACCCGCTCAAAGTCGCAATCAAAGCCTAATTTCACAGGGCGCTACCAACTATTAAGATAAAAGAAAATTTTTATATGGTGCATTCCCCAGTAGGTATTCGCTCAGTTGCACTAAGTTTTCCAACTATTAGACGTACTAATAACTATTACGTAGAAAAGTACCCTGAGCTAATAGCTCAGGCTGAACAAAAAGGATTGGCAAGGATGTTTTCGCTGACTGGAACCCCTCCAGCTAACGAATTTGATATGGAGATGTTGCCTTATCTCTCAGATCCCTTTCGTGGTACTATTGAGCGCTGGCTGCTTAGTCATGAGGAGTCTTCATTAACCTTGGAGTATCGCGCAGCAACAGATGCTCTGAATGCAGCCAAACTTTCTGTTAATGATATTGATTTGATGATTGTGGCCTCAGTTTGGCCTGAACAGATTGGATTTGGCAATGCCGCCTTTCTTGCCCGTAAACTCGGTCTTGTAGGTGCTGCATGGAATCTTGATGGAACATGTGGAAGTACGCCAGTTGTACTTCAAACTGCCTGTGCTTTGGTGCGAGCAGGAGAATATCGTAATGTACTCGTAGTTATTTCGTGTTCGTACTCTCGCGTTTTTGACGAGCAAGATACTGTGTCTTGGTTTCTTGGTGATGGTGCTGGAGCTTTTGTAGTCAGTTCACTCGAACCAAATCAGGGTATCCTTGGTACCAAGACAGTCCATACAGGTGCGCTGTGTGAGGTCGTATCTGCTGAACTGACAAAGGATGAGCAAGGAAATTCACGATTCCGTATGCAGACTGGTAAGGGTGCGAAGGCTCTACGCGAAACGGCTGCGGAGTTTCTTTCTATATGTTGTGAGGGTGCGATCGCATCTGCTGGTGTAACCTTGGAGCAAATCGACTTTTTTCTTTTCAATACCCCTACTGCTTGGATGACACGCTTCTGCACGCGGCTACTCGGTATTGATCCAGAACGCACGATCAATCTCTACCCTCTATATGCAAATATAGGCCCAGTACTGACTGTGGCAAATCTGTACCATGCTGCACATTTGGGTAAGATTCACGAAAATGACTTAGTTCTCATTTACGGTTCTGGTGCAGCAGGTGTTGCTTGTGCAAGTGTAATGCGCTGGGGTAATGTGGCGTTAGCCCCTCACCCTCTTGAAAGTTTTAAATTGGCCAAAAAAGCTCTCTAGAAAGGAGCGAGATTTTTCTCAGAACATCTTTACAAGTTTGAAATTAGATTAAGGAATTAACTGTGCAAAGACAAATTATAACAACAGGATTTTTGCTTTTATCTTTGATATCTCCACTCAAAGTATTAGCAAAAGATTATGACAATATTTATGTCTTTGGAGACAGTTTGTCTGATATTGGTAATGTATTTAGTGCCACTAATGGAATAATTCCCCCAAGTCCAACATACTATAGTGGGCATTTTTCTAATGGCCTAAATTGGGTTGATTATCTTGCCTCTGATCTAGGATTAACATTAAATCTGAACAATAACTTTGCTTTTGGTGGCGCAACTACAGGAACTGAGAATATTGGTTTGGCTACTTTACCAGGATTGCAGCAACAGATAAATAACTTTGTAGCAGCAAATGAAACTGCTGATCCTAATGCTCTATATATTATTTGGGCTGGTACTAATGACTACCTAAGTTACTTTTTCGATGGTGAGCCAAATCCTAGCAATACAGTGGCAAATTTATCAACAGCGTTCACATCACTTGTTGCTGATGGTGCTAGAGATATCATGGTGGTAAACTTACCGGATTTGGGAAAATCGCCTTTTGCAAATTTCACTAGTCAACGTTCCAACTTCTTCAACACATTCAGCAGTGAACATAACTCTAGCTTGAATACAGAACTCCAAGTTTTGAGCCAACAATTAAGTCCCGATGTCAACATTATAGAACTGAATGTTAATTCCCTATTTGATAGGATTATTGCTGCTCCAGAGGAATTCGGTTTTACAAACGTTACTAACTCTTGCATTAGCAAAGACTTATCAGTAGTGCCTATAGATGTTCCCACACAACAAGTTTCCTGTAACCCTGAAGAATTTTTGTTTTGGGACGAAGTGCATCCTACAACTACTGCTCATAAGCTAATTGGAGAATTAGCATTCTCAGCACTGAAGCCAGTACCAGTACCCGAACCATCTCTTGGATTAGGGATGCTAGCATACAGCATTTTAGGTGCAGTTTCGCTATTGAAAAGCAAAATAACTAATTGAATTAGCACTTGTTCGCAAGCTGGCTTGACTCTGTATTATAACTCTAATATTAAGTCTCCTTTAATACTCAACTGCTCCTAAAGTTTTTAAAGTATCCTTCTGAGACTCAGTTAACCCGCTTATGCTAGTGATATTCATTCCCTCGTAAGGATTTTTACTTTTCAAAGTTTTCAAACATTCACCTGTTTGTACATCCCAAATCTTAATTGTCTCATCTTCACTACAACTGACCACAGTCTGATCATCGGAACTAAAGGTAACTGACCAAACCCATCTAGTATGTCCTAATAAAGTTCTTAAACACCTACCTGTGTTAACGTCCCAAAGCTTAACTGTTTGGTCACCACTGCCACTTGCCAGTATGCGACCATCCGAACTAAAAGCAACTGAATATACAGTATTTGTATGGTCTTGCAAAGTTCTAAGACACTGACCAGTGCTGACATCCCAGAGTTTAATTGTTTGATCGCCACTCCCACTTGCTAGGGTGCAACCATCCGCATGGAAGTTAACTGAGTATATCCAGTCAGTATGACCCTGTAAAGTTTTAAAGCATCTGCCAGTGCGAACATCCCAGAGTTTCACTGTTCGGTCATGACTACCACTAGCTAATACATGACTGTCAGGACTGAAGGTGACTGACCATGTTCTACCACTATGTTCTTGTAAAATATTGAGGCATTGACCAGTGCTGACATCCCAGATTCTTATTGTTTGGTCATCGCTACCACTGGCCAAAAAATAGCTGTCAGCACTAAAAGTAACTGATGCAACTCTATTACTATGTCCTTTCAATATTTTAAGGCATTTACTAGTACTTAGATCCCATAACCTTACAGTTTGGTCTTCGCTGCCACTAGCAAGCAAGTGAGAATCAGGGACAAAGACAACTGATGTGACTCTCCTACCATGTCCCCGTAAAGTTCTGAGACACTTACCAGTCGTAACATCCCACAGTGTAACTGTTTGGTCATTACTACCACTGGCAAGAATATTATTATCGGTTGGGCTGACAGCAACTGACCATATCCCATTGTTGTAACCCTGGAAAGTCTTAATGCATCGACCAGTGCTGATATTCCATAATTTTACCGTTTGATCATCACTGCTACTAGCACAAATATTTTGATTTATACATATTGCTAATGACCATACCCTACTTTTGTGTCCTTGTAGAGTTTTAAGGCATTGACCACTCACGAAATCCCATATCCTAACTGTTTGGTCATCACCGCCACTAACAAGAGCGCTACCATCTACACTGAAGGTAACTGAATGTACCAAGTCTGTATGCCCCTGCAAAGTTTTAATACATTTACCAGTACTCGCGTCCCAAAGTTTAACTGTTTGGTCATGGCTGGCGCTAGCTAGTGTATTACCGTCAGGGCTGAAAGTGACTGAGTATACCCGTTGAGTGTGACCCTCTAAGGTGTGAATACATGAACTGCTGTTAATATCCCACAGCCTTACCTTATAGTCATCATTTCCACTTGCTAACACATCACCTTTTGGATTAAAGGCAACAGACCATACACTACAACAATTTTCCCGTAAACTTTTCAGACATTTTCCCGTGCTGATATTCCACAGCTTCACTGTTTGGTCATCACTACCACTAGCAAGAACCTGACCGTCGGGGCTAAAAGTGACTGAACGAACCCCACCACTATGACCCTCTAAAGTTTTGAAACACTGACCAGTACTGGTATCCCACAGTTTTATTGTTTGGTCATTACTGCCACTGGCAAGAACTTGATCATCGGAACTAAAAGTAACTGACCAAACCCAACCAGTATGCCCCTTACAAGTCATAAGTTGCTGACTATTGGCAACTTCGTACAAGCGAATTTCTCCATTGGTATCACCAGTAGCTAAAAGTTTCCCATTAGAGCTAAAGGCTACTGAAAAAATACCACCAAAGGTTTCAACAAAAACAGACTTAGCTAGATGGGCGTGAGCAAAATTTACATTGTGTAACTTGACATTTTGCAGGTCTGCTTGCCAAACGGTTAGATAAGAAAAATCATAGCTACTTAGATCAATCTCTAGATGACAAAGCAGATTAAAAATATTGCCAGCCGTATATCCTGGTTCTAAGGGAAACTCTGTTCGCAGCCTTACTAGAATTTCATTCAACTGATTTACAATGTTTTTTTTGCTTCTTAAGACATTAAGCAACCCATTTATAACTGGTTTAATGATGAGGCGAACTTGAGTGTCTTTAACATATTCTTTACCTGTTGCTTTCATCAGAGCATGACATCTGAATAAATCAATGTTCTGAGTGATAATCTCTTCACAGACTTGTTCTATCAATGTACTAGTTACATACTCCATAACCACAGGCTGGAGCGTAAAAAGTGCTCCGGTTTTTTCAATGAGCGATCGCCTTCCCAGCGATTCCATAGCCTCAAGTAATTTTGCTTGTGGTACTGGTGATACAAAATCTTCTCGCAATTCTAAAAGTGTAATCGACTCACGATTAATCGCTAGCCAGTACATTATGCCCTTTTCTAAATCTGACAAGCGCTCAAATTGCTGCTCTAAAATATCACGAATGTCTCCAAAAACAGCCGTGTTTTGTTGCAAAAATTCAGCCACATTACCATCAAAGATATCTTGAATTGTCGTGGCAACTATCTTTAAGGCTAATGGATTGCCTGCATAGCGTTCAATCATTACTTGCCATTCATTTTCTGTTGCAGATAGCCCCTTTAATTTCAAAATTTCTTGCCCTTCTACTACCTTCAACCCACTCAGTAGTAATGAGCGAACAAGTAATGCTTCTCCTTCCAGTAATGCCACTTCTTTAGGTTTTTCGCGACTAGTCACCACTAAGCTGCTTTGGTGAGTTGCTTCTCCTACGCGTCTTAACAGCTCACCATATTCCTCATATCCTTCTCGATAAAGTCCGGCTCGACTCCCACTGCGGAGAATTGATTCTGCATTATCGAGTATCAGCAAACAGCGATTATTTTGTAAATAATAGAGTAGTCGCGATACCCTATCACTGAAGCTTTCTGGTAAGTTGGCTTCTGTTTCCTGCTCGTCAGATAGAAATTGGATTAGGCTAGCAATAATAGTTTGAGCAGGTGGAGCTTCTCGTAGCGATCGCCAGATAACATACTCAAAGTTGTCCTCAATTTGTTGAGCAAGCTTTACAGACAGTGCCGTCTTACCAATGCCTCCTATTCCTAATAGTGCCACCAATCGGCAGTGCTCATCCAAAATCCATTGCTCTAAGGTGATAAGTTCTTCTGTACGTCCATAAAAAGCTGAGGTAAAGATTGCTTCTCCCCAATCTAGACGATTAGTTGAGCTTGAATAGTCACTTTTATCTATTTTTAAGTTAAAAGCTGAAAAAAGCTTTTCAATAGTTTGTTTATCAACCCCTCCTTCGCGATTCAGTACTTTCGAGATTGTAGCTGAATATAACCCAGAGCGTGCGCTCATTTCTTCGAGAGTATACCTATTTCCAAAATTTTCCTTTGCTTCTGAGTTATGCTTCGCTTCCTTAATTTTTTGCAAACCCTTGCTAGTAAGTGCAACGCCACGCTTGCGTCTCCAATTCTGTAAACTCATTTATTAATTCACCGTTCGGGTAATCGCTTTTGAATAAGAGAAATTATCTACCAGGTTGCTATCAGTATAATCCTGAAAACGTCTGAGAATGTATCCGACTCAGGAGGATACATCCGTGCTGGTTGAGCCGATGGAAGGTATAATCCTCCGCACCTCTGAGTTAGAACCGGACGTGCCTGTTTCCATTTATCTGGCTTCCGATATTCTTTACTTGCACATGTGGATATAATCGTGACAAGACTTCTGCACAGAAGTAAGTTTTTAGGCTTCTAGTTGTTGTGATTGCCCTCTATAGGGTGTAAATGTACTCGTTGATCACGTGTAAATTTATGCCTACAATGTCCACATGTATGGTTTTGCCGTTTTAAAGCTTTAAAGCTTTTAGCGTCATATTTGCTATTACGCTCACTCCAGTACGTTATGCCGCAATCATCAGGTGATTTCTTAGCCTTGACATTGGCAAATTTATTTTCGGAGTAAAAAAGCGCTGTCTAATACTTTATTAATCAATTTATTGGTTAATTCGCTGTGTAATGTTGATTTTTTATTAAAAACTTTGCATGCTGTGTTATGGATGAACCAAAGTAAGAACCTTGAACTATCCATTTTACTAAACCTGTGGTAGTTTCTGCATCCTCTAACTAAAAAGTGCAAGCTTAAGAGCTTTTACCTTAGCGCCATAATTCGAGTTGTTGATAATGGTTTTTACTTTCTAACGGAACTTTAAATACCCTGCTTACAAGTTCCGGAGCATTTAACATGCAACCATTCATCATCGCACGGTAGAAAAATTATGGTTGCACTGTCAAAAAACTGTCGTTAGCAAGCCAGTAAGATACTCGATCACTACAATAATTACGGCATAACTATCGCTTTCTGGTTAGATAAAACTGACTTGGGAAATTTGGTATTTGTCGATGAAGCTTTCGTTAAATTATCAATCGCTGCGCGGCTTGTTTGCTAAAGCCGTAAACGGTGAAGGGGCTATTAACACAAGTTGCGGGTTATCAAGTTGATATAGATCACAGTTGTAGGCGATCGCCTACAACAAAGCGTCGGTTAGCAACTTAGGTTATTATCCCTGAGGTCGGTAATCGGGCATGGAGACGCTTGGACGCTTAAAAAGAATTATTACCAATTACCAATTTTTAATTATTAAGTCTCCATAAAGTGACATCTTGTGATACTGTGTTTGAATCTCGCCGCTCTGTACCGGAAACGACTGAAAAAGATTCGCAACTATCCCCAAATAAAAATAGCCTCTCGCTATTGGAGCAACAAGTGATTGTAGAAATGAATAAGGCGAGAACAAACCCTGTTGCTTATGCAGCTGTCTTAGAAAAGTATAAAAAGCGCTTTGAAGGTAAACGAGTAAAAATCTCTGATCATCTCTATTTGCAAACGACTGAAGGAGTAAAACCAGTGGATGAGGCGATCGCGTTTCTCAAATCAGTCCGTCCTGTGGGAACTTTAACTGCATCTAAGGGTATGTCTTTAGCCGCTAGGGATCATGTGAAAGACCAAGGAAAAACAGGTGCAATTGGTCATAATGGTAGCGACAAAAGCGATCCCTTTATTCGCATCAACCGTTATGGAAGTTGGCAAAAAACTGCTGGGGAAAACATCAGCTATGGTTCCCACACGGCTCAAGATATCGTTATGCAATTAATTATAGATGACGGAGTACCATCGCGGGGTCATAGAACAAACATGTTTAACCCAGCTTTTAAGGTAGCAGGAGTTGCTTTTGGCATTCACTCCACTTACAGGCAGATGTGCGTGATTGATTATGCTGGAGGATATCAAGAAAAATCCGTTTAATGTATCACCCTTCTAGTAAAGCCGTTAATCTCAACGTCGAAGTCCAAGGCGAAGGATTCCCTATTTTATGTCTACACGGTCATCCTGGTTCTGGCTCAAGCCTTTCTGTATTTACAAATCACTTATCAAAACATTTTCAAACTATTGCCCCTGATTTGCGCGGATACGGCAAAAGTCGCTTTAATAGTCATTTTGATATGCCTGACCATTTGACTGACTTAGAAGCGCTTCTAGACCGCTTTGAAATAGAAAAATGCTTAGTGTTGGGATGGTCGCTCGGTGGGATTTTGGCGATGGAACTGGCACTGATGCTACCACAGCGGGTGACTGGATTAATTTTGATTGCTACGGCTGCTAAACCTAGAGGAAATCATCCGCCGATTAGTTTGCTGGACAATTTGTATACTGGGATTGCTGCTATGTTGAACTATGTAAAACCAGGTTGGCGCTGGAATATTGAGACATTTGGCAAGCGATCGCTTTTTCGTTATTTGATTCAACAACATACACCCACCGCTTACCGCTACATCGCTTCATCAGCGGTGCCGGCTTATTTGCAAACCTCAGCGGCTGCTTCTCGCGCCCTTTTTAGTGCGATTCAATCTGGTTACAATCGAGTTACAGACCTAGAGCAGATTTTCTGTCCTAGTCTGGTACTCGCTGGTACCGAAGACCGCCACATCACAGTTAATTCCAGCTTAGAAACTGCTCAACACCTGATAAATTGTCAGTGGCAAAGCTACCCAAACACAGCTCATCTCTTCCCGTGGGAAATTCCTGACCAAGTATTGAGCGATATTGACTGCTGGTTACAAGAGCATCCGCAGGTTATTAGTTTTCAATAATCAAGAGTCGATAGTCAAGAGTTTATAGTCCACAGTCAATAGTTTTTTGACTGTTAACTGTTGACTATTGACTAACAACGGGAGCAAAACGGCTTTGCTTAGTGCCTTTTGAACGTGATTAGATTTGACCGCTAAAGGCAGGCTTTACTTTACGGTCAATCCGTTCCCCCAAATCTTCAGCAATTGTTAAAGTACTTGGTTTGCAGCGTTTGACATTTACTGCAATTCCCTGTGCACCTTCGACTTCCAAATCTTCTATGTAGCCTTTGATTGACGCTTTGGCTTCAGAAGAACTGAGAAATGGTCCGAAGTAGTAAGTGCAATTGGGCTTTTGTGTCCCAATCTCAACCCACCAAGCCAAGCCAAAGTTGTCGAACGTATTAATTAACGTTTCTTTGAGGTTATACCAAATGGTTTTCATAGTTTTCGCCAGTTGATAAGTGTGGTTTTTGGATGTTAAACGTATCTTGCTGATTTTGTATCTTTACATTTCTTTATACTCTGTTATGATTCGTTTTCCAAGCAGTTTTTTCTAATTTGTCTAGATGCAAGGTATTTAACCAGCGTTGGCGATAAATTTCATAAAGCGCCATACCTGCCGCCACTGAAGCATTTAAGCTAGGAGTATTCCCTTGTAACGGAATCGACACCAAAACATCGCAAGAGCGTTGTGTCAGCATACTCAAGCCTTCGCCTTCCGAGCCAACTACCAACACAATCGGAATTGGTTTTCTGCTTTCATCTTTAGCATTGACGAATTCAACGGTATGCAGCGGTACGCTACCAGTCGCAGCGGTGCCATAAATCCAAAAATTAGCGGCTTTCAAGTCTTCCAAGGCACGGCTGAGGTTAACCACTCTTGCAACCGGAAAGGTTTCTAGAGCACCAGCTGCTACTTTCATCACCGTGGAAGTGATCCCAGAAGCTCTGCGTTGTGGGATTACTAATCCTTGAGCGCCGATCGCTTCAGCTGTACGAATAATTGCTCCCAAGTTGTGAGGATCGGTAATACCGTCAGCCACGACAATTACTGGCGCATCGGTTGTAGAAAAAGCTTTTGTAATTAACTCATCTAACTCGATGTAGGCGTGGGGGGCAATTTGCGCGGCTATTCCCTGATGATTTGCGTAGGAGGTGATTTGGTCTAGGCGCTTTGGTTCAACTTCATCAATCACCGTTCCGTTGTCTTTCGCTTGCAATATCAAATTGTGAAAGCGGGGATCGTAGCGTAGGCGAGAAGTAATCCAAATGCGATTCAGACCGCGCTGATTTTCCAATGCAGTCAACACTGGATGGCGACCGTAGATGAGATCGCTATCTTCTGTTGGTTTAGATGCAGATGCAGGGGAGAAACTGCCACGTGGTGGGCGTGAGTAGTCTTTTGCACCTTCGCCTGATTTAGATGGAGATGCATGAGAGAAATTGCGACGTATGCGTGCATCGTCTTTTGCGCCTTCACCTGATTTTATCGATGGCGATGCATGAGAGAAATTACGACGTGGGCGTGCATCGTCTTTTGCGCCTTCACCTGATTTAGATGGAGATGCATGAGAGAAATTGCGACGTGGGCGTGCATCGTCTTTTGTGCCTTCACCTGATTTAGATGGAGATGCATGAGAGAAATTGCGACGTGGGCGTGCATCGTCTTTTGCACCTTCGCCTGATTTAGATGGAGATGCATGAGAGAAATTGCGACGTGGGCGTAGATCGTCTTTTGCACCTTCGCCTGATTTAGATGGAGATGTATGAGAAAACTTGCGACGTGGGCGTGCATCGTCTTTTGCGCCTTCGCCATCTTGAGGTCTGGGACGAATCGAACTGGAAATAATACGCTTGCCTTTAATTTTTAAAGATGGTGCGCGATTCGATTCGTTATTTAAGTTGATTTTTCTTGGATTGTTTGACATATTATTTTGGTAGAGCGGATGGGTGAGCATCCCGATTTAATCAAGTTGGACTTACGCACTCTCAGTTATTATTTTTTTAGTGAGGTATATTCCTCACGGTTTTTCTAGCTGGAGTTTTTGCAGCAGTTCGGTTAAGCGTTGAGAATCGGTAAGATACAAATAACCAATCAAAGTTTCGAGACTAGTTGCTTGTTGATAAATTTCTCTTTCAAGGCGCTTGGGACTTTTTGTGGCGGCATTACGACCGCGCCGAACAATTTCTAATTCTGTATCTCTCAGATAAGGAGTAAGCGATCGCAATATTTTCGCTTGTGTTTCTGCTCTTACTTGCGACACGACTAAACGATGGTAACTTTCCACTCGCTGCGGTGGCAGCAAATAAAACATCCTCATATGAAGTTCATAAACTGCATCCCCCAAATATGCGAGGGCTGCTGGAGAAACTTGTCGCACATCTTTGAGGGAAATCTGTTGAGGTAATTGCTCTGTGGTTGCCTTAGCTAATTGGCACGAAGATGAATTCTGCTTATGTGCTGCATTTGATTCATCTAATAGCTCTTCCTCCTTTGATTCCACAAGTTAACTATTCCTTTCGGCTACATTGATTTTTTCCAAAGATTATAGTGCTGATATACCTAGCATAATCAACACTACCAAAATTATTACTAATTTTATCTTTTTAGTTTTAAATTTACATTTACTTAGAGAATCTTCAGATTGGTCTATACTTTACCAACAGGTTTTACCAAGCTTTTGTATCTTTGATTGCGATCCCCAAGTTTCTGAGATTATTCTTTATTTTCGCTTAGTCGCTAGGCATTTATACGTTGACTGAAAATTTAGGATTTAGCCGTAAGTGGGCGATCGCACTTTTATTTTTCTCAGGGGAAATATCTGTTCTGTGGGAAAGTAATAATAATTAAGCTATCTCGATTTTAACATCAGATAGCTTAATTATATTCGTCAAGCAATTACGGACTACTTAATGTTTTCTAGAGCCGCATCAACTGTTGCTTGCAGGGAGAGAAACTTCTCTAAGCGAACAAGCTTGACTGTTTGAGTAACGCGGGCGTTAGAGACAATTTGCAAAGTGCCTTCGGCGTTTTGAGCCTGCTTGGCTAGCTGCACTAGAGCACCCAAGCCAGAGCTATCAACAAAGTCAATTTGTGAGAGATCCAGAATTATGTGCTTTGGACCCTCATCAATCTTGCTGCCTAGCACCTTGCGAAAAGTCGGTTCCGAAAAGGCATCTAACAGACCTGTGAGACGGAATAGCTGACAGTTATCCCGGACTTCGCGAGTACCTCTCAGGCTCACGGTTAGATTAAGTGGTTCAGCTATAACTCCCTCCTCATCGTTAAGGTAAACGTTCAAGTATAGATGGTTTTTGAGCAAGTTGTCTACAACTGGCTTCATGGGTTAGTAGATAGTGGATAGTGGATAGTAGTTAAGAATACTTTTTGATAACGCTCCAACGCTCCAACCAACCACTAACCACTTTCTACATTATTTTTAGCTTACTTGAGCGGCAGCGCGACGTGCTGTTTGCATCGATTGGACAAACTGTTCAAACAAATAATCAGCATCGTGAGGTCCGGGACTTGCCTCTGGGTGATATTGTACTGAAAACACAGGTAAAGACTTATGACGCAATCCAGCAACAGTGCGATCATTTAAGTTCAGGTGGCTGATTTCTACCTGGGTGTTGGTTAAAGAATCTGGGTCAATGGCAAAACTGTGATTTTGACTGGTAATTTCTATCCTTTCTTGCAATCCTGCTGGCTGATTTAAACCCCGATGCCCAAATTTGAGTTTAAAGGTTTCTGCCCCCAAAGCATGACCTAAAATCTGGTGTCCCATGCAAATGCCAAAGATGGGTTTTTCCGCACCAAGCAATGCTTTGGCGGTTTCAATACCTTCGGTGACTGCGGAGGGATCGCCAGGACCATTGGAAAGAAAGATACCATCTGGATTGTGTTTGAGAATTTCCTCTGGTGGGGTGTCTGCCGGAACAACGATAACTCGGCATCCGTAAGCAGCTAAACGACGTAAAATATTGCGTTTTACGCCAAAGTCAAGAGCCACAACGGTGAAGGATTCTTCAGAATTTGCGACACCAACTGGGTTAAATTCCCAAGTTGCTGTGGTGGGATCTGACCATTCATAAACCGTTGTAGTGGTGACTTGGCGAACCAGATTTAATCCCTTCATGCTCGGAGCGGCTTGTACTTTTTCTAACAATTCCGCCTCATCGAGAATTGAGGTGGATATGCCGCCGTTCATGGCTCCAAACATGCGAATTTTGCGGGTGAGGGCGCGGGTATCAATACCGTAGATACCCGGCACTTGGTGCTGTTTGAGGTAGTCTGGCAACGATTGTGTCGATCGCCAATTACTCGGTCGATGACAAATATTGCGAGCGATCGCACCTTGTACTTGTGGTCCTTTTGACTCCTCATCCTCTGGATTTACACCAGTGTTTCCTAATTCAGGATAAGTAAAAATAACTATCTGACCGCAGTAACTAGGGTCGGTCAGCACTTCTTGATATCCGGTCATCCCAGTATTAAAGACCACTTCCCCGATCGCGGTGCCAGTAGCACCGAAAGACCAACCGCGATAAGTAGTTCCATCTGCCAGGACAAGTAAAGCAGGTATTGTGTCAGACAGGGGCATAGGTAAAAAAGTAGGGAATTGAGCATGGGGCATCGGGCATCGGGCATCGGGCATCGGGCATCGGGCATGGAAACAATCGTATTAGAACGCGTATCACAAGAAGCGTCTTTACAACCTTTTATTCAATTCCTATGCCCAATCACGGCAGGTGCGCGGCTGCCGGGAAACCATGAGCGGCAGTCGCTCATGGGGAAAATCCCCAAGATCGCGCTGCCTCACCAACGCACTGCCTCCCCCATGCCCATTGCCCAATTACCATTGCCCCCAATCGAATGTTAATTATCTCATGAGTAGTTCAATTTCGAGTTGTAAGCAAAATTAATTAAAAATTCATAATTAAACAGATAAAATTTTAGGAGGTGCAAAAGTAGATTTCAAGAGCCTTGGGCAGGTAAAATGTCAAGTAATTATGCTTCATTCTTATTTATCCCGTTCAGCGCTAATTTTTCTATCAGGCACTTTGGCGGTGTTAAGTTTTGGTTGTCGTGAAGACAAACAAAATACCGTGCTAGGTGGCAATGAGCAACCTGCTCAAATGAATAATCTGGCAGCAGCACCTTCGGTTGGTGAAACTCCACCAGCACCTAGTCCAGAAACAGAATCTCAGACACCAGTGAACATTGAACCAACTTCTTTTGAGTTGGGGTTGGATAAAGCCACTGGTGGTTTAAGTATTAGTCAATCTGCTCAATCAAGCGCAGATTGGAAGTTGGTAGCGAGTCAATACCTGGATGCGATCGCTCTAATGAAACAAGTTGAGCAAGAAAGTCCGGACTTTGCGATCGCTCAAAGAAAAATTACTGAATATCGGCTCCAAGCCAAATATGCTCAGGAAAAAGCGGCTGTTAATCGGCTTTTAACAACATCAGAACCAGAACCGGAGAAAATAGTAGTTGCTATTCCGGAAGCATCGCCATTACCAAAGTTCATCCAACCTTTGCCGCAACCTGTACGTGTACAAGTAAAAAAACGGGACAATCCTGTATCGTCTTTGCCACAACCACTCAACCAAACCAAAGAAAAAGAAACTACCGAAGTATTTTCAGTACCCATCAAACGGCGAATTGGCGGCACACCAATTATTGAAGTTACCTTCAATGGCAGTCAGAAATTTGAGATGATTGTTGATACAGGAGCAAGTGGTACAGTTATCACTCAGCAAATGGCTTCTTCCTTGGGAGTCGAGTCTGTGGGGAAAGCTAAGGCAAACACCGCTAGTTCCAAAGCTGTGGAATTTGCCATAGGCTATGTTGATACTATGGAAGCCGGTGGAGTATCAGTTAATAAAGTAGCAGTAGCGATCGCAGGCTCAGATTTAGAAACTGGACTTCTCGGACATGACTTTTTTGGCAATTACGACCTGACTATCAAACGCAATGTCGTAGAATTTCGCCCTCATGCCGATTTACATTTTAATTCCCCAGAAACTCAACTAATTGTTCCAACTTTGCCCAAGCAGCGCCGCTCTGTAGAATATCCTTAGCCGCACTAACACCTTGAGCGTGGTTCATCAACTCAACTGCACCCCCCACTTGCAGCGCTAAAGCCGCATTTAATGCGACTACATCCTCTTGTGCAGCAGTTCCCTTGCCTTGCAGTACTGCTTTGAGAATCTCCGCATTTTCTTGAACATCGCCACCCCGTAGCGCTCCTATGGGAGCAGGTGTTAAATTTAATTCTTGGGGATTAATACTAGTTAACTGCACTTCACCTTGAGACAACACCGCCAAATCGGTCAAATCTCCCAAGCCAGCTTCATCAAGTCTTTCTCGTCCGTGCAAAATAATTGCTTTTTGTGTACCCAATTGCTGTAAAGCTTGAGCAATTGTTGCTAAAAGGTGCGGATCGAATATTCCTATAACTTGCCCAGTCGGACGCAACGGATTTACTAAAGGTCCAAGTAAATTAAACACCGTCCGCACCTTCAAAGTGCGCCGCAATGAAGCAACAGCTTTGAGTGCAGGATGCCAACCAGGGGCAAATAAAAAAGTAATCCCCACCTCTTGTAGTGCTGCTTGTACTTTGTCGCTGGAGACAGCCAAATTCACACCTAAAGCTTCTAAAACATCCGCACTGCCCACCCGACTTGATGCCGAACGATTGCCGTGTTTGGCAACTTTCACACCATAGGCGGCAGCGACAAAAGCCACCGCTGTGGAAATATTAAATGTCGATGCACCATCACCGCCAGTGCCACAGGTATCGATCACAGGGGAGGGGGAGAGGGGGGGAGTGGGGGATGGGGAGATGGGGAGAGGGGGAGAGGGGGGGAAAGAAGAATTCTTCTCCTTGTCTCCTTGTCTCCTTGTCTCCTTGTCTCCCCCTCTCCCTAAAGACTGGGATTGCAAGACTTCAGCCATTCCTGCCAACTCGTCGGCAGAAACGCCTTTGAAGTGCAGTGCTGTCAGAATTGCTCCTGATATTTCTGGCGGAATAGCTTCATTTAACCATCCTTGCATCAATTCAGCAGCTTGATTGCGGGACAAGGATTCGCGGTCTAATAATTGTTGCAGTACTTTGTAGCTAGGGGAGAATTCGGGCGCAGTAATTGGGGAATTTATCATAGATTAAGAGTTGTGTTTTAATCTTTGTTCACCCAATCTTGCCATAAGGCGATCGCACTAACACCTCTAGTAACGGTTTTGCGGGTGCAATTCATACTACAAATGATAATATTAGCATTTCTTGGCGACGGCAAATGAATAGAAGAGTGTGCGATCGCTTATGAAAACAGCATCAAAATCTTTCACTCCTCAAAAATTCTCGCTAATACAAAAAGCTTAAAAACCCATGCTCACTTATGAAAAGTGGCTCAATTGCGTATTTGGTCGCGCTGCTAATCAAGACGTTTCATATTCCAAGTTCGATGCTCCTACAACTGTTGAGTACATCCATAGAACATTAGTACATTCTGGTTTTGATCTGCTCCGCTTTTCAGATAAACAGGTCAATAATGGAATAGAAGCAATTTTCAATAATTCAATTTCGGATATTATCTATAGCTTGAAAGAGCCAACAGTTCCTGCCGAAGCTCGTACAGCAGCTATTCGTGCCATCAAAATTCTCTACACTGATTGCTTTGAAAAGCGTGCTAAACCTGTTCTGAGTCACTTAGATGAACCTGGTGCTTCACCAATTAACTCTATTTGTTACATGTTCTGGGACGTGACTCCAATAAGTAGTTGGGGAAATAAGGGAGACTGTGAGTATTTTGAATTAACTTTAGAAGTCCTTGAATTTGCTCTTTATCTAAAAAATCCAGCCTGTATAGAGAGTGCCTTGCATGGGTTGGGACATATATACAATAAACGGGTTTACAAAATCATTGATGATTGGATTAAGCAGTCACAAACTAGCCGCTCTGATTTGCTAAGATATGCTGCACAAGCGCAAATAGGATACATTTTATAATCGATTTTGGCTCAAATGAAGTCATGTTTGGAAAGCATGATTTCGCATTGGCAGCTAAAATTCAGACCATAGCTTGAGCAACCAGTTCAGGGGTGCAATTTGTACCAGCCATACAAGTGCAGAACTCCTAGCCAAACTGCGGAAAGTAAACCCGCAAGGCTGAGGGTCAGACCGCTAAATGAGACTAATAATCCAAAAACGGGTAATACTGCACCGGCGATGGTGCAAATTAAGGCTGCAAGAGACGCACGCAAATTTGCTCCTAACCCCCATGACAAAGCTAGTAAAATCAGGGAAATTAGCGTCCAAGCAAATTCGGCATTCATTAAACGAGCTAAATAAGTCAAAGTCAATAGACAAGCAAAGAAAATTCCACTAGCCAGCGCTACGTTTTTCAAACTCATTGGTATGGATAAATATAACAACAATATCCACCAGAGAAATAACGCCGGCGCTAGCAATAGTAGACGGGGCATGATGCCAGTATTACGAATGGGGTCAGTGTTGGTATATACTCCTAAGGGATTTTTGACAGAAACATTATCATCAAATATCCAAGTAAACTGGGTGCTTTTTCTGTCAACTTTAATGTCATTTGGTATAATGCCACTGGCAAAATTAGCGCCTGCGAAGTTAGCGATCGCTATCAAGCGAAAGTTAGAAAGTAATTGCCCTTGGGCACTATAAACCCAACGTGGTCCACCTTGCGCTTTATAGGTAATGCGAAAGCTAGTTTCTTCTCTCGGTTGCAAGCTAAATGCAAAGCTATAATCACCCGGATTTGTTTGTTGTAATCTATTACCAGCACGCTCTACTTTATAGCTTTGCAGTAATGAGTAGCCGTTCGGTGGGGGTACTTCAAAGAAAAAATTATTAATATCTTGAAGTTGGTTGACAACTTTGTAGTCAGCAGTGTAGTCTACGCGATAAGTTGCACTACGACCTTGAACATCTGGAGTTTGGTCAAGCTTAACCTGAATTTGCGAACCCGCTAGCGTCAAAAAGCGGTTGACATCTCGCGTTTCATTTATTTTGACTATTTTGCCATTAATTTGGCTGGTCGTGGTATACGGCTCTTTAATGATGTAGCGTACTTGCGGGGCTGATTGTTCTAGTTTATCTCCAGCGACACTAAGAGCTACTTGAGCCACTTTTCCCTGTTCCCAGTAATGATAGCGATTGCTAAGAGTTGAACAAAGAAAAAATCCCACCACTAGCAAAACTAATACCAAAGCTAGATGCTGCAATCCCCGTAAAAGCTCAGAATAACGAAGCCCCCATTGGCTAACAAATAAAGATTGTTCTGGCTGCAAACGACGCAGAGAAAAACTCAATAGCGCGATCGCTATTCCCAAGGCTATTACCAGAAATACTGACAACACTGAAGCTTTAATTATCTGGCTTCCCAAGTGAAGTAGTTCAAGAGGATGTGTTAAATCGGGCACTCCGGGAATGCCTTGTGCAGAAACAGACATTAGCTTTTAGAAGAATGTACACAATGAGACAGATGAAATTTCTCAAAAGTTTCTACAGTTTACAAAGCAGTAAGCACGCGATAGCTAAACTACCTATAGTTGTTTACCCGGAGTTTCAAGGTTTTATCCTAAAATAACGGTAAAGCGATAGGAGTACCGTACAATAAATTTATGACTATTTCATCGCTGCGAGAAAAAAATCAATCTAGCTGTTAATGTAAATTAACAGATAAGGTATGTTCGCGTAGAGTCTTTGGAAGAGAAGAATAAAGTGATACTTTTGTTCTCAATATAGATTTTTGTCTGTTTTTCACTAAAAATCAATACGTTCCCTTGTAAGGCAACGTCTTTTTTTTATCGTTCTCAATCGCAAAGACCAAAGCGAACATTTTTATCCTTCTGCATTCATTAGTTATCACGCAACAAGTAAAAGTATGACTCAAATTCTTGATTATCTAAATATTGACTCGGAACGCCAAATTTTGTGTGGATATACAAATCACACTTCTCAAATCCAAATTATTCGGATTTCCAACATTCCCAATTGGTATTTTGAGCGAGTGGTTTTTCCAGAACAAATACTTTTGTTTGAAGCTTTACCTGAGGCAGAATTAGAAATTCATACAAGTACGTCGTTAGTTGATAAAATCTGGTGTACTGATTTACAACTTAATAATGAGCTCGCGCATTCTTTCACTACTGGGTAAATCGTATCTACAAAGCAAAATCCACCTACACATTAGTGTCAGGTGGATTTCTTGACTATTTTAGTGGAACCGGGCAGAATTGAACTGCCGTCCGCAATGGGTATTAACGCCCCACTCATTCACAGGTTTAGCCTTTCTGACCCTCAAGGCGGGAATCGTTCATTATCCCGAACGTAGGATGCTCTGATTTAATCTTAGCTAACAAGCCAACCAGAGAACGCTTGTTAGAGCATCCGTTGGGGGTTGGTCTCTAGCCCTTAACGGAGTCAAACTAGAGACGCTCGAACCTGAAAGAGGTGTTTTAGGCTGCTACTAGAGCATCCTTACGAGCAAATTTTACGATGTTGTTCGCATTTACTTTTTTTTCGAGCCTTTGATTTCCGAGAGGAGACTCACTCTCGACCTGAATCACAGAGCAGCCTTCGCCATCACGTCGAAACCGTTACGGCCCCATGTCATATTCTGATTATAGTGTAGTATTGGAAAATTTACCACACTCGCAAAAAAGTGTGCTGAAATTTTCAAGCAGCACTAGTAGGTAATGGGTAATGGGTAATGGGTAATAGATTTCCTCAATTACCACGTTCCGCATTACCTATGACCTATATTTTAAGTCAACGCCTGGGCGCCGCCAACAACCTCTAGAATTTCTTGGGTAATTGCGGCTTGTCGGGCTTTGTTATATGACAAAGAGAGAGATTTAATCAATTCTCCGGCGTTGTCGCTGGCATTGTTCATTGCTGTCATCCGTGCGGCTAGTTCGCTGGCGGCTGATTCTTGTAACGCCCGCAATAGCTGGTTACTCAGATACAATGGCAATAGAGAATCGAGAATCTGCACTGGATCTTGCTCAAAAAGCATATCGCGGGGAAAAGCGCGAACTGGGGTAGTGACTTTCTCGCGTTGCACTTCAAATTGACCGCCACGAGTTGTCAGGCGGAAAATTTCGTCATCTGGTGCTTCTAAACCTTGAACGTCAAAAGGAAGCAAAGTTTGCACCACTGGGCGAGAACTAACCAGGGAGATGAACCTGGTGTAGACTAGCTCTACCCGGTCTACGCTTTCTGAAAGGAACAAAGAAAGCAGTTGATCGGCAATTTCATTTGCCTCAGATGCCACAGGAATTTGTTCTAAGCCTGTGTAAGTTGCATCAATCGGCTGCTCTCGGCGTTGGAAGTACTGGATGGCTTTGCGTCCTACCAGTACAAAGTTGTAGTTTACGCCTTCTGCTTTAAGTTCTTTGGCGCGATTTTCCGCGCGACGAATGACGTTGTTGTTGTAGCCACCGCACAATCCCCGATCGCCTGAAATTACCAGCAATCCGACAGACTTAACATCACGTTTTCTCAGAAGTGGCAAATTTGCTTCTTCAAACCGCAAACGAGTTTGTAAGCCATACAAAACTTGTGCCAAGCGATCAGCAAAGGGACGGGTAGCAATTACCTGTTCTTGGGCGCGACGCACTCTAGCTGCTGCTACCAGCCGCATAGCTTCTGTAATTTTTTGGGTATTTTTGACCGACTGAATGCGATCGCGTATTGCTTTGAGATTAGCCATAATATTTCACAAAAATTCTGAATTCAGAATTGAGAAGTCAGAAGTCAGGAACGAGCTAATTGCCTCCTCCTGACTTTTGACTCCTGACTTCTTTACTACACTGTCGCCAAGAATGTTTTCTTGTATTCGGTAAGTGCTTCTTTCAAAGCAGTTTCCTCAGCGTCGCCTAGTACTTTCTGAGTTTGTACTGCTTGAGTATATGCAGGTTTGCTGGTCTTTAAGTACTCGCGCAGACCTTTGGTGAAGTTTGTAATTTGGTTGACTGGGATTTCATCCAAGTAACCGTTAATACCAGCGTATAGAATTGCTACTTGCTCGTATACCGATAGGGGTTGGTTTTGCGATTGCTTGAGAAGTTCGCGCAAGCGCTGACCGCGTGCTAATTGGTCTTGGGTGGTTTTATCTAAGTCAGAAGCAAATTGCGCGAAGGCTTGTAAGTCGTCAAACTGCGCTAGTTCTAACTTGATTTTACCGGCAACTTTTTTCATTGCCTTGGTTTGGGCGGCAGAACCTACGCGGGATACGGAAATACCGGGGTTCACAGCCGGACGGATACCGGAGTTAAACAAGTCGGAAGAGAGGAATATCTGACCGTCGGTAATCGAAATTACGTTGGTGGGGATGTAGGCAGATACGTCACCAGCTTGGGTTTCGATGATTGGCAAGGCGGTCATGCTGCCTTTGCCCAATTCATCACTGAGTTTAGCTGCTCTTTCCAACAAGCGAGAGTGGATGTAGAATACATCTCCAGGATACGCTTCACGTCCTGGTGGACGACGCAACAGCAAAGACATTTGGCGATAAGCTTGAGCCTGCTTGGACAAGTCATCGTAAATTACTAGGGTAGCTTTGCCTTTGTACATGAAGTACTCAGCCATTGTTGCCCCAGTGTAAGGAGCCAAGTATTGTAGTGTTGCTGGGTCACTTGCGTTAGCGGCAACAACGATGGTGTAGTCCATTGCGCCTTTTTCTTGCAATGTTTGCACCACGTTGGCTACTGTGGAAGCTTTTTGACCGATCGCCACGTAAACACAAATTACATCTTCTTCTTTTTGGTTGATGATTGTGTCAATCGCGATCGCAGTTTTTCCGGTTTGGCGATCGCCAATAATTAACTCGCGCTGACCCCGACCGATGGGAATCATCGAGTCAATCGCGGTGATACCGGTTTGCATCGGTTCGTGTACGGAACGACGGGCAATAATACCGGGTGCGGGAGATTCAATCAAGCGAGTTTCTGATGTTTTGATATCTCCTTTACCATCAATCGGACGACCGAGAGCATCAATAACTCGTCCAACCATAGCTTCACCCACCGGCACCTGAGCAATTCTGCCAGTTGCGGTTACGGAGCTACCTTCTTGAATCTGGCGACCTTCACCCATTAACACCGCACCAACGTTATCTTCTTCTAAGTTTTGGGCGATGCCGATTGTGCCGTCTTCAAATTCTAATAGTTCCCCAGCCATAGCCTTTTCTAGACCATAGATCCGGGCAATACCGTCACCTACTTGCAGGACGGTACCAACGTTAGCAACTTTGACATCTTGGTCGTATTGCTCGATTTGCTTTTGAATAATGCTGCTGATTTCGTCGGGTCTGATGTTAATAGCCATGTGTCTATCTTTTTTGGGAGACTGAGGGAGTAGAGTGGTTAGTAGTTAGTTGATAGTAGTTATTGGTTAGTAGATAGTCGTTAGTCGATAACAGTTAACTATTAACTGTCAACCACCAACAACGCTCCAACTAACAACCAACACTTTATTAAGAACCACTTAAGCGTAAGGAAAGACGGCGTAACTGACTTCGCAAACTGGCGTCAATTACTTGAGAGCCAACTTTGATGATCACACCACCAATCAAGTCACGGTCTATTTTTGTTTCTAGATCGACTTGACGAGCGTTGGTCATGGTGAGGACTTTTTCTCGTATTGCTTGTTCTTGTTCTTGGGAAAGAGGAACGGCAGAGCTTATTTCTGCTAAGACAGTTTGATTTTTCTGTCTTAGAAGCGTTATATACTGCTCGCAAATTGGTTCTAGCAACAAAATGCGGCGTCTATCTACCAACAGCATCAAGAAATTGCGTAAGTTTGAGTTAGTGCTTTCGCCAACGACTTCGTTGATGACTGCCTTTTTTTTGTCCGGTTCAACAAAGGGGTTACCGACAAAACTTTGCAATTCTGGGGAATTTTGCAATAAATTCAGCAAAGAACGTACATCTTCGCCGAATTCTTCTGTCTGGTTTTTTGACTCGGCTACTGACATTAACGCCTGTGCATAAGGCTGGGCGATTTCGGCTATTGCTATGTCGCTTTTCATCCCTAGCCTCCCACCTGCGCGATGCTGCGGTCAATTAATGTTTGTTGAACGTCGTCGGCAATGCCACTTCGCAAACCGGATTCGACTTTTTGCAATGCTAAAGCACTTACTCGTTGCCGCAGTTCAGCGATCGCTCGATCTCTTTCTGTGTTTAGATCAGCTGCTGCTGTTTGTTTCAAGCGTTCTACGTCTTGCGCTGCCTTCGCCAATGTTGCTTCTCGCGCAGATAAAGCATTTTCTTCGGCTGCTTTGCGGATGCGTTGTGCTTCTGCTTGAGCTTGAGTTAACTGCTCTTGCGCTTTTGAAAGGGCAATTTGTGCCTCTTTTAAACGCGCTTCGGCTCCCTGAATTTCGGTTTCAATATTTATCCGCCGCTCGTTCAGGATGTTGGTTAAAACTTTACGTCCAAAGTAAAATAGTATGCCAATCAGAAGCGCTAAGTTAATCAGATTGGTTTCTAAAATGTCTAGGTTTAGACCGAAACCACCTTCGCCTTCTGCCTCTGAGTGAACAGCGGCTTCTGCGGCAAGTAATATGAAAGTCCCCATGTTAGCCATTTACACGTGCGCTGCTCGCTTGCTGATTAATTTGAACTTTCCCTTCGGGAAAAAAGTGCCTTTCTTACATCTTGCTCCGACACCCTATAAGAGTGTTGCGTTGCGCGTGCATTCGCCCTTGGCGTTCCCGAAGGGTAGCCTGCTTTTGCAGGCTAGAAGGTCTAATTTTACTAGTCCGCCATTAGGCGGACTTAGTTAGTGTAGCCTTAGGCTTTAGCCTGAAGGCGACTTAATTAAGCGCCCTCCAAGACTTTCGTCGAGATGCGCGTATACTTTCAACGGAACCAATGTTATAATCTGGAAGATATTATTTTATCTAACCAGACTTGTTGGTCCCAATAGTTTTTCTAGAATCTGTCTGCTCAGGGCATCAACTTGTTGCTCTAAGGAACGCATAGCTTCTTGCTTTTGCTGCTCTATTTCCACAGATGCTTGTTCGCGTTGAGCTTGGGCTTCTTTTTGCGCTTCAGCGATTTTATCTGCGGTAATTTTCTTAGCTTCGGCTTGAGCTGCATCCACAGTAGCCTGCGATTGCCTGCGAGCATCTGCTAGCTGTTGTTCATATTCTTTAGTTAAGCGCTCGGCTTTTGCCAAGCGTTCACGCGCCTCAAGGTTATTCGTTCGGATATAATTATCGCGATCGTCTAATACCTTGGTCATTGGCTTGTAGAAAATTACATTCAACAAAGCTGCTAACAGCAAAAATTGCAATGCCATCAAGGGCAAGGTAGCATCGAAATCAAACATTTCTCTCCTGTGCGGGCTGGAATAGCACTGTTTAATGGCTAGCTAATTCATCCAACCTTTAATATTCTATAGACCCCATAGCCAACCAGGGTCAACTTACATGGAAACGACCTCGAAAAGCCTAGATGTCAGTTGTAGAGACGGTTAGATGTGTCGCAACTTCCGCTGTGTTTACATCGTTCGCGTCTCTACACTAACAATTTTTATGTCTTAGGCAAATGGGTTAGCAAACAGTAGCACTAGGGCAATAACCAGACCGTAGATGGTCAAGGATTCCATGAATGCTAAGGTTAACAGCAATGTACCGCGAATTTTTCCTTCTGCTTCTGGTTGACGCGCAATACCTTCTACTGCTTGACCTGCGGCATTTCCTTGACCGATACCAGGTCCAATTGCAGCTAAACCAATTGCCAAAGCAGCAGCGATAACGGAAGCAGCAGCAACTAATGGATCCATTTTGATTTTCCTTACTTTGAGAACAGAATGAACATTTTTCGGTTTTAGATTTTGAACAAAATCTAAAATTACATCAACTGAGAAGCTTTAAGGCATATGCTCCTCATGCCCTTCATCACCGTGCCCTGCTATTGCTTCGTGAATGTATGCTCCTGCTAAGGTAGCAAATACCAGGGCTTGAATGGCACTGGTAAATAAACCTAGAGCCATAACGGGCAAAGGTACAAACAGAGGAACCAATAGAACAAGCACACCTACTACCAATTCATCCGCCAAAATATTGCCAAATAGACGGAAGCTTAGGGAGAGAGGCTTGGTGAAGTCTTCGAGAATAGCGATCGGCAATAAAATCGGTGTCGGCTCTATATACTTCTTAAAGTAGCCTAAACCCCGTTTGCTAAATCCAGCGTAAAAATACGCTAAAGAAGTTAACAATGCCAACGCGACAGTCGTATTGATATCATTTGTCGGTGCCGCTAATTCACCCGAAGGCAGTTTGATTAGCTTCCAGGGAATTAAAGCACCTGACCAATTCGACACGAAGATAAACAAAAATAGTGTGCCAATAAACGGCACCCAAGGACGGTAGTCTTTCTCACCAAGTTGGTTTTTCGCCAAGTCCCGAATAAATTCTAGGGCATATTCCATCAAATTTTGGATGCCTTTAGGAATTCTCTTGGCGTTGGTAGTAGCAGCGATGGAAGCTATGGCAAGAACACCAATCACAAACCATGAGGTGAGAAAAACTTGCCCGTGTATTTTCAGATTGCCCAATTGCCAGTAGAGGTGATGACCTACTTCCAATTTGGCGAGGGGAAAAGAGTTAAAGGCGTTTAAGACACTAAGCATGTGTATTCTTCAAGATTTTTCCCCAAAAAGCGAGGATTGGAGATATTGTCTTTGTGAGCCTGACTTTTAAGAATCAGGAATAAACGCAGTTTGCACGGTATAGACGATGAGCGTGGCTTTGTAAGTGAGGAATCCCAGGAATATTGGCAGGACATGTAAATCGCGCCATTGAGTTGCCACTACCATCAAACCAATAAATAGAGCAAAACGATTTTTGCTCAAACTGTTTTTTTCGCTACCTAGCCGCTCAACGTCTCTAGCCAGCAATTTTAAGTAAACCACACCCGCACACGCCCCTATCAAATAATTCAGGGCAATGTTTAGGGAATAAAAAATCCACACTGAGATAAAAATAATCCCCGTCAATACGAGTGTGATTCTCAACAACTTCTGAAAGAGTTGATAAAACTCTTCCATAGAAGAAGAGGCTGGTTCTGTGTCTTCAAAACCAGGTTGAGCATCTTGTATTGTTGTCGGCGTGGGGTTAGTCGATTCGTCTGACAAGCTCACGAGAAGGAGAAACGAGTACAGCTAATTATGTTGACTGCACATTCAGTCAGCTGAATCATATCACGGTTGGGTAACAATACTTTAGGAAAAAACAATTAACTTCTTGTTTGGGGAGGGGGGAGATCGGGGGATGGGGGGAGGGGGGAAGGGGGAGAAAGAATTATCCTCCTTGTGTCCCTGTCCCCTTGTCTCATTACCTTGGTGTTAACAAAATTACTTGCTGCTGGAGGAGCGATCGCACTTTATCCAACCCCAATTCTACACCTCCTAAAATCTCTCCTACCGTCGCTTTTTTATCACACTTTTGCAAAAATTCAAACTCGCTGCCTGACAAGTTGATAATTTGATAATCGTAATTAAAAATACACTGGCTTGGAAACCCATCAATACAAGGGTTTAGTTCGGGAATCCCTGCTAGCAAAGTCTCATCATCTGACCAATCTACTTTAACTACGGGAGGACGACCGAGGAAAAACTCGTAATGGGTAACTTCTGGATCTAGTAATTCTATCAGGCGATATAAAGAGCGATCGCTTAACTTTTCTGCTCGTTCAATCAATTCCGGTGCTTTGCTCAAAAGTCGCTTCAACTGCCAAAATCCCGGATTTGAAAAGTTAATAAACTCCAAACCCGAAGCATCAATTAATTCAAACAGCGTCTCAATGTTGTAGTCAATCTCTTGGGGATGGACATACATATCGGCAAAGCATTCGTCTCGTTGGTTTTCCATTGCCCAACGTTGTTTCTCGTACTTGACAATTCTATTGCTTTCTGGTAATGAAGAAAATAATTGTCGCCCAACTTGGACGCCATCGCGATAATCGCCGCGCTTGTCACCTTGAAGAAGAGCGATCGCTTTTTGCATTAGTTGAATTTCCCAGCGTCCCAACTCGCCATAGACGAAGATGTGCATCAAGCCACCTGGGGCTAACTTTTTCGCCAAAGCTTGAATACCACGAATTGGGTCGCTTAAGTGGTGTAACACCCCGACACAGTTAATCAAATCAAACTCACCCGGAAGTTGTTCCACGTCATACAGACTGAGGTGATGAAATTCGACTCTATTTGCTCCTGAACGTTTGCAGCGCTCTTTTGCAACATCCAAAGCGCCAGCACTCAAGTCAATTCCCACAACCTGCGCGTGTGGGTTGAGATGCACCAAATATTCAGTACTCACCCCCGTACCGCAGCCAGCGTCTAAAATGCGGATATCTTGCTTTTGGGGTTTTTGTCCGGTGCAGAAGTTATATGCGGCTAACCAATTCCAGCGCCAATTGTAGCCTGGAGGTGGTTCATCTAGCAGCGGTTCTGGCGGAAAGGGATAGGTATTATAGAGTTTGGCAACAGCAGCGCTAACGGTTTGATCGGACATTTTTGGAGCAGTATGGCAGCATTTTTGAGTGTAGCGAATGCTGGATCATTTTTGATCAATTGTAGTACCTGACACCCTGAAGGGTGCGGCTACACGAACAAAGTCCGCCTTCGCGGACTAGTAGTTTAAAAGCCTGCGTAGGCAGGCTTTGTTCGTATAGCCCCAGGGTTCTAGCCTGCGGGGCATTTATCAAAGGTCACATTGATGGGTTTGGCAATATTTGGCGTTATTAATTTCACTTTGCAAATTATTCAAAGAAATTATCTGCAAATTAGTCCCATTCTGAACCGCAGCAGTAATGTAGGCAAATTTTTGCCCGCGATGAAAGGTGTCTCTACCGACTTTGGCGACAGAACGAGAATTACGGAAGTCGTTAGCAATTTCAGAATTATAAATATTTTGCAGCAGTTTCATGCCCTTAGCATTATTAGTGGTAAATTTTATGCTTGGGTCATCGCTGACTGTTATTCCTTCTTTAGTTACAGCCCCATTTTGGGAAGTAGCATTGACATAAAAATATAAATTACCGTTACGACCTTCGTAACCATGCGCTTCGCTGTTATATTTTAGAGCCGATAGTTGAGGTCTAGTTTTTGCCCACTTGAGGACGGTGTTAATATTTTGTCCTGGTAAAGCATTTGCAGGGGCAACAGTTAAGGCGATCGCTAAAACGGATAAAGCAGCAGTAGATAAGAAGTTAAATTTATTACGAGCAGACATCGGTTTAAAGTGTGTAGAAGATAAGTAGTTATTTAGGCGATCGCGCTTCGTGCGCTTATTGATTGTGGATGACGATTCTCCTTGATGAGAGGCTACGCGATCGCACAATTAACATCTTGATATTTCAAGGTTGTAGAACAGGTATATTCTGTGCCAACCTGAAGGCAAGATTCGTGTTTTGTTTTGGTAAGCCATTAGCGGTGTTTGCCCACATCAGAGCCAGAGTTAACAAAGCAGCGTGGAAGAGTAAGTTAAATTTAGTACGCATAAATATAAGTTTTTTATAGGTGGACTTTTGTTAATACAGCTTCACTTACTTCTATTTCGTAATCAGCGTGAAAATTTATTTCATAGCTTGAAGCTAAAAGGCTTTTAAACAAGTTGAAATCTTTACCCAGTTCTATAGGCGAGGAATACACGCTATTTGCTTGTATTTCAGGGCGATTGCCTGCGAAGCGTCAAAAAGCTGCAAAATACCAATCATTTTTTGGCGAGTATCAGAAATCCTATATTTCCCGTTTCACCCATATTTATCACCGCCAACTAAAAATCATCATTCTTCATAGTTTGCCTGCGCGGACTTCGTTCATATAGCCGCGACTTTTAGTCGTCAGGCTCTAACGACACAAAACTTAGGATTTTTCTCACCGATACCTGCTGTCCAACTTGCCAACCAGATGCTTGTAGATTACAGATTGACACACTTCTTAATAAAGCCGCTCAGACGCCGCAAAACGTTCTAATCTAAAAGCTGAACTGGGTTAAATTTTTATGGCAGTTTTGAAGGTGGCACGGAACTCCATGACCACACCGATGTGTCAAGCTGCTAACAAACCCAGGCTTAACACATAAATAATTTATGATGGGAGTTTTAGAAATCCGATGAGCGTTAAGGCAAGTGGTGGAAGCTCTGTTGCGCGTCCGCAACTATATCAAACTCTAGCTGTATCAACAATTTCCCAAGCGGAACAGCAAGACCGCTTTTTGGGAACGGGCGAACTAAATGAACTGGCAAGCTATTTTGCATCTGGTGCAAAGCGTTTAGAAATTGCCCAGACGCTCACGGACAATTCTGAAATTATTGTCTCGCGAGCAGCTAACCGAATTTTCGTCGGTGGTTCGCCAATGGCTTTCTTAGAAAAGCTTAAAGAGCCAGAATTGGCGACAGTCGCTTCTGGCGGAATGGATGTTAAAGAGGGAATGAAGTTAGGAACCGTCACCTACGTGGAAACTCGTGGCGGATTTCTAGAAAACTTACGTTCCATTTTTAACTCCTCGCCTAGTGGTGGTGCGACACCTCCAGGTTTTAGACCAATCAACATCGCCCGTTATGGTCCTAGCAATATGGCTAAGAGCCTGCGGGACTTATCGTGGTTTCTGCGCTACGCGACTTATGCGATCGTTGCAGGCGACCCCAACATCATATCCGTGAATACACGGGGACTGCGGGAAATTATTGAAAACGCTTGTTCCGGTGAAGCAACAATTGTGGCTTTGCAGGAAATCAAACAAGCATCACTTTCCTTTTTCCGCAAGGATGCTGAGGCAACAGATATTGTGACTCAGTACATGGATGTTTTGCTGGGCGAATTCAAAGCACCTACCCCATCAAATAAAGTGCGCCAGCGTCCTTCTACTGACCAACAAGGGTTAGAACTGCCCCAAATTTACTTTAATGCGGCAGAGCGTAGACCCAAGTTTGTCATGAAGACGGGATTGAGCGCAGGTGAAAAAGTTGAAGTCATAAAAGCGGCTTATCGGCAAATCTTTGAGCGCGACATTACCCGTGCTTACAGCCAGTCGATATCTAACCTGGAATCTCAGGTGAAAAACGGTACAATCTCCATGAAAGAGTTTGTCCGTCGCCTTGGCAAATCTCCCCTTTACCAAAAACAGTTTTATCAGCCTTTTATCAACAGCCGCGCTTTAGAATTGGCATTCCGTCACTTCCTCGGACGTGGACCGAGTAGCCGCGAAGAAGTACAAAATTACTTCTCGATTATTTCCAATGGTGGTCTACCTGCTTTAATTGATGCCTTGGTAGATTCTCAGGAATATTCTGACTACTTTGGGGAAGAGACAGTACCATACCTGCGGGGTCTGGGTCAAGAAGCTCAAGAATGCCGCAACTGGGGACCACAGCAAGACCTGTTTAATTACAGTGCGCCTTTCCGCAAAGTACCTCAGTTTATCACGACATTCGCTGATTACGAACAGCCACTACCAGATCAACATCCCTACGGTTCTGGTAACGATCCGCTGGAAATTCAATTTGGAGCGATTTTCCCGAAAGAAACTCGCAACCCCAGCACCCGTCCGGCGCCTTTTGGAAAAGATACCAAGCGGATTTTGATTCACCAAGGTCCCGCTATTAACAACCAAAACAGCAATCCGCGATCGCGTGGTGAGTTCCCAGGTTCATTGGGTCCGAAAATCTTCCGCTTAGATCAGCTACCCGGCACAAGAGGCAAAAAAGCACCAAGCGGTGTCAGTGTAAAATACTCCGAAAGCTCCACCCAAGCATTAATTAAAGGCGCTTACCTGCAAGTTTTCGGTCGCGATGTTTACGAAGGTCAGCGGCTGAAAGTAGCAGAAATTAAGCTGGAAAACGGTGAAATTTCTGTAAGGGAATTTATCCGCGCTTTGGCTAAGTCGGATCTGTTCCGGAAAATGTACTGGACTTCGCTTTATGTGTGTAAGGCGATCGAATACATCCACCGCCGCTTGTTGGGTCGTCCTACCTATGGTCGTCAAGAAAACAATAAGTACTTCGATATCTGTTCCAAGAAGGGCTTCTACGCCCTGGTAGATGCTATTATTGACAGTCCTGAGTACAGTGAGGCGTTTGGTGAAGATACAGTTCCTTACGAACGTTATCTGACTCCTCAAGGTGTATCGCAGCGACAACTGCGCGTTGGTAGCATTCGCGAAGATGTCGGTAACAGAGTTGATAAGGAAGAAACGCCGCGCTTTGTCGAACTTGGTGCTGTCACTGAAGAACGCTCAAAACCGGATATTGAGTCTCGCATTAATCAAGGTGTTAGCAAGAAGCGCGAACAAAGGAAAATCTTCAAGCAGGTTGCTGGTACTAATGACAAAGTTGCCGTTAAAACTTTGATCAACGCTGCCTACCGTCAGATTTTTGAGCGCGATATTGCTCCATACATCGTTAAAAACGAGTTTACGGCGTTAGAAAGCAAACTGGGTAACGGGGAAATTAACGTTAAGGAATTCATCGAAGGTTTAGGTTGTTCGAGTCTATACCAAAGAGAATTCTACGCGCCTTATCCCAACACCAAGGTAATTGAACTGGGAACCAAGCACTTCTTGGGTCGTGCGCCTTTAGACCAGGCGGAAATCCGCAAGTATAACCAGATACTGGCTAGTCAAGGGCTGCGTGCCTTTATTGGGGCGATGGTGAACAGTGCTGAGTATGTCCAAGCCTTTGGTGAAGACGTGGTGCCTTACAACCGCTTCCTGACATTGCCGGCAGCGAACTACCCGAACTCTCAGAAATTGTACAACCAGCTCACCAAGCAAAACGATGATGTGGTTGTGCCCAGCTTTGAGACGGTGAAGCCGCGTATGGATGTGGCGAAAATGCCGCTTTTGGGCAAGGCGATCGCAGATATGGCGGCGAAAACTCGCGAAATGGACAAAACCAAGCCGCTGTTTATCGAACTTGGTCGTTCCTTCAACGACGGTCGCGGACAGTCGGTGGAAGTTGGTGTAGGTACAGCCCGCCGCAAACCAGCCCGTATTTACCGCATGACTACAGGCTCAGGTCAAGCAGAAATGCAGCAGGTGATGGACGCGATTTACTGTCAGGTATTGGATGTATTTAGCGGTCAGGTTCCTGATTACTTCCGCCGTTCTGACTTGGAAAGCAAACTGCGGAATGGGGAAATTACCGTGCGCGAGTTTGTGCGCGATCTGGCTAGTTCCGAAATCTATCGCAAGCGCTTCTATACGCCTTATCCCAACACCAAGGTGATTGAGTTCCTATTCCGTCACATATTGGGACGCGCACCAGCTACTCAGGCAGAAATACGCACCTACAACAAGCTGCTGGCTGACGGTGGTTTAAAAGCTGCTGTAGTGGCGATAGTGGAAAGCCCAGAGTACGCTCGTTACTTTGGTGAAGACGTGGTGCCTTACCCACGCTTCCCATCTCTACCTGCGGGTAACTACCTCGGTAGCGTGCAAGCGGCTGCGGACTTGGTGAAACAATCGTGGTCTAGCTTGTCGCCGTCTGTGTTAACCGGCGGACGTGGTAGGTAGCGATCGCGCTTAAAAAGACAAGGGGACAAGGGGACAAGGGAGACAAGGAGGAATTTCTTCTTTGTCTCCCCCCCTCTCCAACTGCCCCTCACAACCTTCCGCAACAAAGCTTTCAGATTGTTAGTGCGACTGCAAATCTGAAAATAAATATTACAAAGTATTAAGAGCAGTCATAATTGCTCAACATAATGTCCGAGAATATTTTGCGGAAGGTATCTGAGTTTAACGCCTTGTGTAGTTCTATTTACCCAAGTCAACTCGAAATCCCTAGCACAACATAAACAGTTTTGCAAGTGTTGTGTCTAAGAAAACGAGAAAAACTCAGTCAATCCAAAAAGTCGCACCAGCTTAATCAAATTCTGGTTTCATTAGTACTGGAGGAATCCAAATCATGAGTATCGTCACGAAAGCTATCGTGAATGCTGATGCAGAAGCCCGCTACCTTAGCCCTGGCGAACTGGATCGGATCAAGAGCTTTGTTACAGGTGGTGAGCGTCGTCTTCGCATCGCTCAAGTTTTGACTGACAACCGCGAGCGGATTGTTAAGCAAGCTGGCGACCAACTGTTCCAAAAGCGCCCTGATGTTGTATCTCCCGGTGGCAACGCTTACGGTCAAGAAATGACTGCTACTTGCCTGCGTGACTTGGATTACTACCTCCGCCTCATCACCTACGGAGTTGTTTCTGGTGATGTAACCCCCATCGAAGAAATTGGTGTTGTGGGTGTTCGCGAAATGTACAAGTCCTTGGGAACTCCCATTGAGGCTGTTGCTTCAGGCGTAACCGCAATGAAGAATGCATCTGCATCCCTGTTGTCAAGTGAAGATGCTGGTGAAGCTGGCGCTTACTTCGACTACCTAGTTGGTGCAATGCAATAGGTTGAACCTGTTTCTCTGTGGAAACAGAACAATTGCAATACGGTTGGAAATAAGGAATTAACAACATGCAAGACGCAATTACCGCTGTCATTAACTCTTCAGACGTTCAAGGTAAGTACCTCGACACCTCTGCTTTAGAGAAACTCAAAGGCTACTTCTCAACTGGTGAACTGCGCGTTCGTGCTGCTACCAGCATCAGCGCTAATGCTTCTGCGATTGTCAAAGAAGCTGTAGCAAAGTCCTTGTTGTACTCTGACATCACCCGTCCAGGTGGCAACATGTACACCACCCGTCGCTATGCTGCTTGCATCCGCGATTTGGATTACTACTTGCGTTATTCCACCTACGCTATGTTGGCTGGAGATCCTTCCATCCTTGATGAGCGTGTGTTGAATGGCTTGAAAGAAACCTACAATTCCTTGGGTGTACCCGTTGGTGCAACCGTGCAAGCTATCCAAGCAATGAAAGAAGTAACTGCTAGCTTGGTAGGTCCTGACGCTGGTAAGGAAATGGGCGTTTACTTCGACTATATCTCCTCTGGCTTAAGCTAAGAGAAAAGCAATGCACTTAAGTAACTAGTTTTAGTTAGGTGCGGCTTGATTAAGGTCTGGAAATCAATCGTGAGTGCTAGAAAGTTATGTCGCTTGTCTTTTTAAATTTAATTAAATTAAAGTGATGAGTGTTAACTGTCTAGTATTGATGATTGATTTCCAGCCTTGGAGTGATTAATTTAAAGATTTGCGTAAAATACACGCTCCCATTTTTTACACATAAAAAAGTTTTCACGATAAATACAGGAGATTTAACCCGATGCGGATGTTTAAAGTTACCGCTTGCGTTCCCAGTCAAACTCGCATTCGCACTCAACGCGAATTGCAAAATACCTATTTCACCAAGCTGGTTCCCTATGACAACTGGTTTCGCGAACAGCAGCGCATTATGAAAATGGGCGGCAAAATCGTCAAGGTGGAACTAGCAACTGGCAAGCAAGGCACCAATACTGGGTTACTCTAATTCCTATAGAACGAAAATTATTGTAGGGAGTTGCGAAGAGGTCAAAGATGACCTCTTTTTTATTGTTTGAGTCCCTCAGGCTAGAAGCCTGGGGCTATACGAACAAAGTCCGCCTTCGCGGACTGCTGCAAAAGGAATGCCTCGCAGCTTAAGAGTTAGGAGTATCGTTAAAGCTTTGCTATGTTTACCCCTAAATATTTGGAAATATTCAAAGCGTAGGTTCTAGAAGCGTTGAAATTACTGCTTGCTCGAACTCATTAATTTCTTGTTCTTTTGGCTTTTTTTTCCGAATCTCATTCAAGCTAGATGGGTGCTTCCATTTACTAGGAAGAGCCAATCTATAAACGTTGGTAGTCCCTTGGCGCTCTTCCTTTTCTACAATACCTATCTCGTAAAGCACCCTTAAAGCATCTTGAGCTTTTCTGTGACTCATCCCACACACTTCGGCAATATTCTTTTGCTTCTCAAAACATCCTTTTCCTTTCACGTCTGGCTTATATCCGTCTCTACGAGCAATATGAGCTAAAACACGGAACTCATAAACATCTAATCCATAGTCATCTATATCAGAACGTACAAAAATTGGGGCTTTCTCGTCGGAACCTGGCTTCCAATCTTTTTCATGTTTTGTCTTACGAGGCATAGCTAGTTCAGTGGTATATCAATTACGACTCAAATAAATGTAAATTTTTATTAATTTTTTGGTTAGTATTTTGATTTTAAGATATGCCTCGTACGACAAGACCTTCGCTAAGTTGACGTAACCGATGAAGATACAAGGATTACCATAACTATTCGATATATTTACAAAGGGATTCATTTCTGTACGCATATAATAACATCGGTTAATACGCACTGAGAGTCGTAGGATGGTACGCATCTAAATACATGTGTGGTACGCATAATAGTATATACCCCCATGCAATAGAGTGCATGGGGGTACGCATAAGAAACCAATGGTAGGCTATGTACATAATGCGTATCCCAACCAGCAAAAGCTATATATAGTATGATTTTATAATTTGACAGCAGTAATTATTCGGTTATTCTAAATGAAGCGGCGATCAAAATAAAATCTCCGCCTTCTCAAGATTCTCGTAGAGATGACGGAGATGCAATGTAAAATACTACTTCAAACGTAACATGCAACCAACGAACAGGAAAAGATCCAGTTCTCAGTCAAATAGCGATTCTGGGATGTCGATAAGTTTACGTCTCTCAGAGACGATGATTGCTGTGACACTAGGCTCATGTATTTCTTTTGGGTCAGGCGTTTTAATCACCAATACTGTTCATCAAAACCAAGTGAACAACTGTACCCTAGAGCAACCGCTAAACAGTACATCAGCCATGCCTATACCAAAAACTCCGTTTCCTAAAAATTAAAGTGTGAATTCATTCTAGGAATTCACACTAAAGTCAGAAGTTGCGTTGGGTTTGCATTGTGGCTCCCAACGCAACCATTTAGAAATTAATTAGTAGATGAAAAGCCCTATAAAAATCCTCTTCCCTTCTGCCTTACTTCCGGGGTGAGGGATTGAGGGACGATTGACGGGTTTTACCTAAAGCTGAAAAGATAAATGTGAAAATGCACTTAGCTTAAAATTTAGGATTTGAGTCATGAACGCTCTGTGTCGTCAAATACGTTCAATGCATCGAATACGCAGACTGAGTTTTCTGCTGCTGGTCGTATGCACGGCACTGCTACTGTTAGCCTTACATGCTTGTGGACAAGAGCCTATAGTACAGACCCAATCAGAACTACAACAAGCTCAATCACAAGTACAAAACCAATCAAAAGTACCTACCCAATCACGATCGCCTGCCGAATCAAATACCGGACAGTTCTTTAAATGGAAGAATGTGAATATTCAGGGTATGGGCTACGTTACCGGTTTAGCGATCGCTCCACAATCGCCTCATGATGTCTACATCCGCACAGATATCGGTGGTGCTTACCGCTTCATCCGGCAAACAAATCAATGGCTTCCCCTGTTGGATATGTTTGATACCAACTTTTCTAAAGGGGGAATCGGGGTAGAGAGCATCGCCATAGATCCTACACTACCTAAGCGCATTTATGTGGTAGTAAACCATAGAAATTCTAGCTTTAAAGCTGGCGATGGCAAAATGCAATATAAGTATGCCGGCGAGGTGATGGTTTCTGACAATCAGGGAGGAACCTGGAAACCGACAGGTTTAGGGAAAAACAATATCTTCGTTGGTCCAAACAACGGTTACCGTTCCGATACAGGTGAGCGGTTAGCAGTAGATCCAAATAAGTCTGGGTTGCTGCTGTATGGCTCTCGCAGAGATGGTCTGTGGAAAAAAAATGCCGAACAAGCGTGGACTCGTGTATTGGGTGGACTGCCAGATCCTAAAAGCTTACCGGGATATAAAAACCCTGATGGTAAAGAATCTGATGATATACCAGGTTTTACATTTGTCGCTTTTGACAAAAACAGCGGTCGTTTAAACAACCCCACGCAAACTATATATGTTGGGGTTCATGGTAGTGGTGTATGGCGCAGCACGAACGGCGGTGTATCTTGGAGTAACATAGCAGGCGGTAACGATCCATTACGAAGTGCGATCGCCTCCGATGGTACACTTTATGTCAGCTTCGGCACCATCGGTAATAATGGAAATAAAACATCCGGTGGCGTTCGCCAGTATAAAAACGGCATTTGGACAGACATCACCCCTGACGGTACAGACAAAGTTTACTCAGCCGTCACCGTACAACTCAATCAAGCAGACACGGTGATGGCAATTTCCGACAAGTATGTGTATCGCTCTACCGACAGTGGGAAAAACTGGAAAAAGCAGACAATGTACATGGGGGCATATGATGCCAACAGCCCCAAAGATCCAGTTAATTCCTCTGCACCCGGTTACTATTTATCCTACGCTGCCACTGGTGCCTCAGTAGTGGTTATAGACCCTAGCAATCCCAAACAAGTTTGGTGGACAAACGGTTGGGGTGTAGCGCGTACAGATGATGTTACCGCTGCCAACCCAGCTTATAAATGGCTGATGAACAATTTGGAGGAACTCGACGTAAATATCTTGCGCGTTCCCCCGAAGCCCAAAGCACAAGGGGGAGCCGATTTATTGAGTGCGGTGCAAGATATGATCGGCTTTCGCCACGAAAACCGCAACTTAGTACCAAATGCCAAAATTGACCCGGAAGGCATTCCCATCAATCCTGGGTACAAATGGGCAAACCCTGATTGGAAGGTATATCCGCAGCCTTTTCCCCATGTAGCGGGGGCGACAGGCATGGATTATGCTTACAAAAAACCCGATTACGCTGCTTTTGTTGGCTTTCATCAGTGGCAGGGTTTCTGGTCAATCCACGGTATGACCAACGATAACGGTAAAACGTGGAAGGCGTTCGAGTCTATCCCCAAAGAGAATTTCTGGAAAGCTGACAAATCTGCTCAAGAAGAAGTCGCGGCAACGGGTGGTCAGATTGCTATGTCGCCGACGAACCCGCAGAACATGGTTTGGGCACCGGCTTGGGGACCTTGGGCGCATTACACCACAGATGGCGGGAAAACTTGGAAACTGGCACAAAATTTAGACCATGACCCTAAGCCAGAACCCTACGACCCGCAGAATAACGACCATATTCACTATCAAGCGTTGCCCAAAGCTTGGGCTAATAGTATTTCGCCTTGGGTGAGTGCATATATTTTGGCAGCCGATCGCCAAGACCCACAAGGTAAAACGTTCTATTACTTCAATGGCTGGACATTTTACTACAGTAACGACGGCGGCGCAAACTGGAGAAAAGGCGCATTTAACAAATTTCCTACATGGCTAGTTCGTCCCGCGATCGTTCCCAATCCGACGCGGCAAGGTGATGTTTGGATGAGCTTTTCTCGCAATCAAGAAGATGTCAACGGTAACAAATTGTACCGCTCGTTAGATGGCGGCAAGAGTTTTAGTGTTGTTTCATCGGTGGATAGCTGCGAGTTTATGACTTTTGGAAAGGGTTCCTCGGATACTCAGCCGTATATTTACGTATTTGGACGTGTCAAAGGAGCAACCAAAGATGCGATGTATAAATCAGAAAACATGGGTAAAAGCTGGATTCAAATTAGCAAGCCGAATTTCCTGCAATTTCCCGGACTGACTTATTTGGAAGGTGATATGCGATCGCCTAACCTTGTTTATGCCGGCTTGTTAGGTCGTGGCATTATGTATGGTGAAGGTTCTAACTCCAGGGTTAGACCAAACCGTAATTCGACTTGATGCCAAAAAAAGTTAGGAGGTAGGGGTGGGGTTTCCCCGTCCATACTAAAATGAAACGTCTTCTTTTTATTTGTGAACGATTTGCGCCAGATTTGGGGGGATTAGCTAGTAGTGCTACGCGGTTGGTTTCTACACTCTCTCAATTGAATATAGAAATCGATGTTTTAACTTGGAGTCGCTATCTGCAACCGGGTGAAGTCTTACCACCAGAAGTAGAGGCTCAATTTCGCGTTTATCGCATCGGATTATACCGCCATTGGGACATGACAATGCCTCATACGTTGAATGTCCTCGACTGGCTGCACTCGTCTCGCGCTTATGATGCTGTGTGGGGGCATTATTTGTTTCCTAGTGGCTTTCTCGCTACTTGGTTTGCTGCACTTAAAGGAATATCTAGTACTGTTAGCGCCCGTGGTAATGATATTGACCGAGAAATGTTTCCACCTGGGGATTTTGCCCGCTTGCAATGGACGCTGCAACACGCCAAGTTGATTACTGCTGTCAGTGCTGATATGTCTCACAAAATACAGCTATTGAGTGGACGAGATGATGTGTTGGTGCTGAAAAATGCAGTTGACACAGAAATATTTTCTTCCCAGGCTGAAAGCCAAATTACACGCGCTTCTTTGGGAATTGCACCAGATGAAGCGGTACTAGGATTTTGTGGAGAATTGCGGGAAAAGAAAGGACAGCAGTTTTTGCTAAATGCTTTAACAACAGTTCGCACTTCATCCGCTGCATGTTTGTTAATTATCGGGGAGGTGAGAACATCAAGTGAATCTGTACTGCAACTTTACAAAACTCAACATCCAGAAAACGCCGAACGAATTCTGATAACTGGACATTTGCCCAATCAAAAGGATGTTGCCCAATATTTGCGATTATGCGATGTTTACCTTCAGCCTTCGCTCTGGGAGGGAATGCCGAATGCGTTACTTGAGGCTATGGCTTGTGGTTGTTGCTGTATTGCTAGCGATGCGGGAGGTATTCCAGAGGTGATTTTACATGGTGAAAACGGCTTTCTGCTAAAGCGATCGCATTTACACAAGTTAGGTGAAGCGGTGTTGGAATGTTTGGCGATGACACCAGAGGAAAAAAATCGCATTTCTCAAGCAGCAGGCGATCGCATTCTGACTGATTATTCCATAGCTCAAGAAAAATTGCAACTTCAAGCTGTAATTAACCGCTTAATTCCCAATTCTTGATAAACAGCGATTAACGCTTCGCCAGCAGCTTTCCAAGTATAATACTCTTCAATCCGCTTCCGTGCATTTATTGCCAGTTGCATTGCCAATTCTCTATCATTTCGCAACCGCAAAACTGCATCTTTAATTGCCTTAGCTGAACCCGATTTAACTAACAAAAAATGCACCCCATCTATCCCCAATTCCCTCACCACTGGCAAATCGCTAGCAATTACGGGTGTACCCGTTGCCATTGCTTCTAAAATTTTTAAAGGACAACAACCTTGAACTAAATTTCTATCGTTAGGTGTTAGCGGTGCCAAAATTACATTTGAGGTATGAATATATTCAACTAATTGTTTCTGCGGCATTGCTTCTAAAATAGTTAGCTTGTCTGCAACTCCCAACTTTAACGCCAACTGCTTCAATGCTTTGATTTGATAGTCTCTTCCTTGTCCAATTACTGTCAAAAAAGCGGGTAAATCACGGTTTACTAATTCCAAAGCTTCAATCGCCAAATTTACCCCTTGCCAAGGTGAAAGAGTGCCAAAATATAACATCTTAAACGGTTGTAGGTTTTGAGTCAAACAGTAGGTAAAGACATTTAAATCTACACCATTGGGAATAACGCGAATTTTTTCCGGCTCAATACCTCTGTTTTGTAAATATTCCACCGTCACACTACTGGGTGTGACAATCAAATCGGCTGCTTGCAGACAAATTTGTTCTTGGGAATGCAACTTATGCAGTAGTTCTCTATCATCGGCAACGGCAGGGTAGCGATATTTTAACTCGATTGAAGGTAAACCGTTAACTTCAAAAATTAGGCGATCGCAATATTGCTTTTTATTGAGTGCAATTCCATACCCTTCGTAAATCGAACGAATATGCACCGCTGCAAATCTCTGTTTTTGTAACCACGTCCTTAATAAACTACGAAAATACAAAATTCTGTGAATTAGAGTATCACCCACAGCAGGCAACATAATATGCATCACCTGCGGGTAAATTTCATATAAATCTACAGTTTCCGTTGTCGGGGAAACCGTGACTAACTCAACATCACCAAAAGCTGCTGCTAAAGCTTGAGAAAAAGCAGCAATATGAATCGCTGCACCTTTTGGTGCGGGAACAATATCAAAGGAGATGTAAGCCAATTGAGATTCAGTCATAAATACGTAAATATATTATTGACAGTTATTTTTTCGGTTGATATACTAACTGCAAAATCTGTATAAGTTGTATTACCTTTTTATAAAAATATTCATATATTCAAAAAAATTAACATTAAGAAAAGTGTAGTTAGCTTTATTTAATGGAGTTTAAATTAGATGTCTGCTCTTTTAAAAACATTACAAAAAAATCGGAGTTATGAGCGTACAGCAACTATTTCCGAAATTTTAGCTGATTTAAATGAGATAGGAGAAATTGATAAGCTTTCTGAGCTAAAACAAAAGGAATATGGAACAAAAGCTTTATACTACTTTTTCGGTTTAGGTGCATCAATTGTTTTAATTAATTTCATCATAAGTCTTCCTAGTAATGACAGCTATTTATCGTTGGTAATAGTTTTACTGTTTGTAGCTATTATTGTTTTCATAATAGCTTGTATTTATGCTTTATTGAGGCGGATGAAATATAGAAAACTAAACTTTAACAATTCTCGCTATGAATTAACCAAACAAGTGTTACAAATGCTGGCTAGGGATATAGATAACACGATTAATATCGATTTGCAATTATCTTTTCAAGCGATTCAAGCAAAAGAAAATAATAAAGTGACTGTTGCTCATCCTCACAAATCAGGGTGGAAAATAGATAATTATCAACATGAATGGTTAAAAATTAAAGGACAGTTTTTAGATAAAACTCGCTTTGGATTAACTGCTGTTGAGTTATCTAAAACTCAATATGGTTGGAAACGGGGCAGAAGTGGCAAGAGTAAATATAAATCAAAGACCAAAAATCTCGGATTAGAGGTTATTTTAAAATTAACTTATCCAATCAAGCGCTATAGTGTAGTGAAAGTTTTGGACAATGAAGCTTTGAGTGCAATCCGAATTCCTACTTTTTGCCAAATGCGAGGTTTGAGAATTACAGATAAGTCAATCAATCTCGCTGTGAGAATATCTCCAGACATGTCAGAAAATAATGAAGAAATATATCAATCAGTTACGATGATGTTTTTAAGCCTTTATCAAATTCTTAATTTAGCAAAAATTCTATCTAAATAATTAAGGTTATGAAAAAAGTTATTTTATATTTAATTTTAATTGCCTCTATTTTAGGTTGTAATAGTGATGCGAAGACATCCTCTAATGTCTCCAGTTTAAATAGTCCGCATACAGTAGCTACTCAAGACAATTCACAGGCTAATCTTCCTGTTAAAGCCGAGAAAATCAAGTTTAAAACAGCCGGTGGTACAGATTTATTTTCTTTAAAGCAGCAAGCAGATGGCGCAAAATTAATTGATGGAAATGATAAAGAGTTCGCCAGAATAAAAACAGATGAATCCGGAAAAGTTAAAATAAAGAATGCTTCTGATAAAGTTTTGGGTTATGTAATTACTCAAAAAGGCTATTGGAAGATTGAAAATGCAGGACAAGATAAGGATTTATATATTTTCAGACAAGAAAATAATACTGATTATCAGCTAGAAGATGCTGCTAAAAAACAAGTTTACCAAATTAAAGCGCGTAATAATGGTTTTGAAATTGAGACACCAGACAAAAAACTAGTTTATAAAGTAAAGGTAAAAGAGGGTAAAGCTTCTTTGAGAGACGCATCAGATAAAACAGTTTTTTCGACCAAATCAGACTTATCACCTATTGCGTTTACTTGTTTTGGGTTAGACGTTCTAACTCGCGAACAACAAGCGGGTTTAGCTTATGCGGTAAACTTAGCAAAAGGGCAATAAATCAGTGCAGATTCAGCTTTCTTGGATAGATCCAAATACAGGAGAACGCCGAAAACCTTTATTAGAAACTCCAGTAGCAATTGGGCGACAATTTTCTCAAATGCCACAAGAAAGTAATGCTGAACGAGTTTCTAGAGTGGTGATACAAAATGATTTAATTGCAGATTATCACGCTTTGATTGAGTGGCAAAATCAAGAGTTAATTATTATTGACCAAAATACTAGCAGTGGGATCAAAATTAATGGCGTACAACTAACTAATGGTAGCCTGAGAAATGGCGATCGCCTGGAAATCGGTTTATGTGAAATTGTAGTAAATTTTACAGTCTCAAGCACAACAGACTGTGGTCCGTATGTTGCCGAGGCATTGCCTTTTGGCAACGCTGGGCAACAGGACGCGCTTTGCGATCGCATGGTAGGATTTCTCTTCAAACGTCGATGCGGACGCACTGATAAAACAGGTTGTCCTCACTGTAACGAATCCTATGAAAATGACTATTCATATTATGGCGAATATGGCAACTATGACTCTGGAAATTGGGGTCATAATTATTATCAAGACCGCGATCGCTACTACTACGACCCCGAAACCGGCAATGTAGACTTTACAGAAGCTGATAGTGTCAGCCTAGAAAATGAAAGTGATGCCGATTTTGAACGTAATATGGGAGCGAGTTAATATTTGATAGTTGATAGTTGTCAACAATTACCACTAATTTCCAACTCTTAACTCCGTGCCTCCTGACTCCTAACTCCGTGCCTCCTGACTCCTAACTCTTGACCCCTGACTCCTGACTCCTAAACTAATGACTAAAACTTGGTTAATTTATGCTTTGGGTGGGGGTTGGGGACACATTACTCGTGCTTTATCATTGGGTAGAATTGCCGCAAAGCACTTAAAAGTGAGGATTATTACCAATAGCCCCTATGCACATTATCTTAACGATGAAGGTTGTTTAGTGCAGTGGATTCCTGATAATGCAGGGTTTTCGGCAACTTGTCAGCAAGTAAGACATATCTTACTCAATGCTGAGTGCGATCGCTTAATTATCGATACTTTTCCCAGAGGTTTGGGGGGTGAGTTAGCAGATATCTTACCTCAGTTACAGCATATTCCTCGGATTTTGATTCATCGAGATATTAACCCACGCTATATTACAGCCAAAAATTTGCGGTCTTTTGTTGCGGAAAACTTTGATGCAGTGATTGTACCCGGAGAAGGCAAAGATTTGCCTTTTTGTGACTTGCCAAACGTGCATCATACAGCACCTTGGTTGATTCGCAGCGATGTTGACTTACCGGAGAGAACCAAGACGCGATCGCATATCCTGAAAGTAGACGAAACTATAAAAACTATCCTCGTTTGTGCCGCCGGTCAAGCTGAAGAATTGCCTTTATTTGCAGAAATAGCGCTAAAACTACATGAAGATTTCGGTGAATGTGCAGTCAGAATTTTAGCTGCTGATTGTCCACCTAATTGTCAGCATTTGTGGATATCTCACCATCCGGGAATCGAATGTTTAGCCTTCTCGGATGTAGTAGTAGGCGGCGCAGGCTACAATACCGTTTACGAATGTGCATCTTTGGGTGTACCGTTAGTAGCGATCGCCTTCGAGCGATTGTACGATCGCCAAGACAAAAGAGCTAGCAAATGTTACTGGGTGCAAGACATTCAGAGTGCCCTAGACACCGTTAAAATGCTTTTAGACCGAATAGAACTTGAAAAAAAGCCATCTGTGCCATCTTACATCAACGGTGCCGTGCAAGCAGTGCGCCACATTATGAGTTATAAGTCTTGAGTTATAAGTTATGAGTTATAAGTCTTGAGTTATAAGTTATAAGTTATATTTCTTACTCATAACTCCTAACTGGTAACTTTTTACCTGTACCAAACGTGAAATTACGCCGTCTAATACCAATTTTTGATAACTCTGTCTCCACCTGGGCTTTAGAAGCGCGGTTGTTGCGCTGGTTAACATTGATTTGGCTGTTTGTCGGGTTGATAATGCTGTTCTCAGCATCCTACCCCGTAGCCGACGCTCGTCATAATGATGGATTGTACTACTTTAAGCGTCAAGTAATGTGGGTGTTTGTGGCATTAATACTATTAAACATCATTGTTAATTTACCTTTGCGGAGGATATTAGGAATATCCCATTGGTTTGTCTTTTTGTTTTTGGGATTAATTTTCGTTACCCTGATACCAGGATTAGGAAGAAAAGCTTTTGACGCTTCTCGCTGGCTAGCTTTAGGTCCAATTCCCATTCAACCCTCTGAATTGATTAAACCCTTTTTAGTGCTGCAAAGTGCGCGGCTTTTTGGTCAGTGGGAACGAATAACTTGGCGAATTCGCTTCACCTGGCTGGGCATTTTTGGTTTGGTAATTCTTGGAATTTTGGTGCAGCCTAACTTAAGTACAACTGCACTCTGCGGTATGACGATTTGGCTAATTGCTTTAGCGGGTGGCTTACCTTACAAATACTTGGGAGGGACAGCTTTTGGTGGGATACTTTTGGCAGTTCTCAGCATTAGCATCAAAGAATATCAGCGCAAGCGAGTGATGTCCTTTATGAATCCTTGGGCTGATGCAACTGGCGATGGCTACCAGCTAGTGCAAAGCTTGCTTGCGGTTGGTTCTGGGGGAACTTGGGGTAGCGGATTTGGACTTTCACAACAAAAGCTGTTTTATTTACCAATTCAGGACACCGATTTTATTTTTGCGGTATTCTCAGAAGAATTCGGCTTTGCTGGCGGTATAACTTTGCTGGTAATTTTAGGTATATTCGCCACGCTTGGATTAATCGTCGCCCTGAAAGCGACAAATCCAGTGCATCGATTAGTAGCGATCGGTGTAACAATTTTGATGGTTGGACAATCATTTCTCCATATTGGTGTAACCACTGGTGTATTGCCCACTACCGGTTTACCCTTGCCCATGTTTAGTTATGGTGGTAATTCTATGATTGCCAGTTTGTTGGCAATGGGGTTGCTAATTCGGGTAGCACGCGAAAGTAACGAAGCAGAGGTTGTGCCACTACGAGGAGAACAGTCTGAAAATCGGCGCAAGCGTCGCCTATTTCAGAAAACAAAAGTTTAAGAAAGAAACGTGAAATACCGTAGTAAGCGCAAACAGCGCTAATATGCATTGACTTGAGCAAACCTCAAACAGTAAAAGGAATTACGTTAAACTTCAAGCAGAGTAAGCATTTTTGGCTCTATCTATCCCATGCTTGAAAACCTACAAACCCGACTTTACCAATTAGAACAATTCGCTAACACCCTTGTTTCTAATCAACTAACGCACCTGAGTTTCCTTAGCGTCGGTATAATTTTTATTGCTGGCTTGCTCACTAGCCTGACACCTTGTATGCTTTCCATGCTGCCTATAACTATTGGCTATATTGGCGGTTATGAGGCAAAAACCCGTCTGCAAGCAGCAGCTCAATCTACGTGGTTTTCTCTAGGATTAGCAACTACACTTGCTGGGCTAGGAATTATAGCAGCTTTGTTAGGAAAAGTCTACGGTCAAGTGGGAATTGGTTTACCAATTATTGTCAGCATTATCGCCATTCTCATGGGGCTGAATCTACTGGAAGCATTACCTCTGCAATTCCCATCTTTTGGCGGTATCGAGTGGATTTCTCAAGAATTACCCCAAGGATTGCGTTCTTATTTAATTGGAATGACTTTCGGTGTCGTTGCTTCTCCTTGCAGTACACCTGTTTTAGGAAGCTTGCTGGGTTGGGTTGTCTATACACAAGACTTAATTTTAGGCGCAGTTTTGCTGCTTGCATATACAGCAGGTTATGTAGCACCTTTAATTTTGGCGGGTACTTTTACTGCTTCAATTAAGAAGTTGCTAGAAGTGCGTCGCTGGTCTGGTTGGATTAATCCAGTTAGTGGAGCGCTGTTGGTAGGATTTGGTGTTTTTTCTTTAATGTCGCGGATTCCCTTGGGAAATTTTTAATCAATGACTTTAAATGATACTTCTAAAGAATCAAATTCTTGGTCAGCATTTGGGCGGCTTTTCCGGCAAGAATTTTTAAAAGTGCTGACAGATTTACGATTAGCAATCGTGATGTTCCTAGCGATCGCACTCTTTAGCGTTAGTGGTACTGTAATTGAACAAGGTCAATCACACTCATTTTACCAAGCAAACTACCCAGAACACCCGGCTTTATTCGGTTTCCTAACTTGGAAAGTAATTCAAGTAGTCGGCTTAGACCACGTATATCGTACTTGGTGGTTTCTCTCATTACTCATTTTATTTGGTACCAGCTTAACTGCTTGTACCTTTACCCGTCAGCTACCAGCTTTAAAAGCTGCCCGTCGTTGGAAATTTTACAACGAACCGCGAGAATTTCAAAAACTCGCTTTGAGTGCAGAATTAGAAAGTGGTTCTGTTTCCTCTCTCACCCAACTTTTGCAAAAACGCCGCTACAAGATTTTTTCTGAACCAGAAAAAGATAATATTCTTTACGCCCGCAAAGGTATAGTCGGACGCATCGGACCGATTATAGTTCATGTTGGGATGGTGACTATTCTTTTGGGTGCAATTTGGGGCACAATGACTGGTTTTATGGCACAAGAAATGGTTGCTAGTGGCGATACTTTTCAGGTGCAAAATATTATAGATTCAGGACCTTTAGCCGCGTCAATTTCCAAAGATTGGTCTGTCAAAGTTAATCGTTTTTGGATTGATTACACTCCTAAAGGCGGAATTGACCAATTTTACTCAGATATGTCTGTTTTAGACAGTGACGGAAAGGAAATTGACCGCAAGACGATTTTTGTTAATCAACCTCTGCGTTATCGTGGCATAACTTTCTACCAAACCGATTGGGGTATCGCTGCTGTGCGCGTCCGAATTAACAAAAGTCCGATTTTCGAGCTACCAATGGCGCAACTTAATACTAAGAAGAATGGGCGCATTTGGGGAACTTGGATTCCTACAAAACCCGATTTAAGTGCAGGTGTCTCGCTGCTAGCAAAAGACTTGCAAAAAACGTTATTAATTTACGATTCAACTGGTAAGCTACTAAATACTGTGCGTGCCGGCATGTCAACGGAAGTCAATGGTGTGACGCTAAAAGTTCTCGATGTAATTGGTAGCACTGGCTTGCAAATTAAATCAGATCCAGGTATCCCAATTGTTTATACTGGGTTTGCTTTGCTGATGCTAGGTGTGGTAATGAGTTACTTTTCTCATTCGCAAATTTGGGCTTTGCAAAAAGGCGATCGCTTATATGTGGGTGGTAAAACTAATCGCGCTCAAGTCGCTTTTGAACAAGAAGTTTTGGATATTTTAGAGCAGCTAAGTTCACCACTTCCAAGTGAGGAAAACCGCATTTTGACAGAGAAGATTAGCTAGAACACTACTCAAATCGGCAGATAAGGCACATAAGCGTAAATAAATCTCCCTGGAAATTGCCGCAAAAAAATGGGTCTGGAAATTGCTTAGAGAAATAGCCAGCCCTCATGTCCTCACAAAATGTATCCAACACCCTACGACTAGCTAAAAAGGGCTGGCTATTTCTTGGCATCGCTCCCACGGCTTCATCACTAGATCAACTAGAAAGCTTGACGACTATTCAAAAAAAAGCCTACCCATTTTTTCAGGTCTGGCTCCCGTACCGTCAAACTCAGATCCCCAACACCCACGAGTTATTTCAACACACGGAGTCGTGATTTATTTTTATGGTTCTCCCTAATGCGATCGCCTTATTACTCTGCATCTGGATCTATACCTAATTCCCGCAACTTTGCCACGAGAATTTCTTTGCGTTGACGTTCCGCTTCAAATTGGGCGATGGCATTATCTGCACGTTGACGTTCTTCTTCTGCTTGTTCGGAGCTCCCCAACAGCTATGAATGAACGCCTATTGCGTAAACTTTTGTCAAAATCAATCATACATTCTCTTGTTTGCTTCAAGATTAAACTATGTAACCCTAAGTTAATAGCTCTCTTAACCGGATTTAGCGATCCCGGTAAGAGTTAAATAAGTACATTTCAATCTCAGATTTTTAGCAGGAAAGACTGTTATGGCACAGAAAAATGCAGCCCAACTTTTCAAAGCCGTAAAACTCGATCAAGCATTAAAGCAACAAATAAAAGCCGCATCTAACCCAGAAGCCTTCATTAAGATTGCTGAAGAGCATGGCTATAACTTTACAGTTGAAGAACTGGAAAGTGAAATTAGCAAATTGTCTGAAGAAGAGTTAGCTGCCATTGTCAATCCAGGTATAGCACCTAGATATCACATTAATCCTAGGTAACCTGTAAAATATCTATCTTACTACGGGCGGGCGCTCTTTACCGAAAATTTGGGTTTAAAGCCCCGTCCTAGAAGGACGGCTTTTTCTTTGTCTTGAGGTTTCTGATGAGTTCTCTAAGTACGTCGGTTTTTGTTCTGCCAACAGATAAACAATAATCTTCAAGAATTTGAAATTCATATTCTTCTATTCTAAAATCTAATCGTTTCTTCATCGTATTGTACAGAATATTGCTGTACAATAGTAGCATGAAAGCCCTAAAGTTTAACAGGACTTACGCAACTGGCACATTTATCTGAAAACTGTCACATAGAATTAATATGGCTCTAAGGTTTATAAATCAATGCTTACAAGCATTTACGGCAAATTGAAATATATGTGCCAGTTGACCTTATATTGTGACGCTTGCGTAAGTCCTATTTAAGTTGTACGAACACAAGCGGAATAGATACCTCAAGCGGTCAATTAACGCTGCTGGGGTTATCTATAACCACTGCATTGCCCTGAACAAGCGGTACTACCGAATGTGGGGCAAGCATTTGAGTTGTGCAAAACTTCAGGCTCATATTGCCAAATTGCGTAAGCGTAACCCATTCTGGCAATCGGTAGGTTCTCAAGCGGTGCAAGATATTTGTCAACGCATTGAAAAAGCCTATCAATTGTTTTTTAAGCACAATAAAAAGGGGGTTCGTCCACCAGGATTTAAGAAGGTAAAGAAGTACAAATCTTTCACCCTTAAACAAGCCGGATACAAGTTTTTGGGTGGTAATCGAGTCAAAATTGGTAATCGAGTTTATCAATTCTGGAAGTCCAGAGAGATTGAGGGAACAGTCAAGACGCTAACCATTAAGCGCACTCCATTGGGTGAATTATTTATGGTTATTGTGGTTGACGACGTTTTGAATACAGAAATCCAATTTAAGACGGGTAAAATCGCTGGATTTGATTTTGGATTAAAGACGTTCCTCACGTGCTCCGATGGCTCCAACATTAAATCCCCTCAATTCCTCAAGCAGTCCCTCAGCGCAATTAAGAAAGCAAGTAGGCAACACTCGAAGAAGTTGAAAGGCTCATCCAACAGGGAGCGAGCCAGAAAGAATCTAGTACGCAAACATTGCTGTCGTTTCTAACCGAAGACGTGATTGGTTTTGGAAGCTTGCACACGAGTTAACCAACAAATTTGATGTACTCTGCTTTGAGACTTTAAGTCTTAAAGGAATGCAACGTCTTTGGGGACGCAAAGTTTCAGACCTAGCCTTTGGTGAGTTCCTACGGATTCTAGAGTGGGTTGCCAAGAAAAAGAATAAGCAAGTCCTATACATAGATAGATGGATACCATCTAGCAAAACTTGCTTTCATTGCGGACATATTTTAGATGATTTAGATTTGTCAATTAGAGAATGGCGTTGTCCATCCTGTCACTCAGTTAACGGAAGGGACGAAAACGCAGCTAAGAATATTTGTGCAGTTGGGGCATCAACTGCTGGGTTAGGTGATGTCAGACGAGCTTTGCCCGCAATCGCTGTTTGAGCCTAGAATCCCCATGCCTGAAGGCTGGGGAGTATGTCAACCCGCCCTTTGTTATTTTTTCTGATGATGCACTTCAACGACGGTATGCACATTACCGCGAGGGGTAAAATCTGCTTTGACAGTAACTTCTAAGGGGTCACAAGCGGCAACAAAGTCATCTAAAATTTGATTTGCAGATTCTTCGTGGGAAATATAGCGATCGCGGTAACTATTAATGTAAAGCTTAAGCGCCTTTAATTCCACCACCCGCTCATCCGGCACATAGCTAATATAAATCGTTGCAAAGTCAGGATAGCCGGAAAATGGACATTTACAAGTAAATTCCGGTAAAGAAATATTAATATTGTATCGTCTGCCTACACGCGGATTAGGAAATGTAATTAATTGTCCTGATAGAATCTCGCGTTCGCCATACTTCATTTCTTGGCTTGACTCAGATGCCGTTTCTGGTGAAAAGTTAGTCATAAAATAAGCAAATTTTAACTTTATAAGGAGATTATTAACTCAATTAAAAATTATTCTCCCAGTCCCCAGTCCCCAGTCCGCTTTCTACTAAAAATCATCATCTCTAAATCCTAAATCTTGCTTTTCCCAGTCTGGGCAAGTTCCATCTTCGCATCCTTGAGGATGCATCGCACAAACCAGCAAGTTACCACCATAAACTTGACCGTGGTAATTACGACAACCAATGCAAGCAGGATTTTTTTCGGTTGTTGCTTCAACGGAATAAGGAAAAGCTGTATCTACATCGTTAACTACTTCTTCGAGTTCCCAATATACTTCCAAAATTGGTTCTGCCAAATCTTGTAAATATTGCTCAACCTCAAGACCAATGGTATTTTGTAGTTGATCGCTAATTTCTTCGGTTAGCTCAAAAAAAGCATCAACCATTTCACCCATCCCCAAGAAGAAGCGGTCTACTTCATCTGCAACTGTTTCTATGATTTCCGCGATATCTTTTTGCCAGTTTTCCATAAAATTGACGTCCTTACTAAATTTTTACAGGACGCTTCGTGCTAAATGGCTATAAGCACTATAATACACCCTGATAAATATATATTAATTTATGATTTGCAACGTTTCCGGATAACTACTTATCGCGTTGCAGTCGTCTTAACTCTTCTTGCAGTTCTACCACTTGATCGCGCAAGCCATCAACATTATCAGTTGATGCTTCTTTTACGGTTGGCTCATCGTCTTCTAATATTTCGATGCGGCGCGGTTCTGAGGCGGGTTTTTGTGGGGCAGTAGCATTAGATGGCGGTTGCTGTTGAGCTTGCTTCATCATATCTTCGACAAAGCGGCGGGCTTCTTCTGTATTCATTTCGCCTTTTGCAACCATTTCATCTGCCAGTTTTTGGACTTGCGATCGCAGTTCGGCTAATCTTCCCCCTGCTTTCTCACCTGCGTAAGAAGCTAACCCGACACCGAGGTAAAAAGCTTTTTGAACAATATCTCCAAAACCAGGCATTGCTGCTCGCCGCGCTCCTAAAAATTGGGTGACCCGGAGACTACGCCTACTACAAGCATCCCGTATTGCTGCTACCTTCCGGTTCTGACAAGATTTGGGCGTTGCAGTCGCATAGATCCAGGTCACTGACAATCATAACACACTCATTTGGTAAATGTGTGTTATTCGACTACAATTCGCCATTCGTAAAGCTGGTAATTGACGCAGCCGTTTTGCACCAAGGGATCGAGAGCGACAATCGCCTTTGCCTCATCCATTGAAGCGGCTTCAAACTGCAACATACCCCCTCCCATCTTCGCCCAGTAGCCCGATCGCGCTTTGTGTCCTTTGGCTATCAACTCTTGAACATAAGCTTTGTGAGCGGGTACGTATTGGTCAAAGATGTTTTTATCGACTTTGCCTTCTTCAATTTTGACAAACCAAGGCATTTGCTTGCTTCCTCTGGAATTTTGTATGTAATATCTAGGCAGCGTTAGGTACTTTCATCATCTCAAATCCCCAACTTGCAGATAGTATCAAAGGTGGCGGCTGTACTCTAAAATCCAAAGTCCTATGAGTCGTTTTTTTGTCGCTTTGTTACCACCGCAGGACATTCAAGACTGCGCGAACGAAATTAAACAGTACTTCGCCGATCGCTATGGTAGTAGTGGAGCACAAAAATCTCCACCGCATATTACTTTACAAGCGCCTTTTGAATGGGCAGATAGCAACGTATCATTGTTAGAAGATTCTCTCAATACATTTGCTACTAGCCGAAAGTCAGTACCCGTTACACTTGATAACTTTGCGGCATTTACTCCCCGCGTCATTTATATTGATGTTGTGCAAACTCCAGAATTGATGGATTTGCAAGCTGATTTAATGGCGTATGTGGAAAGCAACTTGGGAATTGTTGATAAAGTTGCCCAGACGCGCTCATTTACTCCGCATCTGACGGTGGCTTTTCGCGACTTAACAAAACAAAACTTTAAAATTGCTTGGAGAGAATTTGTTGCTCGACAGTTACATTTTGAGTTTACTAGCGATCGCTTGACGCTGCTGCTTCACGACGGCAAGCGGTGGAATGTCAAAACTGAGTTTTCTTTTGCATCTTAGTTCAGCATTTCATTAATACGAGTGCGAATTAAATTTTGCAATACCCTGCAATACGATTGCGTCTCGATACAATGCGATTGTGTGCCCCTGCATTAAAAAACGTTACGCTTTTACGCCAAATTGTACTTAGCTCACTGCAAATCTTAAGACTTTTGGTTATTTGGCAGAAAATGTAAGGCTTTATACTACCTTGAAAATGATTTTCATTGGAAATTAAAAACAATTTCCATATAAGCGACTTTTTATATACCAAAAGTAGCTATGTATAAACGATTAATTAGCACATTTATCTTGGTGGCGATCGCACCTTTATCAACTTTAGTAATTTCTACACCCAGCATTGCTCAAACACAAACAATTAACTGCTCTAAAGCGACAACAACACCAGAACTGAAATTTTGTTCTCAGCAATCTTACCAAGCAGCAGATAAAAAACTAAATCAAGTTTATCAACAAATCATTTCCGGCTTAAATAGCGAACCAAAGCAGTTATTAATTACTGGACAACAGTCATGGATTAAGTTTCGCGATAACAGCTGCAATTTTGAAGTATATAACTCCCGTGGTGGCACAGGTTATGAAATATTTCGTAACGGATGTTTGGAGAGACTGACAAAACAACGTACAAAAGATTTACAAGATTATCTGTCTTCGCGGTAATCAACTTGAAAAAAAATTAACTTTTAAGTTGATGGGCATAAAGAAACAATCCTCAACGTAGTAAGGTAAGGGCTGAAGCCCTTAAAACCGAAGAGATGAGCGGTGAACCGCTCACTACGAAGAGAGTGTTTTACGTTGAATCTCGCATATTTGCACAAATCTCTTTTAGGAATCGAGAGACTTGAACAAGTATTTAACTCTGACAATCCAAGCAGAAAAAAGGATGCTTGGATAAACTATCCCAGAAGAAAAACCAAAGAAAACTATGGCTAAGATAACTATCAACGGTATATCAATCGATCCAGATTCTCAAATAAATGCAATCAGATCCGCTAATCTAATTAGTCCTGACAGTTCCAATTCAAATTATATTCTGATCCAATCGACTCAACCGTTGAACCGCGAGCAGAAAAGTCAGCTATCAGAGTTAGGTGCAGAGATTCTGGAATTTGTACCGGAAAATACTTACATTTGTCGTTACAATCCTTCTAATTTGGATGCAATTCGGGATTTGCCTTTTGTTGAGTGGGCAAACGTCTATTTAGAAGGCTTCAAAATCGCGCCTCAATTGGTAATAGGAGGCAAAACTGATACAGCCAATCTCTTAGCGATAAAAACTGCTGACATATCACTGTTGGGGCAGCCAAAACAAGTCACAGTTGTGTTTCATAATAACGTTTCCATCGATGATAACTTGCGCGATCGCATCGCTACAGCTGCGAGACTAAACCCTGGCGATTTAGAATTTAGTCGCAACTCAATAAAACTCTCGGTTCAACCTCAGTATCTCGAAGACTTGGCAAAAATTGACGAGGTGCGACACATTGAACAAAACGTGCCACGGCAGCTTTTCAATAATGTAGCTCTCGGAGTGCTGAAAGCAGACCAGACACACAGCACAGTCAATTTGCAAGGAGAAGGTCAAGTTGTCGCTGTAGCTGACACTGGCTTTGACAAAGGTTCAACCACAGACGTTCATCCTGCCTTCACAGACAGAGTAGTCAAGCTTTACCCCTTGGGACGGTCAACAGCTAATGACCCTCAAGGACACGGTACGCACGTAGCTGGCTCAGTTTTGGGCGATGGCAAATCTGAAACAATGGGAGGTGCGATTCGGGGAACCGCTCCTAAAGCCAAGCTGGTGCTTCAATCGGTTCTTGATTCCAGAGGAGGTTTGGGAGGACTTCCGGACGATCTGAACAACTTATTCAAACAACCTTACGATAATGATGCAGCCCGCGTTCATACAAACTCCTGGGGAGCACCAACACGCGGAGAATATACAGTGGATTCTCAACAAGTAGACCAATTTGTTTGGGAACATCGAGACATGGTTATCTGCTTTGCTGCGGGTAACGAAGGCGCTGACACAGATCGCAACGGAGTGATTGATAATAAAACTATCGCCGCACCCGGAACAGCAAAGAACTGTATTACAGTTGGAGCCTCGGAGAATAACAGACCAGAGCAATCAAAACCATATAGTTTTTTAGGTCGCTATACCGTCGAGCCGATCGCCTCAGATGGTTGGTCTAATAACGCGGATGGGATGGCGGCTTTTAGCAGTCGAGGACCAACTCAAAATGAGCGAATCAAGCCAGATGTTGTTGCTCCTGGAACTGCGATTCTCTCAACTCTTTCGCGAGACGCAAAAATTGATTCATTCTTTGGCAACTCCACAGATCCCCTTTATGCTTTTCTAGCTGGTACTAGTATGGCTACACCGCTAGTTGCAGGTTGCGCTGCTGTGGTGAGAGAGTATTTTGTGCAACAGAATCAACAACCAAGTGCGGCTTTGGTTAAGGCAATGTTAATTAATGGAGCTAAAGACATCGCCGGTCAATATGTTCCCTCGGAAGCGGGAGAAATTCCCAACCTTTCAGAAGGATTTGGTCGAGTTGATTTAGCCGCAACGGTAGGACCGAGAAACGATAATGAACAAGTTACTTTCAAGGACGAAAGCACAAAACTTGATACTGGAGAAGAGGAAAAAACTGAAGTAGAAATCAGCAATTCAAACTCACTTTTGAAGGTGACATTGGTATGGACTGATTTCCCTGGAGAAGCTCTTCAAAATGACTTAGATTTAATTGTGCGTGCAAACGGTGAGGAGCGACATGGAAATATGCCGCCATCTTCAACAGATTTCGACCGACGAAATAATGTCGAACAGATTGTCTGGACTAATGTAGCTCCAGGAAAGGTGGAAATTGTGGTGAGTGCTAACCGAATTATTCAGCCACAATCCTATGCATTAGTTGTCAGAATCTCGTAAGTTAAAATAATTGTTGTAAGTTCTTTGAATAATCTTTTCGTTCAGGGGATTTACAACAATTTTTGTTGAGCGATCGCCACATAAATAAAAGTGATATCAAGCTTTATCTGGGTATCTAACTTGAAATGAGTGCGATCGCCAAAGCCTACGAAGGTGTAAACTTTAAAACAGTCTTCCCAGCTTTCAGCATCCGTAATTTAGTAATCAAGGAACCAAAAAGCATGGCAACTAACTACACCAATGAAGCCATCCGTAACATCTTAATCGGATTCGGATATTTAGCTCCTGATAGTAACGCTCCTGGTAGCAATCCTCCCTGGAAGACGAATAATAACCCTTTGACAGATGAACGCACCGTCACAGCAATCAAAAAGTTTCAGCAAGATTACCCACCCCTAAAAGCTGATGGCGTTGCTGGCGAGCAAACAAAGAAAGTGTTGCAAGATACAATCGTCCAGCTTCAGAATAACTTGAAGCGCCACGGCTTCGCTACTGATGCTCAGATACCCTCAACTCAACCGTATTATGGACCAAACACTTATGAAGCGGTGAAGAGATTTGAGCAAAAACAAGGTTTGACCGTCAATGGTATTGCTGACAAGGAAGCGCGTACACTTCTAAGTAAAGCAAGTTTACCAGCGAATAATATTAGGCTGATAGATGTTTGCATCCAATTCAAACAGAATCCGAAAAAGCCTAGTTATCTTGAAGCGCTAAATTATTTACAAACTCAGCTAAGTTCAGACATTTTAATTGAGTTTACCAACCAGTGGCGACAAACCAATGATGTCAATCCTGCAATAGTTAAGCTGACGGATGTGTGCAATTCTTATGTAGCAAAAACGCATCAAGATAGAGCGCTCAATTACTTACAAAGTCAGATATCTCCAGATGTATACAAGAGATTTACTGAACTTTGGAAGAAGTAGTAATTCTTAAACCTGAATTGATATAACATTCGCCAAATAACACATGTTATAGAGACGTTCCACCGGAACGTCTCTACGATGTTTGCAATGAATGCAATAAATTTAATTAGCTGGCTTTGCCATTCGGACGTTGGATAATCGTTTCCACAACCCGACGTTTTGCCTTGGGTTCAATTCCTACCAAGCGCACATATTCGTTACTATGTTCGGCAAGAAAAAATTCCAAAGTTGATATTGCATCAGATTCAGCATCAATTTGCGGAACCGCAAAACTTTGCCAAGAACCAGTGCGAAAGCGTCTTTCATCTACGTGTTCAATGCCGATTTTATAACCTTGAGATAAAATCTGACGTACTTGCTCTTGTGTTTCTAAGGTCAAATGTGTACTCGATCCCTGCTGCTTGTTGAATCCATTCGCTTTTGCAGGTTGGATTGTACCATTGCTTGACGGTTGACTAACTGGCGCCACAACGCTTGTAGGTGCAGATTGATTATTTCTGCCTCGGTTCAAGCGATTGTACTCATCAACCAACTGAGAATTTTCCACCCGTTTTTGTTCACTTACCATAAAATTGCCCATCTCAATTAAGCGAGACAAGCTAAAATCAGGGTTTCTAAATTCTGGCGGCTTTTCAGTGCTGTTAACTATACGCGAGGAAACTCGCTCAAAACCGACTTGATGGATAAAGTCGCGGATTTGTTCGTCATAAATACGCGATCGCAAAGCGCTGAAAAAGTCAATTGACTGATGCGGAAATTTATCTACAAACTCTTCTACTTGCCGGCGCGAAAGTCCATCCGCTTCAAAAATTCCAGCAACAATTCCCACTTTGTCATCCCGGTCTGGTTGCCAGTAAAATTTATCCATCCGACCATCGCGAATTAACGGTGCGTAGAGGGTGGAAAAATCATTACCTGTGACAATAATCGGCACGCGACGTAAAGGGTTTGAGTCATAGCTTCCAGGTAACTGGACATCTGTAGGATTATCAGCAATATTCATCAGTGTGGCATTTACCAACTGAGTATTTACAGTGTATTGCGTACCTTCATCAAAGCGTCCCGCACCCGCATCTAAATCGTTAATCATCAACACGCACATTTTGCCACGTACCTTGATTAATTCTGCGGTTTCTCGATAGCGCAGACGAATCAAACGCGCTGGATCTCCTGCGTCTGGACTTTCCAGTTCACCACCAGAAATCAGAGTTACCTCGATCCCCATTTTCTCAAAGACTAACTCACATTGAAAAGTCTTTCCCTCGCCTTTGCGTCCATGAACTCCCAAAATCAAAGGTACTCGCACACCGGGAATATTCAAAAAGTTTTTAGTGATGTGGACGGCAAGTTTATCCAGAAAGCGAGGAGCAATGTAATAACCCATGAGTCTTATAAAGATTTAGCACTTCTGAAGATAATATTAGTTTTTTCTGGGGACAGCGGCTCACCCATCTTTTTAGCACGAATAATTTTGTCAAATAATTCAGTTATGCCAAGTGCTGCATCAAATTTACGTGTTCTCCCCTGTCAAAGTCTTGCTACATTGAGTATACTTACATTTTGTAGCAATATACTGTCCGCGCGTAATGTATTTTGTTGAGGTTCTGGATTTTTCTACAACAGCCGATAATTTGCCAGCTGCCCATTAAGGCGCTTTGCCACAATATAAGCAAATGTACTCGCTCTGTCAACCGAAAATTCCTAACGGTAGATTCCTTGTTGTCATTATTACTGCTTCCAAAGTTATCAGATGCTCATACCAATTCTCTGTAATTCTGTGTGAATTACGACGTTATAAATTTGTAGAGACGTTACATATTTATCTCTACATTGAGAATTGGTATCACTTGACTCCTTCATTAAATATTTTGTACCAGGAACTGCATGGCAATGAAAAAAATTTACTGGTTAAAACTAGCTTTTCAACTAAAAGGCTCGGTTGTCTCAGCAATTTATAAAAAAGTTATTGCTTATGGGTTCTTCGGGATTTTTGTTTCTCTACTTTACGATTTAAAGTTACCTGTTTCTCAGCCAATTTTTGAAAGTGTTATCCCCAGTATTGTTTTAGGTTTATTACTTGTTTTTCGCACAAATACAGCTTATGACCGATTTTGGGAAGGCAGAAAATGTTGGGGTTCTATGGTGAATGATACACGAAATTTAGCGCGACAAATTTGGGTATCGATTGATGAAATAAAGCCAGAGGATAAAGAAAATAAAATTGCAGTATTATACTTATTGGTAGGTTTTTCTGTCGCAACTAAATTACATTTGAGGGGAGAGCCTGTCAATAGTGAGCTAGAAGAACTTATAGGACCTTTTCGGTATCTCAAACTAAAAACTATAAATAATCCCCCCTTAAATATTGCTTTCTGGATTGGTGATTATTTACAAAAGCAATACAAACGTAATTGCCTCAATAATTATCAACTAATAGCGATACAAGAATTATTAAATAATCTTGTGAATAATTTAGGAGCTTGCGAACGAATTTTAAAGACACCGATACCTCTAGCTTATGCCATCCATTTGAAACAATTGTTGTTACTGTATTGCTTCTTACTACCTTTTCAACTAGTGGAGAGTCTGGGATGGTGGGCAGGTTTAATTACAGCTTTGGTTAGTTTTACTTTGTTCGGCATTGAAGCCATTGGTTTAGAGATAGAAAACCCCTTTGGCTACGATGCAAATGACTTGCCTTTAGAGACGATTTGCAACACAATGAAACGCAATATCAACGATTTAATTAACTTTACTCCACATGTGCGATCGCATCAAGATGATTTAACCAATTCAGATAATTTTACAAACCCCTTAAATTGAATCAATTTTTGCAAGTGCCAAAGACAAAAACCGCAAATGACTTTATCGACGGTACTTGTAAAAACCCATATCACAAGCAAAGCATAGCAGCATATAAATTAGACTTGCAGATGGAATCAATGTTGAATTATGTGCAGAAAATTATGTCTGTAAAAGTGAAAATCCTTCTTATTTGAAAAAATCCTAATCGCTATTTTTCACAATTTCCTAATCCCCTTTTCCAAACCTTCACAGACGCCTGTGAGAAAATTTAAATCCAAAGTGGCAATAGTGTCACTAGGTTTGTGATAATGTGGATTTCGCATATTAGCCGTATCTGTCACCATAATTGCTGGATAACCCGCATCCCAAAAAGGTGCATGATCGCTTCGTCTTGTATCGCGAACAATTAAACCTCTATTTGGCACAGGTAGCCATTCGCTAGGTGTACCAGATTGACGAATACTGCGACTCAGATTAATTAAATCAGGCAATGTCCGCAAATTGCCAATTAAAGCAATAAAATCGCCGTGATTTGGGTAAAAACGTTCTAAAGGTGGGGGATAATTTTGCGAACCGGGAGTTGGATCGCAATAACCCAACATTTCCAGAGACATCATCAAGCGAAGCGATCGCTTTTCTTGCTTTAACTTGGCTGCATAATCAGCGCTACCAACTAAGCCGTATTCTTCCATATCAAAAGCAACCAGTCGCAACGGATATTTAGCTGGTTCGGTGGCAAACATTCTTGCCAATTCCAGCAACACGGCTACACCTGTAGCATTATCATCAGCTCCTGGTGTTCCCGGTACAGCATCGTAGTGTGCGCCAATTAAAATTGGTGGTAAATTCCTCTTTGAGAATCTCTCTTGTGAAGGTAAATTCAATATCAGGTTTTTACAGACTTTGCCCTTTACCTCAAAGGTGTGGATTTCCACACTTCCCCATTGTTCAAACTGTTCGCGAATGTATTGTTGGACAAAAAAATGTCCGGCTGTCGCCAAATACGGATCGCGATCGCGGGCTATAAACGTAAGATGAGTTTGCAGCTGCTTTTTTAAAATCACATGCATTACACCAATGAACACTGTTTGAACGTGTAATTCCCAACTGCAAGATAGAATAAATCAAGCATTGCTTGGAAACAAATAAAATTTATTAGACACTTTAGGAGAACAGCAACGCATGGGCAAGGTAGTCGGCATCGACTTGGGTACAACCAACTCAGTAGTCGCCGTCATGGAGGGTGGCAAGCCGGTGGTGATTGCCAATGCAGAAGGAATGCGAACAACCCCCTCCGTCGTTGGCTTTAGCAAAGAAGGCGAAAGAGTAGTTGGGCAAATGGCACGGCGTCAAACCGTCCTCAACCCCCAAAATACCTTCTTTGCCGTTAAACGCTTCATCGGTCGCAGGTATAGCGAACTCAGTCCAGAATCAAAGCGAGTACCCTACACGATTCGCAAAGACGAAGTCGGCAACATTAAAATAGTCTGTCCCAAACTTAGTAAAGACTTTGCCCCAGAAGAAATTTCCGCAATGGTGCTGAAAAAACTGGCAGACGATGCAAGTCGTTACTTAGGTGATACAGTCACCGGGGCAGTAATTACCGTACCTGCTTATTTTAACGATTCTCAGCGGCAAGCGACACGAGATGCAGGCAGAATTGCCGGCTTAGAAGTGTTGCGGATTCTTAATGAACCTACCGCCGCTTCTTTGGCTTATGGATTGGATCGCGGTGATACCGAGACAATTTTAGTATTTGACTTGGGTGGTGGCACCTTTGATGTCTCGATTTTGGAGGTTGGCGATGGCGTGTTTGAAGTCAAATCCACTAGCGGGGATACGCAATTAGGCGGTAATGACTTTGACAAAAAAATTGTTGATTGGTTAGCAGAGCAATTTCTGGAAACAGAAGGAGTAGATTTAAGACGAAGCGATCGCCAAGCTTTACAACGCCTGATGGAAGCTGCGGAAAAAGCGAAAATCGAACTTTCTGCCGTCAGCGTCACCGATATTAACTTACCCTTCATTACCGCCACTGAAGAAGGTCCCAAACATATAGAAACTCGCTTGACTCGCTCGGAGTTTGAAGGTTTATGCACTGACTTGATAAGTCGCGTCAGAACACCAGTCAAAAGGGCGTTGAAAGATGCCGGTTTGATACCTGAGGATATTGATGAAGTTGTGCTGGTGGGCGGTTGTACCCGCATCCCAATGGTCAAGCAGCTAGTGCGTGACTTAATCGGCATCGAACCCAACGAGAATGTTAACCCCGATGAAGTTGTGGCAGTTGGTGCGGCAATTCAGGCAGGTATTCTCGCGGGAGAACTTAAGGATGTGCTGCTTTTGGATGTCACGCCTTTATCTATCGGCTTGGAAACAATCGGCGGCGTGATGAAAAAGCTGATTCCTCGCAACACAACTATACCAGTAAGGCGATCGGACATTTTTTCCACATCAGAAAATAACCAAAATACTGTGGAAATCCACGCAGTCCAAGGTGAAAGGGAAATGGCGGCAAACAACAAGTCTTTGGGACGGTTCAAGCTGTATGGCATTCCCCCGGCGCCAAGAGGAGTACCGCAAATTCAGGTATCTTTTGATATCGATGCCAACGGTATTTTACAGGTAACAGCTTTAGATAGAACCACAGGACGAGAGCAAAGTGTCACCATTCAAGGCGCTTCCACCTTAAGCGAGTCGGAAGTTAACCAAATGATTCAGGATGCTCAAAGATATGCTGATGAAGACCGGGAACGCAAAGAACGAGTAGAAAAGCGTACACGGGCTGAGGCTTTAATTTTATCAGCAGAAAGACAACTTAGAGAAGTGGCGTTAGATTTTGGAATGCAGTTTGCCCGAAACAGACGCCAACGAATTGACACTATTTGTCGGGAACTACGCGAAAGTTTACAAAAAAATGACGACCGCGGTATTGACCAAACTTACGCTGACCTGCAAGATGCTTTGTACGATTTAAATCGCGAAGTTCGCCAGTATTACGCTGATGACGAAGAGGATGACTTGTTCGGTACGATCAAGGAAATCTTCACTGGCGAAAAAGAACGCGACCGAGACAATTTAAGAGATAATTATCGCGATCGCGATAATTATGGCAAAGATTACGGCAGCAACCGCGACTACGGTGGCAACAGAGACTATAGCAGCAACAGAGACAACGGTAGCAACAGAGACTATAGCAGCAACCGCGACTATAGAGACAAAGACAGTCGTTCCTCGCCGTCCTATGACAGCGGTTCCTCACGCCGATCTCGTCCAAGTTACCAAGATAACTGGGATGATGAAGACGACGATTGGTTATAGTGCTTTTGAATGGGCGGAGTTTTCCGCCCTTGGATTTTCATCAGTGTACTAAGGCTAAAGAATTGAAGTTGATTGATTCGGATTTAGTGATCGTTAACAAGTAATAGTTAATAGTACTATTAAGCATTAAACATTAATAAAATCTAAAATATATAGTTAAACTGACTATGCAAAATTTGCAGAATTTTCGCGATTATTACGAGATTTTAGGAGTACCTAAAGAAGCCTCTAGTGAGGAAATTAAAAAGAATTATCGCCGATTAGCGCGGCAGTATCACCCAGACTTAAATCCGGGAAACAAAGCAGCCGAAGACAAATTTAAGGATATCGGTGAAGCTTATGAAATCCTTAGCGATGCAACCAAACGGGCGCAATACGATCAGTTTAGCCGCTACTGGAATCAAAGAGGCTTTAGTAGCAAACAACAGACATCAAAGGGTAAGGGTTGGGGTAATCAGAAGGGCGATCGCACCAATACTCAAGATGTAAATCCTAGCGATTTTGCCAATTTTGAGGACTTTATTAATCAAGTTGTCGGTGTAAAAAATAAAAATGGGGCAAGTGATTCTACTAATGGCGCTAACCGCGATCCATTTCGTACCCCCAGAAGCAAAGTTGAATACACAGTAGCGAAAACTCCTCGCCCTAGCCGTCGGGATATAGAAGCGAGATTAACTTTACCACTAGAAAAAGCTTATACAGGTGGCAATGAACGTATTCGCTTAGAAGATGGGCGATCGCTAGAAGTGACTATGCCCCCAGGTATGGTAACAGGTCAAACCATCCGCCTCCGTAACCAAGGCATTGGTGGAGGTGACTTGTACTTAAAAATTACAGTCGAACCTCATTCTCTGTTTAAACTAGAAGGCTTAAATGTATTTTGCCAAGTACCTGTGACTCCCAGCGAAGCCGTTTTAGGAGGACAGATAGAAGCACCAACTCTTGACGGACCTGTGAAAATGTCCATCCCACAAGGCGTTAGGTCTGGTCAACGATTCCGTCTTGCGAATAAAGGCTACCCTAACGAAGGTGGTAAACGCGGCGATCAATTAGTAGAAATTCAGATAGTTACTGCCAAAACTATTAGCCAAGAAGAAAGGGAATTATACGAAAAGTTGCGGCAAATTGAAACCTTTAAACCTCGCGCTGATTTACTAGGATAGGTATGAGGGAGTGTATTTACCTTTAATAATGAGGTTATATCCATCCTGTACAAGCTGCATGAAATGAGTAGTGGCATTCGAGTCAAAAAAATCTTGATTTTGGCAGCGAATCCCAAACAGACATCTTGCCTGCGTCTCGATAATGAAGTGCGTGACAACATAAGTGAATCAAGCTAAGTTTTCGGGTGATGTTTACCGCTAAATAGACTAAAACTTGGGCGGTTCGCCTACTCACCCATTGTCAGGTTTAAAATAATAAAAAACTTGAGCTAATGGTAACTCAAACAGCCGTGAATCAAAACGGGGCAATGCCACAAAGGAGTGAACCAACTTATTACTCCGTGCTAGGACTGCATCCCTCGGCATCGGTAATCGAAATCCGTCATGCCTATCGGGAACTGAGCAAACGCTTTCATCCAGATACTACAGAGTTACCTGCTGCGATCGCCACTGCCAAATTTCAGCAACTCAACGAAGCTTACGCGACCCTTAGCAGCCCAGAACGCCGATTAAGCTACGATCTGAAAATAGGCTACTCTCGCTTTGGCGTGATTCAAGCACCCCCTGACTTGAACCATCCCGTCGCTAATTTTTATGATTGGTCTAAATCAGCTTACCTTGATGCCACCGATCGCCCGCTCTCACCTGGGGAAATGTTTGCTTTATTTATTATGGGGTTAACTATTCTCGGTTGTTTGTTATTGGCGATCGCTATCGGCTTAACTCGTGGCGATGCTGCCTTCCGAACGGAATTTATACCACCAACCCCAGTAGTTCAAGAGCAAATTTACCACTTTTCTCAAACAAATAATCCTCTAGAAATTAAGAAGTAAAATTATTTATTTTATCCTTGACTTTTGACTCAAATGATGAATACTATTTCTGCCGATACTCCCCTATATAACCACCCCCTACCTCAGATTGAGCAGTGGTTAAAAAACCAAGGCTGTCAGCAAGATGAACAACAGCCCCATTGTTGGCATGTGCAGCGACCTTTATGGCAAGCCGAAATCTGGCTCGATATTGAGCAAATTATCGTCCGATATTTCCCGAACGGGGAAAATGGGCAAGATATACAGCGATCATTCAAGTACTCCCTCAGTCGCGAAGATATAGAACAAGCGGTTTTTTCAGGACCGTAAAAGAAAAGGGGGAGAGGGGGAGAGAGGGGGATGGGGAGAAACAATTGTCTTCTTGTCCCCTTGTCTCCCACTCCCCCACTCGTCCACTCCTTCACGTCCTACTCCTGTTCAGACTTTGCCAAACCGCCTTTCTCGTTGCTGATAAGCAGACAAAGCGCGATGAAATTCAGCGCGGTCAAAATCGGGCCAAAGAGTTTCGGTGATATAAATTTCCGCGTAAGCCATTTGCCAGAGAAGGAAATTTGAGATTCGCATTTCTCCACTGGTGCGAATTAATAAATCTGGATCGCAAATTCCCGCTGTATAGAGATGACGCTCAAAAGTCGCTTCATCAATTTCATCAGGTTGAAGTAAACCTTGCTTTACTTGATCGGCGATCGCTCGACAAGCCTGTAAAATTTCTTGTCGTCCCCCGTAGTTTGTGGCAACTGTAAACCGGATAGCGCGATTATCCTTAGTTTCTTCCATTGAACGGGAAATTTCTTCTTGAAGAATACGCGGTAAAGCTTGCAAATTTCCCACAAACCTAATTTGAACATTCTCCTCCAGCATTTCGCGCAATTCTTGGCGCAAAACTCTTTGGAACAAAGTCATCAAAAATTCAACTTCTTCCTGAGGTCTTTTCCAGTTCTCAGTCGAAAAAGCATAAGCCGTCAGCGCACTGATTCCCCAATCCTTACAACAGCGAAGCAAATCCTTTAGGGCATCGACTCCCCTCTTATGACCCATAATTCGGGGTAGCCCTTGACGTTTAGCCCATCGACCATTGCCATCCATAATCACCGCAACGTGTTTGGGCAGTAATTCTCGCTTTAAGTCAGCGGGCAAATATTCCAGTTCTGTATAGTGTACTGTCATTTTTTATCTCGTGAGGCGGTCGATGGTAATCCAAGTAAACGTGAAATTAGGGCTAGTGACTTACTACGAATCTGACGTACCAAGCTTAACAGACCAGGAGCCACAGCTTCCCGATCTACAGTTGGCGATAACCGAGCCTCTAAAGACTCTTTCAGTTTCGTGAGCGTCAGCGGTCTATTTAGGATTCCTCTTTCCGCTAAAGAAATAGAACCCGTTTCTTCTGATACAACAACACAAATGCAATTTTCGACTCGCTCAGTAATTCCCATCGCAGCTCGGTGGCGTGTTCCCAACTGCCGCGAGGCTGTGCGTCCCGAAAGCGGTAAAATTATACCTGATGACACAATCCGCGATCCACGGATCATCGTCGCCCCATCGTGCAAAAGAGTTTTCGGCTGAAAAATTGTCTGTATCAGTTCCTTAGAAACTTCCGCATTCAGCTTTACTCCAGGTACTGAAAAATCGCGCTCGTCAATTGGACCACTGGTTTCCAAAATTAGCAAAGCACCAATCCGGTTTTTCGACAGCTCTTTAACTGCATCGACAATTTCATCAATCACACTATCAGACTTGGGGACAGTCAGATTCGATGGTAGAAATAACTGCCGGAATTCGCCACGTCCCAATTGTTCCAAAAATCGCCGAAACTCTGATTGGAGCGCTACAGCCATTGCCACAGCACAACCAATCACCAACTTTTCTAATACAAAATTTAACAGTGGTAGTCCCAACCTGTCGCTGAGAGCTGACGCCAGCATCAACACAATAAATCCCCGCACCATCCACAGTGTCCGGCGCTCACTAATAATAACTAGGATCATGTAAGTCAGCGCCAGTACTAAGACTATATCCAGAGTCTCAAGCAGCAAGGACCCAGACCGTCCCAGGTTCATCAGCCATTGCTTCCACCAATCTCCCATGACATCTGGCGTGAAAGTATGAAGTATAAAGTATGAAAGATAAAGGATGAAGTATGAAGTATGAATTATCAACGATGAAGTCTAAAATTTTCATTCTCTATCCTTTGTTCTTCATCCTATCTTTCAGTCTTCAGGCTTTATCCAAAATCAATCTTTGAGTCTTTCTGGTAGGCAATCCTGTCTAATCAAGTCTTGATAAGTTTCGCGTTGCAAAATTAAATTTGCTTCGCCATTCCTGACTATAACAGCTGCCGATCGCGGTATGCGATTGTAGTTAGATGCCATACTGTAATTGTACGCACCAGTTGCCATTACTACGAGAATATCTCCGGGTTGAGTTTTTGGCAGTTGGGCATTTTTGATGACAATATCCCCTGATTCACAATGTTTACCAGCAATTGTCACTGTTTCCGTTAAAGGAGCCGACATCCGATTAGCGACTACTGCCCGGTAAACTGACTGGTAAGTAATCGGTCGCGGATTATCAGACATTCCTCCATCCACAGCTACGTACGTACGGATTCCCGGAATCAGTTTGGATGATCCTAACGTATAAGCAGTGACACAAGCTGTGGCAATTAGCGATCGCCCTGGTTCACATAATAACTTTGGTAAAGGTAAGTTTTCTGTAGCACAAGCGGATTCAATCACTTCGCAAATCGGTTTTACCCACTCTTCAATGCTGGGTGGGTCATCTGATTCTATATACTTAATGCCCAAACCGCCACCAACATTTAATTCTGTCACGCTTAAACCGTAACCAGCCGCTTTACTTAACCATTGCACCATCAAAGCCGCTAAATCGCGATGGGGTTGACGTTCAAAAATCTGAGAACCAATATGAGCATGTAATCCCGCGCAGTTAAGAGCAGATTGCTTACTAACAAAAGTAAACAATTCATCCAGGGCATTCGGATCAAAGCCAAATTTAGTATCTAACTGTCCTGTCTGAATATACTCATGAGTGTGACACTCAATTCCCGGAGTCAGCCGCAGCATTATCCGGATGGGAGGAGTGGGGGAAGAAATTTCACCTTGTCCCCCTTGTCCCCCTTGTCCCCTTGTCTCCCTCTCAAGAGCTATCTCCACCAAAGTATGCAACTCATACCAGTTATCCACCACAATGGTGCAACCAGATTCAATGGCAAAAGTTAGCTCTTGCCGAGATTTATTATTGCTATGAAGGTAGATTTTATCAGGACTGACACCCGCTTGCAGAGCTGTGTAAAGTTCGCCCCCAGATGCTACATCTACACCTAAACCCTGGCTTGCGGCGATAGCACAAATTGCCAAACAACTCCAAGCCTTAGAAGCATACAATACCTGAGATTCACCCTTGTAATATTGCTTAAAAGAATCTCGATATTGCTGACAAGCGCAAATGAGCGTTTCTTCATCCAAAATATATAAAGGCGAACCAAACTGCTGAACTAGAGCTGTGACATCACAGCCACCAATTTCCAGGCAGTCATTACTATTAACTCTGGCACTCAAGGGTAAAAGTTGCTGATTGGGCGACAATTTGGCATTTTTACTGCTTGTTTCAGGTAAATACTGGCTACCAGAATGTTGAATACCTGCCGGGTGAGTCGATACCATAAATATAAGAGTTGTCCTTGTTCTAATTACGGGCGTGAGTGAATACCCCGATTCTCAGTTTAGCGACCCGTTGTCCCATTATTGATAATTGTGATCTCATTAGCATTAGAAATTCAACCACTGACACCAGATGATCTGAGTGCAGCCTTAGAAGTAGATCAAGCCTGTTTTGGCGGTTTGTGGAATTTGGAGGCTTACCAACGAGAATTGGAAAGTCCCAATACTGAATTAATCGGATTATTTTCCAACTTCTCTAGCTCTAGAATGCTAGGAATGGGTTGCTTTTGGTCAATTTTAGACGAAGCACACATTACGATTGTGGCGGTTCATCCTCACTACCACCGTCAAGGTTTGGGGGCAGCTTTACTATATTCGCTTTTGCTTCGAGCTTATGATCGCGGTTTAGAGCGAGCCACTCTGGAAGTGCGTGTTTCCAACTCGGCAGCAATATCTTTATATCAAAAATTTGGTTTCAAAACAGCAGGGCGACGCCGGGGTTATTACAGAGATAACGGTGAAGATGCTTTAGTTTTGTGGACTGGAGAAATGCAACAGCCAGAATTTCCCCAAACTTTGGCTACATGGCGTAGCATAATTTGCGATCGCTTGAGCCAGTCCTCGTGGCAGTTAGTTTTTAAATAAACATTAGTATTTCTAATTTAATAACGTAATATTGTCTAAATTATATTAGATATTTAAATATCGTATTCAGGTGTATTGAAAGGGACACCAAATTATGATATTAAAATTTGTTTGGGAAGGGCGAAAAAAACACCCAAAAGCCGTTTTTTGCGCTGAAATCGAGGGGCTAAAATCCAGCTTCTCAGTATACAGACCACATCAAACTTATAAAAATTTAATAATTATCTCATTAACCTGAGCGTTAGCCCTTGGATGTCTATCTGTTTATACAGACACCCAAACTTAGGGCTTATGCTAAAATCAGCATACCGGCACGACGCAGGTGATGGGATCAACGAAACTATGTTTGAACGCTTCACAGAAAAAGCCATTAAGGTAATCATGCTTGCTCAAGAAGAGGCACGCCGTCTTGGGCATAATTTTGTCGGTACTGAGCAGATCCTCTTGGGTCTAATTGGCGAAGGTACCGGAGTGGCGGCTAAGGTGCTGAAATCAATGGGGGTCAATCTCAAAGACGCTCGGATTGAAGTAGAAAAAATCATAGGTCGAGGCTCAGGCTTTGTTGCTGTGGAGATTCCGTTTACGCCACGGGCAAAGCGAGTTCTAGAACTATCCTTGGAAGAAGCGCGCCAATTAGGACATAACTACATTGGTACCGAGCATCTGCTGTTGGGCTTGATCCGCGAAGGGGAAGGCGTAGCAGCCAGAGTTCTGGAAAACCTAGGTGTGGATCTTTCCAAGGTGCGAACCCAAGTCATTAGAATGCTAGGAGAAACAGCCGAAGTTTCCCCTGGTGGTTCATCAGGTCGAACAAAAACCCCAACGTTGGACGAATTTGGCTCGAATCTGACCCAAATGGCAGTGGACGGCAAGCTCGATCCAGTAGTGGGACGCGCAAAAGAAATTGAACGGGTGATTCAAATCTTGGGTCGCCGCACCAAAAATAACCCAGTATTGATTGGGGAACCTGGTGTTGGTAAAACGGCGATCGCTGAAGGATTGGCGACACGCATTTCCACCAAAGATATCCCCGACATCTTAGAAGATAAGCGCGTAGTCACTCTCGATATCGGTTTGCTCGTAGCTGGTACCAAGTACCGGGGTGAATTTGAAGAACGCCTGAAGAAGATCATGGACGAAATTCGTCAGGCAGGCAATGTCATTCTCGTGATTGACGAAGTTCACACGCTTATTGGTGCAGGTGCAGCAGAAGGTGCTATTGATGCGGCAAACATCCTCAAACCAGCTTTGGCAAGAGGTGAATTGCAGTGTATTGGTGCAACAACCCTGGATGAATACCGCAAACACATCGAGCGAGATGCAGCGCTAGAGCGACGCTTCCAACCAGTGATGGTAGGTGAACCGAGCGTTGATGAAACAATCGAGATTTTGTACGGGCTTCGTGACCGTTACGAACAGCACCACAAGCTGAAAATCTCCGATGAAGCTTTAGTAGCGGCAGCGAAATTGTCTGATAGATATATTAGCGATCGCTACCTTCCAGATAAAGCCATCGACTTGGTTGACGAAGCCGGTTCTCGCGTCCGCTTGATTAACTCGCAATTGCCACCCGCGGCAAAAGAGTTAGACAAAGAATTGCGTCAGATATTGAAAGAAAAAGATGACGCAGTGCGCGGTCAAGACTTTGAGAAAGCAGGCGAACTGCGCGATCGCGAAATGGAAATCAAAGCGGAAATTCGCGCGATCGCTCAAAGCAAAACGAACGCATCGGGTACAGAAGGTTTAGAACCAGTTGTCACCGAAGAGGATATCGCCCACATCGTCGCATCTTGGACAGGAGTTCCGGTGAACAAACTCACCGAATCCGAATCCGAAAAGCTGCTGCACATGGAAGATACCTTGCATCAGCGCCTCATCGGTCAAGAAGATGCTGTTAAAGCAGTTTCTCGTGCCATTCGCCGCGCTCGTGTCGGTTTGAAAAATCCTAATCGACCTATCGCCAGCTTTATCTTCTCTGGTCCGACTGGTGTTGGTAAAACTGAGTTGGCGAAATCTTTAGCATCTTACTTCTTCGGTTCAGAAGAAGCAATGATTCGCCTGGATATGTCCGAATATATGGAGCGCCACACCGTCAGCAAACTCATTGGTTCGCCTCCTGGTTATGTAGGCTACAACGAAGGCGGTCAGTTGACCGAAGCCGTACGCCGTCGTCCTTACACCGTCGTACTATTCGACGAAATCGAGAAAGCGCACCCAGATGTATTCAACATGCTGTTGCAAATTCTCGAAGACGGTCGATTAACTGATGCCAAAGGTCGCACTGTAGACTTCAAGAACACCTTGCTGATTTTGACATCCAACATCGGTTCTAAGGTAATTGAAAAAGGTGCTTCCAGCATCGGCTTCGAGTTCACCGAAAATGCTGGTGAGTCGCAATACAACCGCATTAAGACTTTGGTGAACGAAGAACTCAAGCAGTACTTCCGTCCAGAGTTCCTCAACCGATTAGATGAAATTATCGTCTTCCGTCAGTTGAGCAAGCCAGAAGTCAGCGAAATCGCTGAAATCATGCTCAAAGAAGTGTTTGGTCGTTTGACTGAAAAGGGTATCGTCCTAGAAGTCACCGATCGCTTCAAAGACCGCTTGATTACAGAAGGTTATAGCCCGAGTTACGGTGCAAGACCTTTACGTCGGGCGATTATGCGCTTGTTAGAAGATAGCCTTGCTGAGGAAATTCTCTCTGGTCGCATCAAAGATGGTGATACAGCCGTCGTTGATGTCGATGAAACCGGTACAGTGCGAGTTACTGGTGGACAACAGCGGGAACTATTGACCCCAGTAGCTGAGTAAAATTTTGGATTTAATCTAATATCTTAAATACAAAATTAGAAAACGGTAGAGTATCTAACTGCTCTACCGTTTTTTGTATAAATTACTATTTTTTAATCTATTTTTTAATTCCTGAATTTCTTGTTTAAAGTCTTGTTCCATATCATATTTTGGATTTTATTGTTTTGATTTACTAACATTTAATAACTTATTATAGAGATTTAAATATTTTTGGTAGACTGGATTATTTTTGCTCTTAACCATAGCAAGAAACTCTATCTTGCCTCGAAGTAGTTGCTGAAAAGTTGGTTTGTCTTTTGTAGGTAATCTACTTTTAGTTTCATATTTTGTTAAATACTCTTCTTCAGAGGATGTTTTAAAAGTTGAAGCGCGTCAAACATTATGCAAGCCGCCTGACCATGATAGGTATCATTGCAATATAAATGAAAGTCTCGGAAGTTTCAGGTAATCTCTCATAGTCCTTACTTAATCTCCTACACCAATTCAGCCAACCAAAAGTTCTTTCTACAACCCATCGCTTTGGTAATAAAAC